>CALLLP010000019.1 GCA_938008165.1 uncultured Neomegalonema sp. | reverse complement strand
GATCGACGTTCATCATCCACGAAGCACCGGACGATCACAAAAGCCAACCGATCGGCGGTGCCGGCGGGCGCATCGCTTGCGGCCTGATCGTTCCGGCCAAGATGTAACGATCATAAGGAAGGCCGGAGCGCCCGGCCTTCCACAGCATCTTCTGACACCCGCTCGCCGGTTTCAGGGGGTCGTCACCGATTGTCCGTTATCGCGTGCCGACAGATTCAGAAAGAACGGCGCGGCGGTTTTTGCCCAAGGTTCGGCGGTTTGGAACTGCGCGGCCCCGCTCCCGAAACAGCTTTGCAGCATTTCGGTATTGACGATACCGGGGCTGACGGGAACCGCTGCCATACCGGCGGGAATTTCCTCGGCCAGCGCCTTTGTCATTCCCTCAATCGCCCATTTACTCGCACAATAGGGCGCAACCTCGGGCGCGACCGACCGGCCCCAGCCACTGCTCAGATTTGCCACCACGCCCGTTCCCTGCGCCATCATCGCAGGCAAAAAGGCCCGGATAACGCTATGAACGCCACTGATATTCACGGCGACAAGCCCGCGAAATTCTTCGGGTGACACCTCCCACAACGGTGCGTTGGCATTAACGAGGGCGGCATTGTTTATCAGCAGATCGGGCGTCCCGAAGGCGTCCAGCACATCGCGGCTCCATGCCGTCACGGCGGCATCATCGGCCACATCGACAGACCGGAAATGATGCGGCGCGCCGTGGGTTGTGGTCAGAGCATCAACCGCCGCACTGCTGCGCGCACATCCCGCAACGTGATGGCCCAGCGCAATAAACTCATCAACCAGCGCACGGCCCAGACCCTGACTGACGCCTGTGATCACAATTCGTCTTCCGGACATGTCCGCTCCTCAGTCTTTCACCACCGGCAATCCGCGCTTGACCCAGCCCGGCCCCGCCGCCGACCCGAGCATCCCCTCGGGCACGTCAATGATATTGGTGAAGCCCGCCTCTGTCAGCAGATTGTTCATCCGCGCAGAACGCACGCCCCGCGCACAGATCAGCGCAACAGCCGCGGCGCGGTTCCCGTCCGTAATACGCTCCAGCGCGTCAATGAAATCTTTTCGCCGCATATCGAGGCGCTGCGCCCCCGCGCCGGACCCGGTCTGCTTCCATTCATCGGGGCGGCGTATATCAATCAGATGAAGCGACCCGTTCGCGGCCAGCCGATGCGCGGTCGGCGGATCAATCGCCTCTCCCGCCACCGATTCCGTCAAGGCAGCGTAAAACAGGTTTTTGCCTCCCGCCGCAAAAGCTCCCACACCCAGCGCCGCCAGAACACCCGCAATCAATAATCCGCGCCGCATCGCGCTCTCCTCCGCATCCGTCAACCACCGCCCCCGCCCCGATCATAGCAACGCACGGCTGCACCGGACACAGGCAATTCCTGTTCAGGATGTTACCTCACGAAATCGCGATAAGACGTTGTTTCCCTGATCCCGCGTCCCACGTCACTATACTGAATATACACGCAGCGGCGCGGCAGCGCATGCCAACGATCGGACACGCACTCATGGCTCATCAGGATGTCTTCGGATATGACGTCACCTTGTCGAATACGGCGGCGATTGAACCGTGGAATTCGACCATTCAGGCCTTTCTCGCCCATGGTGCGTCGACGCCGGTGCACCTGACCCAGACGCTCGAGGCCGCGCCAGACTTTGCCCTCGCCCATACGGCGAAGGGCTTTTTTATGATGCTGCTGGGCCGCAAAGAACTGGTCGAAACAGCCCGCGAAGCCCATACCGAGGCAACCCGCCTGATGTCGGGGGGCGCAACCCCGCGCGAGCGCGCGTATCTTGCGGCCCTGACGCTTTACCTCAGCGGCGACATGCAGGGTTCAGCCGGCGCGCTGAACCGGCTGATCCAGACATGGCCGCGCGATTCGCTGGCCATGAAGATTGCACAGGCCATTCTGTTTGTACTGGGCGATGGCGCTGAAATGCGCCGCTCGGTCGAAAGCGTCCTGCACGCCTATGGGGCCGACCACCCGCACGCGCCCTATATCAAGGGCTGCCATGCCTTTGCATTAGAGGAAACCGGCGATTATCTCGCTGCCGAAGCGCGGGGCCGCGATGCCGTGCTGCGCGCGCGCGACGATGCGTGGGGCGTCCATGCCGTTGCCCATGTCTTCGATATGACAAACCGCACCCGCGAGGGCGTGACATGGCTGGCGAACCAGCCCGATACCTGGGCGCATTGCAATAACTTCCGCTACCATGTCTGGTGGCATTTGGCGCTATTCTATCTCGATCAGGGGGATTATGCCGAGGTGCTGCGCCTCTATGACACCGAAATCCGCGCTGACCATACCGACGATTACCGCGACATTTCCAACGGTGCCTCGTTGCTCGTAAGGCTGGAGCTGGAGGGTGTCGATGTCGGCGCGCGCTGGGAAGAACTCGCGCATATCTGCGCCAATCGCACCGATGATGGTTGTGTCGTCTTCGCAGACCTGCATTACATGCTTGCACTGAGCAATGGCGATGCGCATGGAAAAGCATGCCAGTTGCTTCAGGCGATGAAGGGTAGTGCGAAAAGGGGGGCGACGACGATGGACGCGGTTTCCGCTCAGGCAGGCGTTCCCGCCGCCGAAGGGCTGATCCGGTTTGCCCATGGCGATTATGCGAATGCATACCGATCGCTGGTCAGCGCGCGGCCCGTAATGCAGCGCGTGGGGGGGAGCCATGCCCAGCGCGATGTATTCGAGCGCCTGACCATCGATGCGGCCCTGCGCGCCGGTATGCTGGGTGAGGCTCGCGGCCTGATCGATGACCGGGCGCGTACGCGCGGGGCACTCGATGGTTATGCCGAACGGCGTCTGTCGCGGATCGGGGCCTTCGAATCGGCGATGGCGGCGTCCCTGTGACACCGGCGGAGGCGGCAGCCCTGCGCGAAGCACGGCGCGACCCGCGCCTCGATTTCTTTCGGGGGCTGGGGATGTTCATTATCCTCAGCGCCCATATTCCGTGGAATACATGGGATAGCTGGATCCCCGCCCGGTTCGGGTATTCTGACGCGACCGAAATCTTCGTCTTTTGCTCCGGGGCCGCGTCTGCGCTTGCCTTCTACAAGATATTCGAGGCGCGGGGCTGGTGGATCGGCACGGCGCGGGTCGCCTATCGCATATGGCAGCTCTATTGGTGCCATATCGCGGTGTTCTTTACGGTTTTGGTCACCTTGATGATCGTCGGGCGATGGCTGCCCGATCCGGACCGGGATTATGTCGCCGTTCTAAACCTGCGCCGTTTCGTCAATAATCCTGAGGGCTTTTTGCCGCCGCTGTTCTGGCTCGGCTATATCCCGAATTATTTCGACATCCTCGTGATGTACATGGTGGTTCTCGCGCTGATGCCCATCGTGGTCTGGCTCAGCACCTTTCGTGCGCCGGGGGCGCGTCCATGGTTGGCGATGGGGTTTTGTGTCGTTGTCTGGGCGATGGCGAGCCAGCCGTGGCTTGCCTTTCTCGACGTGCCGGTCTTCACCGGATTCAACCTGCCTGCAGAGCCGGTGGGCAGGCCGCGCACATGGTTCTTTAACCCGTTCGCGTGGCAATTGATCTTCTTCACCGGCTTTGCGTTTACGCTCGGCTGGTTGCCGAAACCGCCGACGCGGTGGTGGCTGATCCTGCTCTGTCTTGCGGTGGTGCTGATTTCGATCCCCCTCGATCCCGATGGCACGCCTGCGCGGCGGTTCTTTGAGGCGCGGCCGGATCTTGCCCCGATATGGGAGCAGATCGGGGCGTTCAAATCCTCGGTCCGCCCGCTGCAATCGAAGACCTTCTTCGGCCTGTTCCGGTATCTGCACTTCCTCGCGCTCGCCTATCTCGTCTGGGTCGCGGCGGGGGACCATGGGCACCGCTTGCCGAAAACCGGCGTGCTGGGCGTTGTGGTCACGCTGGTCCGGCGGGTGGGACAACAGGCGCTGGCCGTCTTCATCTTCAGTCTGGTCAGCGCGCGGTTGCTGGGCGTGATTATCCATGAATTTGACAAACAGCTCTGGGTCATCGCCCTCGTCAATCTGGGCGGTTATGCCATGCTGATCGGGGTTGCCTATACGGCGCGCTGGTTCAAGAGCAATCCGTGGCGGATCACGCCGCCAAAAGCCTAGAGGCCACTGATGGGGGGCTTTGACTGCCCCCCTGCCCCTATGATCCTGCGTTCAGCCGGTCGCTCAGTTCCCTGAATTCGCGGCGGAGCTGATCGTTGCGGAAGATGCGCTCGATGCCGGGGCTTTGCAGGTTTTGCAGCGCCTCGAAGGACATGGTTGCACTTTCCATCATCGAGCGAAGCTGGAAGCTGGCATCGACCGTGCGCAGGGTGTTGTCGGCGATCCGCAGTTCTCGCACGGCATCCTTGCGCGCGCCTGCAACCTCGCGGCGTTGATCGTTCAGATGCTGGCGATAGAAGTCGGCGGCCTCGAAGGCGATGGATTGTGACTGGATATTCGCGTTCAGGGCCTCGCGCTGGCGGGCCGTTCCGGGTTGGCGCAGCAAGCGCTCCGTCTCCTTGCGCGCGGCGCGGACATCGCGGGCGATGGCATCGAGCCGGGGCAGGTAATCGCCGTCGATCTTCTCGATAAAGGTCGTCTGCGCATGGACGAGCACGGCGAGAAGCGCGGTATGCATCGCATAATAGCGTTTCGCGGTGCCCAGATCCTCGTCGGTCTCGTCGAGCAGGGCGAGAAGCTGGCGGCTGACCCCCCGCGCGGCCGTATAGGCGGCGGCGATGCGAATGACATCTTCGCCCGTCACGCTGTCGAGCAACAGGTCGGCCTCTTCCTCGGTGACGGGGGTTCCGGCGGCCTGCATTGCGGTCAGAAAGCGCGTCTTTGCGTCGCGAATGGCCAGCTCGTTCCCGGCGATCCGGGCATGGGCCTCATCGATTTCATCATCGATGGTCTCACGGTCCTTGGCCAGCCCGAATGTGCCGGTCAAACCGACCTCCTCAGGGGCGGCGATGCGGGCTTCGCGCAGGCGGGCGATCTCGGCACGCAGGGAGGTGATCGCGGCCCGGCGCTCGCGGATATCGCGCTGGATCATGGTCACGGGCGCATCGGCCACCACGTCGAAGGCATCGCCGAGCAGGCGCTGGGTCCGGCTTTCGGCGTCGATGCCGATGCGGCGGGTGAACAGCTTGCGAAAACCGTCCTCGGTGTTGATCTCGCTGCGGGCGGCGGCGGCGTCTTCCAAAACCTCCCGCACATCCCCGAACAGGCGCTGCATCCGGCGATGGTGTTCGTCGGTCTCGCGCAGATCGGCGGTGGGCGCGGTGGCCTGTTCCGCCGCGATGGGCAAGGGCGCAAAGGCCATCAGCGTCGCCGCAAGGGCAAGGGCGGAAAGGTTCGTAAAAGTCATCGGTCCGGTCCTTTTCTGTGGCGGTGTAACGCGGCGAATTGGTGTTTTAAGTATAGGCGTTGACACCCTTCAATATCGTTTTTTCCGCTTTAATATCCGGGACGCATTTTTCCCGTTTCATTGTTTATTGGCGACTGTTCCGACCGTGTCAGCGGCCTGTTATTTTAACTCAGATGATGGCGAAAGCGCGTCAGTACAAGAGCGCATGATTTGTTAACATTTGAATGCAATAGTTGAATGGCTTTAAGAGCGTAGCCCGCTCTTTCTCATTTCCTCCCCGACTGGCCGTCTCTGTAAAACGAGGCGGCCTTTTTTTGTCATGCGGGGGCGAATGCTTCGCGTATTAGGGGGGCAAGGCGGTCGGCCCAGGCGATTTGTCCCGCTTCATCGGCGATCAAATCGTTGCGCAGCTCGATCAGCAGGTTCGGCAGACCGCGATGAAAAACATGCTGGTCAAGGGTTTCGCCGGGATTGCCGCCCAAGTAAGGCTCGTTTTCGCCCACGCAGAGATCCGGGTCACGGCGCAGCAATGCCATAAACCGCCGTGCCGACCCCTCATCCGATCCCCATAAAACCCCCACATGCCACGGACGCGGCGGGCGGCCCTGAAGCTGGGGGGTAAAGCTGTGGACCGAGAGCACGGCGGGGCGGGGGGTGCGGGCAATCTGTGCCTCGATCGCCGCGTGATAAGGGCGATAGCACAGATCGAGGCGGCGTTCGGTCTCCACTGTATCCACCCTGCGATTGCCGGGAATGATGGCTCCGTCGGAGATTTTCATCACCAGTGTCGGGTCGTCCTCGCCCCGGTTCGGATCGATCAGCAGACGCGAAAATCCGGCGAGCAGGGCGGTGGCGTTCAGCCGCGCCGATAGCGCCCGCGTCAGCCCCGCCGTGCCGATATCATAGGCGATATGCCGCTCGAAGGCCCCCGGATCGAGGCCCAGATCGCCATAGCCGGGCGGCAGATCGGCGGCGGCATGATCGGCGATGATCAGCAGGCCGGGGGGCGCGTCGGGGTTGACGGTTTCGACGGGGATAAAGGTCATGGGGCACTCGTCATCCGAAGGGTCGGTGTTTCCTATACTGTCATTCGATGCGGGGGTAGCCGGTCATTTCCAGATACCCCATGCCCCCCTGCGACCCCGTTACCGTGATCGGGCCTTCCCAATACGGAAAGAAGGTGCCGTTCCAGCTTTGCGGGTTCAGCGCGGTCGCCGTGACATCCAGATTGCGCCCCGCCACGGCCAGACGCCACGACACCGGCACCCTGCGCCCCGCAACACGTGCGGTGTTCAGCGGCTCCATCGTGATGGCCTCCTGCGCGAGAGGGGTGCTGTTGCCATCCGGGTCGATCCAATTGCCTGCGTAATAGGGCGAGCGTGTCTCGCTGCGCAGGCGAAAGAGCATCAGTTTGGCCCCGCTCTCCAGATGCAGCGAAAACCAGTCCCAGCCGGTTTGATCCGGGGCAAGCGGCTGCGACGACCATTCGCGGTCCATCCAGGCGCGGCCCGTAACGGCCCGGTCCTCACCCGCGAGGGTAACGGTGCCCGTGACGGTAAAGAAGGGTTGGCTGACATAATAGGACGCCTGCCCCCGGTCGGATTTGCGGCTGTACCCGCCATCGCCCTGCAAGACCATCGGAGCGTCGGTATCGAGGGTCAGGTCATAGGCAAAATCCTCGCCATCGGCGGACAGGCGCAGGGGTGCAAAGCCGGTCTCCTCGCTTTCGAAGGACCAGTGATCGATCCAGGCGGCAAAGGGCGCGGCGGTGACACCTGCCTGTCCGATGCCGCCCCGCGCGAGGCGCTCGGCGTGGTGATGGCTGTCCGGTGTCGTCATCGCGGTATGGCCCATCCAGTATTGCTGGCTGGCCCAGCCCGTGCCGGTATCGTTCGGCGCTGCGGCTTGCCGGAACAGGGTCCATTGCACCCCCAGCGATGCGCCGGTGTCATCGGTCAGATTGGCGGTGACGTACCACCATTCGATCCGGTGGCCGGGATGCGCGCCGTGATCCCGTGGAAAGGTGATCGCCGTGCCGGGGCGCACGGGGGCATAGGCATCGGCATCGGTGCCCAGATCCGCAAATCCCTGCGCGATTGCGGGCAGGGGCATCACCAGAAACCATGCGAGGAGCAGTATTCTAGCGTTCATCCGTAAACACCCTTACCAGCCGGACAGGGGGCATCCGGCGCAGGCTGTTGATCGGCCAAAGCGCCGCGAGACCCGCCGTCAAGACCGCCAGCGCGACCAGCGCCGCCCATTGCCCCGGAAACAGGTGAAACGGCAATCGCCAACCGAATGCCTGCACATTCACTACCGCGACGAGGCACCACGCCACCGCCAGCCCCAGCGGAATCGCCAGCAGCGCCGTAAACAGCGCCATCGCGAGGGTCTTCAGCAATTCCAGCCCCGCCAGCCCCCGCCGCGTCACCCCCGCCGCCCAGAGGGGGGCAAGCTGGGGCAGGCGCATCTCCGACAGGGTCAGCAGCGACATGAACAGCGCGAATCCGGCAACCCCCATCGTCAGCACATTCAGCGCCGCCGTCACCGCGAAGGTATCCTCGAAAACGCCCTTCGAATATCCCTTGAGGGCCGCCTGATCGATGAGATTGTCGCCAAGGTCGAACCGCTCGCGCATCGCCGAGATGACGGCTTGCGTGCGCCCCTCCGCCACGCGCAGGCCGGTTCCACCCCGGCGGGCCGTGGGGAAGACTTTGGCGATTGTCGTGATCTCTGCGCTGATCTGGCCTTTCGGATTGCCGTAATCGGGATAGATGCCCGCAACCGTCGCGGTCCAGCCGTCGATCTCGATTGTCTGACCCACGGACAGGGAAAGCCGTGTGGCCAGTTGTTCGCTGGCAAAGACCGCCTCGCCCGTCGCCACCCGGTCAAAGGCATCGGGGGCGATGGCCACCATCGGCCAACTGGTGCGATAGGTCGGATGGTCGGTATAGCCGACGACCGTGACCGGCAGGCCATCCATTCGCGTCGTCGCGTTCAGGGTCGGCAGCAGGGCGGTGATGTCGTCCTGCGCCAAGGCCCATGCCCGGATGGTGGCGGCATCCTCGTCGCTGCGGGCATTGTAATACACTTCCGCCACGAGCCGTTGATCGAGCCAGTTGGTGAAAGTATCGCGAAATCCGTTCACCATCGTGCCGACGCCGATATTGGCCCCCAGCGCCAGCAACAGCGCCATCAACGCCAGCGACAAGCCGGATAATTGTTGCTGGGCATCGGCCCAGAACCACTGGGCGATCGGTCCGCGTGCCGCCCCTTGCCCGGCGCGCAGGATCAATGCCAGTGCCGGGGGCAATAGCAGCGCGGCCCCAAGCAACAGCGCGGCCAGCCCTGCAAATCCGGCAACCAGCCCCTCGGCAAACAGCATCAGCACCGCCGCCGCGATCAACAGCAGGACGGCAAGGGCACCCTGTACCCGCAGCCATCCGCGCTGGGCCGCGCGCCACGCTTGGCGGCGGGCCGAGGCGAGGGGCGGCATGCGATAGGTCTTTAGCAGGCTATATCCCGCCGCCCCCATCGCCCCCAGAACCGAAATCGCGATTCCGGCCAGCCACCAGGACAGCTCCAGCGACAAGGTGCCGGGCACATCCGCCCCGTACAGACCGTCCAGACTGGCCGCGACATCGGGCATCAATGCGGCGGCGATGACATAGCCGCCCACCACCCCCGCGATCCCCGCCAGCAGGGACAGGGTGAGCAACTCGACGAGCAGAACGCCGGTCAGCATCCGCGCCGAGATGCCAAGGGCGCGCAGGGTGCGCAGCATCGGCAAGCGTTGCTCGAAGGCGAGGGCAATCGCCGAATAGACGATGAACAGGCCGACCAGAAAAGCGAGCAGGCCAAAGGCGGTCAGATTCAGGTGAAAACTTTTCGTCAGGCGGTCGAGATCGCCCTGCGTGTCGGTTTCGCGCCATTCCAGCGGCAGGTCGGTCGCCTGTGCCAGCGGTGTCGCCGGGGCGGACATGCCGGGATCGAGCAGCAATCGGCTGATCCTGCCGGGGGAATCCAGCATTGCCTGTGCGGCGCCGATATCCATCATCAACAGAGTCGGGGCCAGATCGCGCTGGGCTGTCAGGGGGGGCAATCCCTCCTCTCCCGCCAAGGCCGCAACCGTATCGGGATGGGCGAAGGCGCGCCATGGCGGAGCCATGAACCCCTCGAACAAGGCGCCATCCACCGGGCCGCTGGTCTCGCCCGTCATCCGGGCGGCGGCGGGCAGGGTCAGTGGCTCGATCCCCAGTATCCGCATGCGGGTCTCGCCAAGGCGTATGGTGCCTTCGAGCACCGGCGAGACCGGCCATCCCGCCCGGCGCAGGGCCACGAAAACGCTTTCGTCAAACTCAATGCCGCCGGGCAGGGCAAGCGACGGCACGGCATCGCCCCCCAGCGTCCGCGCGGCGCGGTCATAGGATTCGCGGGCCTGCGCGTTCAGGGCCTGCACCCCGCTCCAGAGGGCCGTGGCGATCATCAACCCACCGAGCAAGGCGGTCAATTGCAGCGGTTTGCGCCGCCAATGACTGAGCAGGGCCGTCAGCGCATGCCAAATGCGGCTCATGCCAGCCGCCCTTGTACCAGCGTCACCTGCCGGTCGAGCATTCCGGCGAGGCGCGCCGAATGGGTCACCATCAAAAAGGTGCATCCGGTCTGCGCGACGAGATTGAGGGCGAGGTGCATGACCGCATCGCCACTTTCCTCGTCGAGATTGCCCGTGGGTTCATCGGCGAGGATCAGGTCCGGGCGCATCGCAAAGGTGCGCCCGATGGCCACGCGCTGTTGCTGTCCCCCCGATAATTGTTCGGGATAGCGGTCCTGCAAATCCGTCAGCCCAAGGCGATCCGCCAGCGTGTTTTGCCATGCGGGATCGTGGCGCCCGGCGATGCGCGCCTGAAAGGCCAGATTGGCGGCGACGGTCAGGCTGGGGATCAGGTTGAATTGCTGAAAGACCAATCCGATGCGCTGGCGGCGCAGGGCGGCGCGGCCTGCATCGTCGAGGCGGGTGATGTCAGTCTCGCCTACATGGATGCTGCCCCCATCGGCGGAGTCGAGACCCGCGACGAGATGCAAGAGCGTGCTTTTCCCCGACCCGGATTCGCCCATCAGGGACAGGCTCTGCCCCGCCCCGACATCGAGATCGAGACCGCGCAAAACAGCGAGCGGTCCCTGTGGCGTGGGATAGGCTTTCGCAAGGGTTCGGATGGTCAGCATGACAGGTCCGGGCGCGTGGATCATAACCCCTCAATCTGGAGCGATCGCACGCGAAATCGACGGAACAGATCGTCACGCGGCGCGGATGGCCTTTCCGGCGCTTTGGGTGATCTCGCTGATGCGGGCGGCGGCTTCGGGTTCTGGCAAGGGACGGCAGAAATGGAAGCCCTGCAAAACCTGCACGCCGATACTCTCGCAGATTTCGGCATGGTTCTCGGTTTCGATCCCTTCGCCCACGACTTCGGTGTCGAGGGCATTCGCGATTTGCATGATCGATTCCAGAATGGCGCGGTGTTCGGCGGATTCCGGGGCTGGATCGATCAGCTCGCGGGCGATTTTCAGCCGTTCGGGGCGCAGCGAGAGCAGGGCGAGCAGCGAGGCGTGACCCGTGCCGAAATCATCGACTTCGATGGCGATGCCCATGTCTTCCAACGAATCGAGCGTGTAACGCAGCGTGTCGTCCATCCGGTCGGCGAAGACGCTTTCGAGCACCTCAAAGGATACGCTGCCCGCTGGAATCCCCATCTCGCGCAGGCGCGGGATCAGATCGGGATCGGCAAGGCGGGAGGCAGAGACATTGACCGACAGATTCGGCACCGTCAGACCGGCTTCCCGCCATGCGCTCACATCCTGTAGAGCATGGCGCAGGATCGCGTCGTCGATATCCTCGGTCAGCCCCAGACGCTCCGCGACCGGCAAAAAGCGCCATGGCGCGATCTCGCCTTTTTCGGGATGCCGCCACCGGGCCAGCGCTTCGACACCATGGACGGCGCGCTCGCCTGCGGTGACCTGCACCTGATAGACCGGGAAGAATTCGTCCCGCACGATGGCACGGACCAGATCGTCGCCAAGGGCGCGGCTTTCCTCGACATCCTTGCGCATGTCTTCGGTGAAGAAGGCATAGTTGTTGCGGCCCTTTTCCTTTGCGCGATAGAGGGCAATATCGGCATTCGAGAGCATCAGATCGGTATCCACATCCGGCCCGTTGCGGTGCTCGATGCCGATTTCGATGCCGACGCTGGTATTGAAGGCGCAGAGATTGCCCCGGTATTCGATGGGCTGTGCGATGGCTTCGATGATGCGCGAGGCCGTCTCGTCCAGAGTGTCGCGGCTTTTGCATCCCGACATCAGGATCACGAATTCATCGCCCCCCGACCGCGCGATGAAATCGTCGTCGCTCAGGCATTTTTGCAGGGTTTCGGCGACATGCACGAGGATTTGGTCGCCCGCCGCATGGCCAAGCGTGTCATTGATATCCTTGAAACGGTCGAGATCGATCTGGAACAGGGCGATCCCCGCATCCGTATCGCCGATCTTGTGGCAGCGTTCTTCCAGCTCGCGTTGCAGGTGCCGACGATTGGCGAGGCCGGTCAGCGAATCGTGCATCGCGTCGTGTTCCGCGACATCGCACAGGGCGGCAAGCTGGCGATTGCGTTTGTTCACTTCCAGTTGGGCGTTTTCCAGCGCGCCGGTCTTGCTGGCCAATGTGGCGAGCGTCTGGCGCGTGATGCGGTGGGCGGGTCGAAAGATCAAGATCGCTTCGAACAGCAACAGCATCAAGGCGGCGATCATCGAAAGCTTGTGGATTCTCGTGAGGGCAGCCGCATGGTGCCGGGCCTGCGCCTCATGCACCGAAACGGCGTTTTGCAGAAGATCGAGCAGATGCCCCGGCCCGATATCGCGTATCCGGTCATAGGCCGCCTGCGATTCCGCCGCGTTGGTGCCGATGGCCAGCCGGGCATCTTCCAAAAAGCGCAGCACAAGCGTGTCGAGCGATGCCCCGGCGACGAGACCGAAATAGGTGGAGTGGAGCGCGTCCACCCTGCGCGCCTTATCGCGCAGCGTTGCATGGGAGGCTTCGAGCTGGTCGAGGGAATCGTTCAGAAGCGCGGTATTATGCGCCACCGCCCTGTCTTCGCGAATCCGGGAGGTCAGGTACAGGATGCGCTGGCTGAGCATCCGCTGTTGACCTGCCTGATTGACGGTGGCGGCGTCCATGGCGGCGATTTCGGTCGTGCGCAGGGCGATCAGATGGGACGTGATGACGAGGACAATGAGCACACCGAGCGTGAGAAGATACTGCCGCCAGAGATGCTTCGGATCGATTCGCCATTCTGCCAACGCAGTTTTTGTCCTGTCGATGAGGTCCATCGGTCGCTGTTTTCCTGTTAAAACCTGTTCAAGTCGCGTCGAGCCAGCATTGGTTCTGTGCGACATTGCCTCGTACTGAATAAGACTTCGTGAAAGTGATGCGGGTAGTTGACACGAAGGACACGGAACGGCATAAGCCGCGCTTCCACGGTGGGCATGCGCGCACCGGGGGTTTACGACGTGACAACACGCTGTTCGAGGCGGGCGACAAGCCCCTCAAATCCGCCAAGCGGTGCCACAGGACGCGGGACAAAGTGAGGATAACCATGTTCGCAGTCATCAAGACCGGCGGCAAGCAATACCGCGTTACCGTGGGCGACGTTCTGAGTATCGAGAAACTCGAAGCGGAAGCGGGTGATACCGTGACCTTCGACACCGTGCTGATGCATGGGGGCGAGGGTGGCATGACGGTCGGCGCGCCTTTGGTCGACGGTGCGGTCGTAACCGGCGAAATCATCGAACAGTACCGCGACAAGAAGATCGTCGTCTTCAAGAAGCGCCGTCGCAAGCACAGCTCCAAAACCCGCAAGGGCCATCGTCAGTATCTGACGCGTGTGCGCATCAATGGCATTCCGGGCGATGCGGATGGTGCCAAGGCAGCGAAGGCGCCCAAGGCCGCGCCCAAGGCCAAGAAAGAGGATTCGGCAGCGGATGCCCCGGCGGTCTCGTCCGACAGCATGACCCGCCCCTCGAATTTGATCGACGGCCCGGTGACCGATGCGGATGACATCGAGAAACTGCCCGGCCTCGGCAAAGCCAGCGAAACGGCGCTGAACGCGATCGGCGTCTATTACTACAGCCAGTTCGTCGAGTGGAACGCTACGGATTGGGACTTTATCGAAACCTATATCGACGAGAACGTGAACGGCACGATCACCGTCTCGCGCCCCAGCATTGTAACGCAGGCGCAAAGGCTGATCGAAACCCGCGAAGCGGCCGCGAAGGAGGACTAGATCCATGGCACATAAAAAGGCAGGCGGTTCATCCCGCAACGGTCGTGATTCCGCCGGTCGGCGTCTCGGCATCAAGAAATATGGCGGCGAATTGGTGATTCCCGGAAACATCCTGTGCCGCCAGCGGGGCACCAAATGGTATCCCGGCGCGAATGTGGGCATGGGCAAGGATCATACGATCTTTACCAAGGTCACGGGCAATGTGCGCTTTCACAAGGGCCTGAAAGGCCGGACCTTCATCTCCGTCGACATCGCCGAAGCCGCCGAATAGGCGCTTTTGCAGGGCCGGAAGATCGCGAAAATCCGCGATTGATAAAGCAGGGAGATCGCGTCGGCGGTCTCCCTTTTTGCTGTTCCGATTTCCCCTACCCGAATCGGTTAACGCCGCTTACATTCCGCTTGCCTCAATCGAAAGGACGCCCGAATGCTCCGTACTCTGCTTGCCGCCGCTACCCTCGCCATCGGGTTGGCCACGCCCACCCTTGCCGCCGATGACCCGCTGAAAGTCGGCTTTGTCTATGTCGGCCCCATCGGCGACCATGGCTGGACCTACCAGCATCATGAGGGCCTCAAGGCCGTTGAGCAGGCATATGGCGACAAGGTCGAAACCACCTATATCGAAAGCGTCTCCGAAGGCCCCGATGCCGAGCGTGTTATCCGCCAGCTTGCGGCCAGCGGCCATGGCCTGATCTTCACCACCTCTTTCGGCTTCATGGACCCGACCATCAAGGTCGCGAAGCAATTCCCGGATGTGAAATTCGAGCACGCCACCGGCTATAAGCGCGCCGATAACGTCGCCACCTATTCGGCCCGGTTCTACGAGGGGCGCTATATCGCGGGCATGATCGCCGCGCATCTCTCCGAAACTGGCAAGGCGGGCTACATCGCCTCCTTCCCGATCCCGGAAGTCATCCGTGGCGTCAACGCCTTCCTTCTCGGTATGCAGAGCGTCAACCCCGAAGCGACGATCTCGGTCCTGTGGGTCAATACATGGTATGATCCGGGCAAGGAGGCGGATGCCGCCAAGGCCCTGATTGCGCAGGGCGTCGATATCATCACCCAGCATACCGACAGCCCAGCCCCGCTCCAGACCGCCGCGAATGCGGGGGTTCTGGCCATCGGGCAGGCATCGGATATGCATGCTTTCGGCGAGGATGCCCAGCTGACCTCCGTGATCGATAACTGGGCGCCTTATTATGTCGAGCGTGTCGGCATGGCCCTCGATGGATCGTGGAAAAGCACCGATACATGGGATGGCATCCAGCCGGGCATGGTGCAGATGTCGCCTTATGTGAACATGCCCTATGCGGTCGCGGCCAAGGCGAAAATCCTCGAAGACCAGATTCGCGTCGGCCTGCTGCATCCCTTCACCGGCCCGATCATCGACCGGGATGGCAAGGAGCGCATCGCAGCGGGTGAGACCGCAGATGACGGTATGCTCGCGACGATGGATTTCTTCATCAAGGGTGTCGAGGGCGACTTGCCGAAATAAAGCCCGGCCCCGCCCTTCCCGCCCCGGCCCATGGCCGGGGCCTCTGCCTCATGCGGGAGATATCGCCATGATCGCGTCGCTCGACCATCTCGTCCTGACAGTGGCCGATCCCGATGCGACGGTATCGTTCTATTGCGGCATCTTGGGGATGGAGAAGGTGTCGTTCGGCGAGGGGCGTCTGGCCCTCGCATTCGGAACCCAGAAGATCAATCTCCATCGCGCGGGGCATGAATTCGAGCCGAAATCAGCCTGCCCGACCCCCGGCTCTGGCGATCTGTGTTTCCTGCTCGATTGTTCGCTCGCGGCGGCACAGGCGCGCCTGCACGATGCGGGGATCGCCATCGAGGATGGCCCGGTCGCGCGAACCGGGGCCACTGGCCCGATTCGCTCGCTCTATATCCGTGACCCGGATGCTAATCTGATCGAGCTATCCGTTCCCGATCCGGCCTGATTGCGCCGACCGCTTCAACCGATCATTCAAAGCGCGGCGATTTCTGCCAGCACGGCATCCGACACCTCCGCCGGTCCCCCCTTTGCGCGGTTGGCGTGGCGCCGGGCGCCGGGCAGGCGGGCATTGTCCATCTGCTCGATCCGGGTCAGGATCGAATCGCCATGGGCCGCCCAGCCCTCACCGCCGCTTGCCGCTGTCGGGTCGATGGCCAGCACGAATTCGCCCCCCACGGGCGGGCCGCCATCGCCATTATGGGCCGCTTTCGCCTCATGGCTGAATCGCTCGCCGATCAGGGAAGACGCCATCAGCTCGACCATCAGGGCAATCGCGCTGCCTTTATAGCCGCCGAAGGCAAGCTGTACGCCGCCGTCCAGAATCTCCGCCGGATCGGTTGTGTCGTTCCCGTCCTTGTCGATCCCCACGCCGATGGGCACGGGCTGTCCCTCGCGCCGGTGGATCATCACATCGCCCCGCGCCATGGTCGAGGCGGCCTGATCGAAGGCCAGTGGCGGTTTGCCGGGGCGGGGCCACGCGAAGGCCTGTGGATTGGTGCCGAACAGCGCCTCGCGCCCTCCGGCGGGGGCCACATAGGGCATCGCCTGTGTCATCGCCATCGCCACAAGCCCTGCCTCAGCCATCATTTCGACTTCGGGCCAGAGCGCGGCGAAATGGTGGGTGCGGATCACGCCGCACATCGCAATCCCCTGCGCGCGGGTCATCTCGATCAGAGGATCGCGCATTACCTCCAGCGCCAGCGGGGCAAATCCCTCGTCGCCATCGACGCGCAGGATACCGGGGGCTATCGGGGTTGCGGTCGGTTGTGCATCGCCCTTGATCCGACCGCTTTTCAGGCCCTTCACATAGCCGGGCAGGCGAAAGAGACCGTGGGAATGCGACCCGTCGCGCTCGGCGGTGGTGATGGTGCGCGCCACCGCCCCTGCATTGGCGTCATCGGCGCCAAAGCGGCGCAGCGTGCTGTCGGCCAGCGCAAAAATCTCGTCGGTTGTCATGGTCGCCATCGGTCTCTCCCCTTGTCAGTGCCCGGCTTCCGGCATACGTCGTGCAGCGAACCGATACCAGTGGAGAGCGCCCCGTGCCCGAGATTTTCGCCTATACCGATGGTGCATGCAGCGGCAACCCCGGTCCCGGTGGATGGGGCGTTCTGCTGATCGCGCGCGAGGGCGATACGGTGCTGAAGGAAAGTGAACTTTCCGGCGGTGCGGAGGAGACGACGAATAACCGCATGGAGCTGATGGCCGCCATTTCCGCGCTCGAAGCGCTGACAAAAACCGCTCAGGTCACCATTGTCACCGATTCTGTCTATGTGAAGGACGGCCTGACGAAATGGATTCATGCGTGGAAGCGCAATGGCTGGAAGACCGCCGCCAAAAAGCCTGTGAAGAACGAGGAATTATGGAAGCGCCTCGACGAGGCCGTCGCCCGCCACACGGTGCACTGGGAATGGGTCAAGGGCCATGCGGGCCACGCGGAAAACGAGCGCGCGGACGAACTGGCCCGGATGGGTATGCAGCCCTACAAACCCTGACTTTACAGCAGGGCGCAATAATCAACCCTGCGTGAGGCGTATGATCTGTTCATCATCCGATGCCGAGATCTCGGTTAGACAGGGGCACCTTGTTCCTTAACCGCCGGTGGCCCATGAAACGCTCAAAACGTCAGCCCAAGCCCCAGACCCGCAAGAAAGCGGCGCCAGCCTCCAAACCGGCCCCGGTACCCGCAAAGACCCGGCGGCAGATGCTGGGTGGTTTGGCGAAAACCGGCCTCGGGATCGCCGTCATCGGCGGGGGTGCGGGGTTGTTTCTGACCCGTACGGTCAAGGCGGATATGTACGAGCATGACCTCGGTCGCATCGGACAGGGCGTTCCGATGGTCGTGCAGGTGCATGACCCGCATTGCCCGACCTGCCTGTCGCTCCAGCGGCAGGTACGTAAGGCGATGCGGGCCTTTGGCGAGGACGAGTTGCAATACGCTATTGCCAGTCTTGAAAAGCCCGAGGGCCGTGAGCTGGCGCTGAACCACGGCGTCGGCAAGATCACCCTGCTGCTGTTTGATGCGAAGGGTGAGCGACAGGACGTGCTGCACGGCGTCATCAACGCGAATCTGCTGGAACAGCGATTCCGCCGCCATATCGAGCGCCCATCATAAGATCACCGATGATTTCGGTGCTTTGACCTCGCGTCTGTCCCGCGTATGAAGCGGGACAGGATAACGGGGGTTGCCATGCGCTTTTTCCAGAAACTCAAGGACCGGCTGACGAAAGCCAGCTCGCGCATTTCCGGCGGGGTCGAGGCCATTGCCGAACGCAAGGTGCTGGACGATGCCGCCATCGAGGAGCTTGAAGATCTGCTGATTCAGGCGGATCTGGGCAGTGATGTTGCCCTGCGGGCCAGTGCCGCCGTGGCCGAGGGGCGCTTTGGCAAGAAGATCGCCGCCGAGGAAATCAAGCGCCTGCTGGCGTCGGAGGTGGCGCGGATATTGGAGCCGGTCGCCCGGCCCCTGCCGCTATTCGCTGCGAAACCGCAGGTGATCCTCGTGGTTGGCGTAAACGGATCGGGCAAGACGACCACCATCGGCAAGCTGGCCGCGCAATTGAAAGGCGCGGGAAAATCGGTGATGATCGCGGCGGGCGATACCTTTCGCGCAGCGGCGATCGAGCAGCTTCAGGTCTGGGGCGAGCGCGCGGGGGTGCCCGTCATCGCGAAGACGGTCGGGGCGGATGCCGCCGGGGTGGCCTTCGACGCGCTGGAACAGGCCCGCGACGCCGGAACCGATATCGTGATGATCGATACTGCGGGTCGCCTGCAAAACCGGGCCGATCTGATGAGCGAGCTGGAAAAAATCGTTCGCGTCATTCGCAAATTCGACCCCGATGCGCCGCATAACACCCTGTTGGTGCTCGATGCCACCGTCGGGCAAAATGCGATTTCTCAGGCCGATGTCTTTCTGAAAACGGCGGATGTGACCGGCCTCGTCATGACCAAGCTGGATGGCACCGCCAAGGGCGGCATCCTCGTTGCCCTCGCACAGAAATTTGGCCTGCCCATCCATGCCATCGGCGTCGGTGAGCAGGTCGATGACCTGCAACCCTTCGACCCGGAAGATTTCGCGAATGCGCTGACGGGGGCGGGGGATCGCGAATAGAGGCTACGGGCGGCCCTACAGAATCGTCGGCAGGCGCAAACCGTGCTCGCGGGCGCAGGCGACGGCGTCTTCGTACCCTGCATCGGCATGGCGCCAGACGCCCGATGCCGGATCGTTCCAGAGCACGCGCTCCAGACGCTCCGCCGCCTTTTGCGTGCCATCGGCAACGATCACCATGCCCGCATGTTGCGAAAACCCCATTCCGACTCCGCCACCATGGTGCAGCGATACCCATGTCGCCCCCGAAGCGGTATTGATCAGGGCATTGAGCAAGGGCCAGTCCGATACCGCATCCGAGCCGTCCTTCATCGCCTCTGTCTCGCGATTGGGCGAGGCGACCGACCCGCTGTCCAGATGATCGCGTCCGATGACGACCGGGGCCGATAATTCGCCCGAAGCCACCATGTCGTTGAAGGCAAGGCCCGCCCGGTGCCGGTCGCCCAGCCCCAGCCAGCAGATGCGCGCGGGCAGGCCCTGAAACGCGATCCGCTCCCGTGCCATATCGAGCCATCGGTGCAGCGGCGCGTTGTCGGGGAACAGCGCTTTCATCCTTGCGTCGGTCTTGTAGATATCCTCCGGATCGCCCGAAAGCGCGCACCAGCGAAACGGGCCAATGCCCCGGCAGAACAGGGGCCGGATATAGGCAGGTACGAAGCCGGGAAAGGCAAAGGCGGTTTCCAGCCCTTCTTCCTTGGCAATCTGCCGGATATTATTGCCGTAATCGAGGGTGGGGACGCCCGCATTCCAGAAATCGACCATCGCGGCGACATGGGTTTTCATGCTCGCCCGTGCCGCCCGCTCGACGGCCTTGGGGTCACTTTCGCGCTTGTCGCGCCATTGGGCGAGGGTCCAGCCCTGGGGCAGATAGCCGTTGATCGGGTCATGGGCGGAGGTCTGGTCGGTGACGATATCCGGGCGTACGCCCCGGCGCACCAATTCGGGGAATACATCCGCTGCATTGCCCAGAAGACCGACGGATTTTGCCTCCCCGGCGGCGGTCCAGCGCGCGATCATCGCCAGTGCGTCGTCGAGGGTATCGGCCTTTTCGTCGAGATAGTGCGTGCGCAGGCGAAACGCGATGCTATCGGGGTTGCATTCCACCGCGAGGCAGGAAGCCCCGGCAAAGGCCGCCGCCAGCGGCTGTGCCCCGCCCATGCCGCCCAGCCCCGCCGTCAGCACCCATTTCCCCGTCAGGTCGCCGCCATAATGCTGGCGACCCGCCTCGACAAAGGTTTCGTAGGTGCCCTGCACGATGCCTTGGGTGCCGATATAGATCCACGACCCGGCGGTCATCTGGCCGTACATCATCAGGCCCTTTTTATCGAGGGCGTTGAAATGATCCCAGGTCGCCCAATGGGGCACGATATTCGAATTTGCGATGAGCACGCGGGGCGCATCCGCATGGGTGCGGATGACGGCGACGGGGCGGCCCGATTGCACGATCAGCGTTTCATCGGCTTCGAGGTCTTTGAGTGTCGCGACGATGGCATCGAAATCGCCCCAACTGCGCGCCGCCCGCCCGATGCCGCCATAGACGACCAATTCCTGCGGATTCTCGGCCACATCGGGATGCAGATTGTTCATCAGCATTCGCATCGGCGCTTCGGTTTGCCAGCTTTTCGCGGTGATCTTGGGGCCGGTGGGCGGCAGGACGATGCGGGCGTTCTTGCGGGGGTCGGGCATGGTGGCATCCTTCGAGAGAGCGGCGGGCAATGGGGCGCTGCATGGCCGTTGATGCTGTGCGCATCAGTATATCTTGCCCCCGAACAGGCGGCTATGCAGTGGATTGAATCCGATGCGATAGGCCAGCTCCGCCGGATGCGCCACATCCCAGACCGCGAGATCGGCGCGCAGGCCCGGCGCGATCCAGCCGCAATCCTCCAGCCCCAATGCCCGCGCCGCATGGCGCGTGATCCCCGCCAAGGCTTCCTCCGGGGTCATGCGAAACAGGGTGCAGGCCATGTTCATCGCCAGCAATAGCGAGGTCAGGGGCGAGGAGCCGGGATTGCAATCGCTCGCCACCGCCATCGGCACCCCGGCGGCACGCAGGGCCTCGATCGGGGGTTTTTGCGTCTCGCGCAGGGTATAGAACGCACCGGGCAGCACGACCGCGACTGTCCCCGCCCTTGCCAGCGCATCGACCCCCGCCGAGTCGAGATATTCGATATGATCGGCGGATAGCCCACCCCGCCCCGCAACCAGCGCCGCTCCACCCAGATTCGACAATTGTTCGGCATGCAGCTTGACCGGCAGGCCCAGCTCTGCGGCGATGTCGAAGACCCGCGCGATCTGATCCGGTTGAAACGCGATTCCCTCGCAGAAACCATCCACCGCATCGACCAGTCCTTCGGCATGGGCGGCGCGCAGGGCGGGGATGCAGAGATCGTCGATATAGGCATCCGCGCGGCCCGCATATTCGGCGGGCACAGCATGGGCACCCAGAAATGATGTCCTCACCCGCAGCGGGCGGTGATCGGCGATCCGGCGCGCAACCCGCAGCATCCGCGCTTCTGTCTCGATATCGAGACCGTAGCCCGATTTTACCTCGATGGTGGCGACCCCTTCGGCCAGCAGCGCATCGACCCGTGGCAGGGCGCTCGCGAGCAATTCGTCTTCCTGCGCGGCGCGGGTGGCCGTGACCGTCGAGACGATCCCGCCCCCGGCCCGCGCCACCGTCTCATAACTGGCCCCTTCCAGCCGCATTTCGAACTCGCCCGCCCGGTTGCCGCCATGGACGATATGTGTATGGCAATCGATGGGCGCCGGGGTGACGAGGCGGCCACCAAGGTCATGCTCTTGCTGTGCCCGGTATTCGGCGGGCAGATCGGTTTCGGCCCCCGCCCAGCGGATATGCGCGCCATCGATCGCCACCGCCCCCGCATCGATGAGACCGTAGCCACGGCCCTGCACCATGGTCGCGAGGCGGAGATTCCTGAGCAGCATGGATCATATCGCTTGATCTGGAGGGGTGATAGGCTTTTATGTATGCACATAATAACCTTGTCAAGACGGGACAGGCCATGACGATACTCTGGGCGGAACGGGCGCTGATGCCTGGGGGGTGGTGCCGGAATGTGCGCGTCTCTATCGGGGCGGCGGGGCGCATCGATCATGTCACAGTCGATGCCCCGCCGGAGGGAACGCGCGTCGGCATCCTGCTGCCTGCGCCGGTCAATGCCCATAGCCATGCCTTTCAGCGCGCGATGGCGGGTCTGACAGAACGGCGCGGCCCGGACCCGCGCGATACGTTCTGGACATGGCGGCAGTTGATGTTCCGCTTTCTCGACCGCCTGACCCCCGATGATGTGGAGGCGATCACCGCCTTTGTGCAGATGGAGATGGCAGAGGCGGGCTATGCCACCAATGTTGAATTCCATTATCTGCATCACCAGCCCGGCGGCGTGCCCTATGCCCGGCTGTCTGAAATGTCGGAGCGGATCGCGGCGGCGGCGGCGGAATCGGGAATCGGCCTGACCCTCTTGCCCGTACAATACCAGTATGGCGGCTGTGACCGGCGCGATCTGGTGTCGGGGCAGATGCGCTTTCGAAACGACGATACCCGGTTCGCGGATCTGTTCGATGGCGCGCGCGGGGCCATCGCGTCCCTGCCTGCCGATACGGTACTGGGGGTCGCGCCCCACAGCCTGCGCGCGGTTGCTCCCGACAGTCTCGCCCGGCTGGCGGCGCTGGCCCCTGAGGCCCCGATCCACATGCATCTCGCCGAGCAGAGCGCCGAAGTGGCAGAGGTGGCGGCGGCATGGGGGGGACGTCCGGTCGAATGGCTGTTGGACAATGCGCCTGTCGATGGCCGCTGGTGCCTGATCCACTGCACGCAGATGAAACCGCATGAGACCGAGGCGCTGGCCCGGTCCGGGGCGATTGCGGGTTTGTGTCCGATCACTGAATCCAGCCTTGGGGATGGGATCTTCGACGGGGTGCGCTGGCTCGATGCCGGGGGGCGGCTGGCCATCGGATCGGATTCGAATATCCGCATTTCCCTGTCCGAAGAGTTGCGCACCCTCGACTATTCGCAGCGGTTGCGCGATCGGTCCCGCGCGGCGCTCGCCACATCCACCGCCTCGACCGGACGGCGGTTATTCGATCTGGCCGTCCGGGGCGGCGCGGCGGCAGCCGGGCGCGAGACGGGGGCGATTGCGCCGGGTCTCTGGGCCGATCTCGTTGCGCTGGATGGGCAGGCGGTCGATTTGTCGGGGCGCGAGGGCGACGGGATTCTCGATAGCTATATCTTCGCGGGGGATGACCGGATGGTCCGCGATGTCTGGTCTGCCGGGCGGCATCTGGTGACCGGGGGGCGGCATTTTCGGCGTGCTGGCATCGAAGCGCGCTATCGCCATGCCCTGCATGGCCTGTTGGATGCCCTGTGACCGCCGATCTCAACACATGGCAGGGTGTGCGCGGCGAGGTGCTGCGCCGCCTGAACAGCCGGGTATGGGAGCCGGGTGACCTGTTGCCGACCGAAGCCGCTTTGGCGGCCGAGTTCGGCTGTGCCCGCACGACCGTCAACCGGGCCTTGCGCGATCTGGCCAGCAGTGGATTGCTGGACCGTCGCCGCAAGGCG
The DNA here is from genome assembly GCA_938008165.1 of uncultured Neomegalonema sp. Classification (GTDB taxonomy): domain Bacteria; phylum Pseudomonadota; class Alphaproteobacteria; order Rhodobacterales; family Rhodobacteraceae; genus JAHDDY01. Next base: position 57,505 of record CALLLP010000019.1, on the reverse strand, counting down.
GGCACGCGGGTCGCCCTCAACCCGACCCGCCATCCGGTGCTCAGGATTCCCGTGATCCGGCAGGAGATCGAGGGGCGCGGCCATGCCTATGGCTATGCGCTGCGGTCGCGCCGAATGGCGGTGCCCCCCGCTGACATGCGTGCCCGTCTCGATGTGGAGCCGGGCGTGCCCCTGCTGCACCTGACGGCGCTGCACCATGCGGATGGAAAGCCCTATATGTACGAGGATCGCTGGATCAATACGGCCCTGCTGCCCGCTGCGCTGTCGGTCGATTTCGATGTATTGGGCGCGAATGAGTGGCTGGTCGCGAATGTGCCTTTTTCGGGTGGCGATTTCCGCTTCATGGCGACCGGGGCAAGCCGCGCAGAGGCTGAAATGCTGGCCTGTGCGCCCGGCGAGGCCCTGTTCGTGATCGACCGGACGACCCATGGCGACCACGGCCCCGCAACAACCGCCCGCCTGACCTTTGCCCCCGGATACCGGATGAGCGCGCAGATATAGAACGATCGGCGATCGCTACTCTAGGCGCCCATGTGATCTGTGGCACGGCGGGGCAGGGCGATGGGATGCTTGATGCAAGGGTGTTGGGTTGTATCAATTCAAGACCCGATTAGGCATACTCCATCCACGATAACGAGGGGATCAAGCCATGGCATCAGGTCAGGCACGGCGCGAGGCTGCGCCGGAAAACACGTTCGTCATCGGCCTGGCCATGGCGGGGGCGGTATCGGCGGGGGCGTATACGGCGGGGGTTCTCGACACATTGTTCCGGGCGCTTGCCGAGCATGAGCGGCGGTTTCAGGCGGGTGAGGTCGATCATCAGGTTATCCTGAAAGTCATGAGCGGGGCCTCCGCTGGCAGCATCTGTGCCGCGCTGGGGGCGGCCAGTCTCGTGCAGGGCGTCGTCCCCCTCGACCCCGATGATCGCTTCCGCCCCGGCCTGCCGATGCTGCATGAGCTGTGGGTCGAGCGCATCCGCCTGACCGATGGGGCCGGACATGGCCTGCTGGGCGAGGGCGATCTGGGCGCGGATGAGACGGGTGAAAGCCGCCCCGTTACCTCGATCCTCGATTCCACTCATATCGACGAGGAGGCGCTGGCGCTGGTCGCCGATGTCTTGCGCGGGGCCGAGGGTGAGGGATTGGGCTTTGTCGCCGAAGATCTGGAGATTTTTCTGACGACGACAAATCTGATGGGTGTCACCTATGAGGTGCGCTTTGGCGGCGATGGGGGCGGATATGGCCACGGGCATGTCATGGCCTCCCATGGCAATGTCGAGCATTTCCGGCTCAGCGGTCTGGGGCGGCATCCGTGGCGGTCCGAATGGCTGCGCCGCTGGGCCGATAGCGGGATCAGCCTGCGCGCCCCCGATGATCCCGGTGCGCGGCTGGATTTTGGCGATGTCTTCCGCGATCCGATGCCATCGGGCTGGGCGCGGCTGGTGCGGTCGGCGGTGGCCAGCGGGGCTTTTCCCGTGGGGCTGTCATCGCGTCGCCTCGATGTCAGCTATGCGGAGCTGGAGGGCCGGGCATGGCCCATCGATACCGACCCCCATGAGCGCCGCCCCCGCCCGATCCTGCCCAAGACCATCCCCGGCCCGGTCGCGACGATCGGTTATGTTGCCGTGGATGGCGGTGTGGCCAATAACGAACCGTTCGAGCTGGCCCGCTATGCCCTGCGCGATGTCGACCGGACGCAGGAGACATGGCGGCTGGCCCCCAATGCCCGCAGCGCGCGGGACGCTAACCGCGCCGTCATCATGATCGACCCCTTCCCCGAAGGCCCGGAAATGACGCTCGCCAGCGACGATGCCCCCGGAAAGCGCCGCGAATCGAGCGTCTTGTTTGCCATCAAACGTCTTTTGCCCTCTCTCATCAATCAAGCGCGGTTCAAGCCGACCGAATTGCTCAATGCCACGGATTCGAGCATCCATTCGCGCTTTCTGATCGCCCCGTCACGCACCACCCCCGACGGGGCAAAACTGCGCGGGGCGATGGCCATTGCGAGCGGATTCGTCGGGGGCTTTGGCGGGTTTTTCAGCCGCAATTTCCGCGAGCACGATTATCGCCTCGGTCAGCATAACTGCCGCAGCTTTTTGCACAAATACTTCGTGCTCGACAGCAAGAATCCTGTCTTTGCAGGGCGTAACGATCTGAATCACGGCGTCGGGGACGGCATGGCCTGTATCCTTCAGGTCGGCAAAGATGCTTTACCCGATTTCGTGGATGAGGCGGGCGCGTTCTATCCCCGCCTGACCCCCGGCGAGGCGGGGGGAGCGGAGCGGGGCGATCGCTGGCCGGGCCTGTCCTTGGCGGAATTCGAGACCGGCAAGCGCATCGCGGCCCGGCGCGCCGAGCGGGTCGCGACCCTGCTGATGCGCGAGGTGGGGCTGACCACATGGGTCAAACGGTTCGTGGCAACATATCTGTGGCGGGGCCTGCCCTTCATCGGCGGAGGCATCCGCGATACCCTGTCGGTCGATCTGGGCAACCGGATCAAGGGCGAGATGGTCGCCCGGAACCAGTTGCTCGCCTCGCGCTATTTCGACGATCCGCGCGACCGGGCGCTCTATGCCGCCATCGTGCGCAATGGCAACCGCCGCGCGACCCCGGCGCAGTTGGCCACGCAATCGGAAATCTACGTGCCGACGCCCGACAAGCCCATGGCCACCCTCACCCTGACCGAAGCCGATGTGGAGGAGCGGGTCAGGGCAGGGGTCGTGCGCCTGTCGCGCTACAAGGGCCGCTGGCGGTTGTCAGCCGGTCAATAGGCCGCGCGGTAGATCGCGAGGGCATCCGCCTCGCTCACGTCGCGCGGATTGTTCTGCAACAGGCGCGTCTGGGCCATCGCGTCCTTGGCCATGACGCTCAGATCAGGCTCGGTGATGGCCATGTCAGACAGGCGCGCGGGCAGGCCGAGATCGGGACCGAGGCGCTCGAATCCATCGATCAGGGCCTCCGCGCTTGGTTCGCCGAAGATCACCCCGCCCAGATGCGCGTATTCCTGCGCCACATGCCCGCAATTGAAGCGCAGAACCGCAGGCAGCAACAGTGCATTGCTCAGGCCATGGGGCAGGTGGAACCGCGCCCCCAACGGGTAGGCGAGGGCATGGACGGCGGCACAGGGCGCATTGGCAAAGGCTTTGCCCGCCAGCATCGACCCCAGCAGCATGCCGCCCCGCGCCGTGCGATCCTGCGGGGCCTCGACCGCCCGGCGAATATGCGCGGCGAGCAGGCGCAGCGCTTCCAGCGCGAGGGCATCGGAAATCGGGTTTTTCTTCAGCTTGGTCGTATAGGCTTCGATCGCATGGACCATCGCGTCGATCCCCGTCGCCGCCGTATGATCGGCGGGCAGGGTGACCGACAGGGCCGGGTCGAGAACCGCCAGATCGGGCATGAGCTGCGGCGAGGCAACGCCCATCTTCTCCTCCGCCGATTTCGTCACGACCGAGATGGCCGTCACCTCCGACCCCGTGCCCCCGGTGGTCGGCACGCAGACGAGGGGCAGGCGGGCATCCGTGCATTTTCCGACCCCGTAGATCGTGTCGAGGCTTTGTGCCGAGCGCGCCAGATAGGCGGCCAGCTTTGCCGTATCCATGGTCGAGCCGCCGCCAAAGGCGACGACCCCGGCGACCTGCGCCTCGCGGGCCAGATCGGCGGCGCGCAGGATCATCGGTGCCGGGGGATCAGGCGTGACCGCGTCGAAGATCACAGCCTCGTATCCGGCCCTTGCCAGCGAGGCCAGCGCGCCCTCCGCCAGCCCCAGCCCCCGGATCGTCGCATCGGTCACGAACAGGATCTTGCCACGGGGCAGGACGGAGGCCGAGAGCGCGCCAAGCGCATCCGCTGCGCCCTCGCGAAAGATGCAGCGTGCGGTGGTGTCGAAGGTGAAATTCATGGTGCTTCCCCCGTTGCATGCGAGATCGAGACCCGGATAGTTCGGCGAACACTCTACTCCAAATCGAGATAGGCGCGCAGCGTGGCCGCTGTACCGTCGCGCCCCAGTGCGTTCAGCCACCGGGCAAAAGCCTCCGCAAAGCGGTCATTGCCTGCCAGATCGCCATAGACTGCCTCAAGCTCAAGCCAGATACCCGGAGTTTCGCGTGCCGCCTGTGCCCGTATTGTCAAGGCCGCCCAATCGGGATCGTTCGGGGGGATTATCGCCCCGCTATCGCTTATGCCCGCGCAATAGCGGCACCAGAGCGCACATTCCAGCGCCAGCCCCTCGATCCGCCCCCCCGTGGCCAGTGCAGCGCGCAGGGTCGGGAGGATGAATTTCGGCTGGCGGTTCGACCCGTCGAAACACAGGCGCTCGATCTTATCCCCGATCTTGGGGTTCGCGAAGCGCCGCTCGATCAGATCGGCATAGCCGGACAGGTCGGTGCCGGGCACTGGCGGCACGGTCGGGATGATTTCGGTATGGGTCAGTTTGTTGAGGTATTGCCGGATCAGAGGGTGGTCCATGGCATCCCGTGCGAAAGGCACGTCCAGCAGGCCCGCCGGATAGGCGATCGCCGCATGGCCACCATTGAGAATCCGCAGTTTCATCACCTCGAAGGCCCCAACCTCGGTGCTGAACTGTACGCCCGCTTTCTCGAAGGGGGGGCGGCCCAGTGGAAACGTGTCTTCCATCACCCACTGAAAAAACCCTTCGCAGAATACGGGCCAGCCATCCACGATCCCGAATTCCTCGGCCACGATCCGGCGCTCCCGGTCTTCGGTGACGGGGGTAATGCGGTCGACCATCGAATTGGGAAAGGCGACATTCTCCGTGATCCATTGTGCGAAACCGGGGTCCGATAGCTGTGCGAGGCCGGTCAGCGTGCTCCGTGTCACCGCACCGTTATGGGGGATGTTATCGCAGCTCATGATCGTGAAGGGCGCCAGCCCCGCTGCCCGCCGCGCCCGCAGGCCTGCAAGGATGATCCCAAACACGGTTTTGGGTTCGTCTGGCTGGGCGGCATCGGCCTGTAGCGCGGGATGCGCGGGGTCGAAGGCATCGTCGGAATCCAGAAAGTAGCCGCCCTCGGTGATCGTCAGCGAGACGATGCGAATATCCGGTTGCAGCATCCGCGCGATGATGGCGGGCGCATTGGCCGGTTCGATGAAATCGACCATCGATCCGATGACCCGCGCCGTGCTGCGATCCGCTTCCTGCTCGACCAGCGTTGTCAACCAGTCCTGTGCGGCCAGCACATCGCGCCCCTTGCGCTCGCCGTCGAAAATCCCGGCCCCGACGATGCCCCAATCCCGCCCCTCGCCCATCGAAAACAGGCGATCGAGCGTCATCGCCTGATGCGCGCGGTGAAAGTTGCCGACCCCGAAATGCAGGATTCCGGGGCTGAGATCGGCCCGCGTATAGGCCGGGCGCGCGACCTGTGCGGGCAGGGTGTCGAGGGCCGCGAGAGAGAGGGGAAGGGTCATCCGTTCATCCAGTTTCCGCCGATTGCTGATTCCGACCGCCTATCGATCGGGGCTAAGGACCCACCCCGCCCGGTCATGCGAGGCGCAGCCCGTCCGGGCCAAAGCGATGGATGCGGTTTTCGTCGGGGGTCAGATAGATCGTATCGCCATGGTGCAGCGAGACCTCGCCATCCGCGCGCACGGTGATCGGCTCGTCGCGCCCCTCGATCCGCACATGGAAAAAAGTATCCGATCCCAGATGCTCGGACACGCCGACAATGCCGCGCCAAGGCCCCGTATCGGGCGAGGCGGCGATATGCTCGGGGCGGATGCCGATGGTGGTGGCTCCGCGCTCTGCTGCCGCTGCGCCGGTCAGAAGGTTCATCTTCGGCGATCCGATGAAACCCGCGACGAACAGGTTTCGTGGCTCGCGATAGAGATCGAGGGGTGAGCCGACCTGCTCGATCCGACCCGCGCTCAGGACGACAATCTTGTCGGCCATGGTCATCGCTTCGACTTGGTCATGGGTGACATAGACCATCGTGGTCTTGAGCCGGGTATGCAGCTCGCTGATTTCCAGCCGCATCCCGACGCGCAGGGCGGCATCGAGATTCGAGAGCGGTTCGTCGAACAGGAACGCCGCCGGTTCGCGCACGATGGCCCGCCCGATGGCGACGCGCTGGCGCTGTCCACCCGAAAGCTGGCCGGGGCGGCGGTCGAGATAGTCGGTCAGGTTCAGCGCCGCCGCCGCCGCTTCGATCCGGCGGTTCTGTTCGGCCTTGTCGAGACCCGCCATCCGCATCGGAAAGGCGATGTTCTTGCGAACCGTCATATGCGGATAAAGGGCATAGGACTGAAACACCATCGCGAGGCCGCGCTTGGCGGGGGGCACGTCGGTCGCGTCCGCCCCGTCGATCACGATGCGGCCCGAACTGGTATCCTCCAGCCCCGCGATCAGGCGCAGCAGGGTCGATTTTCCACAGCCCGACGGCCCGACGAAAACGACGAATTCGCCATCCTCGATACGCAGGTCGAGGGGATGGATCACATCCACATCACCAAAACTCTTGGTGACTTTTTCGAGGGTAATCGCACCCATGCCCGTCTCCCTATTTCACCGCGCCGAAGGTCAGCCCGCGCACGAGTTGTTTTTGGCTGAACCAACCCATGATCAGGATCGGTGCAATCGCCATGGTCGAGGCGGCGCTCAATTTGGCGTAGAACAGCCCTTCGGGACTGGAATAACTGGCAATGAAGGCCGTCAGCGGCGCGGCCTTTGCGGCGGTCAGGTTCAGGGTCCAGAACGCCTCGTTCCACGCGAGGATGATGTTGAGCAGCATCGTCGAGGCGATCCCCGGCACCGCCATCGGCAACAGGACATACAGGACCTCGGATTTCAGCGAGGCTCCGTCCATCCGCGCCGCTTCGAGGATTTCGCCGGGGATTTCCTTGAAATACGTGTAGAGCATCCAGACGATGATCGGCAGGTTGATCAGCGTCAGCACGATCACCAGCCCGATTTGCGTATCGAGCAGCCCCCAATCCCGAAAAATCAGATAGATCGGCACCAGTACGCCCACGGGGGGCAGCATCTTGGTCGACAGCATCCACATCAGGATGTTTTTCGTATGCTTCGACGGCACGAAGGCCATCGACCAGGCCGCAGGCACCGCAAGCGCAAGGCCCAGCAGGGTCGAGCCGACCGAGATCACCACCGAATTCCAGAAATGCCGGAAGTAATTCGAGCGGTCCTGCACGGTGGTATAATTTTCCAGCGTCCAGTCAAAGCCGAAGAACAGTGGCGGATCGGCAATCGCCTGCGCCTCGGTCTTGAAGCTGGTCAGAACAGTCCACAGGATCGGGAAGAAGATCATCGCCGCGATCAACCATGCGATTGCCGTGTTCAGCGCCTTGCGATGTGTCGAGATTGCGCGGGCCATGGGTCAGGCGTCCAGATTTCTGCCGATCATCCTCATCAGGAAGATCGCAACGATATTGGCGAGGATGATGGCAAAGACGCCACCCGCCGAGCCAAGCCCGACATCGAATTGCAACAGCGATTGAGCGTAGATCAGATAGGTCAGGTTCGTCGAGGCATTGCCCGGCCCGCCATTCGTGGTGACGAGGATCTCCGCGAAGATCGATAACAGGAAGATCGTCTCGATCAGAATCACGACCGTGATGGCCCGCGCCATATGCGGCAGCACCATGAACCGAAACCGCGCAAACGGTCCGGCACCATCCATTTCGGCCGCTTCGAGTTGTTCGCTATCCAGCGATTGCAGGGCGGTTAGCAGGATCAATGTCGCGAAGGGCAGCCATTGCCAACTGACGATGCCGATGATCGAGGCAAGGGGGGCATGGGCCAGAAAGTCAAATGGCTCCAGCCCGACGGATTGGGCCAGATAGGCGAACAGACCGTTCACCGGATTCATGAACATGTTCTTCCATACCAGCGCGGAGACGGTCGGCATCACGAAGAACGGTGCGATGACGAGGATGCGGACGATCCCCTGTCCCCACATCGCTTGATCCAGCAACAGGGCCAGCAAAATACCGCCCACGACCGTTACGACCAGCACTCCGCCAACCAGTAACAGCGTATTGACGACCGCTGTTTGAAAGGCCGGGTCGGTGAAGAAATACTCGTAATTCTCAAGCCCGACGAACGGATTGCCGCCCGGCATCAGCAGATTGTAGCGCAGGAACGAGAAATAGAGCGTCAGGGCAAGGGGAATGAGCATCCACCCCAGCAACAGGATCACCGAGGGCGACATCATGGCGCGGGCGGCGGTGCGCGAGGCTTTCGTCGCCATGGGGGACGCTCCTTTTCAGACCGTGTTCCCTGCCCCGCCATATGACAGGCGGGGCAGGGAGGACGCGATTACTTCAGATAGCCGCCGCGCTTCATTTCACGCGTGGCGAGGGATTGCGCATTGGCCAGCGCCGTATCCACATCCGTCGTTCCGGCCAGAGCCGCCGAGAACTGCTGACCCACCGCCGTGGCGATGCCCTGAAATTCGGGGATCGCGACAAACTGAACGCCGGTATAGGGCACCGGATCGACGGTCGGGGCGGTCGGGTCCGCCGAGTTGATGCTGTCGAGAGTCATTTTCGCGAAGGGAACCTTCGCGTATTCCTCGTTTTCATATAGCGAGGTGCGCGTGCCGGGAGGCACATTGGCCCAGCCTTCGTTTTCGGCGACGAGCGCGAGGTAGTCCTTCGAGGTTGCCCAGGCGACGAATTTCTTCGCGGCATCCTCGTCATCGGTGCCCGCCGGAATGGCCAGCGACCACGCCCAGAGCCAGTTGCCGCGCTTGCCGAGGCCGTTATCGGGCGCCAGCGCAAAGCCGACCTTGTCGGCGACCGTGCTGTCATCGGGGTTCGTCACGAAGGAGGCGGCGACGGTGGCGTCGATCCACATGCCGCATTTGCCCTGCTGGAACAGCGCGAGGTTCTCGTTGAATCCGTTCGAGGATGCCCCCGGAGGACCATAGGCATTCATCATGTCGATATAGAAGGTCAGCGCTTCCTTCCATTCGGGTGAATCGAATTGCGGGTTCCAGTCCTCGTCAAACCAGCGTGCGCCGAAGGAATTGGCGGTGGCGGTCAGGAACGCCATGTTTTCGCCCCAGCCCGCCTTGCCGCGCAGGCAAATGCCATAGATGCCTTCATCCTTGTCGGTCATGAGGGCGGCGGCGCGGCGGATGGCGTGCCAGCTGGGCGCTTCGGGCATTTCCATCCCGGCTTTTTCCATCAGATCCTTGCGGTACATGACCATGGAGGATTCGCCATAGAACGGCGCGGCATACAGCTCTCCATCGACCGTCAGGCCGCCCCGGATCGCGGGCAACAGGTCATCTACATCATAGCTTTTGGGCAGGTCGTTCAGCGAGACGAGCCAGCCTTGCTTGCCCCAGATCGGAACCTCGTAGGTGCCGATGGTCATGATGTCGAACTGACCGCCCTTGGTGGCCACATCCTGCGTGACGCGCTGGCGCAGGACGTTTTCTTCCAAGGTAACCCATTCCAGCGCAATGCCGGGATTGGCCTTGGTGAAATCCTCTGTCAGTCCCTGCATGCGGATCATGTCGCCGTTATTCACGGTGGCAATCGTCAGGGTGGTGTCGGCGGCATAGGCGCCGGTGCCGGTTGCCACGAGCATCGTCGCTCCCAACAGGGTCTTGATCGTCTTGTTCACGCTGTATCCTCCCAAGGATTTTATGGTCGTCTTGATTATTCGAGATCTTCGAGATGGGGCGGGTTTGCCCCTCGCCGCGAGCAGACGATGGCCGCCGCCCGCGCCGCCCGCGCCAGAATTTCCTGTAGTATATCCCTGTCTGACTCGCGCAGAAAGTCCCCCGGATCGCGTTTTGCCGCGAGGGATGCAAGCAAAGACGCCTGAAAGGCATCGCCCGCCCCAACGGTATCGACGATCTCGACTCGGGGCGGGGTCACGCGGATCTCGTCTGTGCCGCGATAGGCGATTACATCGTCGCCCCCGCGCGTCAGAACCACCATGGATGGCCCGCTCTGCGCCCAGTCTCTGGCCGTTTCGAGGGGGTCGGTATCGGGGTAGAGGAGCGCAAGATCTTCATCGCTGACCTTGATCAGCGTGGCCCGCTTGCGCATCGCATTGATCCGCCGTCGCCATGTATTCAGGCGCGGTTCGACCGTAATGCGCACATTGGGATCGAGCGAGATGAAGCGCGACGACTCGCGCTGGGCCAGAGCAGCAAGAGCCGTCGCGACCGGCTCGACCGCGATGGCATAGGAGCCGAAATGCAGCCCTTTGACCGTCCTGTCCAGCACAGGCAGATCATGCTCCGTCAGGCTACAATCCGCCGAGCCATTGCCGTAGAACGCGTAGGATGGCTGCCCCGCGCCATCAAGCCCCACAAGGCTGAGGGTCGTGGGTCGCCCGCTGCGCGTGATATAGCGGGTATCGACGCCTTCACGCAGGAGTGCGGCCAGAATACGCGAGCCGAGCAGGTCGGTCGAGATGCCCGTCAGCAAGGCCGTGGGCACTTGCAACCGGGCCATGCCGATGGCGACATTCATCGGTGACCCGCCGATCCGTCCATCGAAGCCGATATCGGAGCCATCGGAGTCCCCCGATGCGAACAGATCGTATAAGGCTTCACCACAAACGAGAAACATCAGGTGTTAAGACAACCTTGGCGGGCGTGGCGGGCGAATGGAATGCGCATGGATGCCTTTCGGTGAGCGGATCGGTCTCAATTTATGATTCGATTTCTAGTACATCCGGCGCTCAATTAAAACCAAACTTAGTATAGTCCGGTCGTGTAACGCTTTTACTTTCGATGGATTTCGGGTCAGTTTGGATCCGTATTCCTTGGGGTGCGGTAGCCCTATCCGCCCCATGCCCGCGACGGAGGGACCCGATGCATGACAGACCCCGCGCCCTGTTGACGGCGATGTTCGATGCGGCGGTGGCCGCCGCCGATCCGATGCGCTGCGTGCCGCGCCACCTGCCCCGCGATGTGACGGGGCGTCTGGTCGTCATCGGCGCAGGCAAGGCATCCGCCCGGATGGCGCAGGCGGTGGAGGCGCATTGGACCGGGCCGCTGGAGGGGGTTGTCGTCACGCGTTATGGCCATGCCGCCCCGTGCGCGCGTATCCGCATCATCGAGGCGGCCCATCCCGTGCCCGACCGGGCGGGAGAGATGGCGACCCTCGATATTCTCGATGCGGTGGCGGGTCTGACCCAGCATGATATGGTGCTGGCGCTGATTTCGGGGGGCGGTTCGGCGTTGCTGACGGCCCCGGCGGCGGGCATCACGCTGGAGGAAAAACGCGCGGTCAACACCGCCCTGCTGCGCTCAGGCGCGCATATCGGCGAGATGAACACCGTGCGCAAGCATCTGAGCGAGGTCAAGGGCGGTGGATTGGCGGCGGCGGCGTTTCCGGCGCGGGTTCTGTCGCTGATGATCTCGGACGTGCCGGGCGACGATCCGGGCACCATCGCCTCCGGTCCCACGGTCGGCACCACGAGCACCCCGGCGGATGCACTGGCCTTGTTGCAGCGCTATGGCATCGACATCCCCGATTCGGTGCGCGCGCAGCTTGCAGGTGGCAACCCACCGCCCGGCATCGACGATCCACGCCTTGCCCGCACCGAAAATCGCATCATCGCCGCCCCGCAATTATCGCTGGAGGCGGCGGCGCAGGTCGCGCGGGATGCGGGCGTGACCCCGCTCATCCTCGGCGATGCCATCGAGGGCGAATCGCGTGAGGTGGCAAAGGTCATGGCGGGCATCGCCGCCCAGACCCGCCGCCACGGTCAGCCGCTGCCCTGCCCTTGCGTCCTGATTTCGGGCGGGGAGACGACGGTGACCGTGCGGGGCGAGGGGCGGGGCGGCCGTAATGTCGAGTTTGCCCTTGCGCTCTCCCTCGCGCTTGAGGAGGCACTGGGCGAGACGCCGGGCATTCACGCCATCGCCTGCGATACCGATGGTGTGGATGGCGCGGAGGAGGTGGCCGGGGCGGTTGTCGATCCGAGTACCCTGCACCGGGCGCGGCGCGCGGGTCTCGATCCACGCGCGATGCTGGCCGCCAATGACGGACACACCTTCTTCGAGCGTCTCGATGACCGCATCGTTACCGGCCCGACGCTCACGAATGTCAATGACTTCAGGGCGATCCTTGTCGAAAATGTCAAATAGTCCGAAACGCGCTGCCGCTGGCCCATAACGGGGCGCCCTTATGTATATACACAGTATGGCTTCTGGCGCCGTGTGAGGACAAGGGATGTCCTGACGTGACCGGCGAGCACTCTAAGGCTCGCCTGACATGGTTCTCTATGGTACAATTTTCCTTCGGAAAGGGGATTTGTAACCATGTTTACGCGTTTGCTTGTGTCTGTTCTCGTGTTTGTGGCCGATACCGCGCTGACGATCAGCAGCGTTTTCAACCCGACCGGCCCGCAGCCGCTTCACGCGCGCTTTGCCAATGGGGCCGACTTGCAAACGACATTCGAGCGCAATTGAGCGACGGGCTTCACGGTTCGCGGTGCGGTTGATAGACTGCACGGGCGATCCCCGCCCCCTGAGAGGCCCCCCCATGCCGCTTGCTGACCTGAATATTGCGGTTCCGAAACTGCCGCTTGACGCTCCGCAGATTGCTGATCTCATGAGTACTCTCGATCGTATCGAGGGTCTGGCGCAGCGGATGTCGGGGGTCATCTGGATACATAAGGACGAGGCGAAAGAGCGCCTCGACCATCTCGGCGCCCATGGCGATACGGAATTCGCCTTCGGCTGGTCCCATTTGCTGCACATAAAGCTGTGGCAGGCGAAACGCTGCGGATAGAGTCAATGATCGAGCATATCACGGGTATTCATCATATTACCGCCATGGCGAGCGATGCGGTGGCGAATAATACGTTCTTCACCCAATCGCTGGGTCAGCGGCGGGTCAAGAAGACGGTGAATTTCGACGCGCCGGAGGTGTATCACCTCTATTATGCCGACCGGGTGGGCACGCCCGGTACGGTCATGACGTATTTTCCCTTTCCCGATATTAGCCGCGCCCGGCGGGGCGTGGGGGAGGTGGGGCATATCGCCTATGCGGTGCCTGAGACGGCCTTGGCGGAATGGGCGCGCCAGTATCGGGGGGCGCGGCGCGATACGCTCTTTGACGAGGACCGCCTGCACCTGACCGGGCCTGATGGCGAAGCGATCATTCTGGTCGCGACGGATAATGCGGTCGGACAGTTATGGTCCGGCACCCTCGACCCCGCCCTTGCCCCGCGCGGGTTTCACTCCGCCTCGCTGCGGGTGGCCGAGGCGGAGGAAATGGATGCCTTGCTGCGCCTGATGGGCTATGTCCCAGAGGGCACGCAGGGCAGCGTCACCCGCTATCGGGTGAGGGGCAAGCGCGCCTCGGTGCTCGATCTCGATCTGCGGCCAGATATGCCCCGCGCTACCCAAGGGGCGGGGTCCGTGCATCACATCGCCTTTGCCGTGCCCGATCGGGAGGCGCAACTGACGGTTCGCAAAGCGCTGATCGCGGCGGGGTATAACGTGACGCCGGTCATTGATCGCAGCTATTTCTGGGCGATCTATTTTCGCACGCCGGGGGGGATATTATTCGAGATCGCGACCGACGAACCGGGTTTTGCGACCGACGAACCGCTGGATACTCTGGGCGAAGCGTTGCTTCTGCCGCCGCAGCATGAATCCCTGCGGGCGGTGCTGGAACGTGCATTGCCTGCCTTGTGAACCGGCGGAATTTCCTTCGGGTGGTCGGGTTGGGTGCGCTGGCCTCGGCGCTGATGGGCAGCTATGCGCTCGCGATTGAGCCGCTCTATCGCCTGCGCGTTACCCGCTATGCCTTTACGCCGCCGGGCTGGACGCGGGGGCTGAAACTGCGGGTGGCGGTCTTGACCGATCTGCATGCCTGCGAGCCGTGGATGCCCCGTGCGCGCATTGAGCGGATTGTGGCGCGGACCAATGCGCTCTCGCCGGATGTGACGCTGTTGCTGGGCGATTACGTCTCCGGGATGTCTCTCGCAACGCGGCATACACCGCCGGAGGAATGGGCGGGGCTGTTGGCGGGCTTGTCTGCACCTTTGGGTGTGCATGCCGTTCTCGGCAATCACGATTGGTGGGAGGATGCAGCGGCGCAGGCGCGCGGGGCCGGGCCGACCGAAGCGGGGCAGGCGCTTGCCGCTATGGGCATTCCGGTTCTGGAGAATCGCGCGGTGCGGCTGGAAAAGGCAGGCCATCCCCTATGGCTTGCGGGTCTGGGCGATCAGATGGCCTTTACCCCGAACGCCGTGCAACGCAATTGGCGCGGGATCGATGATTTGCCCGCCACACTTGCGCAGATCACGGATGATGCGCCCGTCCTGCTGATGGCCCATGAGCCGGATATCTTTCCGCAAGTGCCAGCGCGCGTGTCACTGACCCTGTCGGGCCATACCCATGGGGGTCAGGTGCGCCTGTTCGGTTGGTCGCCGATTGTTCCGTCGCGCTATGGCAATCGCTATGCCTATGGCCATGCGGTCGAGGAGGGGCGTCATCTGGTCGTATCGGGGGGCTTGGGATGCTCCGTCGCCCCGATCCGCTTTGGTTCGCCGCCGGAGATCGTGGTGCTCGATCTGGGATAGCCTGAAATGATCGCGGATCACTCTATCGGGCCGATACCGCCTCCGGCTCGACCGTTATCGTATCGAGGCGCTCGCCTGCCTCCACCGCGCGCAGATCGGTGAATTGCAGGCGGGCGAGGCGGGCATAAAGGCCATCTTGCTCGACCAATTCGTCATGGGTGCCGGTCGCCACGATGCGCCCGCCTTCCATCACCAGAATGCGGTCGGCGCTTTTGACCGTGGCGAGGCGGTGGGCGATGACGAGGGTTGTGCGGTCCTGCGACAGACGCTCGAAGGCATCCTGCACATCGCGCTCGCTCTGGGCATCCAGCGCCGAGGTTGCCTCGTCCAGCAGCAGGACGGGGGCATCGCGCAGGATCGCGCGGGCGATGGCGATGCGCTGTTTCTGTCCCCCTGACAACATGACGCCGCGTTCGCCGACCTGTGTGGCATAGCCGTCGGGCAGGGCATGGATGAAGTCATGCGCGGCGGCGGCTTTGGCGGCATCGTGGATCTCCGCCTCGCTCGCTTCGGGGCGGCTGAAGCGGATATTGTCGAGCACGCTGGCGGCGAAGATCGCCGGTTCCTGCGGTACCACGGCGAGGCGGGCGCGCACGGCCTGCGGATCGGCCTCGTCGAGGGCCACCCCGTCAAGCGTGATCCGCCCTTTTGCGGGGTCGTAGAACCGCTGGAGCAGGTGGAACAGCGTCGTCTTGCCCGCGCCGGATGGTCCGACCACCGCCACCGTCTCGCCGGGGGCGATATGCAGCGACAGGGCGTCGAGCGCCCGTTCGTCGGGGCGGCTTGGAAAGCTGAAGGATACGTTCTCGAAGACGATTTCCCCAAGCGGAACGGCGGGCAGGGAGACAGGGTTGGCAGGGGGCTTGATATCGGCTTCGCTGTCGAGAATCTCCACCAGTCGTTCGGTTGCCCCGGCGGCTTGTTGCGCCTGCGTCCAGATTTCCGTCAGCGCGCCGACCGCCCCCGCGACCAGCAGGGCATAGAGGATGAACTGCCCCAATTCGCCCGCGCTCAGCGTGCCGGAGATGACATCCCGCGCGCCGATCCACATGACGCCGACAATGCCGGTAAAGACCAGAAAGATCACCACCGCCGTCAGAAGGGACCGTGCCGCGATCCGCTTTCGGGCGGCCTCGAACGAGCCTTCGGTGGCCTCGCCAAAGCGCAGGCGCACGGCGTCTTCTTGGGTGTAGCTCTGCACGTCGCGGATGCTCGACAGCGTTTCCCCCGCGATGGCCGAGCTTTCGGCCAGCTTGTCCTGTGCATCGCGCGAGAAGCCGCGCACCTTGCGCCCCGCCATGACGATGGGCACGATGACCAGCGGCACCAGCAACAGCACGAGACCCGTCAGCTTGGCGCTGGTGAAGAACAGCATCACGATGCCGCCCAGCAACAGCAGCACATTGCGCAGGGCAATGGATACCGAACTCGACACGAGGCTCTGGATCAGTGTCGTATCGGTCGTGATGCGCGAGAGCGTCTCGCCGGTGCGGATCGTCTCGAAGAAGCGGGGCGACATGCCGATGGCGTGGTCATAGACCGCCCGGCGCAGATCGGTCACCACCCGCTCGCCGAGGCGCGAGACAAAATAGAATCGCAGCGCCGTCGCGATGGCGAGCGCAGCGGCAACGCCGATCAAGGCGATGAAATATTTGTCGATGTAATCGGCCTTTTCGGGATCGAATCCCAGATCGATTACCCGGCGCAGTGCAATCGGCATCGTGAGCATGAACCCCGCCGCCGCCAGCAAGGCCAGCGTCGCCGCGAGCACATACAGCTTGTAAGGCCGGAAAAAGGGCAACAGGCGGCGCAGCAAACCGATCTTGCGGCTCTTGGCCCGGTCTTCAGTCTCGTTTCCCCCGGCCAAGCGTCGTCTCCATCCAAAATACCCTGCGCCGATTCGTAGCAAGATGTTGTGTCGTCCACAACGGGGCAGGCGGTCACGGCATGGTGTTCTATCTCGGTTGCCCCCGTGCGAGTCGGATGGATGTTACTGCAACTTGTCCCCGAACAGGAACTCCGCCGCCATATCGAGGCGCAGATGCGGGGGACCGTATCCCGGCTTTCCCGACCGGATCGGCGGGGCAAAGCGCATGAAGCCGTAATCCTCCGACAGCCAGCCCTCCTCCCCGTGCCCGTGCCGCGAGGCATCGACGATGGTGGCGGGGTCTTCGGGCAATTGCCCCGGATAGACCACCACCTCCTCGCCCGATCCCAGCGACCGCCCGCGCACACAATGCAGCGTCTCGCCGTTTTCCTCCACCGTCTGCTCGACCGTCGAGCGCAGGCTGGCCAGTGCCAGCGCCTCGACCTGTGCGCCCTTGTAGGATGCCCGCTCGATGCTCTCGCGTACCAGTGCCGCCGTGATCGCCTGAAGCGCGGAATGTTGGGTGTGATGCACATGGTCGGCCTTGGTCGCGGCAAAGAGCAGCCGGTCTACCCGCCGCCCGAAGATCGGCCCAAGCCAGCTTTTCTCCCCATGGCGAAAGCAATCGAGGATATCGCTCATCGCCTTGCGCAGATCGGCCACGGCGCGCGGCCCCGCATCCACCGCCGATAAGGCGTCGATCAGCACGATTTGCCGGTCGACCTTGGCGAAATGGGTCTGGAAGAACGGTTTCACCACGAACCGGCGATAGGCATCGTACCGATCCCGCATCAGCCGCGCGAGGCTGTCATGCGGGCCATCGGGATCGGGCAGTGGCGCAAAGGTCAGCGCAGGGGTTCCCGCCAGATCGCCCGGCATCAGAAACCGCCCCGGCGAGATCGCGCTCAGTCCCGCCTGTCGCGCAGCCTTCAGGTAATCGGCAAAGAGCGCGGCCCCCTCGCGCGCTTCCGTCTCGTCCACCGATGCGGTGCCGTCCACTTTTTCGGCCCATGCCAGAAATGCCCCGGCATGGCCGATGCGCTCTGGCCGACGGGCCGCCTCGATGCTCTGGCGGGACCAATCGGCCCAAGGGGTGTTGAGCAATGGCAGGTCGAGCAACCACTCCCCCGGATAATCCACGATATCCAGATGCAGCACGCCATCACCCGCCAAGCCCGATAACAGCCCCGTGCGCCGGAACCGGATCGACAGGCGCAATTCGCTGGTGCGGCGGGTGCTCGATGGCCATGCGGGGTTTGGCCCCGTCATGGCCGCCAGATGCTCCTCGTAATCGAAGCGGGGGACATCGGCGCTGGGCTGGGGGCGCAGCATCGCCGCCTCGATCCGCCCATCGCGCTGGGCGGACAGGCGTGTCATGCGCTCGCGTTCCAAGAGATTGGCGATCAGCGACGTGATGAAGACCGTCTTCCCCGCACGGTTCAGGCCCGTAACGCCGATCCGCAAGGAAGGCTCGAACACAGCCCCCGCCCGCCGGGTCGTATCCTCGAACAGGCGCAGGGCGTCATCGGCAAAATCGGCGAGTATATTCATGGCGGTCCCCGTTACCGGGACAGATATAGTCCATCCCGGCGCCGGTTTCACGCTCTGCCTGCTGACTGTCGGGCGTTCTTATCGCGACAGCACCAGCGGCGAGTAGCTACCCCCCAGCGTATCGACAACATCGTCGATAATCCCTTCTGCGCTGGGCACCGCAAAATCACGGATGGTGACATTCGGCCAGTTGGTCATCGTCGTCCAGGGCTGCATCGTGGTCGGGACGATCAGGCCCAGGGTTCGCCGTTTCAGCGGTACTGCCCCGCCGCGCCGCCAGCGATCTTCGAAAACCTCGAAGGTCGAACAACAGCCATAGCTCGGAGGCGATTCTTCGGTGCCGATGGCATCGCCGTCGAACTCGGCCTCTTCATTATAGAAGTATCGGTAGAATTTGAAATTGTACCACGAATACCCTGGTACGAAGCGATATCGGTTACTCCTGCCCAGCTCGCCATATTTTTTGTACAGGTTAACGGTCACGTCGTCCTGCAATTTCGAATGATCGAGCGGGAGACCGGCGGCATCCGTCCAGACGACGATTGCCTGCACCGTGTTGTCAGCGACCAGCGGCTCGGGCAGCGGAGCGGTCAGCATATGTGCGATGCTGGTGAGGCTCGATTCCGGCAGATCGTACCCGTAATAGGTCGGGGTTGCCGCAACGAAATGGCGAAAATCATTGGTGTCTTGTTCGTCGCCGAGATTGTAGAGGGGAGATTCGCGCCACCCATAGGGCTGTTGGTCGAGGCGCATATCGCCGAAGAAGGCGACCTTGACGAACAGGCGGTTGAATTCAAGCCCCTTCTCGACGAGCTTTTCGCGCACTTCGCTTTCGAGGTTACGCGCCGCATCGCGCACGCTGTTGATCAATTGCGTCATCGAGCCGGTGGAATCCACGAGCAGGACGAGATAGAGATCCTGCACCGTTTCCACGATGTTTGCTTCGGATTTGATCATTGCCGGGATCGAAATATCCAGCGAGCCGTTTCTGAAGATACTGTCGAATTCCGCATCGACAGAGACTTTTGCGGTGATCTGTCTCTCTTCTTTGATTTCGCTCACATCGAAATTGGTCGCGATCGTTGCGCTTTTGATATCTTGCGTTGCATTCTTGAAAAAGTCTTCGGCGTGGGCGATGGATTCTTCTTTTGTGTTGCCATCGCGGAAACTGCGCGCAGCGACCAGCGTTGCAGCATCGGCAGCGCGCGAAATCTTTGTCTTTTCTTGTACAGACCGTGCGTAATCGACCGAAAAAGAGACCGTCATCGTCAACAGGCCAATCATGACACCGCCAAGGATGGAGATCAGCCCTTTGTCATCTTTCCAAAACTTATGAATGAGATTTTTCATCTTGAACGACCGCCATCTATGGTTACACCACCGAAGGATCGCGCATCATGATTTAATTTGTTTTTATATCCGAAGGTTTCACTTAAAAATATATCGGGTATATTGATCGATATGATGTATTGCGTAAAATAAAATCAAAATTTTATTGTATATAAAAGCCTAATATTCATTTCAGAGTTGTTTGCAGGCAAATTTAGAGAAAATTGATCGCTTGCGATTGTGCCCGCGATCGATGCTTTCATGATGCGGGGTCTTCATTTTCGGGCAAGGGGTGCTGGAATACCAGCCGCATCTGGAAGACCGCAAAGATCATCGTGATGGGCAGGTTGCCCCAGACCTTGAAATTCACCCAGAATTCCTCCGAGAAATTGCGCCAGATGATCTCGTTCAGCAGGGCCATGCAGACAAAGAAGATCGACCAGCGGATCGTCAGAAGATACCAGCCGCGATCGGTGATCGACCATCCCTCCTGAAAAATCAGTTTCAGGAACATCTTGCCGAAATACAGCCCGGTCATCAGCACGGCGGCGAAGATCAGGTTGAGGATCGTGGGCTTCATTTTGATGAAGGTTTCGTCGTTTAACCAGATGGTTAACCCCCCGAACACGCAAACGAGCACGAGGCTGACCAGCGGCATCACCGCCACCTCGCGCGTGATCCAGAACGAGGCGAGAACCGAGGCGATCATGGTGGGGATGAAGACCACCGTTGCCGCGATGATCGGCTTCATGTCGGGATAGCCGAGCCACTCTCCGATCAATTCGCCCTGATTATAGGCGAAGAAAAAGACCATCAGCGGCCCCAGTTCGAGCAACAGCTTGACCCAAGCGCTGCCCTTGACCTGAGGTTCCTTGCTCTTTGGCGCAGTCTCGTCGGGGGTGACGGCCATCCGTATTCTCCGGCGTGAGGGGCGATAACAGTGTCATCTAGAGCGATCGGCGATCAAGTCGGATCAAGAATTGCGCATTTCCTGACACTCTTTGGCTCACCCTTATGTCGCCGATCAATCTAGGGTGCGAAGGCATCCCGTACAATCCCCCGCAGGATGACGCGAATGGACGCGGCGGCAGGATAGCGCCTGCGCCTACGCCTTCACCCGCTCAGATTTGGGATCGTAGAGCGGTTTGAGGCTGGCCCTTGCCGCAACCCGCGTACCGGCGACTTCGATCTCGTAGGTATCGGCGAGCATTTCCGGCCCCTTCTCGCCCGGTTGGGCACAGGGAACATAGCCCAGACCCATCGCTCCGCCGAGATGGTGGCCGTAATTGCCGCTGGTCAGGAACCCGACGATCTCGCCATTCCGGCGGATTGGCTCATTGTGATAGAGCAGCGGTTCGGGGTCATCCAGTTTGAACTGGATCATCCGGCGCGCGACGCCCTCCTGTTTCTTGCGCAATACCGCATCGCGACCGAAGAAATCGCCGAATTTCGAGGGCTGTTTGTCGGTCTTGACCGCAAATCCGAGACCCGCTTCCAGCACGTGATCTTCATCGGTGATGTCATGGCCGTAATGGCGGAAGGCTTTTTCCATGCGGCAGGAATCGAGGACATGCAGCCCGCAATGCTTGATCCCCGCTTCGGTCGGGGCATCGCGACCCATCAGCCGCTCATAGACATATCCGGCCATTTCCGCGCTGACATACAGCTCCCATCCGAGTTCCCCGACATAGGTGACGCGGTGGGCGCGAATGCGGGCCATGCCGAAATCGATTTCCTGCATCGTGCCGAAGGGAAAGGCGTCGTTGGACAGATCGGCGCTGGTCAGGGGTTGCAGCACCGCGCGTGCGCGCGGCCCCATGACGACCATGACCGCCTCCATCGGCGTCACGTCGAGCACGGCACAGCGGGCGGCATCGGGCATCTGGCGCTTGACCCAAGCAATATCGCGCTGGGGGGTTGCGGCGGGGGTGACAACCAGAAAGCTGTCGCTGGCGAGGCGCGTGACGGTCACATCCGCCTCGATGCCGCCGCGCTCGTTCAGCCATTGGGTATAGACGATCTTGCCCGGTGCGACCGCGACGTCATTACCGCAAAGCCGTTGCAGCACATCCTCGGCATCCGGTCCTTCGACCCGCAGCTTGCCGAAGCTGGACATATCGAACAGGCCCACATCCTCGCGCACGGCCCGGTGTTCGGCGGCGGCATTGTCGAACCAGTTCTGGCGGCCCCAGCTATAGCGGTATTCGCGCTCCTGCCCCGGTTTGGCGAACCAGTTCGCGCGTTCCCACCCCGTCACCTCGCCGAAGACAGCCCCTGCCTCCTGCAACTGTGCGTGCAGGGGAGACCGGCGCAGGCCGCGGGCGGTTTCGAATTGGCGATAGGGGAAATGGTCGGCATAGAGCAGGCCGAGCGCTTCTTTCGCCCGCTCGACGAGATAATGACGGGTGTTCTGGAAGGGCTGCATCCGGCGGATATCGACATCCCATAGATCGAAGGGCGCTTCGCCATCGTCCATCCATTGCGCCAATGCCATCCCGGCCCCCCCGGCGGATTGGATGCCGACCGAGTTGAACCCCGCCGCCACGTAGAAATTGCGCAGATTCGGGGCTTCGCCCAACAGATAGCGGTCATCGGGGGTAAAGCTTTCAGGGCCGTTGAAGAACGTATGGATTCCCGCCTCACCGAGCATGGGCATACGCCCGACCGCGCTTTCCAGAATAGGCTCGAAATGGTCGAAATCTTCGGGCAATTGGTCGAAGCAGAAATCTTCGGGTATGCCATCCACCGCCCAGGGCTTCGCGTTCGGCTCGAAGGCTCCGAGCAGCATCTTGCCCGCATCTTCCTTGTAATACGCGCATTCATCCGGCACGCGCAGGACCGGCAATTGCGTGAGGCCCTCGATCGCTTCGGTCACGATGTAGAAATGTTCACAGGCCTGAAGCGGCACATCGACACCGGCCATCTTGCCGACCTCGCGGCCCCACATGCCGCCGCAATTGACCACGTAATCCGCCGTGATCGCGCCGTGATCCGTCTCGACGCCGGTGACGCGGCCATCATCGCGCGTGATGCCGGTGACCTTGACGCCCTCGACGACCTGTGCGCCGCGCATCCGCGCGCCCTTGGCCAGCGCAAGAGCGATATTGGCCGGGTCGCCCTGACCGTCTTTGGGCAGCCAGACGCCGCCGACCACGCCGTCGATATTCAGGTGTTCGTAGCGGGTCTTGACCTCCTTGGGCGATATTTCGTCGACTTCGACCCCGAAGGCCCGTGCCATCGAGAGCTGACGGCGCAGTTCCTCCATCCGCTCGTCGGTCAGGGCGACGGTGATCGAGCCGACGCGCTTGAACCCGGTGGCGACGCCGGTTTCCTCCTCCAGCGTGCCGTAGAGTTCTTGCGAATATTTCGCCAGCCGGGTCATGTTCTGGGTTGCCCGTAGCTGTGCGATCAGGCCCGCCGCGTGCCATGTGGTGCCGGAGGTCAGTTGCTTGCGCTCCAGCAGGATCACATCCTTCCAGCCGAGTTTCGTCAGGTGATAGGCGACGGAACAGCCGACAACGCCGCCCCCGATGATGACAGCGCGGGCATGGGAGGGGAGGGTGGTCATCGAGCGTTCCTCACGGATCAGGTGCAGGGTCAGGAATAGTGTCAGAGACGGTCAATTCAGGGCATCGCGGATTGGCTGGGCGGGCCTTGCATCCTGCGCGTTTTCACGGTTTCACAAGTCTGTGCCCCGCGCTTTGGAGGCGCTGGGCGAGGGTGGCGATATGGGCGGGTCCGACTTCGCAGCAGCCGCCGATGATGGTGGCCCCGGCCTCGACCCATGCCATCGCGGAATCGGCATAGGCGTCGGGGGTCAGATCCGTGCGGGTTTCGAGTTCGCTGACCGTCGAGCCGGGCTTGTAACTGGCCACGATCTTCGTGAACCCGTTGGCATAGGCCCCGAAGGGCAGACCGCCCGTTGCGAGGATCGGCATCGATGCGGCCACCGATTCGGGTCGGGTACAGTTGACGAGGATGGCGGCCAGGCCCGGCGCATCCTTGATCGCGGCGACACCCTCGGCCAGCGTTTCGCCGCTGCGCAGACGCGTTCCGTCTTCGTCATCGGTGGTATAGGCCAGCCAGATCGGCTTGCCCGCCGTTGCCGCGCCCATCAGCGCGCCTTGCGCTTCCTGTATGGAGGACATGGTTTCACAGATGAACAGATCGACGTAATCGGTCTGATACGCCACGATCTCGGCGAAATGCTGTGCCGCTTCTGTCACGGGCAGGACGGAATCGGGCGAATAGCTGCCGACCAGCGGCGGCAAGCCCCCGGCGATGGCGGCATCCGCACCCAGCGCATCCACCGCCGCAACGGCCAGTTCGCCCGCCGCGCGCTGCATCGGATCGAACATGTCATCCGCGTCTTTCAGCGCAAGGCGCGGGCGGGTCAGGGAGTAGGTGTTGAGCGTCAGCACCTTTGCCCCCGCGCGAAGGAAATCCTCGTGCAGTCCCTGAACCAGATGCGGATAGTCGCGCATCACGACCGCGCCCCACAGCCATGTTACATCATCAGGCGAACGGCGGATCAGTTCCTGCCCCATTCCCCCGTCGAGAAGGACGATATCGGTCATGTTTCGCTCCAGGTATCGGCAAAGGCCGCGATATGGGTGCAGGCTTCCACAAGCGTTTCCTCAGGGGCCGTCAGGCTGATGCGGATATGCCCCGCCGTCGATGTACCGAAACTGTCCCCCGGCATCACGGCCACGCCCGTTGCCTCCAGCAAGGCATAGGCGAAGCGTTCGGCATCGGTCACGAAATGGCGCAGGTCCATCAAGACATACATGGCCGCTTGCGGAGGATGGATTTTCAGGCGGGTCGAGCGGGACAAAGCCGCCACTGCCCGATCCCGGCGATAGCGGTAGCGCTCGGCGATCTCATGCTCCGGCCCCTTGCCCGTCGCCAGAGCCGCGCGCATGGCAAGCTGGATAAAGGGTGCGATGCCATAGGCGCTGGTCAGAAAGAGATCGATGATACAATCGGCGGCGGTCATATCGGGGCAGATGATCCACCCCGACCGCCACCCCGTCATCGCATGGGATTTCGACATCGAATCGATGATGAAGCTGCGTTCGCGCATACCCGGCAGAGAGACGGGGCTGAGATGGGGCGCCTCATAGACCTGCGAGTGATACACCTCGTCTGAGACCAGCCACAGGTCATGGTCGCGGCATAGCTCCGCGATCCCCTCCAGCGTATCGCGGGTATAGACCGCGCCGGAGGGGTTGTTCGGCGAATTGCACAGGATCATCCGCGTCCGGGGCGTGATGGCGGCGCGCAGGGTCGCGACATCGGGCTGAAATCCGTCATCCGGGTGGGTCTGTACCGCGATGGGCACCCCCCCCGCCGCCCGGATGGTCTGGTCATAGGTCGCGTAGAACGGTTCGATCACGATGGCCTCGTCGCCCGGATCGAGACAGGCCATGGCGGCGGCGAACAGGCCCGCCTGACCGCCCATCGAGACGACCACATGATCGGGGTCGATCTCGATGCCATGGACCGGCCCCGCCCGCTTTGCGATGATCTCGCGCAGGGGCTGAATTCCGTGGATCGAGCCATAGCTGGTGCGCCCGGCTTTCAGCGCCTCGCAACAGGCATCGCGGATCGGCTCGGCGGTCGGGAAATCATGGTCGCCCATGGTCAAGAGGATGATGTCCCGTCCGGCACGTTCCATCTCTCGCGCTTTTTCCTGCACGCCCCAGCCGTCATCGGCACCGATGACGATGGTTTGGATGCGGGGTGAGAGCGTCGGCATGGGTTGTCCTTTGCGTTTCGAGACCCGCCCCGCATCGGGGGCAGGGCGGATCGGGCGGGGGGGGCGGGTTATGCCCGCAGGCGCGCATTCTCCGGGTCCCAGAGCGGTTGATCCTCCTGCACGGTTGCAGGATAGCGCTGGCCGAACATTTCGACCTCGACCTTTGTGCCCGGTTCGGCGGCGTCGTTGCGCAATATCCCAAGGGCGACGGATTTGTCGATCCGGTGCCCCCAAGCGCCGGAGGTCGTCTCGCCCACGATCTCGTCACCTTTCCAGACATTCGACATATAGGGCGCGTCATAGCCATTCGCCTCGACCACCAGCGTCGAGAAACGCCGTGTCGTGCCTTGCTGCTTCTGGGATTCCAGTGCGGCCTTGCCGATAAAGCCTTCCTTCTGCCAGCGGATAAAGCGTTCCAAGCCACCCTCCAGAACCGTGTAATCGGTCGAGAGATCGCCTTTCCACGCGCGGTATCCTTTCTCGATCCGCAGGGAGTCGAGGGCGAACATGCCGAAGGGCGTGGCCCCCGCCGCGATGACCGCATCGTAGATGGCGGGCATGTTGTCCATGGTGGCATGGATTTCCCAGCCCAGCTCCCCGGCAAAGCTGACCCGCGCGAGGGCCGCCTCGCAGCCCGCGACCTTGGCGGGTTGATGCGACAGCCAAGGCAAGGTCAGGTCCGCCTCGGCAATCTGTGCAAACAGGTCGCGGGACTTCGGGCCACAGACGATCAGCGTCGAGTATGCATCCGTATGATCCGTCAGGGTCAGGCCATCCGCGATATGCCGCATCAGCCAGTCGCGGTCATGCCATTGGGCGCTCGCGGCGGTGATGAGGGTAAAGGCGTCCTCGCCATGGCGCATGATCGACATCTCGGTGACGATGCGGCCCTGTTCATTGGCGAAATACCCCAGGTTCATCCGCCCGATCTTGGGCAATCCACCGGTGATCATGCCGCGCAGCCACGCCGCCGCGCCTGTGCCCGACAGGGCAAAGCGCGAGAAGCCGGGCAGGTCCAGCACGCCCACGCCATCGCGCACGGCATGGCATTCCTCGCGGATGCGGGGCAGCCACGGTCCCTCGCGGTTCCAGGTCTGGGTTGCATCCTCGGAGGTATCGTCGCCGGGTTTCGCGAACCAGTTCGCCCGCTCCCATCCGTTATAGGCACCCATCTGCCCCCCTGCCGCGAGGATGCGATCATGCACGGGCGATACTTTTTGATCGCGCCCGGCGGGCCATGCATGGCGGGGGAAATGCATCGCGTATTCGTGGCCGTAGATTTCCTTGGCCTTGGCGAGATTGTAATCGGGGTTGCAAAATCCGGTGAACCGACGCGGATCGACCGACCACATATCCCATTCGGTCTGCCCCTCGGTCACCCATTCGGCCAGAACCTTGCCCGATCCGCCCGCTTGGGCGATGCCGAAGGTGAAGACACAGGCTTCGAAGGCATTGGGCACGCCGGGCATGGGGCCGATCAGCGGGTTGCCATCGGGGGTATAGGGGATCGGGCCGTTGATGACCTTATTGACCCCCGCCGTGCCCAGCAGCGGCACCCGCGCCATCGCATCCTCGATATACCATTCGAGGCGCTCCAGATCGTCGGGATAAAGCTGGAAGCTGAAATCATCGGGCATCGGATCGTTTGGCTCGACCCAATGGGCGACGCAGTTGCGCTCGTAGGGGCCAAGGTTCAGTCCCGTCTTTTCCTGTCGCAGATAATAAGAGCTGTCTACATCGCGCAGCAGGGGCAGTTTACCGCCATTGGCTTTGGTCCATTCCTCCAGTTCGGGGATCTCGTCGGTCAGCATGTATTGATGGCTCATGACCACCATCGGCACCTCGCGCCCGAACCATGCACCGACCTCGCGGGCATAATACCCGGCGGCATTCACGACGATGTCGCAACGGATTTCGCCTTTGGGTGTTTCGATGATCCATTCGTCGTTTTCGCGCCTTGCGCCCGTGGCGGGGCAAAAGCGCATGATCTTCGCGCCCATGTCCCGCGCGCCCTTGGCAAAGGCTTGAGTCAGCTGCGAGGGGTCCATATCGCCGTCATAGGGATCGTAGAGACCGCCTGCCAGATCGTGGGTTTCGAGATAGGGGTAATGGGCTTTCAGATCGTCGAGAGAGCATATCTCCATATCGAGACCCTGAGCCTTGCCCATGCCGATGGCGCGCTCGAATTCCTGCATCCGCTCTTTCGAATGGGCCAGACGCACCGAGCCGGTGACGTTGTAATTCATCGGATAATCGACCGCCGCGCCAAGGCCGCGATAGAGTTCGGTCGAATAGCGCTGGATGTTCATCACCCCCCAATTGCCCGAAAAATTGGGGATGTTTCCGGCGGCATGCCATGTGGACCCGGCGGTCAGTTCGTTTTTTTCGAGCAGCACGCAATCGGTCCAACCGGCCTTTGCCAGATGATACAGCGACGAGGCACCGACAGCGCCGCCACCGATAATGACAACGCGGGCGTGGGAGGGAAGATCAGCCATGGTCGGCTCCTTCGTAAGCGGTTCTGTTCATGTCAGTAAATGGGTCATGTCAGTAAACGGGTGGGGCAATCGTCCAGATGACGATGGCCGGGATGGAACCGGGGTTGTACCAGCGATACGGTTCCCCGTTCAGCCGGAAGCTATCGCCGGGACCGAGGTGAAACACGGTGTCGCCGATCCACAGATCGAGGGTGCCGGAGACGATATACCCCGCCTCC
Organism: uncultured Neomegalonema sp.; assembly: GCA_938008165.1. Lineage (GTDB taxonomy): Bacteria > Pseudomonadota > Alphaproteobacteria > Rhodobacterales > Rhodobacteraceae > JAHDDY01. The sequence continues at coordinate 29,749 of CALLLP010000019.1, read as the reverse complement.
TCGGTATCGCGTTGCTGTGCGGTTTTGAGCTGGGCACCGGGCGCAAAGGTACAGCGCAGCGTCTCGAATGCGCCGCCGATATCGGGGGAAAGCAATTCCTCGGTCAGTCCTGCAACGGCATTGCCAAGGCTGCGCCGATGGTCGGCGCGCACGACATGGCCGCGTTCGCCCTCCGGTGCATCGTCATTGCGAAAGAAAAAGCTGACCGGCACGCCAAAGATGGCCGCGATGCGCCGCAGGTCGTCGATCGACGGATCGGACAGACCGCGCTCGACCTGACTGAGCCAGCCGACCGAGCGATTCAGTTCGGCGGCCAGCGCCGTCAGGGTCGCCCCCCGGCTGCGCCGCAGGGCACGCAGGTCAACGCCAAGCCCCGATAAATCCGCAAGTTCCGATCCATCCATGTCAGGATGGTTCCGTCACGTCCGTGAAATTTGCAAGCCTTTTTTCACGGTTCATCCGTGGCCCCGGATCTACGCCTTGGCCAGCATCCGCGTGTCTCGCAGATGGTAATGGACGGCATTCATGATCGAATCGACTGTTACGGGCTTGGTCAGGTGATCGTCCATCCCCGCCCGGATACACCGTTCGCGATCGCCGCGCAGGGCATGGGCCGTCACGGCGATGATGGGCACGCGGGTCTTGCCCTCTTCTTCGGCGCGGATTTGCATCGTGGCATCGTCGCCGCTCATGATCGGCATCGACACATCCATGAGGATCAGGCGCGGGCGTTCCTGCCGCCATGCATCCACCGCCGCGCGGCCATCTCCGACGATACGATATTTATAGCCACTGTCGCGCAGGATTTCTTCGATCAGGAACTGATTGATCTCGTTATCCTCCGCGACAAGGATATCGAGATCGCTAGGGGCCGGTGCCGGAGGGGCGGCGTCTTGATCGCCCGGATTCTGCCCTGCGGTGTCATTGGGTGCGCTTGTTACCTGTGCCCGTGTGGGGGCCTGTGCCGGTTGCGGGGTCGGGGCGGGCCGTGGAACAGGGACGGGTTTTGGGGCTTTGGGCTGGCGCGGTGTCATGAGCATGGCGCGTTCCATGCTTTCCAGCAGGGTTTTGGTCTGCACGGGCCGGGGCAGGGTCGCGACCATCATGACGCCCGCCTCCTCATGATCATCGCAGATCGACAGGGATGCCAGCCGCGCCATCAGGATAACCGGGGGCTGTGGCCCCGTCCGGTCCTTCAAGGCCCCGGTAAACAGCGAGGCGGGGCCTTCGGCCAGATGCTCGCCCAACAGGACCAGATCGACCCCGAGACCTTGGGCATCCATTTCATCCATAAAGGCAAACGCCTCGCGGATGCCGGTGCATGAGACGGCCTGGAAGCCCCAAGCCTTGATCGCTTCGGTGACAATGGTTCGGCGGGCATTTGCGCTGTCCACCAGCAACACGCGCTTGCCCTGAGACGCCTCATTCGCGGTGCGCATGGTTTCGGAGGCATCGACAGGCAAATCGATCGTGAAGTGGAAGGTCGTTCCCTCGCCTTCGATGCTGTCGACGCCGATGGTGCCTCCCATCATGGTCACAAGCGCATCGACGATGGCAAGGCCCAGCCCGGTTCCCTGTTTTGCATAAGGGGCACCGCTTTTCGCATGGGGGGCGCGGTTGAAAATCATCGCGCATCGATCGGCGGGGATGCCCGGTCCGGTATCTTGTATGCGGCAGGTAAGCCGCGCGACCCGGCGGCCATCATCGCGGCTTTGCAGCGTGGCATCCAGATCGAGCATAACATGCCCGGCTTCCGTATACCGGATCGCATTGCCGAGCAGATTGGTGACGACCTGACGCAGCCGTCTTTCATCGCCGATCAGACGGCAAGGAAGCGCCGGATCGATTCGCACGATCAGGTCGAGACCCTTTTCATCCGCATTGGCGGCGAACAGGGTCGCGGTTTCCTCGATGCAATCGGTGATGTCGAAGGAAATGCGGTCCAGATCCATCTGTCCCGTCTCGATCTTCGACAGGTCCAGAATATCGTTGGTGATCGCCAGCAACGCCTCGCCGGAGCGCAAAACCACATCGGCATACATCTGCTGGCCTTTGGACAGCCCCGATTCGGCCAGAAGGCTGGCCATGCCGAGCAGCCCGTTGATCGGCGTGCGGATTTCGTGGCTCATATTGGACAGAAAGTCGGATTTCGCGCGAATCTGGGCTTCGGCTTCATCACGGATGCGCTGTATTTCGACCTCATATCGCGGGTCGGCGGCGATTTTGGCGGAAAGCTTGGTGGCGGTGCGGGCGACCATGCCATTCGGTAATGCATCGGCATGGATGCGGTACAATGCGCCATGGCCCAGATCGCATTCATGCGGCTCGTGGCCCGGTTCATCGGGAAAGGTCAGGCGGCCTTCGGTGTCAGCGGCATGAAGTCGATCATAGCAGGCATTGGAGAGCAGTAGCTGGCCTTCGCGGTCTGTAATGGCCGAGGCAATCGGGCTGTGGTGAAACGCCTCATGCAGCATCTGGTGTTCACGCAACAGGCGCGCGATCATCTCCCGGTCCTGCAACAGCAGATCGATGGCTTTCTCATGCCCGGTCGGGGTGTCTTGCGTATCGGGGGAGCAATCGGCCGAGGCGGCGAGGGTCATGGGGGCATTCCTGCGGCAAAGGAGGACTTTGGCAACCATAGACAGAATTCCCAAAACTCCGCTTAACGCGTGCGCTTATTCTCGGTTTGCGTGAATGTTTCGATGCATATTGGCTTTTCTTTGTTCACGGTTCGTATTATGAACCGATTGTCCGTATTGTTCCGGTGTTCGTGTCAGACGATACGGTAGCTGGATGGGTCGGGATATGCGCCAGAACCTGCGCATCTCCCGACGCCTGCGATTCACCCTGATCGCCGGTTATCCGATCGCGGCGAGAAGGGCATCTGCCGTGCTTTTGACGGCTTCACCGGGATTGTCCTCGACCAGCAGGGTCTTGACCACCCCGTCCTCGACCAGCATCGCATAGCGCTTCGAGCGGATGCCGAGGCCCCGCTCCGTCAGGTCCAGTTCCATCCCGATGGCCTTGGTAAAGACCCCCGACCCATCGGCCAGCATCGTGATGTCATCCGCCGAGGCCGTCGCATCCGCCCAGGCACCCAGAACGAAGGGATCATTGACGGAGATGCAATAGGTCTTTTCAGCCCCCTTCGCCCGCAACGTATCGGCCTGCGCCATAAAGCTGGGCAGGTGATTGAGGTGACAGGTCGGCGTGAAAGCCCCCGGCACGGCGAAGACGGCAACGGTCTTGCCCCCGAACGCCTCCGCCGTCGTCATCGGCGCGGGGCCGTCGGCGGTCATGGTGGCGAAGGTGGCTTCGGGCAGGCGGTCGCCGGTCTGGATCGTCATGATGGATGTCCCTCTTTTGCAGTTGATGCGATGGCATGCGGGGTGAGATAGAGCGTTCAGGGGGTGACTTAAACCGTTAAGCGCCGAATTTGCCCGTGCCCGCCGGATTGTTCGGGCATAACGAGAGGATCGAGAACCATGGCGCATCCCGAACGCATCGTGATTGTCGGCGCGGGCCACGCTTCGGCACAGCTCTGCGAAAGTCTGCGCAAGGGCGGTTTTGAGGGATCGATTACCCTTGTGGGCGAGGAAAAATGGCTGCCCTATCAGCGCCCGCCTTTGTCTAAAGCCTATCTTTTGGGCGATTTCGAGCGGGAGCGGCTATTCGTCAAACCGCAGGCATTCTATGACGAGGCGCGGATCGATTTGCGCCTTGGCCTCCGGGCCGAGGCGATCGACCGGGCGGAGCGTCGGCTGCATCTCTCGGATGGGACGGATCTGCCCTATGATGCGCTGGCCTTGCTGACCGGCGCGCGGGTACGGCCTCTCGACTGTGCCGGAGCGGGTCTTGGCGGGGTGCATTATGTGCGCGGGATCGATGATATCGATGCGCTGATGCCCGCCGTGGCGGTCGCGCGGCGGGCGGTTGTCATCGGGGGGGGATATATCGGTCTGGAGGCGGCGGCGGTGCTGCGAAAGCGTGGCCTTGCCGTAACCGTACTGCACCGCTCGCCCCGTTTGCTGTCGCGTGTGGCCAGCGCCCCGACGGCACAGTTCATCGAGGATCTGCACCGGGAGGAGGGCGTCGATATTCGTCTCGGCACCACGATTCGCGCCATTGAAGGTGCGGGCCGGGTCGAGCGGATCGAAATCGAGCGGCTGGATGTCGATCCTGTTGCCGCCAATATCCGTGAGGAGATGCCCGTCGATCTGGTGGTGGCGGGGGTCGGCGTGGTGCCGAACCAATCCCTTGCCATCGAGGCGGGTTTGCCGACCGAGGACGGAATCGCGGTGGATGCGACCTGCCGCACTGCCGACCCTGCCATCTTCGCCGCCGGGGATGTGGCGTGGCATCCCCATGGCCGCTGGGGCGATATTCGCCTCGAATCGGTACAGAATGCGCTGGATCAGGCCAAGACCTGCGCCGCCGCCATGCTGGGCGAGGCCGCCCCCTATGCGGCGGTGCCGTGGTTCTGGTCGGATCAATACGATGTGAAACTGCAATCGGCGGGCCTGCCCCAAGGCTATGACCGTGCTGTCTGGCGGCCGGGCGAAAAGCCGCGTGCGGGGTCTTGCTGGCTGTATGCTCAGGGACGGCTTGCCTGTGTCGAGGCGATGAACGATCCGCGCGCCTATATGACCGGAAAGCGATGGATCGAGGCCGATCTGACCCCCGACCCCAAAGCCATCGCCGACCCCGGAACACCGCTCAAGGCCGTGGCGGTGGGTTAAGACTCCCGATCCGCAGGAAGCGGGGCCTTTCCGCGATAGGGAAAAGGCCCCGCAAAAAGCGCGTCTCGATCAGTTCAGCCGCTGGGCCGTTTGCTGAATCACCGCCTGATGAAAGGCTTCGGCGCGGGCCAGTTCTTCGGGGGCGAAACGATTGGAGAAATTGGCGAGGGCGGTTGCAGCGCGCTCGCTGCCGCCATCCATTGCGCTGCGCCACAGGCTATAGGCCCGGAAGTGATTGAGCGCGACACCTTCGCCCCGGTTGAACATCCGGCCCAGAAGAAGCTGTGCGGAGGGAACGCCCTGTTCCGCGAGCGGGATGAGCATCTGCGCCGCCTGACGAAAATCGCCACGGCGGTAGCGGGCTTCGGCTGCCCTGACCTGCTGTCCCGCGGGGGCGGTGCGTAGGCGGGCGGGGCTGACCGATGAGGGTGCCCGGTTGTTCGCTGGTTGGATCAACTGCGGTTTGCGCCGGGATAGGGGCGCGGAATCGGGGGCGACTTCGGCGCTTTTGACCGCTGGTTTTGGGGCGTCCGCCTGCTTGGGTTCGACTGAGGATTCAGCCGGGGCTTCGGGGCTGACCTTCTCGATCATGAGGATCGGGCCGGTCTTTGCCTCGGCTTCGGCCTTGTCCATCTGGGAGCGTTCTTCTTCTTCGGCTTCGGCTTTTGCGCGCTCCTGAAGGCGTTTGACATCGGCTTCCTGACGTTCGCGCTCGCGCGCGGCGGCTTCGGCCTTCATCTTCTCTTTCTGCTTGGCTTCTTCACGTTCCTTGCGGGCCGCGACGCCGCCATCGGGGGGCAGGTCTTCCTCGATGGCATCGAGCCGGGCGAGGGCGCGTTCCTGCCCTTGGTTGGCCGATAGCTGATAGAGTTCACGGGCGATTTGCCGATCCTGCGGTACGCCGACGCCCTTTTCATACATCAGGCCCAGATTGAACTGGGCCAGCGCGTCGCCCTGATCGGCGGCTTTGGCAAACCACAGGGCGGCCTGCTTCGAATCTTTCTTGACCCCGTCACCGGTCAGCAGCAGGAAAGCGGCGTTGACCTGCGCCTCGACCGAGTTGTTCTCTGCGGCGGCGATGTAGAGGTCGTAGGCACGGGCATTGTCGCGCTCGACCCCAAGGCCAAGGCGATAGAGCTGGGCAAGGTTGCGCTGCGCTTCGGGGGCGCCTCGCTCGGCGAGGGGTGCCCATAATTCGGCGGCGGTTTCGTAATCGCCATCCTCATAGGCGGCCACGCCACGGGCGAAGGCATCGCTTTCCTGTGCGTATGCCGCCAAGGGAGCAGCCATCGCGAGCGCGAGGGCCAAGGTCAGAACGGGTAGGTGCTTTTTCATCGGATCGGCCCTCGTGTCATTGCGCCATTGTCCCGGCGTGGGTCATACCGGCGACATCAAGCAAGAGCGGGGCCATATGGCGATTTTCGGGCGAAGGGCAGGCAAAAAGGCCCTACCGGGGGCAGGGCCTTTGGTCGTTCGACGAAGACGATCTCAAGGGCAACGAGGTTGCCTGCCTTGCCGATCGTATCAAAAGAAGAAAACAAAGCGCCCTGAAGGGCCGTTTTATCGTTCAGGACGCTTTAGGGGGCCGTTGACCGACTATTCGGACGCCACCACAAGGTTAGCGGCGGATTCGCGACCGTCCCGGCCTGCTTCGACGTCGAATTCGATTTTCTGGCCTTCATCGAGAGAGTGCAAGCCTGCGCGTTCAACTGCGGAAACATGCACGAATACGTCGCGAGAGCCGCCTTCGGGCTGAATGAACCCATATCCTTTGGTCGGATTGTACCATTTCACGGTGCCTTTGGCCATCGTGATAACTCCTTCAAGAACACTGCCCGCGAGAGTGCGGCAGCTTTGGCGCAGTCAGAGCAAAATCGTGCACCTGACCCTCGAAGAAGGTGATGGAGAGCGATTCTTCGTAACTAAGCGCGAATCGATTACTCTATTTCGGCAAAATTCTCTAGTGAAAGCTGTCGATACGCATACGGATAATAACGCTTTGACGTGCGAGGTTTTCTGTTTTACAACTTTTAGGTGATTGTGTCAGGGCGACATGACAGCCGACCTTGCATTTCGCCGCCCGCTTCGCCTCTATGGCCCCGGTGAATGAATACCGGGGAGCAAGGCGGTTATGACGACATTGTCCTTTTATGGCGCGGCGGGCACGGTGACCGGCTCGTGCTCGATGCTCGATACCGGCAAGACGGCCTGCCTGATCGATTGTGGATTGTTTCAGGGAAACAAGACAGTACGGGCGCTCAATACACAGCCCTTTCCGTTCCGGCCACAGGATGCGGCCTTCCTGCTGCTGACCCATGCCCATACGGATCATACCGGCCTCGTCCCCAAACTGATGGCGCAGGGCTTTGACGGGCCGATCTATGCCACGCGGGCGACGATCGACCTGATGGAATTCATGCTGCTCGATTCCGCCCGGATTCAGGAATCTGACACCGAGCGCACCAATCGCTGGCGGCAACGCCGCGGCAAAGAGCCGCTCACCCCCCTCTATACCCAAGAGGATGCGAAAGCGGCGCTCAAGCGCATGGTGCCCGTCGGATATGAGGAATGGGTCGAGCCGGTGCCGGGCTTTCATGTTCGATACTGGAACGCCGGACATATCCTCGGCTCCGCCTCCATCGAGGTAAAATTCACCGAAGAAGGCGACAGTGGCAACACGATGCGCCTGTTGTTCTCGGGCGATCTGGGACCGGATGAAAAGGTGTTCCACCCGGAACCCGATGCGGAGCAGGGCTTCGATTACATCATCTGCGAAAGCACCTATGGCGACCGCGACCGTGCGGATTATACGCTGGAGGGGCGGCGCGAGGCCCTGCGCGCGGAACTGGTCGCCGGGCTGGAGCGGGGCGGGAATATCGTCATCCCAAGCTTCGCGGTCGAGCGCAGTCAGGAATTGCTGCACGATATCGGTGCATTGCTGGCCGAAGGGGCGATTCCAAAGGCGACCGTGTTCCTTGACAGCCCGCTGGCCAGCAAGGTCACGGAGGTTTTTGTCAAACATGCCGATCATCTCGAAGACGTGGCTATGCCGACCGGACAGTTGTTCCGCGACCCGAATTTCCGCATCACCCAGAGCGTCGATGACAGCAAGGCGATCAACCGGATCAAGAGCGGCGCGATTATCATCTCGGCCAGTGGCATGGCCGATGCGGGACGCGTTCTGCATCACCTGAAAAACAATATCTGGCGGCGCGAATGCACCGTCTTGTTCATCGGGTATCAGGCGCCGGGGACGCTGGGATCGATCATTCGGTCGGGCAAATCCGATGTGCGCATTCATGGCAAGGAATTCAGGGTCGAAGCGACGATCCGGGGCATCGGCAATTATTCCGCCCATGCGGATCAGGGCGAGTTGCTCGATTGGATCATGGAGCGTGCGCCGGTCGCCGGGGGCCTGTTCCTGAACCATGGCGACGACGATGCCCGTGCCGAACTGCGCCGTCTGCTGGGCGAGCGGGGGATGGATGTCGAGACGATCCTGATGCCGCAATTCGACGAAAGCTTTGACCTGACCGCCGGAACCCCCACTTCCAAGGGCCGTGCCGCCCCGCGCATCGCGCCGGAGGATCTCGCCGCCGATTGGTACAATGACTTTACCGCCTTCACCCTCGCCCTCGGTAATGCCATGGAGGATGACGCGAATGCGGGCAAGCGCCGTGCGATTCTGGCGGCGCTGAACGACACCCTCGCAAAAAGCTGACCGTGCGCCCTCTGGCGCTTCATGATCAAAGAAGGCCCCGTTCCATGAATATCCTCGTTCTTCAACATGCCCGGTGCGAGCATCCCGGCATCTTTCGCGGCTTTCTGGACGAGGACGGCCATCGCTGGCAGGCGGTTCATCTGGATGAGGGTGAAACGCCGCCGCCGCTTGACGGGTTCGATGCGCTCTGGGTGCTGGGCGGGCCGATGGATGTCTGGCAGGAGGAGGCGCATCCATGGCTGGTGGCCGAAAAGGCGTTGATCCGTGAAGCGGTGGCCGAGCGGGGAATGCCGTTTCTGGGCCTGTGCCTTGGACATCAACTGCTTGCTGAAGCGCTGGGGGGGACGGTCGGGCCGTCGGAGACGCCGGAAATCGGCGTGTTGCCGGTGCAGATGACCGAATTGGGCGCGCAATCGATCTTTCTCGATGACTTTCCCGAAAGGTTTGACACGCTTCAATGGCACAGTGCCGAGATCAAGACCCTGCCCGAAGGATTCCGCGTCTATGCCACGTCGCCCGATAGCCCGGTTCAGGCGATGAGCTGGGGCACACGGGCCTTTTCGTGCCAGTTTCATATCGAGGTCGAAGCCGATACCGTCGAGACATGGGCCAAAATCCCCGAATACCGCGAAGCTCTGCGCGCCGCCATGGGCGAAAAGGGGGTTGAGACCTTGCGCGCAAAAACCGCCGAGAGCCTGCCGGAGATGAGCCGCCTTGCCGAGCGGCTTTACATGAACTGGCTACAGGCCGCCGCGCAGGCGTGATGCCGGTGGTTCGTGTTCGCGTTCGCTCAGGCCGCGTTCTCATGCGGCCAGACAGCCATGCGCGTTTCGTTCATGGCTTGGCGCAGGTCGGCGAGAGAGGCCGCATCGGGCGTTGATTTCTCGGCATCCATCGCGATCGTGGCCAGCCGCGTCAGCCCCAGCGAGCGCGATGCCCCTTTGATGCCATGGGCGGTCATGCGCCAAGCCGTCGTGTCCCGGTCGCGCAAGGCATCCTCAAGCTGTGTAATATAAAGCGCGCCTTGATCGAAGAAAAGAACGAATAGCTCCTCCTGTAAGGACGCGCTGTTCATGGTATTCTCGTTCAGAATATCCCTGTCGAGAAGTATTTTATTCGAATGTTTCATGACTTCTCCCCTTATTATGGGGAAAGTATCGGTAATATGTTTCTTCTAAATGAGGTACGGTGTAATCTTATACCGCGTGGTTGATTGTTCAATTTGTCGCGTATTGTATCTATACACTGTTCCGATATCAATTTTTCTTCAATGGTGCAGCCGGATATCCTGAAGGATAAAAGGTCTCCCTCAGAATTCTCTATCATGCGGTTTGGGTGCGGTCTGCGGGTCGGATAAGGGCCTCGTTATCCTTGAGATCGCGCGAGCTGCAATTGTGTCACATCCGTTGTTCCGGCGCGGAAGCACGCGGCGCAGCTGGCCAGATAGAAATTCCACAGCCGCCGAAAGCGATCATCGAAACCAAGCGGGGCGATCTCGTCCCACCGGTCGTTGAAGACGCCCGACCATCGGCGCAGGGTCTCGGAATAACTGTCCCCGAATTCGATGGAATCGCGCCATTGCAGGCCCGCGCGCTGGGTCTGCTGGCGCAGGGCCGCGCGGGAGGGCAGCATGCCGCCGGGAAAGATGTGCTTTTGCACGAAATCCACATTGCGGCGGTAATTCTCAAACAGGTTATCGGCGATGGTGATGATCTGAAGATTGGCGGTGCCACCGGGTTTCAGGCGGTCGCGCAGGGTGTCGAAATAGATGGGCCAGTATTGTTCGCCCACGGCTTCGAACATCTCGATACTCGCGACATGATCGAAATGGCCTTCCTGCGCCCGATAATCGCGCAATTCCAGCGTGACCCGTTCGGCCAAACCCGCCTCGAAGATGCGTTTCTGGGCGTAGTCGAGCTGGGCGGGCGAGATGGTGATGCCATTGACCTTTGCGCCGCGCTCGCGGGCCGCATATTCGGCAAAGCCGCCCCAGCCGCAGCCGACCTCCAGCACCGTTTCGTCAGGCTTGACGTTCAGGGCATCGCAGAGCGCACCGTATTTATTGGCCTGCCCGGCCTCCAGCGTTTCACCCGGCTGGTGGAACAGAGCGGAGGAATAGGTCATCGAGCCGTCGAGCCATGTTTCGTAGAATGCGTTGCCCAGATCGTAATGCGCCATGATGTTGCGCTTCGATCCACTGCGCGAGTTACGGCGCAGCCAGTGGCGCGTCCGCTCGATCAGGCGTGCGAGGGTCGAGAGGGACAGGTTGCGGGCCATCTCCTCATTGTTCAAAAGCGACACATCGAGCACGGCCTGTAAATCCGGCGAGGACCACCAGCCATCGACATAGGCTTCGGCAAAGCCAATATCCGCCCCATCGCGGATCGTGCGGCCCCAGACGCGGTTATCGTGACACAGAACAACGCCATGCGGGCCGTCCTCCGGCCCCTCGGCGCGAAACCAGCGGCCATCCGGTAGCTGGATATCGATCCGCCCCCGCGCCAGACAATTCACGGTGTCGAAGACGGTGGCGAACCACCGGGGAAGGCTACCAACCCCGGTCAAGTCGGTGATCGGAGCATGGGGCGCTGTCATGGCTTGGTCCTCAGGTGGTCTTGTCATTCAGATAGGGTAGTCTCGACCAGACGTTTCATCCAGAGACGATTATTATATAGCGCATTAAAGCAGGACTGCGGCGGCGAGTCCCAGAAAGGCCATGAATCCCACCACATCGGTCACGGTGGTCACAAAGACCGCCGAAGCAAGCGCCGGATCTGCGCCCAGTTTCTCCAGCCCGATGGGGATCAGGATACCGGCCAGCGCCGCGACCAGCATATTGATGATCATCGCCGCGCCGAGCACAGCCCCCAGCGCGGGATCGCCGTACCAAGCCCAGGTCAGCCCCCCCATCACCACCGCGAAGACGATGCCGTTAAACGCGCCGACCAACCCCTCGCGGCCCACGATCCGCATCGCGTTGGTCGTGGTCAGGTCTTTGGTGGCCAGCGCCCGCACGGCGACGGTCAGGGTCTGGGTGCCCGCATTGCCGCCCATCGAGGCCACGATGGTCATCAGGATGGCCAGCGCCACGATACTCTCGATCACCGCATCGAATTGCGCGATGACAAGCGAGGCGAGGATCGCCGTGATGAGATTGACCACCAGCCATGGCAGGCGCTGCCGCGCGATCTCGAAAACCGAATCGGTCAGTTCCTCATCGCCGACCCCGCCCAGCAGGCGCATGTCTTCTTCGGCTTCTTCGTCCAGCACCTCCAGCGCATCGTCAATGGTGATAACCCCGGCCAACCGCCCGCCATCATCGACGACGGGGGCCGAAACGAGGTGATACTGGTTGAAGGCATAGGCGATATCCTGAGGCGGGGCATCGACCGCGAGCTTGCGGAAATCCTCGTTCATGATCGCTTCGATCATCACTGGGCGGCGCGAGGCCATGATGCGCGACAGGGGCACGGTGCCGACCGGCGTATAGGTCGGGTCGATCACGACGATCTCGTAGAATTCCTCCGGCAGATCCTCGCGCGAGCGCAGCATGTCGATGGTCTGACCCACATTCCAAAATGGGGGGACCGTGACGACATCGCGCTGCATCATGCGCCCGGCGGAATCCTCCGGGTATTCCAGCGAACGCTCGATCCCGATCCGATCGGCGGTGGGCAGGGCGTCGAGCACCTCGCGGCGCAGATCGTCATCGAGGTTTTCGACGAGATAGACCGCATCGTCGCTGTCCAGTTCGCCAACCGCCCCGGCCAGATAATCGGGATCGACCAGCGTGACAATGTCGTCGCGCAGGCCCTCGTCGAGTTCGGTCAGGACATCGGCGGGAAAATCGCCGGCGGCAAGGCGCACGAAATCCTCGCGCGCCCCGGCATTGATCTGTTCCAGCACATCGGCGACATCGGCGGGATGGGCATCCTCGATAGCCAAGAGCAATGCGCCCCGGTTATCGTCATCGAGGGCGCCGGAGATTTTATCCGTAAGGGAAGGATTGAGCCGGTCGGGGGCTGGATTCGTCATGATCGTCTCCCCGATCTCGTATCTAGCCTGTGACCTAGAGCGAGCGGGGCGTCATGGCAAGGCAGGGGGACGGTTTGAGGATCAGGCGAACCGCGTGATCGCGTTTTCGATCTCGACGGCCAGCTCGGCGCGCTCGTCGGGGGTCAGAAAAGCGCCGATGGAGACGATCCGGCCCGAAGATGACAGCAGGAGCTGGTTCTCGATATGCCGGGTCGTGCGGGTGCGAACATTGGTCCAGTAGGGGCGAAATTCCCAGCGTTTGACGGGGCGCTTCGGGTGGCGCGCCTCGATCACCAGCATATTGCGCTCGATGGCAATTCGCTCGTGATAGCGCGCGTCCCGGTAATTGCGCAGGAACAGGCCCCAGACCAGCAGGAACGCGGCGAGCATGAACCCGATGACGATGGCGACGACGCCCAGATGCGCGCCCCATTCGATCTCATAGGGCGTTGGGGCGAGAAAGGTCATCGCCGCGAAAAACGTGAACAGCCCGCCGAGAATCGTCAGAAAAATCCGCAGGCCACGCTTTGACAGGGACCGATGCGGCCAGAGGACAACCTGCCAAGCGGGCGGATCGTCCGATGCGTCGATGGCCGGAGGTTGCCCCCCGGCCATCGATGTTTTTTCAGGATCGGATATCACTCCAGCCGCTCCTGTTAGTGATGTCCGCTGTTGCGAATAATCGGCAGCGTCTCGAAGGTATGCGCCGGGGGCGGGGATGGCAGGGTCCATTCCAGCGTATCCGCGCCTTCACCCCATGGGTTATCGGCGACCTTCTTGCCCCGTGCCAGCGTCCAGAAGACGATGCCGATGAACAGCGCAAAGGACAGGCCCGAAATAAACGCACCGATCGAAGACCACCAGTTCCAGCCCGCGAAGGCCTCGTTATAATCCATGTAGCGGCGGGGCATCCCGGCAAAGCCGAGGAACTGCTGCGGGAAGAAGGTGATGTTCACGCCGATGACGAACGACCAGAAATGCACCTTGCCCCAGAATTCCGGATACTGACGGCCCGACATCTTGCCGAGCCAGTAATACATGCCTGCAAACACGCCCATCGCCGCCCCGATGCTCATCACATAGTGGAAGTGGGCCACCACGTAATAAGTGTCGTGCAATGCCCGGTCCACGCCTGCCTGAGACAGCACGATGCCGGTCACGCCGCCGAGGGTGAACAGGAAGATGAACCCGATGGCAAACAGCATCGGCGTTTCAAACCGGATGGAGCCGCCCCACATGGTCGCGATCCAGGAGAAGATCTTGATCCCCGTGGGTACGGCGATCACCATCGTCGCCAGCATGAAATACGCCTGCGTGTCGGCATTGATGCCGGAGGTGTACATATGATGCGCCCAGACGACGAAGCCGAGCAGGCCGATCCCGATCAGCGCCCAGACCATGCCGAGATAGCCGAAGACCGGCTTGTTCGAGAAGGTCGCGATGACATGGCTGACGATGCCGAAGGCGGGCAGGATGATGATGTAGACTTCCGGATGCCCGAAGAACCACAGCAGATGCTGATAGAGGATCGGGTCGCCGCCACCGGCAGGATCGAAGAACGACGTACCGAAGTTGCGATCCGTCAGCAGCATCGTGATCGCACCGGCCAGAACAGGCAGGGCGAGCAGGATCAGCACGGCGGTGATGAAGATGGACCATGCGAACAGCGGCACGCGAAACAGGGTCATTCCCGGTGCGCGCATGTTCAGGAAGGTCGTCATGATGTTGATCGCGCCCAGAATCGAGGAGGCCCCCGAAAGGTGGACCGCAAAGATCGCGAGATCGACCGACATGTTATCGGCGGTATTCGTGGTCGATAGCGGCGCATAGAGCACCCAGCCGACCCCGGCACCATCCCCTACGAAGACCGACATCACCGCAAGTGCGCCGCCCGCCGTAAACAGCCAGAGGCTGAGATTGTTCAGCCGCGGAAACGCCATATCCGGCGCACCGATCTGCAATGGCATGAAGAAGTTGCCAAACCCGCCGAACAGGCCGGGGATCAGCACGAAAAACATCATCAGGATGCCATGTGCCGTGATCGCGACGTTCCAGAACTGGCCATTCGGCCCGCCCTCTGCATCGGTCATGAATTGAACGCCCGGATACATCAGCTCCGCGCGCATGATCATCGAAAAGATGATCGCGATCAGGCCAAAGAATCCGGCGATCCACAGATACATGATGCCGATATCTTTGTGGTTCGTTGAACAGAACCAGCGGGTGAAGAAACTGAGTTCTTCGTGTCCGTCGTCATGGGCGTGATCGTGCCCGGTGGTCACTTCCGTCATGCAGAACGCTCCCTCGTTCGCGAGACACAGGCCGGGAGGGGCCAGTGCCGAATACTCACATTCCTGAGACACCTAACCTACCCGGACGACGGGGGCAATGCGGCGATGTGGCCGGGTCATGCGATTCCGCGATGTGGTGGCCTTCGCGTTCTCTGGGCCTAGTTCGGGCATATCGCCCGGATATCAGCGGACAATACCATGCCTAACCCGACAATCCTGTGGATCCGCAAGGAATTTCGCCTTGCCGATAACCCCGCGCTGATGGAGGCGCTGGCAGGGGATGGCCCGGTTATCCCGGTTTTTATCCTCGATTCGGGTGCCCGCGAGGCGGGCGGCGCTGCGGCGCAATGGCGGCTGGGCAAGGCAATCGAAGCTTTTGCCGCAACGCTGGAACAGCGGGGTCAGCGATTGATTCTGCGCCGGGGTGATGCGCTGACGGTGCTGCGCGCCCTGATCGGGGAAACGGGCGCGAAGCGGGTTGTCTGGGGGCGTCACTATGACAAGGCGGCGCGGGAGCGCGATACGGCGGTCAAGACGGCGCTTAAAGACGACGGCATCGAGGCAATCAGTGTCCGTGCGCATCTGATGTTCGAGCCGTGGACCATCGAGACCAAGACGGGTGGACCCTACCGCGTTTATTCGCCGTTCAAGCGCGCCTGCTTCGGGCGGGAAGGCGATATCGGAACCCCGTTGCCCGCGCCCGATCATCTCGCGGCCCCCAAGACATGGCCTGACAGCGAATCGCTGGCGCATTGGGCGCTGGGGGCGGGCATGGACCGGGGCGGCGAGATCGTCGCGCGCTATGCCAATATCGGCGAGGCGGCAGCGTTGGAGCGGCTGGAGGATTTCACCGGAATCGTCGCGGCATATGATGACGGGCGTAATGGCTTGGCTAAGACCGGCACCTCGCGCCTGTCGGAAAACTATGCCTGGGGCGAGATCAGCGCCCGGACGGCATGGCATCGCATCCGCGCCCATATGACCGGCTCGCCCGCCTCGGAAAAGGGTGCGACGGTCTATCTACAGGAATTGTTGTGGCGCGAATTCGCCTATCATCTGCTGTTCCATTATCCCGATCTGGCGACCGCGAATTGGCGCGAGGAATGGAACGTCTTTCCATGGCGCGCGGATAACGAGGATGCGGAGCGGTGGCGGCGGGGGATGACCGGCGTGGCCGGGGTCGATGCCGCCATGCGCGAACTCTATGCCACCGGATACATGCATAACCGCATGAGGATGCTGACCGCGAGCTATCTGACCAAGCACCTGATGACCGATTGGCGCGTGGGCGAGGCGTGGTTTCGCGAGTGTCTGACCGATTATGACCCGGCCTCGAATGCAATGGGCTGGCAATGGGTGGCGGGATCCGGGCCGGATGCCACGCCGTTCTTCCGCATCTTCAATCCCGAAACGCAGGTCGAGAAATTCGACTCGAAGGACGGGTATGTCGATCGCTGGATGGGCAAGGGGTCGGAAGACGCCGCCAATTTCTTCGCGGCGATTCCGCGCTCATGGCAGATGGCGGCCGCAGACAAGCGCCCCGACCCTGTCATCGGGCTGAAGGAAGGCCGTGAGCGGGCGCTGGCGGCATATAAAGAGATGCGGGGGTGAGCTGCACGTCCGTCGCGATCCGATTGAGCCGTACTGAAAGCCCCGTCGCCCCGGATCACATCCGGGGCGGCACATGAAAATTCAGAGAAAGACCTGCCCGTGACCCATCCCCGTCAACGCATCGCCATCATCGGTTCCGGCATTTCCGGCATCGGGGCGGCCCTTGCCCTTGCCCCGCATCATGACGTCACCCTGTTCGAGAAA
Source organism: uncultured Neomegalonema sp. (assembly GCA_938008165.1). Lineage (GTDB taxonomy): Bacteria > Pseudomonadota > Alphaproteobacteria > Rhodobacterales > Rhodobacteraceae > JAHDDY01. Next base: position 13,148 of record CALLLP010000019.1, on the reverse strand, counting down.
GCGGATCGGTTGGGGGGGCATGCGAATACGGCGCGGATCGCCTATCCCGCCGCGCAGGGCAGTAGGTCGGTCGATGTCGATACGGGGTTCATCGTGTATAACGAGAAGACCTACCCCAATCTCACCGCCTTTTTCGACCATTATAAGGTGCCGACGGAATGGTCGGATATGTCGCTCAGTTTCACGGTCGATGGCGGGCGGATCGAGTGGGCGGCGGATAACCTCGACAAGATTTTTGCCCAGCGCCGCAATATCCTGCGCCCGTCCTTTGTGGGGGCGATGCGCTCTGTGTTGCGCTTTAACCGCGAGGCACAGGCGGCGCTTGCCTCCGATGAGGCCCATGACGAGCCGATCGAGCAATGGCTGGATGCACGGGGATATTCCGAGGCGTTCAAGCGATTGTATCTCTATCCCATGGCCGGGGCGATCTGGTCGACGCGCAGTGCGGATATTGCCGCCTTTCCGGCGCGCAGCCTGTTTGCATTCTACGAGAACCACGATCTGTTCGCGGGACTGGGCGATGCGGTGCAGTGGCGGACGGTCACGGGCGGCTCGCGCAGCTATGTCGAGCGGGCGGCGGCGGAACTGGGCGCGCGGGTGCGCCTTGGCATGCCGGTCGCCGCAGTCACCAGCGGGGGCGAGGGCGTGACCGTGACGCTGGAGAGTGGCGAGACCCTGCCCTTCGATCAGGCGATTCTCGCCACCCATTCCGACGAGGCCCTTGCCCTGCGCCCCGATGCGGATGCCCAGACCCGCGCGCTGCTGGGCCAAGTGGCCTTCACCCCCAACCGCGCCGTACTGCACCGGGATGCCTCCCTGATGCCAAAGACGCGCAAGGCATGGTCGAGCTGGAATACAGTGGTCGGCGGCACGGCGGATCAGAGTGCGAGCCTGACCTATTGGATGAATCGTCTCCAGAATATCGACACGGCGATGCCGCTTTTCGTGACCCTCAACCCCCACCGCGAACCGGACCCCGATACTGTGTTCGGCACCTATGACTATGCGCATCCCTTCTTCGACACCGGTGCATTCGAGGCGCAGGCGGCGTTTGACGGGGTGCAGGGCCGGGGCGGCATCTGGTCTGCTGGGGCATGGCTCGGCTATGGCTTTCACGAGGATGGATTGCGCTCGGCCCTGCGCGTGGCCGAGGCGCTGGGCGTCCGGCCCGATTGGGCGCGGGACACGCGCAGGCCGATCCTGTCCGATCGGGCGGCGGCATAGGGCGCGCCGCATGAATGCCCTCTACCGCGCGCGGGTCATGCATCTCCGCCGGATGCCGGATGGGCGGCGGGTGCATCGCTTCGCCTATCGGGTGTTCCGGGTGTGGCTCGATGTGGATGGCCTGGGCGCCTGGGGCTTGCGCTGGCTGTCGCATAACCGGCGCAACCTTCTGGCCGTGCATGACCGGGACCATGGCCCAAGGGACGGTTCTCCCCTGCGCCCCTGGGCCGATGCGCTGTTGGCCCGCCACGGAATCGCGACCCCGGCCCGGCTGATGCTCTATACGTTTCCGCGCCTGCTCGGCTACGCGTTCAATCCCCTGTCGATGTATCTGGGGCTGGATGCCGAGGGTGCGCCGATGGCGGTGATCTACGAAGTTCGCAATACCGATACGGATATGACCCATTATGTCTATCCACTGTCTGGAACGGCCCCTTATCGCCATGGCGGGGCCAAGACATTCTACGTCTCGCCCTTTATCTCGCCGGATCAATCCTATGCGTTCACGCTGGGCGAGACGGGGGGGAGACTGAACCTGCGCATCCGGGTGGATGGCACGGAGGGGCTGACGATGATCGCCGCTGAAAACGCGGATCGGCAGCCGTTGACCGACCGGGCGCTCCTGCGCGCCTGTGCCGCGATGCCGTTGATGACTGTCAAGGTGATCGCGGGCATCTATTGGCACGCCCTGCGCCTGCGCCTGAAGGGGGCGCGCTTCTTTCGCCATCCGGGCAATCGCGGACGATACAGCGATTCGCCCCCTCAATACCCCGGCATTTCAAGGCGATAGGGTGGGCCACCCCGGCCTTGGACGATGATCGAGGCGGGGTTGATCTGCACGACCTGAAACCCCTCGATCACGCCCCCCGGCCCGGTCGAGACGATCCGTCCGTTTGGCAGGGCGACATGGGCGCGCCCGCCCGTGCGCGGATCGGGGAAAACGCCGCGCAGGGTGAGCGGGAACCGTGGATCGCGCATCGTGACCGCTTGCCGGGCGGAGGGCGATGGGGCGATGGGCTGCGGTCTCGGCACGGGGCGTGCGGTCTGGGGCTGGGGCTGGGGCGGTGGCGAGAAGGGCAGGGCCGCGACGCTGTTTCGGTTCTGGTTCTGGGCAGGTTGAGCCGGTCGCGGCGGGGCATAGACCTGCGGCGTGGCGGTAAAGCGCGCAGTGTCGCGGCGGGGGGCTGGTTCGACCGGCACAAGCTCGACCGGCGGGGCGATCTGGGCGGTCGATAGGCGGCGCAGGGTCGCCATATCGGCGGGGGCGGCGGCGCGGAACAGGTCGCGGGTGTTCAGCACGGCCTGTGCCTGCTCGATCGCTTCGGTATTCGGGGCGGGCCGGGGCAGGACCGGCACCGATCCGCTGGGGCCGCGCACGCGATCTTGGGTATCCGGGTCCGCGAGTTCCGGGGCCTTGGCCAGCGCCCAGAGCGCGGCCAGTGCAGACAGGGTCAGGGCGGCAAAGACGGCATATCCGACATCGCGTTTCATAACGGGGCCTCCGACAGCCGCTGCATCTGGCTTTTCAGCACGAGCGTCACCCGGTCTTCGCCATTCTCGGTCGCCCGAAAGGCACTGACAAGCGCATAGGGCGGGCTGTTCTCCAGCTCCACGAGAAACGGGGCGAGGGTGTTTTTGGGCAGGGTTGCGGTCACATCCATGACCACCGTTTCCACTTGGCTACGCTTGGTTTCGCCCGGCGTGAATTCGGCTTTGCCGAGCGATCCGCCGTGGCGCGCGATCAGGGTGGTCAGGTAGGCGCGGGCCTCGACCACCGCGTCCTCAGGCGTTGCGGCATCCAGAAAACCGGCTTCGGGCGAGCGTGCGAACAGGCTCCAGTTATCGCTCGCCCGCTTGACCCGTACGAAGGAGGTCTGCGAGGTGCGGATTGCGGCGATCTTTTCGCGGTTCTCGCGGATGCTGCGCCCGTTTTCGGTCCAGTTGATGAATGTCGGCACGATCAGGGCTGTGAGCAGCGCCATGATGAGCGCGAAGAACAGGATCAGGGCGGCGGCGGTATTGCGTCCGGCATCGGTCATGTCGGCCCCCGTGCATTGACGCTGGCCCCGATATCAAAGGCGGCGGTGCCCTTGCCCCGGCTTTTCGTTTCGCGAATCCGCACACCGCTAAAGAGGGGTGAACGTTCCAGATTGCGCTTGAGAATGTCGAGGGACGAGCCTTCGCCCTCCAGCGTGATTTGTCCGGGGGTATATTCAATGACCTCCAGCGCGATATCGGGGGGCAGCAGGGTGGCCAGTTCCGACAGGACATACCATGCCGGAACCGTCGCGGAGCGATCTTCGATGGCCGCCGAGGCGGCATGGGCGAATTCGGCCAGATCCAGTTCCACCTTCATCATATCGACATTCGGTTCGGTCGTTCGGGCGACGAGGATGCGGGTTTCCTCGGCCAGAGCCGAACGGGCGATCACCGCTCGCGTGGCGGCGGCCAGCGCCAGCACCACGACCAGCGCCGCAAGCCCCAGCATGGCGCGCGAGCGCACCGGCGAGCGCAGGGACATCTCGCGGGCATAGAATTGCGGGCCGTCCACGAATTTGCGGGGCCAGTCGACACTCGTGACCCGCACCGCCTCGAATCCCCAATCCCGCGCCATGCGCACGGCGTCTTCGATGCTGCTGGTCAGGGCAGCGGCGGTGAGGATGCCGGGCTTGCCTCCGTCGGACAGGCGAATCGCCGGTCCCGATACGGTGGTCAGCTCATGGGCCTTGCGTCCGCAGGTCTCGGCGATCCGCACCGCAAGGTTTCGGGTGCCGGTTTCCGATACCGGGGTTTCGATTTCGCGAAAGAGCACTTGTTCGCTGGGCAGACGAATTTCGACCGGCGCGCCCGGTCCGGTGCGTTTTTCGGCGATGCTGCGCAGGGTTTCGATCCGGGCGGCGCGGTCGGCATCGTCATAGGCGACGATCCCCAGCGCCGTATCGGTCCCCCGCTCCAGCAGGGCGATTTCATGCTGGGAGAAGACAAGCGCCACCGGCGCGCGCTTGCGTCCGGAGAAAACCGACCGCAATTCACCGAACCACCATGCGAAAAAGGCTCTGATCCTGTCCATTCGCCGCGTATTCCTGTTATTCACCGGACTGATGGAGTCGCACAGGTCGCGCGCCGATGCAAAGCTCAAAACAGAGGTGCGCTCCTGCAACGGTCACACACGATGACGAAAGCGAGAGCGCGCGCCTCCTCGATTTGACTTGCACCATATAGGGATATAGCGCGACGGTTTGCGCGTAATCGATTGATACGGAGAGAGTCCATGGATGGCAGCGGCCGGGTAACAAGCGGTGAAAAACAGAATGCGACCCTCCTGCCTCGGGGTAAATTCGTCGATCCCGATTTGACTGCGACGGGCGAGACGCGGGCGCGTGTTCCGTTGAAGGGGGTCGAGACCCTGTGGTTCAACACGGGCACCTTATGCAATATCGAATGTGAGAATTGCTATATTCTGTCCAGCCCGACCAATGATGCGCTGGTCTATCTGACCACCGACGAGGTGCGCGGCTATCTCGATCAGATCGAGGCGCGGCATGCGGCGGGGTCAAAGCGCTGGCCCGTGACCGAGATTGGCTTTACGGGCGGCGAGCCGTTCATGAACCCCGATATGAACGACATGGCCGAGGCTGCGCTGGAACGCGGCTACAAGGTTTTGATCCTGACGAATGCCATGACGCCGATGATGCGTCCGCGCGTGAAAAAAGGGCTGCGGGCCTTGCGTGAGCGATTCGGCGATGCGCTGACCCTGCGCATCTCGATCGATCATCATACAGCCGATCTGCATGACCGCGAACGGGGCACCGGCTCATTCGACCGGATGATGCGCGGGATGCGCTGGCTGGCGAGCGAAGGCTTTCGCCTCGATGCGGCGGGCCGCACCTGCTGGGGCGAAACGGATGCGGAGGCCCGGTCGGGCTATGCCGCGCTTTTTGCCGAAACCGGCGTCGAGATCGACGCGCAGGATCCCTCGCGCTGCATCCTGTTCCCGGAAATGGACGACACGGTCGAAGTGCCGGAGATCACCGGCGCTTGCTGGGGCATCCTCGACCAATCCCCCGCCGATATCATGTGCGCCACTTCGCGCATGGTCGTACGGCGCAAGGGGGCGGATGCTCCGGCGGTTCTTGCGTGTACGCTGCTGGCATATGACGAACAATTCGAGCTGGGGGCGACGCTGGAATCGGCGGAAAAACCCATCAAGCTCAACCATCCCCATTGCGCAAAATTCTGCGTTTTGGGCGGGGGGAGTTGCAGCGCCTGAGGCGCGCTCATGCCATGATCGCGGCTGGCATGTACCCCTTTTCCTGTTCCGTATGCATGGCGGGACAGGAAAAATGGCGGGACAGGAAAAGACGATACCGAAAAAGACGATGCCGCGCCCGATGACCGCTACTGGGCCGGATCGATTTCGGTGATGGATTTCAGCACCCGGTCGCCGTCTTCTTGCTCGATCAGGTAGGCGGGGTCGTCATCGGTGGCGTTGCGGGTGACGTCGGTATCCTTGATCGTTTTGGTGATTTTGTCGGTATAGATCTGCTTGACCGTTCCGGTGCCTGTGCCATTGCCCCAAGACCATGTCACGGTATCGCCGACGCTGATCGCCATTTTTCGTCTCCTTTGCGAATGCTCCCCCGGATAACGGGGGTGGGGGATATCGGTTCCCTTGTCAGGCGCTGGACGAGTTCGGAAATCAGCTTGCGGCGGATGGCGCGGGGATAATCCTCGTAGCTATCCGCGATTTCGAGAAAGGAACCGGGGCCAAAGATCACGCGCTCGCGGTAATAATCCACGATATCCGGCTCTGACCCCCGGATGGCGAGGCCGTTGACGGTAATTTTTTCCTCTCGCAATCGGGCATGAAGATGCTGCGGCCGCTTGCCCTCGTTACTGGCGCCGTCGCCTGAGACATCGATGACCTTGCGATCGCAGGGATGCGGGGTTTCCGCCAGTAATTCGGTGGCCCGTTCCAGCAGTTCGCCGATGGCGGTGGCATAGTTGCGATAGGCGCGCGTCGTCTCCATCACCCGCGCCCGCAGCGCGGTGACGTCGCCATGCCCGCCGATGGCCGTCCACGGGATCGACACGCTCTGGCGTGAGCGGCCACTCCATTGCACAAGGGAGACAAGGGCCTTGGCATTGACCAAGGCATCGCTGACCAGCGGATCGCCCAGCGCATCCGCAAGCCCGGTCATCTGAAGCGCGTATTCCTCGCGGCTGACACTGCCCGACACATCCATGGCAAGGACGAGGGCAACCGAGCACGCACTGGCAGGGGCGGGCATCAACGTAAGGGTCAGGAACACAGCGGCACGCATGGGGTGAAGTCTGGCACATGAACGCCGCGCGTCAAGATGCGTTGACATCCCTGCGCCCGCCCTCGCAGGGTCCGGTCCATGATCAACGAGACCTATTACGCGGCATCGGCCCGCGATCGAGACGAGCGCGACACCCTGCGCGGCGATTACGGGGCGGATGTGGCCGTCATCGGCGGCGGGTTCACAGGGGTGAATATCGCGCTGGACCTCGCCGAGCGCGGATATTCGGTCATCGTGCTCGAACAGCACTGCATCGGCTGGGGCGCGACCGGGCGCAATGGCGGGCAGGTGACCGGCTCCCTGTCGGGCGACCGCACCCTGCAAAAGCACCTCACCCGCCGGATCGGGGCAGAGGCGGCGGCGGATTTCGTATGGGATATGCGCTGGCATGGGCATGACATCATTCGCGACCGGGTGGCGCGCTATGCCATCGAATGCGATCTCGTCTCCGGCCATCTGCATGCGGCATGGCGCGCGTCGGACATGGCCGAGCTGCACGATGTGGCCGCCGAAGCCGACCGGCGCGGACTGGGCGACAGCGTGACCCTGCTCGACCGGGACGGGGTGCATGAAGCGCTGGAGACACCGCTCTATCACGGGGGGCTGCTGAACCGGCGCAATATGCATCTGCATCCGCTCGATCTGGTCCGGGGCGAGGCGCGGGCCGCCGAATCGCAGGGCGTGCGCATCTTCGAAGGGTCGGCGGTGACGGGCATCGTGCAAGGCCCGCGTCCGGTCGTCGAAACCGCAAGCGGGCGCGTGACGGTGGAAACGGTCGTGCTGGCGGGCGGTGCCTATCACCGGCTGGAGGCGCGATCACTGGCCGGTCGCTTGTTTCCGGCAGCCCTGGGCAATATGGCGACCGCACCCCTGCCCGCGGCAGAGGCCCGCGCGATCAACCCGCAGAATCTCGCCGTCTATGACACGCGTTTCGTGCTCGATTACTATCGCCTGACCGCCGATAATCGGGTGTTGTTCGGCGGCGGGGCGAATTACTCCGGCAAGGCGAGCGAGGACATCGTGGGCGAGTTGCGCCCGGCGCTGGAGCGCACTTTTCCGCGCCTGAGAGGTGTCGAGATCGAGTTTGCATGGTCGGGGCAGGCCGGAATTGTCCCGAATCGGGTGCCGATGCTGGGCCGGACTGCGCCGAATGTCTTCTACGCACAGGGCTATTCCGGCCATGGCATCGCGACCTCGCATATCGTGGCGGGGATCATGGCCGAAGCGGTGGCCGGAACGATGGACCGCTTCGACCATTTCGACAGCATTCCCCATGCCCGCAATCCCCTCGGCGAGAGGGCCGGGCAGGGAATGCTGACGCTTGGCATGGCATATTACAAACTGCGCGAGGCATTGGGTGTGTAGGGGGGCTTTGTTGCGTAGATCAGCTTTGAAACGGATTTTTCCTTACGCTTGCTGACCTCATTTTTTGCGATAGCAATGGTTTGCCGCCCTATGCTTGCAAGAGACCGGCGTTATTTGTTTTTCGCTATATTGCGATAAGGCGAGACTGTTTGATGTCGTTGCAAACACAAATTTATCCGCGCGGCGGGATAAATGGCGAGAAGACAAGCGCATCTCACCAATTATCACAAAAATATCAACGCATTAAAAAGGAAATCTGGTAGCGGAGGAGGGATTTGTGGGTTTCTCTCATAAACAACTGTATATATTGATTTTTATCGCATGGCAAGTGTGCCCATGTGTACCACTAAGGAAGCATTCTTCTGCGCTCGTGCGCAATCGTGAGGCTGCACCTGTACAGCACTGCTTTTACAGACATGCGATCTGTATGAACTTAGACTTAGAAGCAATCGGAGCGGGCGATGAGAAACGACCGCTTTCATTCTCGGCGCAATGAAATCAATGACTTAGAAGCCTGCGTATCTTCAGCTTTGTAGCAGGTTTCTGTAGCAATGCAAACTCGAAAAATCTCCCCATCGTGGTTGATGCCAGTACATATTCAAAAGTGCGTGTGCCACGGCTTGTGTAAATTCACTAACAGCCTTTCAAGTGTTCAAGGATCAATCTCCCCCATTGACGGGTCGTTGGGTTATCATTCGGCGTAATGCCCAACGATTTAGCCATCTTACGAAGCTCGTCCTTTGTAACAGAAGCCACAATCCCATTCTTTTTGATAACTTGGAATGAACCATTTTCATATCGTCGAAGGATTTTTCCTTTAAACTCTGCTTCTTCAACTATCCGCAGCCTTGAAAGATCGAGTGCTGACTTTTGGGTTGCCCCAGAGTATACGAATGCAGTTGTGTTTTCCCGAAACTGTTTCAATGCAATATCAATCGGCTCATCAAGAATTTCCTCGATTGATACGCCTTCTTCCCCGTGGTGGATTTTTAGTACGATAACGCGATCTACTTGATTCAGCGTCGATTTCTTGAGTTGAGGATTAGGCCGATGGGTTGTACAGGTTTTGACTGAGATGCGTTCATTCTCTGCCGAAATGACATCATAACCCCTTTGATTAGCCTCTATGGCCATTTGACCGCGAGTAATCATCGCCGCGTACAATTCACCTATACGACCCGTGAGATGCCTCAGTTCAGCAGCAGGAGCGCCCCAAGAAAGCTCTTCTTCAAAATCAGACAGACGCTTGCCAAGGCTTTGAATTATCTGCACTTGCGACAGTGTTTCTTTCGCCATCAGAGGCTCACACCAAATCAGGCACGTATATCTGCCTCAGCGGGATCAGAGTTCTATACCGTGGTGAAAGGCTCGCATAGTGCGTCACGATTAATTCAAATAGTTGTTCGCCGTCGATCAGGCGCAGTTTGGACAAGTTTCGCTCTGACTGACGAACTTTTTGGGCGAATGGTCCCAAGGTTACGAACAAGCCATACTCACCCTCGACCAGTGTTCCCAAGAGTTCGCGCACCTCGGTTTCGTTTATTTGGTTCGTCGTGCGCTTGCATTGAACTTTAATGATTGGCGGTTCAAAGCCAAGCTTGTCGTTATGGGCGATTACATCGACGCCGCCATCCGATGATTTCTGAGTAACCCGCACGGTGTAGCCCATCCGTTCCAACAGATGCGCGATGAAATGCTCGAACTCATGGCCGGACAGTCCCGCATGAATACGCTTGATAACGAAATCTTCAGTGGTTTCCTCTGCCTGTCGCGTGACAGTACTTGAAACGCTATCGTCGTCAGGCACCGCGTCTTGATCCGGCTCGTTGTCGTTCTGTACATTCGGGTCAATCTTGGCGAGAAATTCCGATGTGTGGTTCTTCACGAGAAACAGGGTCAGAAATGAACCAATTTCATAAAGCGCCGATTGGCTGAACTCACTGCGCGGGAAATGGCCTAACCACTCGACAAGCCGCGAGTTTGGGTATCCGTCATCATCGTCTGCGGGGCCTTCCTCGAAAGCAAGCTCGCCTGTGAACCTTCCCAGATTAACAACGCGGTCGTGCTTTGACGGATAGACCACATAGTCACCTGCTTTGATCTCATGCACAAAGCGGTAAATAACGCCCGCTTCGACCGGGATCGCGCCTTGTTTTTTGTCAGGGTAGGCAGATGCAACCGCCGCCTTGATGGCCTCACGATCCTTTGGCAATGCACTCAGGTCGCCCATATGCTTCCAGCCGATAGAGACGCGGTTATTTTCAATCGCGCTCAAACCTATGCCGACGGGCATATGCAGCCCCCAGAGTTTCGCCATTTAGCCTCTCCTGCTGAACATTTTCAGGCGCAAGGTTCCAACTACGCCGCTTCCTTCAATAGCCGATATACGGTCGAGCGTCCGAGGGAAAGTTGCTTGGCAATATCGGGCACCTTCACGCCTTGAGCTTTCAGCGCGTGGGCTTGTTTAATCTTGGCATCAGGAACAGACGCACGGCCTTTGTACCTGCCATCGGCCTTTGCCTTTGCAATTCCTTCTCTCTGACGTTCCAGCATCATTTCCCTCTCAAACTGTGCCATCGCAGCGAACATGGTTAGCATCAGTTTGCCCGTAGCGGATTTCGTGTCCACCTCAGAGCCGCCGAAGTTCATAATGCGGAGGGCAACGCCTTTGTCCTCAACCAGTGTGATGATCTCAAGCAAGTGCTGCGTCGAGCGTGCCAGACGGTCCAGCTTGGTCACGACCAACGTGTCACCCTTGCGGACAAATTTCAGCGCGGCGTCAAGCTGGGCGCGTTGGGCGACCGACGAAACCTGTTCTTTGAACATCTCTTCACAGCCCGCCCTTTCGAGTTCGCTTATCTGCGCTTCAAATCCGGCAAGCTGGTCGGTGGTCGATGTGCGTGCGTATCCTACGAGCATAAGGAAATCCCTTTGGTCTCTTAGACTTTACGGGATTTTGTCTCTTTATTCAAGAACCATTTTAACGGGACGGATTTTCCCTCACTGGTAAAGTCCCTCATAACCCCGCCCCAGAGGGATTATTCAGGGACGGGTCGCCAATTGGCTCGCTCATTTTTTCAGCCAATGCGGCTTCGGGTGCCGTGAGTAAATCACCTGCTGCGGCTCTTCGTGCCATCCGATGTTGAATGCGAAGTCACGCTTGAAGAACGTCAGGCGATGGTACGGTAGATTGGCGTCGATCCACCATGCAAGGTCTTCCCACGTTTTAAGGTCAGTGTCGCCAGCGTTAAACCGGGGAACGATGATGCACGCCGCCGCACCCATGTGGCCGTCAGCGTCCCGATGGTCCCATATGTGATAGGCATGGTTTGCCTCGTTTCCGCGACACCCCAGACCCTTTTCAGCACCGAACGCATTCAGGCGGGCGCAGCGAAAGCCAGACCGGATAATCAGAGGGCCAAACTGTTCCGTTAGCGGCTCCAAGATGTGCTCGCACAGGCGCTTGCCCGCCTCTATGGCAATGTCAGGGTCGTCGGGAATATTCGGTATGCCATTCGCCTCCCCAATTTCAGAGTGGAGGAATTGGCGCATTTGATAATGCTTGGACAGCATCACGCGGCCCAGCTTATCGAGTTTCCAGAATGTATTTTTCATATCCCATTATACCCGAATTTTCGGGTTAAGTCACAAACAAGTGTATGATTTTCATATATTATTTCACTTGAGCCAATACAGGGCGAAGGGCCGACACTGCTTTGTTGGAATACTGCACAAGCCACGCTCGAAACTCGTCATTGTCGGACGAGTCGCCATTGAAGGGGATCGAGAATGTCGCCTCAAATGGGTCTTCCGTGTCAGCGCGCAGGATGATCGGAATGCCTATTTCGTCGTTCAACTGTTCAGCGGCATCGTCCAACGCCTCGTATAGCGCCCGCCCGTCAGCATCTTTCAGCCTTGTGAATATGCCCGCATCGCCTTTTGCGGTGCGGAATGCCGTCAGCCAAGTCACAGGCTCAGGCATAGGGATTTTCGCCCAGCCAAACCCGCCACGACGCGGTGCAGACTGCTCAGGATGATCGAAACGCACGGCCTCTATAAAGCTACGCCAGAAGGCGGCATCCGCTTCCCGGCGCTGTGCCCCCTCAGGATCAATGATCGCTTCTGTACGGCTCTCCTGCGCTCTCTCAGGCTCTATCGTAAGCGGGGCATCATCCTGCCCCAGATAGACACGGTGGGTCAGCACCTTGGTACGCATGGGAACATGCGGGATGACGACGGTTTCGCCTTCGCCGCCCTCCCATACCTGAAATTCGATCAAGGCCAAATTCGTAGCCATGCCGCTGTTCTGGTTCAAGTGGTCTGTAATTGCCTGCACGTCCTCCCTTATGCCGTCGCCAGCGATGACAACAATGAAGTCGCCCATTCGCAGGCTTCGGGCAATCCTGTCGTGCAGGTCGGTTTCGGTCAGACTGCCGCCAGCGGCGTGCAACACGTCATAGAGGGGATTTGGGGTCTTCGTGTCGAGCTTGCCCTGAAGGCGCACTGTCAGGTCACTGTAGGACCATCTGCGCAGTAAGGAAGCATACTCCAACGCCTGCGCGATTACCTCGCGCCGCGCCTGAGGATTGCGCCACAGCTTACATTCCACTAGCACAAGCTGACCTTCAGGCGTTAGGCCGAACAGGTCGAGGAATACCGATCCGCCGACTTTTGGGATAGCCAATTCCCGGCATATCGGAATGAAGCGGGTTGCGCCGGGGTTCACCTCGGATACTGGGATTAGCTCAGGATGCGCGAATAGCAGTTCTTGCAACCATTTCTCGTCTCGCTCGCTGTTGCGCTGGGCAAGTGCGGTGCGGTGTAGCCATGATTGGCTTGGCGATGTGGGGTTGCTGAGGAGTGCTTTCATAGTTCCGAATGCCGCTTTCCATAAAATACCGGAGTTCAAATCCATCTTCATGGATAAAGCCGGATCACAGGTCAATGGATAGTTGCTTTGCCGTAGTCAGACTGCGGTAATGTCCATTGAGCAATTGAAACACAACATTGGTGCGCAGATCAGGGCGGCGCGGGATGCCAAGCGGCTAACTCAGGGCCAACTTGCAGAGGCCGTCAATCGCTCTGTGGAAGCCATCTCGAATATTGAGCGCGGTGCCAGCCCGCCACCGCTCGATACGCTCTCTGACATTTGCGCGGTATGCGATTTGACCTTGAGCGACATTTTCGACAATCCCGCCCAAGATCAAAGCAAGCATCGCACGGAACTCGAAATGT
>CALLLP010000018.1 GCA_938008165.1 uncultured Neomegalonema sp. | reverse complement strand
GGGGCCGTGTGTCTGATGCGATACTGGCCCATATGGCCGCCAATGCAGTGATTGCCGCCTGGGCGCTCTATACGCAAAACTGGGCGCTGATTTAAAACCCCCTCTCGCCGTTTCAAGAAAACGGCTGCCGCTAAGCGCGATAAGCGGGCGTTGTCGCGTTCTAGCGAACGCGTTTTGGCGGGCATATTGTAATTTGCTTTAAAACCGATAGCTCTCGCCGTTTCAAGAAAACGGTTGCCGCTAAGCGCGATGAGCGGGCGTTGTCGCGTTCTAGCGAACGCGTTCTGGCGGAGAGACAGGGAATCACTGCCATTTTCCTAAGCCATTGATTAACTTATGTTATCACGTGTGAGGTTAGTCTTGTGTCACACTTATGATTCAAGAGGTCATCGTCTGTCAACCTCAGGGGTGCTCAATGCAGGTGTTGAGAACGAGTTGTGTTCATTGGTAAATGCAACATGAGCCTTCGGCCCTATGATCTTAGTTTTGTCTTGCAATATTATACCAGTGGCCGCTGTTTCGAGGGGCGGCGGGGGAAACTGCTGCATCATATTCTAATAGATACGTGCGCGAGAAAATTTCTCAAAAAATTCGAATTTGGCACTGCTTTGACCAACTTCAGGTTGACCTGCCCTGAGTCAGCTATGACTGTGTAAAAAAAAGGCCGGGTAGAGATGAGTAAAAGACTAATCAATTCATATCTTGCAGAAATTGATAGGCTGAGAAAGTTCTCAGGCACTTCAACCGAACAGGTTATTAGAGAAGCATTCAAAGATTTGCTGAAGAGTTGGGCGAAATCTAACGACTTAATATTCATTCCCGAACTATTGTTCAGTACCAAGCTGGGAACCAAAGTATATCCCGACGGAACCATATTGCACGATGTACGTGTGCCCCTTGGATACTGGGAAGCCAAAGACACAGACGACGATATCGATGACGAGATCGATAAGAAACAGCGCAAGGGTTATCCGCAAGACAACATCATCTATGAAAATTCCGACATCGCGGTCCTGATACAAGATCGACAGGAAGTTTTGCGTTGTTCGATGACAGACACTGATGAATTGGATAAGCTGCTATCGCTTTTCTTTGCCTATGAGCGCAAAGAGATTGCGGAATTTCGCAGCGCTGTTGAGCAATTCAAAGTCGATTTGCCAGCCGTGCTTGCGGCCCTTCGAGAAAAGATTGACGATGCCTACAAGTCAAATATGGCTTTTCAAAAGGCGGCTCAAAAATTTTTAGATCACGCAAAAGAGACGATTAACCCAACGTTGGGAAGAGCAGATGTTCGCGAGATGTTGCTCCAACACATTCTGACTGAAGAAATCTTTGCGCGAGTATTTGATGAAGCCGACTTCCATCAGCAAAACAATATCGCGCGTCTACTTTACCAATTGGAAGGTGCTTTCTTTACGCGCAACGTCAAGAAATCAACGCTTCGGGCGTTACAGCCCTATTACGCTGCCATTCTTGCCAATGCGGCACAGATTAGCAGTCACACCGAAAAACAGACATTCCTGAAAGTCATCTACGAGAGCTTTTACAAAGTCTATAACCCAGACGCAGCCGATAGGCTGGGAGTAGTCTACACGCCAAACGAAATTGTGCGTTTCATGATAGAGGGTGCGGATTGGCTTTGTAACAAACACTTCGGGAAACGCTTGATCGACGAAGGTGTGGAGATACTTGACCCTGCAACCGGAACAGGCACTTACATTTGTGAACTTATTGAGTTCTTCAGGGGACAACCGGACAAGTTACGCAAGAAATACACTGAAGAGCTACATGCCAATGAAGTCGCAATTCTCCCCTATTATGTAGCCAACTTGAATATTGAGGCGACTTATCAGGCTGTCGCGGGTCAGTTCGCAGAATATCCCAATCTGTGCTTTGTAGATACCCTCGACAATATCGGCGGGCTTGGCATTAAGGCAGGCCACCAGTTTGATATGTTTGCATCAATCTCTGATGAGAACGTCGAGCGGGTAAAGCGCCAGAACAAGAGAAAGATTTCCGTGGTGATTGGCAATCCGCCTTATAATGCGCAACAAGCCAACGTAAGTGACGAAAATAAAAATCGGAAATATCCACACGTCGACAAACTAATCAAAAACAGCATCACGAAGTATTCTTCCGCCACCAAAGGTCGAAATCAAGATCCCTTTATTCGTTTTTATCGATGGGCTAGTGACCGCCTCCATGATGACGGAATTGTGGCCTTCATTACGAACCGCAGCTTCATTGATGGCGGTAGCCACGACGGGCTAAGGAGATTTTTCCGTATCAACTTTTCGGACATTTATATTGTTGATCTAGGCGGAACATGGCGCAGGTCGGATGAGGCAGGTGGTGAGAATGTATTTGAGGGAATTGGTACTGGGGTCGCCATAGCGTTTCTAGTAAAGCGCGGCAGGAATGAAGCAGCGCAGATCAATCTGTTTTCATTAGGTGGGATAGCTCAGAGAGACGAGAAGCTTGCATATTTGTCGTCTAAATCACCAAGCGATATTCAGTTTGACACAATTGTACCGGATGAGCGCGATGGCTGGATTGAAGCCCCTCCGAATGACTGGAGCGGTTTCTTATCTTTGTTAGATGACCGTACTAAGACGGCAAAAAGAACTAGCTTAGATAGGTCGATTTTCCGGCAATTTTCACTTGGAGTGTCTACTAATCGGGACAAATAGGTTTATTGCCTCAGCGACGAAGAAGCCGAGTTTGCGGAGCGTTTTTTGACACACAGCTACAATGCGGGACCTAATGGCAGTGCAAAGCAAAAAAAGATTTCTTGGTCTGACACTCTGATCTCTAAGCGAAAGCGGCACCCCGAATTGGGGCCGCATGAACGGACCGATGTTCTGGTGCGTCCTTTCGTGCGCAAGACTCTTCTAAGTAATAGTTTGCTAATTGATCGAGGCGCTTTACTCTCTCGGTCTTTCCCTGACCAACTACCCAATCAACTTATATCAATAAATGATCTAAATTCACGAGCAGAATTTTGCACGATAAGCTCCGACAACCCGGTTGATCTCCACATTGGTGACACCAAAGATGGGTATCAATGCCTTACGCGATATAGATACGGGACCGACGGCACCCAAGTCGACAACATTACCGACTGGGCGCTCAACAAATTCACCAAGCACTACGGCAAAAAGGCCAAGATCACCAAGGATGACATCTTTGCCTATGTCTATGCTGTGCTTCACGATCCCATCTATCGCGAGATCTACGCCATCAACCTCAAGCGCGAGTTTCCCCGCATTCCCTTCTATCCTGACTTCCACCAATGGCGCGACTGGGGGCAGACCCTTTTGGACCTGCACATCGGGTATGAAAGCGTCGAGCCGTGGCCGCTCGAACGGCACGACGTAGAAGACATCAAGGCTAAATCGGCGGGCCTCAATCCCAAACCCAAGCTTAAAGCTGACAAAGAAGCTGGCACCATAGAGTTGGACAGCGAAACCACGCTATCCGGCATCCCTTCTGAATGCTGGGGCTATAAGCTCGGCAATCGCTCCGGCTTGGAGTGGATACTTGATCAGTACAAGGAAAAGAAACCTCGTGACCCGACAGTTGCCGAGAAGTTCAACACCTATCGCTTTGCCGACTACAAAGAGCATGTCGTAGACCTACTGAAAAGGGTGACCCGCGTTTCTGTTGAGACCATGGCAGTCACAAGCGCAATGAAAGCGTTGTCTCGGTCTGATGATAATCCAGCATCGCAAAAACAAACAGATACTTAGTCGTGCCTAGCCGCCCGTTTGATCCTCACTGGTTAACTAGGCTGCCCACGTTGAACGCATGCCTTGATGATATATGTCTTGAGCTTACGGATGTCGAAACACGAATAAGAAAGCGTAGGGCGGAAGCACAACGGAATTTTGAGGCGGCAATTAGGGCCGTTGTTTTGGACCTTTTCCGAGCACATGAAAGTAACGACGTTCTTGAGGTGGGCATCTCCATGGGCAGGGAAATGCTTCAAAGGAAGTGCGCCTCACGTTATGGATCAATCGTTTATACCCCACGCGCATTTGAGGCCGCTATGAAGGCTTTGTTGGCTTCTGGTTACATCCACGTAACGTCTCCTTATTGGCACGATCCGGCGGGCAAGGCTAGCCGCACCGCACGTTATCAAGCCTCTGCATCTCTGTTGGCTCATCTTCATAAAGCTGGCGGTTCGTTGGCCATTCTTGAGCGCAACAAAGGTGCTGAAGGCATACGTTTGAAAGATAACGATAAACGCCTGATTGAATATGGTGACACTGGGTTTGCAAATGATGCGCGTGATAAACTAAGACTTATAAACGACATGCTGGAAGCCCATTGGGCTGACTTAGCCCTGACCGACGATGTGCTGGCAAGGGAAAGAGCCAAGACTCAGGGCAAGCGTCAAGATGAAGCTACGCAACCTTTCGATTTTGCTAAGCGGACCGTCTACCGGGTGTTTAATAATTGTGACTGGGAGCAGGGCGGGCGTTTCTATGGTGCATGGTGGATTAGCGTTCCCAGTGAACTCAGGCGTTGCATACTGATTGATGGAAAACGTACTGTCGAGGTGGATTACTCAGGGCTTCACGCTGCTATGCTATTTGCTGAACACAACTTACCAATACCAGATGATCCCTATCAACGATGCCTGACGCAAACGGGGGGCAAAGCTGAGCGTTCACTGGTAAAACGCACTTTCAATGCACTATTGAATGCCGACTCTGTGAATAGCATCAATGAGATTGACGGTTACTCTGCGCAATTGACAGGCAAGGAATGGGGTAACTTCAAGACGTTTATTGTTGATTGCTATCCAGAGTTTACAAAACAGTTTGGCACTGGCGTAGGGCTACGTCTGCAATGCCAAGATAGCGACTTAGCGGAAACTGTAATGTTGGAGTTTGCTGCCAAAGGGTACGCTTGCCTACCAGTTCATGATGGTTTTGTCGTTCACCACGCATTGCAAGATGATTTGACTGCCGCCATGCAGAAGGCATTTGAAGCCAAGTTCGGATATGTCGGTCAGGTAGGATTTGAGATAGGAGAAGGGGAAACGGTTGAACCTTCATTCAATGCCATCAAATTTGATCCTAACAAGTTGTTGAAACCAGTTGGTTACGAGAAACGATTGCAAGATTTCTGGTTAACAAAAAGACTTCAAGCATGAGTCTTCTATCTATATGTGTCCATTTCATGCAAGTTGTTGTTTTGGCTAATAAATGTGATATTTATGGTTGTATGCTTCAAATGATTTTACAATCTGATTTCAATCCCATTCGGTCTCGCACCTGCAATGCGTTCCCTCATTAGTGGTAACGTTAAGAACGGCAGAATTTCAAACCTCAAACTTTTCAATAGCTTCTTGTTTCTGAGCCAGCGTGTGACCCTCCTTAAAATAGACCTGTTGAGCAACGCCTTGGCGCTCATGGCCCACAATCTCTTGATAGAGCGGCTCTGGGACGCCCGCCTGAGCTAGTCGCGTCACCATCGTATGACGCAGACTGTGGAACACAAGCCCGTCCTCCTTAAGCTCTAATCCCGGCAGCAGCACGTTGTTGAACCAGCGGCCCAGATTGCGGCCATAGCCTTCTTTGACATTGTAGCTGAATGACTGGAACAATCTCTGATCATCGCGCCTGCCGCCTACGAAGTCGAGAAAACCAAGCCGGATTAATTCAGAATGGATTGGAACTCGACGCTTTGCAGCAGGTGTCTTGAGGCTCTTGTTTTCACCATCATCATTGATGTCGATAAACCAGATGTTGTCTTCTTGTCTTATATCAGACTTGTTCAATTGCGAAATCTCTCGCAACCTTGCACCTGTAAATAGGCCCAGCAATGCACCCCATTTATGGTCGTGCTTCTTGACCAGCACTGAGTGTTGCGCTGTCAGCTCTCCGTAGAGGGTTTGCGTCTCTTCTGACGTATAGGCTCTGCGTCCAATGGCACTACGCTTTGCTTTGCCGAGTTTCATCCTATCGAAGAGTTTAAGCGATGTGTAACCATGACGTTCTGCCCAATCAAAAAAGCGCCGGAACGTGTCAATGTAACTATCGGCTGTCTTTGCGCTGATCTTCTTTAGCTTTGAGACTTTGATAGCCTCTAGTAACGGTAGGTCTCGCGTTTCCTGCTTTGTGTTGCGATTGGCAGGCATTGCGATCAAAACTTTCTTCAGCTCAGCGGCATCCATCTTTGTTATCTCTGACAAATCGCGGTTTGAGCCGAAATATTCCGCCAGCACTGACAGGTAGGATTGGGCCTTCTTTTGCATCTCGGAGGACCATTGGTGGGAGTGTTCGCTTAGAAAGTCATCCAAAGCCTGGCCCAGACTTACGGAGGCCGTCTCTGGGCGCTTCGGCGATGGCTCGACGGGCTTGGTGAGAGAATAGCCCTCAAGGCTCTCAGCGTGGCTTAGAAAGGCTTTGATCTGATCCCGCCGACCCTTGCGAAGCTCTCGACGTAAATCAATCTCGTTATCGGTCCAATCGGCTTTGTCTAATCCAGCGAAAGTCCGAAAACTGTCTACAAAATTTAGATCAAGCATTTGGTCTGATATTTCATCAAAACCTGATAAGCCATCCTCGTGGAAATCCAACTCTTGTTTGATGTAGGTAATGTCTTCTTCTGGCCATCCAGTGTTGTTAAGGCGTTCAATATGCCCGTTTAGCACCTTTACAAAGTAGCTACGCACATGCTCACGTATCTGGTCTTGCCGAAGTCTTGCCAATGACTTGTTATCCCTCACTATTCGACCACAAGATGCGAGATGTCTTGCAAGATCACCAGCCTCATTCGGGCATCGTGTCCGAAGCGATAACCGGAGTGTTGTCCTAGTGCCATCTTCCGCTTGTGGTAATGGCCAGCGAAAGTAATAAACTCCATGTCTTGAATGACTTAGATAAGATGACAGCTTCATGGTCATGTGTCCCACTGTTGTGTCACACCTGATAGGAGTAAGTCTAAGTCATTGATTTAGAAGGTAATGGCGGAGAGACAGGGATTCGAACCCTGGGTAGGCTTGCGCCCACAACGGTTTTCGAAACCGTCCCGTTCGACCACTCCGGCACCTCTCCACTGGATGAGGCTTTTACCGCGCTTTGTCTGGGATGCAAGTATTTCTTGCCCTGAGCGATGCGGCGGCCCCCTGGGGTATCGGCGCGGAGGGGGGCGCGGGATTTTGGGCCGGTTGGGAGACGGGATTGCCTGTGAAGAAGGGCGATCCCGTCTCACGCTGCGACCGAATGATTGCACCGCGCGCCGGGAGACGCTAGGCAAGTGAACCGAATGGAGAAGGGGCCAGCCTGACATGACCGACCGCGCCAATTCCTATGATTATGACGGCCTGCTTGCCTGTGGCCGTGCGGAGCTGTTCGGGGAGGGTAATGCGCAGCTTCCCGCCCCGCCAATGCTGATGTTCGATCGCATCACGCATATCTCCGATGAAGGTGGCGCGCATGAAAAAGGGCAGGTCGTGGCCGAGCTGGACGTCAAGCCGGACCTGTGGTTTTTCGGGTGCCACTTCATCGGTGATCCGGTGATGCCGGGATGTCTGGGTCTGGATGCTCTGTGGCAATTGACGGGATTTTATCTCGGCTGGCGCGGCATGCCGGGCCGGGGCCGGGCGCTGGGTGTCGGCGAGGTGAAATTCGCGGCCATGGTGACGCCGGAGGCGAAGCTGGTCCGCTACACGGTCGATGTGAAGCGTGTCATCGATCGCAAGTTAAAGATGGGTGTGGCCGACGGCATGATGGAAGTCGACGGGGAAACCGCCTATACAGTCAAAGATATGCGCGTGGGCCTCTTCGGAGCAGAAGCCCCATAGGGCGCACGGAAACCGGGGAGGGTGGCCATGCGCCGTGTCGTTGTAACGGGAATCGGGATCGTATCCTCCATCGGAGGTGACGCTGCGGCAGTGAAAGAATCGCTGCGTGAGGGGAAATCCGGGATCGGGTTTTCCGAGGAGCAGTCCGAGCACGGCTTTCGCAGCCATGCCGCCGGGGCGCCCGATGTTGATATTCCCGCGCTGGTGCCCAAACGCGTGCTGCGCTTCATGGGGGATGGCGCGGCATGGAACTATATCGCCATGCAACAGGCGATTGAGGATTCGGGCCTGTCCGAAGAAGAGGTCAGCGATGTGCGCACCGGCCTTGTCATGGGGTCGGGCGGGCCATCGACCCGCAATCTGGTCGCCGCCGCCGATATTGTGCGGGAAAAAGGAGCGCCCAAGCGAATCGGGCCGTTCTTCGTCCCCCGCGCCATGTCGAGCACCAATTCCGCCACGCTGGCGACACCCTTCGAGATCAAGGGGGTGAATTACTCGATTTCCTCCGCCTGTTCGACTTCGGCCCATTGTATCGGTCACGGGGCGGAGCTGATTCAGTTCGGCAAGCAGGATATCGTCTTCGCGGGCGGGGGCGAGGAGCTTGACTGGACGCTCACCTGCCTGTTCGACGCGATGGGTGCGCTGTCTTCGGGGTATAACAGCACCCCTTCGGTTGCCAGCCGCGCCTATGACAAGAATCGCGATGGGTTCGTCATTGCGGGCGGGGCGGGCACGGTGGTGCTGGAAGAATACGAGCGGGCCAAGGCACGCGGCGCGACGATCTATGGCGAGCTGACAGGCTATGGCGCGAATTCCGACGGGCATGACATGGTGCAGCCTTCGGGCGAGGGAGCCGTGCGCTGCATGAACCTTGCGCGCGCGACGCTGGAAGGGCGGCGGGTCGATTACGTCAATACCCACGGCACCTCGACCCCCGTGGGCGATGCCCGCGAGATTCAGGCGCTGCGCGATACCTTTGGCAATGATATTCCGCATCTGAGCAGCACCAAGTCTCTGACCGGCCATTCGCTGGGCGCGACGGGGGTGCAGGAGGCGATCTATTGCCTGTTGATGATGCAGGACAACTTCATGACCGCCAGTGCCCATATCGAGGAAATCGACCCGGATTTCGCCGATATGCCCATCATCCGCGACCGAATCGATAACGCAAAAATCGACACGGTGATGAGCAACAGCTTTGGTTTTGGCGGCACCAACGCGACATTGTGCTTCAGTCGGGTCTGAGGCGCTAATCCCGGATCAATGACCGGGGCGCGACCAAGACTCCCTCCGTGACTCCCCCGCCCCGCGCGCCTACCGTCTTCCCGCATTTGCATCGCAGGGAGACAGATACATGCCGCACTTTACCGCCGTCGAATTCGCCGATCGCCTCACCCGGACCCGCGCCTCGATGGCGGAACAGGGGCTTGACGGGATGCTGCTGTTTTCGCCCGAAAGCCATTACTGGCTGACCGGGTATGACACGTTCGGCTTTGTGTTCTTTCAGTGCATGGTGGTCCCGCTCATCGGTGAGCCGGTGCTGCTGACCCGTTCCGCCGATCTGCGACAGGCGCAGCATACCTCGATCCTGACGGATATTCGCATCTGGAAGGATGGCGAAGGGGTTAACCCGGCCCGTGATCTCAAAGCCCTGCTGAAGGATATGGGTCTTTATAAGCGCAAGCGTCTTGGGGTCGAGTTCGATACACAAGGATTGACCGCCCATAACTGGCGGCTGGTCGAATCGGTGCTGAAGCGGCCCGAATTGGTCGATGCCTCGAACCTGATTCCCCTGTTGCGCCTCGTCAAATCCCCCGCCGAGATCGCCTATGCCCGAAAGGCGGGCGAGTTATCGGACCATGCCCTCGATGCCGCCATCGAGATGACCCGTGCGGGCGCATATGAGGGGGCGATTCTCGCGGCGATGCAGGGGGAAATCTTTGCGCGGGGCGGGGATTATGCCGGAAACGAGTTTATCATCGGGTCCGGCGAAGGGGCGTTGTTGTGCCGGTATTTCTCGGGTCGGCGTCGCCTCGATGCGCGCGATCAACTGACGCTGGAATGGTCGGGCGCATGGCGGCGCTATCATGCGCCAATGATGAATACCCTGATTATCGGCGCTCCCCGGCCCGAACATGAACGGATGCGCGAGGCGGCGCGCGAGGCTTTGCTGGCCTGCGAGGCAGCGTTAAGGCCCGGTAACGTTATGGGCGATGTCTTTAACGAGCATGTCAGAATTATTGACGATTACGGTTACCGGAAAGAAAGGCTTAACGCTTGCGGCTATAGCGTCGGCGCGCGGTTCAACCCCTGCTGGATGGATTCGCAGATGTTTTTCGAGGGTGCAACGACAAGGATCGAAGAGAACATGACGTTCTTCCTGCACATGATCCTGATGGATAGCGAGACCGGGGCTGCACAATGCCTGGGACGGACATCTCTCGTAACCGCGAATGGTTGCGAGAGCCTGTCACGGTCGACCCTCGACCTGATAACGACATAGCTGGTGAAGACATGAAATCCTCGAAACCGACTTCCACTGCCCTCGCGCGTGTTCTCGTCCTGCCCCTTACGGCGGGTCTGCTGGCCGGTTGCGACTATGCCAGCAAGTTGCCGGATGCGCCTTCAACGCTCGGTTACGAGCTGCAATCCCAGAAACCGCCCAGCGTGACCGCGCCGATTCAGGAGCCGGTCGGCCCGCCGCCGCCGCCTGCTCTGGTGGCCAGCCTGCCGGAGCCGGGCCAGAACCTGAATACGCAGGTCTTGCAGGTATCGCCCGGCGGGTTCGAGGTGCCGCGCGAAGCGCTTGCCCTGCCGCCAACGCAGACGCTTCCCGTGCCGGGTGCGGGGGCTGTTGCCCAGAACAATCTTGCGAGATTGAGCACGGTCGGACAGCCCGCCAGTCAGGATTCGGGGGCCTATACACCGCCGCCGATCGATTTTGGTACGGCTCAGGTGCCGCAGGTCGGTGTTGCGATCGAATCGGATACGCAATTCTCCGAATACACGCCGATCCCCTTCGACGAGACATCTCAGCAGATTTCGGTGGCGTCGATTCAGCCGGAACAGACTTACGAAGCGTATCAGCCACCCGCTCTGGAAACGGTGCCTTACGAACCCCCGGCATTCGAATCGCAGCCATCGACCGTACTCTACAGCGCCCCGCCGCTGGCTGCGCCCCTGACCTATGGGTCCAGCGTCGGCGATGGCAATACCGTCGATACGACGCCGATTGTACAGACGCCGATTGTACAGACGCCGAGTGTAAGAGCACCGATTGTACAGACGCCGTCGCCCGCGCCGAGTGCTCCGGCCTCGCCGATCAGTGTTCTGCATGCGCGCCTCGATAATGGGGCGGTCGTGAATGTGCATCCGGTTGTCGGGGCACCGGGGGCGACCTCTGGCATGCTCGCGCAGACCATTGCCGCCGAACTTGGCGCGTCGGTGGATAAATCCGCCCTTGCCTTTGCTCCGGCCGTCTTTGACCTGCGCGCCTCCGCCTCGCGCGATGGCAGCCGGGCCGAAGCGGAATGGAAGTTGTTCTCCGCCAATGGGGCCTTGGTTGGCGTCTTCCCCGAATCGCAATCGAACGGGACATGGACGACCATGGGGACCGATGCCATCCGCGCGATGGCCCGCCGTGTTGCCAGCCGTCTGCGCCGGAATGCCGACCTGCGCCGCGCGACCCTGACCAGTCTCGCCAGTGCCCCACCGATCACCAGCATCGATTATTCTGCCGTACTGCCCAGTGGGGCGCCCAGCCTTGCGCCGATGCCGCGCCAGCGCCCGACGCGCAGCGCTCGGCGATCCTTACAGACGGCGGCTCTGCAACCCATCGCCGTCCAGCCTGTGCCCCTACGGCCCGCACCTGTGCAGCCTGTCCCACAACAATTCGTGGTGAATACGGATGCGATGTCGAAAGCGGTTCCCCGTCGCAGGCCGGATGGCATTCGAACGGCGGCGCTGTCGCCCACTCCGGCGCCTCTGCCCCAGGCGATCCAGCCTGTCGCGCCGCTCCAGCCCGTACAACAGGTATTCGAGACGCAGCCGATTGCGCCCCTCGCCCCCCTTGCGCCGCCGGTTGCGCCACTGGCTGCGCCCAGCCTTGCCGCCGCTCCACCGCCCCCAAGCTTTGAGACATTGCGTGCGGCTCCCGACGGTCCCCGTGCGCTTGTCTTCCGGGGGGTGCGCGGCGCACCGGGCAATGGTGATCAGGCCCTTGGCCGCGAAGTCAGCCGCTTGCTTGGCCAGTCCGGCGCACAGCTTGCGCCCAATGGAACGCCCAACGCCCTCTATCTGACCGCCGATGTCTCGCGGACGCGCAATGGCGGCTCTGACAGCATCAAGATCCTCTGGCATGTCGAGGAAGAAGACGGCACCCGTGTCGGTCAGGTCGTGCAGGAAAACGACGTTCCCGCCGGAGCACTCGATTCGAGCTGGGGCGAGGATGCCTTCTATGCCGCGCAGGGTGCCCGCGACGGCATTATGGAATTGCTGCGAACCTCCGGCGCGATCGACGCCTGAGGCGACGGGCCAAAGGCCCACACCGTTCAGCCTGACTATCGCCCTCCCCGTCATGGGGAGGGTTTTTTGCGTGTCTGTCCCATGCTATCGCTGGTGCCTGTCTGCTTGAGAGGGGGGAACGCCACGATGACCACACGTATACTCACGGGCCGCGCGGTCTATGCCATCGGCTTTGGCGCGATGAACATGTCCCATGGCTATGGCCCCGCCCTTGACGATGCGGCCTGTGGCGACCTGCTCAACCGGGCGCTGGATACGGGCTATACCCATATCGATACGGCGGCGATCTATGGGTTCGGCCATAACGAGACGATGATCGGCACCCATATCGCCCATCGCCGGAGCGAATATGTGCTGGCCAGCAAATGCGGCTTTTTCCGCGACCCTGAGACGGGACAGGGCGGGATCGACAGTCGCCCGGAGTCGATCCGCGCGGCGTGTGAGGAAAGCCTGAAGAAGCTCAGGACCGAAGCGATCGATCTTTATTACCTGCACCGCTGGGATCGCACGACCCCCATTGCCGATGTGGCGGGCACCTTCGGGCGGTTGGTCGAGGAGGGGAAGATTCGCGCCTATGGCCTGTCTGAATGTTCCGCCGAAACCCTGCGCGCGGCCCATGCGGAGCATCCTTGCTCCGCCGTGCAATCCGAATATTCGCTCTGGACCCGCAACCCGGAGATCGCGGTTCTCGATGCCTGCAAGGAGCTGGGGGCCACCTTCGTCGCCTTCAGCCCGCTGGCACGGCAATATCTGACCGGCGTGATGGGTGCACAGGTCACGTTTCCCGATAATGACATCCGCTACGGAATGCCCCGCTTCGAGGGGGAGGCATGGGAGAAGAACCGCGCGCTGCTGGCCGAGTATACGCGCATCGCGGAGCAGGCCGATTGCACTCCGGCGCAACTGGCCCTTGGGTGGCTGCTGGCCCAAGGGGCGCATGTCCTGCCGATCCCCGGCACCTCCAAAGCCGATCATCTGGAGGAGAATTTCGGGGGCGGGACCGTGGCCCTTGCACCAGAACTGGTCGAGCGTCTCGATGATCTCATCAACCAGAATACCGTGATCGGCGGGCGCTATACCGAGAAGATGCAGGCGCAGGTCGGCACCGAAAACTTTGACGAGACGCAGGGGTGAATCGCAGGCATCTTCTGGCGGGGAGTGCGGCGATGGCAATGTATGATGGTGATGGCGCAGGGGCCGGGGGGCAGGGCTTTTTTGTCCCGCCCGAAGAAGCCCCGCATCAGCGCACCTTCATGCAATGGCCCGTAAATCGGCGGGTGCATCCCGATCCGGTCTTTCTGGAGAGGACGCAGAAGACCATCGCCGCGATCGCCAATACGATTGCCGAATTCGAGCCGGTGACGATGCTGGCTGCGGCGGCGGACCATGCGCGAGCGCGGCGCTGGCTCTCGGAATCGGTCGCGCTGTGGGATGTGCCGACCGACGATTTATGGTGTCGTGATGCCGGACCGATCTTTGTGGTGGATGGCGCAGGCGCGCTGGCCGTACGGCATATCCAGTTCAACGGATGGGGCCGCAAGCAGAGCCATAAGCGCGATGCCCGTATCGCCGGGGCCGTTGCCGACCGGCTGGGCCTGCCGCTCTTGCCATCGGGCCTGTTCGGCGAGGCAGGCGGGGTCGAGCAGGATGGGCACGGGCTGCTGATGGCGCATGAAAGTTCGTGGGTCATCGATAACCGAAATCCCGGCCTGACCCGCGCCGAGGTCGAAGCGCGCCTGCTGGCCGCCTATGGCGCGGAGCGCATGATCTGGAGCGAGGGCGTGCGGGGGATGGATATCACCGATTACCATATCGACAGCCTTGCCCGGTTTACTGGTCCCGGCCGGGTGTTGATCAACCTGCCTGACGATCCCGATCCGCAGGATCCGTTCCATCATGCTGCGCTCGACACCCACGACACGCTGGTTGCCGCAGGGCTGGAGATCGACGTGATCCCCGAACCGGAGGAGCGGCGCGTCGACGACGTTGATTTCGTGGCGTCCTATGCGAATTACTACGCCTGCAACGGGGGCATCATTACCGCTGAATTCGGGGATGATGAAGCTGATTCCCTCGCAGTCGATGCCCTGTCGCGCCATTATCCGGATCGCGAGATCGTCACGCTCAATGTCGATCCGCTGGGCGAAATGGGCGGTGGCATCCACTGTGCCACACAGCAGATGCCGCAGGGGTAAGACCGGGGAAAAGTCTATGCCGCCATTGCCCTGACCATTTCATCCAGCGACCGCCGCGCGCCGGTTTGCAGGTATTCCATGGCCCGCAGCGCCGCCTCATGTGCCTCGATCGACGATCCGCCGACACAATCCTCGATGACGCGGCAGAAATAATCGGATTGGTGCGCATCGACGAAGGTGTAATGCACGCAAACATCCGTCAGCCCGCCGCAGAGCAACAGCGTCTCGGCCCGCAGACCCCGGAGCAGGATTTCGAGATCTGTGCCGAAAAACGCTGAATACCGGCGCTTTGGCACGATATAATCACCCTGTCGAAACCCCATTTCCTCAAAGGCGATTTCCGTGCGGGGATCGCCGTCGAGGCAATGCACATCCTCGTCCCCGTCCAGTTCCCGCCCGAAATCCACCAGATCGGGGCGGTGGACCTCCTGAATAAAGACGACCGGCACGCCATAGGCATGGGCCGCATCGACCGCGCCCCGCGCGCGCAGCATTCGCTCGCGATAGCCCGGCATGTTGGGAATCGAGCGCTCTGCCCTGTCATCGATGAAGGTGCTTTTCTGAATATCGATCACGATCAGGGCGGCGCGACCCTCAATCGGGGCGCGTGGTTGTTGCGTCATTCCGGTTTCTCTCCCCGCATCCGATTGACAACATCGCGTCAGCCTGCCAGACGCGCGGCAATACCGCATCACAAATCAGGATACCGCCATGGGCTTCAAGGTCGGGATCGTCGGACTGCCGAATGTCGGCAAATCCACGTTGTTCAACGCATTGACGCGCACTGCCTCCGCGCAGGCGGCCAACTTCCCCTTTTGCACCATCGAGCCGAATGTCGGTGAGGTGTCGGTCCCCGATGATCGCCTCGCCACCATTGCCGGAATCGCGCAGTCGAAACAGGTAATCCCCGCGCGCATGACCTTTGTGGACATTGCCGGGCTGGTAAAGGGCGCATCGAAAGGCGAGGGCCTTGGGAACCAGTTTCTCGCCAATATCCGCGAAGTGGATGCCATCGCCCATGTGCTGCGGTGTTTCGAGGATGACGACGTTACCCATGTCGCCAATCGGGTCGATCCCGTGGATGACGCGCAGACCATCGATACCGAATTGATGCTCGCCGATCTCGAAAGCATCGAAAAGCGCCTGACCGCCAACGTCAAGCGCATTCGCGCGGGCGACAAGGAGGCGGCGCAGCAGCAAAAACTGATGGAGGCGGTCAAGGCCCTGCTCGAAGATGGCCGCCCCGCGCGCGAATTAGCGGTCGATGACGAGGATGCCAAAGCGTTCCGTATGCTGCAACTCCTGACCTCGAAGCCGATTCTCTATGTATCGAATGTCGGCGAGGACGATGCGGCGCAGGGCAATGCGCTGTCCGGTCAGGTCGCGGCGATGGCGGCGGCGCAGGGCGCGGCGCATGTGGTGATTTCGGCGGCCATCGAGGCGGAAGTCGCACAGCTGGAAGACGATGAACGCGCGGCGTTTCTCGACGATCTGGGCTTGCAGGAATCGGGTCTCGACCGGCTGATCCGCTCAGGTTATGGCCTGTTGCACCTGATTACCTATTTCACCTGTGGCCCGAAAGAAGCCCGCGCATGGACCATTCCGGCGGGTTATCGCGCGCCTCAGGCGGCGGGTGCGATCCATACGGATTTTGAGAAAGGGTTCATCCGCGCCGAAACCACCTCCTATGAGGATTACACCTCGCTGGGTGGAGAACAGGCGGCGAAGGATGCGGGTAAGATGCGGCTGGAGGGCAAGGAATACCTCGTCAAAGACGGCGACATCATGCATTTCCGCTTCGCGAATTAGAACGCTCGGCGGAGGGGTATCCGGGGGCAGAGGTCAGTTCTGGTCACTGCCGCCAAGCCAGCCGCGCTCGGAAGCGCCGTAATCTTCATGATCGCCATGCTTGTTCATGGTGTGAATCAAGACAAGGATGATCGCCGTCAGAAACCATCCGGCGGCGGGCAGGGCGACGAGTTCTGTCATGAACATTTCCATAGGGTATCCTGACACAGTGGATTGAAAGTTCAGTGAAACCGGCGTTTCTCCGATCCTCGTATCCTGTGAAAAGGCCCCCGGTTTCGAAACCGGGGGCGAGTCAACGGAACAGGGGATTCAGGGGAGAATGCCTGTCTTAGCGACCGCCGGAAGGGTTTGGCTGCGAGCGGCCAAGGCGCTTGAGCGCTTTTTCAGGGCCAGTTGCCATCCGGGTGGAAATCACCCGGTCGGTGCGCTTGACCTTAGTGACCTTGGGGGCGACGGTATTGGTGTACTTGGCTGGCTGCGCGCTCTTTTTGAACAGCTGCTGAAGCTTGGCGCGCTGCTCATAGGCCGAGCTTTCGGCCATGGCGGGTGCGGCGGAGAGCGTGGCGATCGTGGCGAGGGCGGCGACGGTTGCGGTCAGGGTTTTCATCAATCTATCTCCTTCGTGTGGCAGCATCTGTTGCCGCCTTCATGCCAAGACAGATGGGGGGATTGAGGGCGACGAAAAGAGGATGGCCCTTCACCCTTGCACGCGGCTTCGTGAGCGCCTGTGTGAGCGTGAACCGCACCCTGAAACATGCCCGCAGCGGGCGGTCCCTGCGCCTCTTGATCGGCACGGAAAGCCCGTAATCCGCGGTTCCATGCCCTCACACAGCCGTGACGGGGGCGCTTTGTTTTTGGTAAAAAAAATTTACGAAAGCGCTCTGTTTTTGTGCGTTTGGCGCAATCGGATGATGAAAGCGAGCAGGAAAATCGCCGTCAGAACCAGCACAATGGTCGGCGCGGGGGCGGAATCGAGGTGAAAACTGAGCCAGACACCCGACAGCATCGACCCCAGACAGGTCAGTATGGCCACAACCAGCATCCGCCCGAAACTGCGCGTCAGCAAGAACGCGATCGCCCCCGGCGTCACCAGCAGCGCCACGGCGAGGATCAACCCCACCGCCGTCAGCGTCGCCACCACCGTCAGCGACAGGATCGATAACAGCCCGTAATGCAGCCATCCGGTGCGCAGGCCCGATGTCTGCGCTTGAATCGGATCGAAGGCATGGAGCAGGAAATCACGCCATTTCAACCCCAGCACCGCGCAGACAACGACCGCGATCATGCCCGAAGTCACCAGATCGCCTTTGCCGACGCCCAGCATATTGCCGAACAGGATGTGATCCAGATGCGCATCGGTCGGAAAGGCGACGAACAGGATCATCCCGACCGCGAACATGCCCGAAAACACGACCCCCATGATCGTATCGCGCTTTACCCGGCTGTTTTCGTCAAGGTATCCGGTCAGGAGCGCGCAGCTCATCCCCGCGACAAAGGCCCCCAGGATCAGCGGCAGGTTCAGCAGATAGGCCAGCACCACCCCCGGCAGGATCGCATGACTGACCGCATCGCCCATCAGCGCCCAACCCTTCAACACCAGAAAACAGGACAGCATCGCAGTGGGCGGCGCGATGATCAGGGCAATCAGAAAGGCGTTCTGCATGAAGGGAAACTGAAAAGGGGCGAGCAGAGCGTCGATCATTGCGCGCCCTCCTGCCCCAGTGCCGCGCGCCTTTTTGCCTTTGCCGCCAGTAATCCGTGTTTGGGGGCGAGGATAAACGCGGTCAGGAATACCAGCGTCTGCAACGCCACGATGACGCCGCCCGTCGCCCCATCCAGAAAATAGCTCAGATATGCGCCGGTAAAGCTTGTGCCTGCCCCGATGGCCACCGAAACGGCCAGCAGGCGGGGGAAGCGGTCACAGAGTAGATAGGCCGTCGCCCCCGGCGTCACGACCATCGCGATGACCAAAAACGCTCCCACCGTCTGCATCGCCGCCACCACGGAGGCCGAGAGCAGCACGAAGAAGATCGCTTTGAGCAGATCGGGGCGCAATCCGATGGAGCGGGCATGGTTTTCATCGAAGAACGTGACCATCAGGTCTTTCCACTTCGCCAGCAATACCACGAGGGATACGCCACCGATGATGAGCAACTGCACCGTGTCTTCGGGCGTGATGGCGAGAATATTGCCCATGGTGATGGTTTGCACGCTGATGGCGACCGGGTTGATCGATACCATGAAAAGGCCAAGGCCGAAGAACGAGGTGAAGATGATCCCGATGATCACATCGATCTTCAGCCCCGAGCGCCCGCTGAGAAACAGCATCGCCCCCGCCGCCAATCCTCCGGCAAAGAATGCCCCGAAGGCAAAGGGTAGCCCCAGCATATAGGCGCCCGCCACTCCCGGCACGACCGAATGGGCCAAGGCATCCCCGATCAGGGACCAGCCCTTGAGCATCAGATAGCAGGACAGAAACGCACAGACCCCGCCCACCAGCGCCGATACAACCATCGCATTGGTCATATAGCCATAGGCGAAGGGTTCGAGCAGCAGGTCCATCACACGAGCGACTCCGGAGCGGGCAACGGTCTCCTCATCGATCCCCCTCGCCGTAGATCACGAAGGGTCGTTCGTCATCGGTGATGATCCGCACTTCGCGGGTATCGTCATCGTCATGCAGTTCGTCGCCGCCGAGGGTGAAGTGGCGTAAGACGCCGCCGAAAGCGAGTTCGAGGTTTTCGCGCGTGAAGGTCGTCTCGGTCGGGCCATAGGCAACCACCGTGCCCTTGACCAAAACCGTCCGGTCGCAGAATTCGGGCACCGAACCGAGGTTATGGGTCGAGACCAGCATCACCCGCCCCTCCGCGCGCAATTCGCGCAGCAGGGTAACGATGCGGTCTTCGGTTTTGACATCGACCCCGGTAAACGGCTCGTCCAGCAGGATGACCTTGCCGTCCTGTGCCAGCGCGCGGGCGAGGAACACGCGCTTGCGTTGTCCGCCTGAGAGTTCGCCGATCTGCCGATGGCGATAGTCGTCCATCCCCACCCGGCCCAGAGCCGCCGCCACCGCCGCGCGGTCGGATGCAGAGGGGCGGCGCAGGAATCCCATATGGCCGTAGCGGCCCATCATCACCACATCCTCGACCAAGACGGGGAAGGCCCAGTCAACCTCCTCGGATTGCGGGACATAGGCGACGATATTCTCGCGCAGGGCCTCACGCACCGATTTGCCCAGCAGCTCGATTTCGCCCGTCGATGCCTGCACAAAGCCCATGATCGCCTTGAACAGCGTGGATTTCCCGGCTCCGTTTACGCCCACCAGCGCCGTCACCGTGCCGCGTGGAATCTCGAAACTGGCATTGCGCAGGGCCGTATGACCGTTGCGATACGTGACCGTCAGATCCCGCACGGCGATGCCGCCGCCATCGGCGCTCACGGGGCGGTCAACCCGTCGACGACCCGTTGCGAGGTCACGCGCAGCAGGTCGAGATAGGTGGGCACCGGCCCGTCCGCCTCGCTGAGGCTGTCGACATACAGCTCTCCGCCATAGCGTGCGCCGGTCTCGCGGGCGATCTGTTTGGCGGGGTCGGTATTGACCGTGCTCTCGCAGAACACGACCGGAATGTCATTCTCGCGCACCCCGTCGATGACCTTGCGCACCTGTTGCGGCGTGCCGACCGCATCGGCATTCATCGGCCAGAGATACAGCTCGCGCAATCCGAAATCCCGCGCCAGATAGCTGAAGGCCCCCTCGCAGGTCACCAGCCAGCGCTTTCCATCGGGGATCGCCGCGATCTTTGCGCGCAACGGGTCGAGCGTCTCGCGCACGCGCATTTTATAGCGTTCGGCATTCGTGCGGTAGATCGCGGCATTGTCGGGGTCGTGCTCGGTCAGGGCGTTGCGGATATTGTCGATATAGATCATCGCCGCATCGGCCCCGATCCACGCATGGGGGTTCGCCTTGCCCGCATAGGTCCCCGAAGCAATGGCAATCGGCGCGATGCCGTCGCTGACCGTCGCGGAGGGTTTGTCGCCGAGATTGCCGATGAACTGTTCGAACCACACTTCCAGATTCAATCCGTTCCAGAGGATCAGGTCGGCATCGAGCGCGCGGGTCAGATCGCCCGGCGTCGGCTGATAGCCATGAATCTCCGCCCCCGGACGCGTGACTGACACGACCTCTGCGGCATCGCCTGCCACATTGCGCGCCATATCGGCAATGACCGTAAAGGTCGTGACGACCTTGAATGCATCGTCCGCCGCTTTTTTCTCTTCGCCGCACGCCGCCAGAGCCAGTGCGCAGAGAAGCGCCATCCCCGCGCCAAACAGTCTCGCCATGGTCTTGACCCCCATCATTCCCCCGAAAGCTAGGTCGAGGCCGGGGGCCTGTCAATGCAGTTGAGAATTGTTTGCAAGAAAGGCGTGTTGCACCTGCGTCGCATCTGGCTAAACTCGCAATATGAACGAGGATGATGCCGGATCGATCGCCATGGAGGACGCCCTGCGCGATGCGGGTGTTCGGATCACGCGACAGCGCCGCATCCTGCTGCGGGTTTTGACAGAGGCGCAGGATCATCCCGACGCGAACGAGCTGCACCGCCGAGCCCATGGCCGGGATCGCAATATCTCGCTCGCGACCGTGTACCGCACCTTGTCGGTGCTGGAGAATGCGGGCGTCATCGAGCGCCATGCCTTCGAGGGAAAACCCGCCCGGTTCGAGACCAGCGACCGGCCCCACCACGATCATCTCATCGATCTGGAAACCGGCGCAGTGATCGAGTTTCGCTCCGAGAAGATCGAGCGGCTACAGGCGGAAATCGCCGCCGAACTCGGCTATGACATCGTTCATCACCGGCTGGAGCTGTATGCCCGGAAGCGGGAGTGACCTCCGGGCACAGCCTTCGCCTTCATCACCGGATATCGACGATCTCCGGTCCCATCAGCAGGGTCGGCAGCCATGTGGAGATGATCGGCACATAGGTCACGAGGATCAGGAACGCGAACAGGATCGAGACGAAGGGCAAGGCGGCCTTGACCACGCCCATCACCGACATCCTCGCAACCCCCGCCGTGACAAAGAGGTTGAGTCCCACGGGCGGGGTAATCATCCCGATCTCCATATTCACCACCATGATGATTCCCAGATGGATCGGGTCGATCCCCAGCTGCATGGCGATGGGAAAGACCAGCGGCGCAACGATGACCAGAAGGCCCGACGGCTCCATGAACTGACCGCCGATCAGCAACAGCACATTGACGATCACGAGGAACATGATCGGGCCGTACCCCGCCTCCAGCATCATCGCGGCGATGGATTGGGGCACCTGTTCCTCGGTCAAGACATGCTTGAGGATCAGGGCATTGGCGATGATGAACATCAGCGTCGTGGTCAGCTTGGCGGCGTCGAACAGCACTTTGCGCGTATCGGGGTGAAACCAGACCGTCACGATCGCCCAAGGACGGCTGAGGAACGAGCGGTTCGGCGTGTCGTCCCAGGCCACATGCAGCGGCCCCATATCGCGATAGACGAAATTGGCGATGAAAAAGGCATACATGGCGGCCACGGCGGCGGCTTCGGTCGGGGTGAAGATCCCGCCATAGATGCCGCCCAGAATGATGACGATCAGGAACAGGCCCCAGCCCGCCTCCGTCATCGCGCCGAACCATACGCCCCAGCTTGCCTTTGGTTCGCGCGGCATCCCCTTGATGGTCGCGGCGATATAGATGCCGATCATCAGGAACAGACCGGCCAGCAAACCGGGGATGACCCCCGCGAGGAACATGCGCCCGACCGACACATCGGTCGCGGCGGCATAGACCACCATCACGATGGAGGGCGGGATCAGGATGCCCAGCGTTCCCGCGTTACAGATGACCCCGGCGGCGAATTCCTTGGTATAGCCGACCTGCCGCATTCCGGCGATGACGATCGACCCGATGGCGACCACCGTTGCCGGGGACGACCCCGACAGCGCGGCGAACAGCATGCAGGCAAAGACGCTCGCAATGGCCAGCCCGCCCCGGAAATGCCCGACGGAGGCAATCGCGAAATTGATGATCCGCTTTGCCACCCCGCCCGTCGACATGAAGGCACTGGCGAGTATGAAAAACGGGATCGCGAGCAGCGTGTAATGGCCATCAAAGGCCGAAAACAACGTCTGGGCGATCGAGGCGAGGGAGCCGTCGGAATAGACGAGCAGAAAGATGATCGAGGAAAACCCCAGCGCGACCGCAATCGGCACGCCGATGAGCAAAAGACCGATGACAAGGCCAAAAAGGAGAGCGATTTCCATTATTTTACCTCCCCGGCGGCGCGGGCAGCGGCCGTGTCGATATCATCCTCGGCCTCATGGCTGGCGATGAGCAAATCCTGCGTGCCCCGCCGGATGCGCAGGCCCGCCTGAAGGAACCGATAGATCAGCAGGGCCATGCTCAGGGGCAGGATGGCATAGGGAATGAATTTCGGGATGTAAGTGTAGCGCTCGCCCTCGTTCATCGCCGGTTCGAGAAAGCGCAGCCAATCGGCCATCGGAATATCGTCGACCTCGTACCATGCTTGATCGCGCCATTGATTCGCGATTTCGGGCAGGCCCAGCGGTGAGGCGATGTAATCGTTATAGAGATTCGGGATCGGGGGCATATTGGCAAAGGGTGCCCAGTAATTCCACGCGCCGACGAACATCAGCATGGCAAAGACGAGACAGCACAGGATGGCGATGGTGGTGAAGATGCCGCGCCACCGCTCGCCCATCGCATTGACGAGCACATCGACCCCCAGATGCGCGTTGATCTTCACGCAATAGGCGGCCCCGATCAGCACCATCCACGCGAACAGGAACACTGTCGCCTGCAACGCCCAGAGCATATTGGTGGGCAGGCCCATCGCTTCGGTCACCGGGGCGAACCATTCGGAGGCGAAGACGTAGCGCACCACGACATTCGCAAAGGTAATCAATGTCATGACGCCGAGAAGGACCGCGAGGAGCGTTTCCTCCAGCAGGTCGAGCGCGGATTTACCCCGCGCGGTGGCCGTGGCCATGGTAACTATCCCCCTGTGAAGA
Source organism: uncultured Neomegalonema sp. (assembly GCA_938008165.1). Lineage (GTDB taxonomy): Bacteria > Pseudomonadota > Alphaproteobacteria > Rhodobacterales > Rhodobacteraceae > JAHDDY01. The sequence goes on along the minus strand of CALLLP010000018.1, from coordinate 20,997 downwards.
TCGCGGGCCGGTTTTCCGGCATTCTCGTCTTATCTGACGTGTCTTATTTTATCTGGATAAGACCTGCCCCGGATTACGATCCGGGATGTATCGATATGCAAGGTCCAAGCCCCGGCCATGACAGCCGGGGCTTGGGTTCGGTGCGGGTCAGGAGCCGTCGTTCGCTGCCTGTGCGGCATCAACCAGCTCGGCGGGTACGTCGCCCTCGAACTTTTTCCAGACGGGCTTGAGCGCGTCGACCCATGCGGTGCGTTCTGCGGGGGTCAGGGTGCGAACGGTGCCGCCTGCCTTGATGACCGCCTGCTTGTTCTCCTCGTTCACCGCCGTCGACGCCGCGTTGCGGGTGCCGGTGACTTCGCTGATGATAATGCCAAGCTGTTCGCGCTGGGCATCGGGCAGGCCCGCCCAGAAATCGGTCGAGGTGACGAGCAGATAGTCGATGATGCCGTGATTGGTTTCGGTCACGCCGTCCTGAACTTCAAAGAACTTCTTGCCATAGATGTTCGACCAGGTGTTTTCCTGACCGTCGATCACCTTGGTCTGAAGCGCGCCATAGACTTCCTTGAACGCCATCTTCTGCGGGTTTGCGCCAAGCTGCTCGAACTGTGCGACCAGCACGTCGGAGGGCTGTACACGGAATTTCAGGCCCTTGGCATCTTCTGGCGAGACCAGCGGACGCGACGCGGACATCTGCTTCATGCCGTTATGCCAATAGGCGAGACCCTGAAGGCCCCGGCGCTGCATGGAGCTGAGCATCTTGCGCCCGGCGGGTCCGGCCTGAAAACGGTCGACCGCGTTCACATCGGTGAACATGAAGGGCAGGTCGAAAATGCGGAATTGCTTGGTGAATTTCTCGAATTTCGACAGGGAGGGCGCGGCGAGCTGAACATCGCCGTTCAGCATGGCTTCGAGAACCTTGTTATCGTCATAGAGCGAGGAGTTGGGATAGACCTCCATGCACATCGAGCCGTTCATTTCGGCGTTTACACGCTCTGCCAGCAGCGTGGCGGCGATGCCCTTGGGGTGCTTGTCGGTATTGGTGACGTGGCTGAACTTGATGACCGTTTCGCCCGGATCGCAAGCGGCCTGTGCGGCGGTGGTGAGGGCCGCAATGGACAGCGTGGCGGCGGCGAGCGTTTTGAGAATCCGCATGGAAATCTCCTCCCGATTGATTGTTTATCCGCCCGAAAGGGGCGGCTGATCGGGAATAAGACGGACGCGTGAGCGGATGGCAAACCTAAAAAGCCAATGATTGCATGGAATAATCGTCGCATGCGGAGCGGTGTTTCGCCTTCTACCCATCGGCGAGGCATGGGGTGGCGGATTCGGTAACAAATGCTTTACGAATCCGCCGGTGTCGAGAAATCCTCGCGCCGAAGCCCCAGTTTCTGCATTTTTTCGTACAATGTCTTGCGGGACAGACCGAGCGATTCGTAGGTCGATTTCAGCTCGCCCCCATTGGCCGCCAGCGTTGCCGCGATCACCGTGCGCTCGAATTTCTCGACCTGTTCGGCGAGGGAGGCCCCTTCCACTGCTGAGGGTTCGTGGCCCAGATCGAGACCCAGGACGAAGCGCTCCGCCACATTGCGCAATTCGCGCACATTGCCCGGCCAGTCATGCGCCGCCAGCGCAGTCAGGAGCGCGACATCGATATCGGGCGTTTCCTTGCGCAGCCGATGGGCCGCGCGGTCCACCAGATGCTGGAACAAGCGTGGCAGATCGTCGAGCCGCTCGCGCAGGGGTGGGATTCTCAATGTCGCGACGGACAGGCGATAGAGCAGGTCGTCGCGCAGGGTGGTTGTCTCCTGCTTTAGCGGACGATTGGTCGAGGCGATGAACCGCACATCCAGCGGGATCGGCTCCTGCGACCCGACGCGCTCGATGCTGCGTTCCTCCACCACGCGCAGCAGCTTTGCCTGAATGGCGGGCGAAGCGGTGCCGATCTCGTCGAGAAACAGCGTCCCGCCCCGCGCATGTTCGAATCGGCCATAGCGCGCCCGCATTGCGCCGGGAAACGCGCCTGCTTCATGCCCGAACAGTTCGGAATCCAGCGTCGCTTCTGGCAGGGCGGCGATATTGACGGCGATGAAAGGCTTGTCACGCCGGTCGGATAATTCATGGATCGCCCGCGCCACGAGGGCCTTGCCCGTGCCCGTCTCACCGAGGACCATCACATCGATCGCCGATCCCGCGATGGCATGGATCGAATGCGCCAGATCCCGCATCGCCGGGGAGCGCCCGATCAACAGGCGGTCCAATTCCCCTTGGGTATCCAATTCGTCGCGGATCGACCGGTTTTCGAGGGTCAGCCGCCGGTAATCCAGCCCCCGGCGCACGGAGGAGACGAGCCGGGCCGCCGGAAACGGCTTTTCGAGAAAGTCATAGGCCCCGTTGCGCATCGCCTCGACCGCCAGAGCAATGTCGCCATGGCCAGTCATCAGGATGACGGGCAGGTTTTCGTCAATGGCCTGCACCGATGCCAGCAGCGCCATGCCATCCATGCGCGACATGCGGATATCCGAGACGATCACCCCTGCAAAACCCGCATCGATCCGGTCCAGCACCCGTTCGGGCCGGGCAAAAGCCGCGACTTCGAATCCCTCCAGTTCCAGTGCCTGACTCTGGGCGAGGCGGACGTCTTCCTCGTCATCGACCAGCAGAACCTGTGTGGTGGTGGTCATTCAGCGGCCTCCCGTAGCGTAGCCGCACGCCCCAGCGTGACGATAAAGCGTGCGCCGCCCTCGGCGCGGTTCTCGACCTGTAAACTGCCGTCGAAATCGCGCATGATATTATAGCTGATCGACAATCCCAGTCCGAGGCCCTTGCCCGGTCCCTTGGTCGAGAAGAACGGGTCGAAGATGCTGGGCAGGATATCGGGCGCGATGCCCGGCCCGTTATCTTCGACGAGGATGCGCACGGTATCGTCCGTCTCCTCCAGCCGCACGATGATCACTGGATCGGCAACCGGGGCCGTCGCATCCAGCGCATTGCCGATGAGGTTCATGAAGACATGCTGCAACCGCGTTTGCCCCCCCATCACGACGGTATCGGGGGGGAGATGCGCCTCGATCCGCGCTCCGGCCCCTTCGATCCGCGCATGCAGCAGCGCCAGTGTTTCGGCCAGTACAGTGTCGAGCAAGACCGGCTCGATGGTATCCTTTGGCTTGCGCGCAAAACTGGTCAGATGTTTCGACAATCGCGCCATCCGTTCGGTCAGGCGAGAGATGCGCGCGAGATTCTCGCTCGCCTGCTCCTCGCGCCCCCGGTCGAGAAAGGCGACGGCATTATCCGAATAGGTGCGGATCGCGGCGAGGGGCTGGTTGAATTCATGGCTCAGGGCCGCCGACATTTGCCCCAGCGCGGCCAGTTTGCCCGCCTGAATCAGCTCGGATTGGGTGCGCCGCAGATCGTCCTCGGCTTGCTGGCGCTCGCGAACCTGTCGTTCCAGTTGCAGGTTGCTCTCGCGCAGATTGGCGGTGCGTTCGGAAACGGTGCGCTCCAGCTCTCTTTGTGTCTCCTCGCGCGCGGCGAGCAGGCCGATCATCCGGCGGCGGCGCTGCCATAACAGCAATCCGGCAAGGCAGATCGTCAGGATGGCCAGCCCGGCCAGCAGGGCGGTGAGAAGGCTTTGCCGCCCAATGCCTTGGGTTTCCACCAGCAGATGCACGCGCCAGCGTTCCGTCGGCATGGGTTGGGAGAGATGCAGGAAATCCATCTTGGCCCCACCGGAGCGATCCGGCTGAGCGGTGACCTTTGTATCCTGCGCGCTTGCCTGCATCCCCTCTACCGGCAGGGGGCGCAGCATGGCGGTGGGAAACAGGCGGTCGCTTTCGATCTTGCGCAGGGTCTCGCGCGTCAGCGGGCCAAGGGTCTTCATGCGCCAATGCGGCGGTCCGGCGAGAATCACGATGCCGTCGCTATCTGTCACGAAGACCGCGCCGGTATCGAGGCGCAATTCCTGCTCGATGGTATCCACGCGCATCTTGACGGCGACCACACCGATGATCCGGCCATTATCCTGTACCGGATAGGCAAAGTAATAGCCGCGCTTGCCGGATACGGTGCCGAGCGCAAAGGTGCGCCCCAGCACACCCCGCATCGCTTGGCGAAAATAGGGGCGAAAGGAATAGCTCGTGCCGATGAAGGATGTCTCGCTGTTCCAGTTCGACGCCGCCACCGCGACGCCCTGCGCATCGAGGATGTAGGTCACCGATGCGCCGGAGGTCGCATTCCACCGCTCCAGCTTGGCATTGACATCCGCCGTCTGCCCCGCGTCAGCCGTATCGCGCAGCAAGGCGACCACATCAGGCTCATGGGCATAGATCGACGGGAGCGCCCGGTACTTACCCAGCCACCCGCGCAGCAATTCGCCATAGAGTGCCAGCTTCGCCTCGCCCGCGATTCGCCGCTCCGCCAACAGGCCCCGCTCCGTGCGCTCATAGGTCCAGAACGCCGCCCCCAGCAACACGCATGCCGCCACCAGAGCATAAAGCCACCAATATCGATGCAGAGTTTTCATACCCCGACAGATACGCGATCTATCGGCAAATGTCAGATATTCGGAAACCGCAATGACCGACCCGTTTCAACAGGGCCGCTCATTGCGTTTGGATGTCAGCGATTGCGGATAGTTTCGATGGTGATGACGCCATCGCCGTCCTTGTCGATGCGGGAAAAGCGTTTCAGGATGCGTTCTTCCATCCTCGCCTTGGTCGCGGGGCCGTGTTTGCCGATCTTGCTGCGCTCGCCGTGGCGGTGATGACGGTCGCTGTATCTGGCGCGTCTCTCGGCGATATCGGCGATGGCGATGAGGCCGTCGCCATCGGTGTCGAGCCGCGCAAAGCGGCGGGCGGCGCGATCATTGGCGGCGGCGCTCATTTCCGCTTTCGAAATCCTGCCGTCGCCATCGGTATCCATGCGGGCGATGCGCTCCGCCCGATGCGCCTTGCGCGCGTCGCGGCGTTCGGCCTTCGTGATCTGGCCATCGTTATTCGCATCCATCCGCGCAAAGCGGTCGGCGGCGTAGGCGCGGGCATCCTCGCGGGTGACGCGGCCGTCTTGATCTGTGTCCATCCGCTCGAACATCCGTTCGGCACGGGCGCCTTTGCCGCCCCCATGACCCTGATTATGGGCAAGGGCCGCGCTGGCGATACCGACGCAGGTAAGGGCCGCAATGACGATTTTTGTCTTGATTTTCATGATGATACTCCGGTGGTGCTCGAAAGGTCTTCAGCTGGGATGCGGGGACCGGGTCTTTATGCCCTTGTCTGCATCCGATGATCCTTCCACGCCGTCGCGGCGGGCATCCGTCGTACATTTATCGCGCTTGCGAAAATATCATCCGGCGAGTTGACCGTCGATCAGGTGAATCGCTTCGGTCACTGCGCCCTCGATGGTCATGGTGGTGGTATCGAGCAGATCGGCCCCCTCTGCCCGGCGCATCGGGGCATCGGTGCGGGCGGCATCGCGGGCGTCGCGTTCCTCGATATCACGCAGCACGTCGCGATAGGCGATCTCGCGATCCTTCGATAATTCGCGCCAGCGCCGGGCGGCGCGCACATCCGGGTCGGCGGTCACGAACAGCTTTGCGCGGGCCTTTGGCAGAACGACAGTGCCGATATCGCGCCCATCGAGCACTGCGCCGGGCGCCTCTTGCGCAAAATCCCGCTGCCAGTCGAGCAGGGCCGCCCGGACCGCCGGATGCGCCGCCACGACCGAGGCCCCGCGTCCGGCGGCGGCACTGCGCAGGCCGTCCCGCTCCAGATCGGCGGGATCGAGACGCATGGCCCGCTCGCCCGTTGCCCGCTCATCGGCCAAGGGAATGCCATCCCCGGCGCAGAGCACCGCCACGGCCCGGTAGAGCAGCCCCGTATCCAGATGGCGCAGGCCATAACGCGCGGCGATCCGGCGGGCGATGGTGCCCTTGCCAGAGGCGGCGGGGCCGTCGATGGCGATGGTGAGAAGCTGGGTCATGGGCGGCTTTCCGATGGACGAAACGCGGCCCTGTCTATCCGGTCGTCCGGGCGCGTACCAGTGCCTCTATCTCCGCCGCGAGGGCCGGTCCGTCATTCAGGCGCGCGGCCCAGAGCGGGGGCGGAGGATCGCCCGCGCCGAACAGCGCCCCCAGAAAGATCGCGCGCCCGCAATTATCGCCCCCGACCCGCGCATTGATCTCGACCGCCTCGCGATAAGTGCGCGCGGTTGCGGCGATGCGAAAGGCGACGGGCAGGGTTTGCGGCAGGGGGCAGGCGCGGCCCACATCCCCGGCATAGGCAACCGGATCGGCATCGCTGGCAAGGGCAGCGGCGAGGGCGGTGCGGGCGCTTTCTCCGGCGGCTTCGACCCCTCCGGCGAGGGCATCCTCAATGCGGTTCCCGGCCATGACGAGGCGCAGCGCCTCGGCGGCGGCAGGGGCATGGGCGGCGGTCGTGGCGTGATGGCTGATGCAGGCCACGGCTTGCGCGCAGGTCTCCGCATCCGCGCCGACCGCCAGCAGGGCGGGCAGGCCCGACAGCGCCGGAATCTGGTCGTCATTGGCGCCGGTGGGGGTGGTGTCGGCGGCGATATTGGCCAGGGTGCCTTTTGTCGCCTTGTCGGTATAGCCCTGCCACCAGCCGCCCGGCCCAAAAGCCTGTGCGAAGGTCTGCGCATAGGTCTGCGCGTCGAATGATCCGCCTGTCAGTGCGCGGATCATCACCCGCATCTGGGTGCCGTATTGCGACAGATCGCCGGATCGCTTGCCATGGTGGACGAAGACGCCCTTCGCTCCATCGAAATCCGCCGCATCCGGTTCGCGCCAGAGCGCATCGCCCAGATCGGCGATTCGCGCGGGGTCGTAGAGCCAGTGGACGCCCAGCGTGGCGGCATCGGCGATATAGGCCCCGATCAGGGCATGGGCGGCGGCGTGGGTCACGGGGGGGTATCCTTTCAGGAGAGCGCGCAGCGGGTTTCCATCTGGCGGCGAATCTGTGCTGCACCGGTCGTCTCGTCAATCGTCACGTCGTCCCAGCGCAGGACTGCGCCCGTCGGCACATCGCGGATCAGCGTCACATCCTGCGCCAGCCCGATGGGCAACGCCCCCGCCGCGAGCGAGGCGCGGGCAGGCATCAGCTTGCCCCAGACACAGGCGCCCCCCTCGCCATCGAGCATCTCGCCCGCCTTCAGGTCGCGCTTGGCGGTGGCGACCACATCGCCGGTAAAGGCGCGGGTGCCACCCGTCGATTGTCCGAGCAGCGCGGCGGAGAGGACAGAAATCCCCAGCTCCAGCCCGATCAGGTGAAAGGGTTTGTACATCGCCGAATAGCGCCCCGTCGGATCGGTATTCATGCCGTATTGCGTGAAGCAGGCGGCGGCATAATCGGTCGGGGCCTCGATCACGACATAGACGCCCCAGCGCAGATCCCGCTCGACCGGCCCGCCATCGCGCTGCATCGAGGAGACAACCTCGACCATGCCGCTCGCCGCCATGACGCCGCCTTGCGACCGGGGGCGCAGCACATGGGCCAGATCGTCCATGCCGCAGGGCGGAAAGGCCAACCCATCCTTTGGCACGTCCAGCGCGCAGGCATTGGCGACCGCCGCCATCTCCAGCGCCGATTTCGTGCCATCCAGAAACGAATTGAACATTTTCGGGTTCATGCCCGCCGCTGTCGCCTCTTTGGCGGTCAGGCCGTAATGATCCCATACCGTATCGGGGGTCGATGCATGGTAAGCGGGCATATATTTCGTCCCCTTCCCCGCCGCCGTGACGGTAAAGCCGCAGCAGCGCGCCCAATCGACCATTTCCGCGATCAAGGCGGGCTGATCGCCATAGGCCAGCGAATAGACCACGCCCGCGCGGTGCGCCTCCTCCGCCAGTAACGGCCCGGCCAAGGCATCCGCCTCGACATTGACCATCACGATATGCCGACCCGCGCGGATGGCCGCGAGCGCATGGGCGATGCCCGCCGCCGGATGACCCGTCGCTTCGATCACGACATCGACATCGTCCCGCGCGATGGCTTGCAGGGCATCATCGGTGAAATCCGTAGCGGCGATCCGTTCCGCGCTCCAGCCGACCCCGCGACACGCCGTGCGGGCCGCATCGGGGCGCAGATCGGCGATGACCGCAACCTCCAGCCCCGGCGTCGTCGGCACTTGGGACAGGAACATCGACCCGAACTTTCCCGCCCCGATCAGGGCGGCGCGCACGGGGCGGTTTTCGGTGGTGCGGGCCATCAACGCGCTATGAAGGTACATCGCATATGTCCTTATGTTACGGGATGTTGCAAACCTATCGCGCCCCTTCACGTTTTTGGCAAGGCAGGGGTGCGAGGCAAAATGCAGGCTATCTGTTTCCCCACGACAGACACAACCCAAGCAACGGAGAAAACCCATGATTGCCAAAGCCTTCACCGCCGCCGCCCTCGCCCTGACCCTTGCCGCGACCGCAGCACAGGCCGGTCCGAGCCGTTCGGGCAGTTTTGTTGGCGAGAACAATCACGTCGTCACGGGCGGCGTTTCCATCGTGAAGTACAATGGCGGCAAAGCTGTGCGCCTCGGCCCGGATTTCTTCCTCGATGGTGCCCCTGATCCCAAGGTCGGCTTCGGATCGCAGGGCACCTATACCGATGGCACGCTGATCGGCCCGCTGTCGTCGAATACCGGCGAGCAATTGTTCCCGATCCCGGCCGGGATGGATGTATCGGGCTTCGATACGATCTTTATCTGGTGCGAGAAATTCTCGGTATCGCTGGGCAAAGCCGCAATCAACTGATCCGGATTCCGCCCTGCCGTCATGGGATGCGGCAGGGCAGGGCCGGGGGCGTTCATCTATACCATACAAAATTAGTCGGAATTTATTCTTGACTGAAATAGTCGGATAGCTAGGGTGATGGCGACGATCATATTGTCGCCGTATAACTGGAGCTGTCTTTCATGCGTATTCAAACGCTTCTGAGTTCGCTCGCGCTCGCTGCCGTGACCGCCACATCGGCCTTTGCCGAGGGTGAGCTGAATCTCTATTCCTCGCGCCATTACGACACCGACGAGCGCCTCTACAGCGACTTCGAGGCCGCGACGGGCATCACGATCAATCGCATCGAGGCCAAGGCCGGGGCGTTGATGGAGCGGATGCGTGTCGAGGGTCAGAACAGTCCCGCCGATATCCTGCTGACCGTCGATGCGGGCAATCTGTGGCGGGCGCATGAGGCGGGGTTGTTCCAGCCAATCGAGTCGGATGTCCTGACCGATCGCATTCCCGAAAACCTGCGCGCCCCGGATGGATCCTGGTATGCCTTCTCCCAGCGGGCGCGGATGATCTTCTATGCCAAGGATCGGGTAGAGAACCCGCCGCAACGCTATGAAGACCTTGCCGATCCGCAATACAAGGGCATGATCTGCGCCCGGTCATCCTCGAATATCTACATGCAATCCCTGCTCGCCTCGATCGTCTCCCATGCGGGCCAGGAGGCCGCGACGGCATGGACGCAAGGGCTGTACGACAACCTCGCGCGCAAGCCGCAGGGCGGCGATACCGACCAATTGCGCGGCATCCTTTCGGGCGAATGCGATATCGTCATAGCGAACAGCTATTATTTCGCGCGCGCGTTGCGTAAGCCTGTCAAGGGCCTGTCGGACGGGATCGACGCCATCGGCTGGGTTTTTCCCAATCAGGGCGACCGGGGCACTCATGTCAATATATCGGGCGGTGGCGTGGCCGCCCATGCCCCCAATCGCGAAAACGCGATCCGGTTCCTCGATTATCTCGCCAGCGAATCGGCACAGGCCTATTTCTCGGCGGGCAATGACGAGTTTCCGGTGGTCGCAGGGTCGGATGTTTCCGCCGAGGTTGCCGCGTTGGGCGATTTCGATGCCGATTCCCTCAATGTCTCCGAACTGGGCGTGCATCAGAAAGACGCGCAGATCACCTATGACCGGGTAGGCTATCCCTGACGGTCGGTGTTATGGATGGGGTCTGATCTTTCAAGGAGGCTCCCCCCATGATCCACCACCGCGCCAATGCCCGCCCCACTGTCACGCCCTCCGCCGAGTATTTTACCGGCGCGGTGCAGATGGACCCGATCATCGAAGCCCCCGCCCCCGCGCGGGTCAAGGCGATCCGGGTCACCTTCGCCCCCGGTGCGCGCACGGCGTGGCATACGCATCCTCTGGGCCAGACCTTGCATGTCCTGTCGGGGGTGGGGCTGTTCCAGACCGAAGGCGAGGCGGTGGTCCAGATTCTGCCCGGCGATACGATCTGGATCCCGCCCGGCGAAAAGCACTGGCACGGCGCCGCCCCCGATACCGGCATGGTCCATATGGCCATGCAGGAGGCCGAAAACGGCGTCACTGCGAACTGGATGGAAAAAGTGACCGATGCGCAATATGGCGCGTGACGCGGGATGGCGTGATTTCGAGGAATGTCGATAAACATTCCAGCTTGGAAATCGCGCCAGCCCAAAGCGCTTAAGTGAAGCCCCAGCTATATGGGCTTCACTCTACCCCCCCCTGCACCGAAATGCCGGATTGGTCCGGATCGTCTAAAATCCCTTGCCGTACAGAAACTGCTCCACCCTCTCCGCGTGATCGCGACAGTCGGGTAGGGAGCATGGCAGGATAAAGCCATCGATGAACCGGATATGGGTGCGTCCGGCCAGATGGCAGGTCGCGATCAGCCCGATCCCCCGTCCGAACCAGCCGGGCAGGCAGTTCGGTGGCAGGGATGCGTTAAACAGCATCCGTGTATAGCGGTCGACAGAATTGCCCATCCCTTGGGCGAAGGAGGGGGGCAGGGTCGTAAGAACAAGAGTCATCACAATCGTATAGCGCATGATCACCCCCCTTTTCTCTACGCTCCGATCGCGCAGGGCGCGAAGTTTTCGATGTGTTCCTTAATTGGATTTATATACATTGTATTGTTTTGAACATCAAAGCACATTGTATCAGATCCGCTCTTTTTTCAGTGGGTTATGCGTGATCGACCGGCTCGCGCATCGTGACCAGCTCCTCGGCGCTGGTGGGGTGAACGGCCATGGTGCGGTCGAAATCGGCTTTTGTTGCGCCCATCTTTATGGCGATGGCGGCGCATTGGATCATTTCGCCGGAATGGTGGCCGACGATATGGAGGCCCAGTACCTTGTCGCTGGCCTTGTCCACGATGATTTTCATCAGCGTTTTTTCCTCACGCCCGGCCAGCGTGGCGAGCATCGGGCGGAAGGTGCTGCGATAGATATCGACATCATGGCGGTCGCGCGCTTCGGCCTCGGTCATGCCGATGGTGCCGATTTCGGGCTGGGTAAAGATGGCCGTGGCGATCAGGTCGTGGTCGGGGCTGGTCGGATTGTCGTTATAGACCGTCTCGGCAAAGGCCATGCCTTCGCGGATGGCCACGGGGGTCAGCTGCACCCGGTCGGTCACATCCCCGATGGCGTAGATCGAGGGGATGGCGGTCCGGGAATACGCATCCACAGGGATTGCCCCGCCCTTGCCGGTTTCGATGCCAGCCTCTTCCAGCCCCAGCCCGTTCACATGGGGCGAGCGGCCCGTGGCCACGAGGATCGCCTCGGCGCTCACGGTGCTGCCATCCTCGTAGATGATATGTTTCAGGCCGTCTTTCTCGGTGATTGACGAGACATTGACGCCGATGCGAAAATCGAGGCCCTTGGCGGTCAGTTCGGTCATCAGGTGCCGCTGCACATCCGCATCGAATCCGCGCAGGACGGGCGAGCGGTTGCTGACGGTGACTTTGGTTCCGAGACCGTGGAAAATGCAGGCAAATTCCAGCGAGATATACCCGCCGCCGATACAAACGATGCTGCGCGGCTGGGTCTCCAGATGAAAGATGTCGTCGGAGGTGATGGCATGCTCGATCCCTTCGAAGGGGGGCAGGGTCGGGCGCCCCCCCGTCGCGATCAGGATGGTCTCCGCCGTGATCTGCGTGCCATCGCGCAGGGCAACCGTATGGGCATCCACGATGCGGGCATGTTGATCGAAGCGCGTGACACCGGAAGCGTCGAGCAGGCGGCCATAGATGCCCTCCAGCCGGTCGATCTCGGCGTCGCGGGCGGTCTTCAGCGCGCCCCAGTCAAAGCTGGGTTCGGGCAGTGTCCAGCCATAGCCTTGGGCATCCTCGAAGGCATCGGCGAATTGCGAGGCATAGACCATCAGCTTTTTCGGGACGCAGCCGCGAATGACGCAGGTGCCGCCATAGCGGCTTTCCTCGGCAATCGCGACTTTTGCGCCCATACCCGCCGAGACGCGAGCGGCGCGCACACCCCCGGAACCCGCACCGATGACGAAGAGGGAATAATCGTACTGAGTCATGGCGGCGGCTTTCCGGTTAAGGGATGATGCCGGTCATGTAGTCGATCTAAAGAAAAACGCCACTATGTCGCGGACGCGATCTCGTAAAAACTATGATCCGGGCACATCGCGCGCCGACCCATCCGTCGATCCGATCAGGGCGCGCGATGCCATGCCGAGAAACAAGCCGTGCTCCACGACACCGGGGATCGCGTTGAGGGCGGCGGCAAGGGCGGCGGCATTCTCGATCCGGCCCATATGGCAATCGATGATATAATTGCCTTCGTCGGTCAGCACGGGATCGTCTTTATGCTGATTATTCAGGCGTCGGGTGAGCGGGATATCCCCCCCCTGCCGCGAAGGCGACAGGTCGGCGAGGGCCTCATCCAGTCGCCGCATCGTCGTGCCCCAGCCCAGGGTTGCGATCTCGACAGGCAGGGGAAAGGCCCCCAGCACCGGCACCAGCTTGCTTTCATCGGCGATGATGATCAGCCGGTCCGAGGCGGTGGCGACGATCTTTTCGATCAGGTGACATGCACCGCCGCCCTTGATCAGATCGAGAGCAGGGTCGATCTCGTCCGCCCCGTCCACCGTGAGGTCGAGCCGCTCGAAATCGTCGAGGGGGCGCAGAGGGATACCCTGTTCACGGGCCAGCGATTCGGTGCGCTTTGAGGTGGCGGCGCAGGCGATGGTCAGGCCCTCGTTGCGTATCCGCTCGCCGAGCAGGCGCACGAACCATTCAGCGGTCGAGCCGGAGCCAAGCCCCAGTGCCATGCCATCATGCACATGGCCAAGCGCCATCGCGGCGGCGGTTTTCTTGCCTAGTTCAGCCCCGGTCGGCGCGCTCATGCTAGTTCGCTTCGGCGAGATAGGCGATGACATCCGTAATCTGGCTTTCCTTGCGCAGACCGGGGAAGGCCATCTTGTTGCCGGGCAGGTATTTCTTTGGATTGGCGAGATACCCGGCGAGGGTTTCGGCATTCCAGGTCAGGTCCGCTTCCATCAGCGCCTTGGAATATTTGAAGCCGTCCACGCTGGCGGATTGGCGGCCCATGATGCCGACCAGATGGGGGCCGACCTTGTTCTTTTCCTTGTCGACGAGATGGCAGGCCTTGCATTTGCGAAAGACTTTCTTGCCCGCTTTGGCATCCCCGGCGACGGCGGCTGTGACCGTTTGCTCAGGCTTTGCCTCTGTCGTCATGGCGGCTGTTTCGGTGCTCGCGCCCTTGTCGAACATCAGGCGGATCGTCACCGGCGAGACGCGGGTGATACCGGGCAGCTTGGCGAGTTTCATCAGCGTGTCGATCCCGCCATCAAGGCCGAGATCGGCCATTGAGAGCATGATCATGCTGTCGGTCGTAACCATGGCGCGCCCGTCGCTGAGGCGGGCGACGAACAGGCTCGCCTCCAGCGGCACATCCTTGCCCGCGAGTGAAAGGGTCGCCTCGACATCGACCGTCTGCGTATCCCCCGGCTGCATCGCTGCCAACGCGGCGGCATCGACCGTGGTGGTCAGGGTTGCGGTGGGTGTATCCTTGCCGAAGACATGCTCGACCATGCGCTCGTTTCGGATGTCGATATAGGTTTCGACCGAGGCCAGATCGATCTCGATCCGAACCGCGCCCTGCGCATCGACCGAGCCGGACAGCGCGCCGAAGGTATGCACTTCGCCCACGGTGTTCTTCTTGACTGATCCAAAGGCGATGCGGGAACCATCATTGGCGAGGGTCCAGCCATCGGCCTGTGCGGCGGTCAGCGGGGCGGCGGCGAGGGCGGTGGTCAGGGCGAGCAATCGGGCGATGCGGGTCATGGCGGTTCCTTGCGGGGGGGGGTCTATGATGCCGTCAGGGCGGCATGGGCCGAAGCGAGACCCTTTTCGATCGCGTCGAAGATTTCGTCGATCTCGCTTTCCGTCACGATCATCGGCGGACAGATGCCCAAGGCATCGCCGGGCAGCGGACGACACAAAACACCATGCTCTGCGATATGGTTATAGAGGGTCGGCGCGGCCTTGGCGGCGGGGGGGAAGGGTTCTTTCGTATCCTTATCCGCGACCAGTTCGATGGCCCCCAGAAGGCCCCGGCCCCGCGCATGGCCGACCAGCGGATGCGCGCCCAGTTTTGCGAGGCGCGCGGCGAAATGCGGGGCCATCGCCTTGACATGGTTGAGGATGTCCCGGTCTTCGTAGATCTTCAGCGTCTCCAGCGCGACCGCCGTACAGACGGGGTGCCCGCCATAGGTCATGCCAATGCCAAAGACGCCGTTATTGGGGCTGTGCTTGGCGATGACGGAATAGACTTCCTCGCTCATCATCGTCGCGCCGATGGGCAGGTAGGCGGAGGAAAGCTGTTTCGCGACGGTCATGATATCCGGCTGCACGCCGAAGGTCGTGGACCCCCACCATTCGCCCGTGCGGCCAAAGCCGTTCACGACCTCGTCGCAGATGACCAGCACGTCATGGCGGCGGCATACCTCGGCCACGGCGGGCCAGTATCCTTCGGGGGGCGGCATCACCCCGCCTGCGGCCATCAGCGGCTCGCCGATAAACGCGGCGACGTTTTCCGGCCCTTCGGCGAGGATCACGTTTTCCACTTCCTGCGCGAGACGGGCGGTGAAATCGGCTTCGGATTCGCCCGGCTCCGCATAGCGGTAATGATGCGGACAGGTGACGCGCAGGAAGCGGTCATTGATGGGCAAGTCGAAATCATTCTGTTTGTAGGGCAGTGCGGTCAGCGATCCGGCGGCGACGGTAACGCCGTGATAGCCCCGGTCGCGCCCGATGATCTTTTTCTTCGTCGGGCGGCCCAGGGCGTTGTTGTAATTCCACACGATCTGGATCGCGGCATCCACGGCCTCCGATCCGGAATTGACGAAGAACACGCGGCTGATGCTGTCAGGGGCCAGCTTTGTCAGGCGCTCGGCCAGTTCTATGGCGCTGGGATGCGAGCGGTGGCTGAAGACATGGCTGAAGGAGAGCTGCTTCATCGCGTCGGCGGCGACCTTGACCAGCCGATCCTCGCCAAAGCCCAGCGCCGTACACCACAATCCGGCAACCCCGTCGATATAGCTGCGCCCGTCGCTGTCATAGAGACGGATGCCCTCGGCCCGCTCGATGATATGCGGTCCCTTATCCGCATGGGCATCGAGATCCGTATAGGGATGGACGAGGGTTGCCTTGTCGATGGCATCGAGGGAATTGGGATTATGGATGTTCATGGCTGTTGCGCCTCGCATGGATGTTTGACTGACCATGCCGGTAAGGGAGACGCGGCGCAAGCGGGCTTTCGTGCCGCAGGGGCGCTTATGCCCCCTCCTCGCCCGTTGCCTTCACAATTGCGCGCAGCCATTCCTTTGCATCCTCGGAATGCCATTCCGCCTCGCCGCTCAAGCGACCGATCTCCCGCGAGTCGGGACCGAGAATGGCGGTCACCGGCAGGCCATTGACGCCCATCTCCCGCGCAAGAATGGATTTGGGGTCGGTATAGGCGCGCAGATTGTCGAGACCTTCTCGGTCCAGATAGCCCTGTGCTTTTTTCAGCCCCTGCCGGTCGAGCGAGATGGTGACGACGCGAACGCCTTCACTGCCCAATTCGGCCTGCAATTCATCGAAATAGGGCAGTTCCTTGCGGCAGGGCGGGCACCATGTCGCCCAGAAATTCACCACTGTTACCCCGCCATCGAAGGCGGAAAGGTCGATTTCCTTGCCGCGCGGATCGAAGAATGTTTTTTCGCGAAAGGGGTGCGGTTCGTCATGCAGCTTGAAGTGTTCCATGTCGAGGGGCAGCAATTCCTCGATCAGAGCCCGCTCATCGTCGCTCAATATCGACGGCGAGGTGTTGTCGGCAAGGGCCACGGCACCGTATAGGAGCGTGAAGGCAGCGGCGAGCGTTCCGGTCAGGGCATTCATGTCGTGAGCCTCTCTCATGCGAAGGATTGCACCATGGCTGTAGATAAAGCCGCTGATAAGGCGAATTCAATGTGGGGCGGGCGCTTTGCCGATCGTCCCGATGCGATCATGGAGGAGATCAACGCCTCCATCGGGTTCGACCGGCGGCTTGCAAGTCAGGATATTCGCGGGTCTTTGGCCCATGCGGCGATGCTGGCATCGGTTGGAATCCTCTCGGAATCGGATCATCGCGCTGTATCACAAGGGCTTGAGGAGATCGGGGAAGAGATCGAGCGGGGCGCGTTTGTTTTCCGCCGCGACCTCGAAGATATTCACATGAACATCGAGTCGCGCCTGCGCGAGAAGATCGGCGATGCGGCGGGTCGTCTGCATACCGCGCGCTCGCGCAACGATCAGGTGGCGCTCGATTTCCGGCTATGGGTCAAGGAGCAATGCGCCGAGGCCGAGGCGGCGCTGGGCCGTCTGGCCGCAGCGTTGCTGGATCAGGCCGAGGCGGGGGCCGCGTTGGTCATGCCGGGCTTTACGCATCTTCAGGTCGCGCAACCCGTGACATGGGGCCATCACATGCTCGCCTATGTCGAGATGTTTCGCCGCGATGCGGCCCGTTTTGCCGATGCGCGGGCGCGGATGGATGAATGCCCGCTGGGGGCGGCGGCGCTGGCCGGAACGGGCTTTGCGATCGACCGGGACATGACCGCCGCCGCGCTGGGCTTTGCCCGGCCCACGGCGAACAGCATCGATAGTGTCTCCGCCCGTGATTTCGCGCTGGAATTCCTGTCTGCGGCCTCGATCTGCGCGACCCATCTGTCGCGACTCTCCGAGGAAATCGTGATCTGGTCCTCCGCGCAATTCGCCTTCATCACGCTGTCGGACAAGTTCACGACCGGCTCGTCGATCATGCCGCAGAAGAAAAACCCCGATGCCGCCGAATTGACCCGCGCCAAGGTGGGGCGGATCGTCGGGTCGCTCGTAACGCTGATGACGGTGATGAAGGGCCTGCCGCTCGCCTATTCGAAAGACATGCAGGAAGACAAGGAGCCGGTCTTCGACGCCGCCGATGCCCTTGCGCTGGCCTTGGCCGCAATGACGGGGATGGTCGCGGATATGCGGCCCAACGAGGCCCGTCTGCGCGAGGCGGCGGCGCAGGGATTCTCGACCGCGACCGATCTGGCCGACTGGCTGGTGCGCGAATTGGGAATGCCTTTCCGCGATGCCCATCATGTCACCGGAACGCTGGTGAAGATGGCGGAGGATCGTGGCTGTGACCTCGATGCATTGACCCTGAGCGATATGCAGGGTGTCGAGCCGCGCATCACGCAGGCTGTCTTCGATGTGCTGAGCGTCGAGGCATCCGTGCGCTCGCGGGTCAGCTATGGCGGAACGGCCCCGGTGCGCGTGGCGGAGATGGTGGCGATGCGGCGAAACGAAGCGTAACATCCGCCGCCGGTTGCCAAGCGTCGAAACAGGGACAGGTTATATTCTTCACAACCGGAGGATTGCCCGATGACGACCATCCGCTCCCTCGCTGCCGCTTGTGCGCTGTCTCTGGCGCTCGCCTTGCCCGCCCATGCCGAAGACCCCGCCGGGGCCGAGGATGCCCGCGCGGTGATTCAATCGCAGTTGGATGCCTTCGGGGCCGAGGCCGTGGACGAAGCCTATGAATACGCCGCGCCGAATATCCGACGCATGTTTCCCACGCCGGGTGTCTTTGGCCGGATGGTCAAGCGTGGCTATCCGATGGTCTGGGATCGGCAGGAATCGGAGTTTCTGGGGGCGAGAAAGCTGGGCGATGGCATCGTTCAGCGCCTGCGCCTCATCGACCGGAAGGGCCAGCCCTATATCGCCGAATACATGATGCTGATGGTCGATGGCGCATGGCGGATCGCCGGGGTCAGCATCACGAAGGACCAAAGCCTCGGAGTGTGACTGACACCAGCGCGCCGTTGACATCACGCCCCGTGCGGGGCGCAAACCGGGGGTCCGGCAGAGGCTCTATCGTTTCGTGATCAGCGATGCCACGACCGTCTGACGGTCGGGGGCAAAGCGGAAATGGCCGACGGGCGGGGAAAGCGTGATAAGGTCTTCCTTGCGCACCCCGGCCCCCAGATTATGCACCACCAGCGGCATGCCGGTGCGCGGGTCGCGATCGCTGACGACGATGCCGATATGCGGCTCGTTTCCGCTCAACCGCCATGTCAGGACGTCGCCCGGAACAAAATCATCGGGCTTCGTACCGATCGGAACAGCTGCGCCGGTCCGCTCGAAAAACGCTTCGAGATTGACCACCCGGCGATGGTCGATATTCGGGTCCGCTTTTTTCAGGCCATAGATGCGCTGGCTGGGATAGGCGCGAAAGGCGCGCTTCATGTCCTCATGCACCAGTTCCTGAAGATCGATGCCCAGCTTGCGATAGCTGCGGATGACGACATCGGTGCATACGCCCGTCGTCTCGTCCACATCGCCCCAAGGAAACCCGATGGGCACATAACGCGCGTCGTAGCGGATACTGGGATTGATACGGGCCAGCGCTGCCTGTTCCAGTTTCATCCCGAAAGCGGGGGTGAAATTCGAGCGGATCGTCGGTTTTGGGCCACCGGCGCGCAGGGCGGCATTGCGGCGGTATCCCTTGCGCGCATGTTGACGGATTTCGTTATTTGCCACCCGGCGACCGTTTTGCCCATCTTCGGGATCGTCGCGGATCGGGGCCATCGAGCGGCTGCGCGTCGGCGCCGGGGTCAGCGTCGGGGCGGGCTGGTAGGCGGGTCTCGTCTCGGCAATCACCTCGTAGGTCGGTGCCGGTGCGGGTGCGGCGACATAGGCCGGGGCGCGGATCGGGGCACTGACTGGAGCCGTGACTGGAGCATCGAGATCGCCGATGGGCGTATATCCCGGCTCCGGAATTCGGATGCTCTCCACGACGGCGACGGGTTCGGGCGCCCTGATCGGCTCATAGGCGGGCTGCTCGACGATGTCGGGGATGGCCACGGCTACCGTTTCGACCGGGTTGTAGCGGGGTTCGGGCGCTCGCGGTGCGGCCACGGTGGTTTGTCGGGGCACATAGACCGGGGGCGGGGCGACCGGGGGCGGGGCGCTTCGATAGGCCTCAATCGGCGCGGTCGGGATGGAGCGCTTCGGGGCCGGGGGAGTGCGTTCGGGCAAGGCAGGCGGTGCCTTGACGGTCTTGACCGGAGCCGGATTCTTGAGCGTTGCAGAGGCCCCTGGATCAATGGCTGTCGTTCCTGCACATCCGGCCAGCGTTCCCGCCAGCGCGATTGCACCGATAAATCGGATCGCGTTCATCGCTATGATCCCCTGCTGATCTGTCACCACACGTCCCCAGTTTTGTACAGGGGTATCGTTTAAGTATCATCAGGAAGTGTGGTTAGCGCGAGTTTATCATTTTCACAATAACGCAATCGAGAATATTCAAGCGTAATGTTCCGTATTGCTCTTATCCACTTTTCGGTTTCTTGCGATAGGGTGGCTTTTTGCCTGCGGAAGCGGGCTTTTGTTTGCTGGGGCGTGTCAGTGGCCCTTTGCCGTCCTTGGGGGGGCGGGGGCGGAAGGGTTTTTTCGGAGCGGCTGGGCGCGGTGAGGGCGGCGGAGCGGCGGGTGGCTCGCCCTCGGCGCGGCGCAGCACGAGGCCCGTTTCGATCTCGCCCCCCGATCCGAGGCTGGCCAGCAGGTCGGGCACTTTTGCCTTTGCGATCTGGACCCAGCTTTCCTTCTCGAACACGCGAATTGCGCCGATATCGGCGCCGGTCACCGCTTCGCTGCGGCAAACGATGGGCAGAATGCGGCGCGGTTCGGCCCCGGTTGCGCGGCCCATGGGCAGGGTGAACCAGACCGAGGGGCCGAATTCTTCGCGTGGCGGTTTGGGGGTTCGCTCGCGCGGGGCCGGGCCGGAGCCGGGGCCGTCGAGCGGGATCATCGACAGGTCTTCGGGGGCCGATTGCCGGGCGCGGGACAAGCGCAGAACGGCGGCGGCGATGCGTTCGGGATCATGTTTTGCGGTCAGGCTTTCGACGAAGGCGCGTTCCTCGTCGGTGACCGCCTCGTCCCAGATAGGGTCCGAGAGCAGGCGCTCTTCATCCCGTGCCAGCACCGCCTCGACGCTGGGCGGGTGCAGCCATTCGGCCTCGACCTTGGCCGTGGCGAGCAGGCGTTCGGCCTTGCGGCGGGTATTGGCGGGCACGATCAGCGCGCTGACGCCCTTGCGCCCCGCGCGCCCGGTGCGCCCCGAGCGATGCAGCAGGGTCTCGGCCGCAGTGGGCAACTCGGCATGGATCACCAGATCGAGGCGCGGCAGGTCGATGCCCCGTGCGGCCACATCGGTCGCCACGCAGACCTTCGCCCGCCCGTCGCGCATGGCGGCCAGCGCGTTGGTCCGTTCGGCCTGACTGAGTTCGCCGGAAAGGGCCACGACCGAGAATCCGCGATTCGAGAACCGTGTGGTCAGGCGGGCCACCGCCGCACGGGTATTGCAAAAGACCAGCGCGTTCTGTGCCTCATAGTAGCGCAACACGTTGATTACCGCGTTTTCCGCGTCGCGCTTGGTCACGACATAGGAGCGATAGGCGATATCGGCATGTTGCTTGCGCTCGCCGGTGGTGGCAATGCGTTCGGCGTCGCGTTGATAGCGGCGGGCGAGATTGGCGATGCCGCGCGGCACGGTGGCCGAGAACATCAGCGTGCGCCGGTCTTCGGGGGCCGCGCCGAGGATGCGCTCCAGATCGTCGCGAAAGCCCATATCGAGCATCTCGTCCGCTTCGTCCAGCACCACCGCGCGCACGGAATCGAGGATGATC
>CALLLP010000017.1 GCA_938008165.1 uncultured Neomegalonema sp. | reverse complement strand
CAGCATTGATGCCCATGCTGGCGCGCTGCATGATGCTGCGGCTGATCGTATGCTGAACCCGGCGATCGGTTCTGGAGCCGGTGCCATCGATATGGACGATCCCGATATCGGGGATATCGATGTGTCCTCGGTAGATGGCGGTCCGGTCGAAAGCGCGGTCGCTTCGGTGTCCGATGGTCTCGATGCGGCCACCGAAAGCGCGCAAGCTGCGCTGGTCAGTGCCAGCGAAGGCGTACACGGTGCTGTTGATCGCGCAACCAATAGCGTGGCGGGTGCGGCCGATGCGGTGGCGGATCGGGTCGATACTGCGGCCGATTCTATCGCCGATGCCGCGGGGGCCAAGCCCGAAGAAGGCTCAGGCGTTTCCGGCGCTGCAATGGCGGCGGGTGCGGCGGCGGCTGGCGGAATCGGTGCTGCGGTCAGCGGCTTTGCGGCCCGCGCACAGGATACCCTCGACGATGCTCACGAAGCCGCCCGCGAGCGCGTCATCGCCGCCGGGGAAAATGTCGATGAAACGAAATCCTGGGGCGATACCAAAGAGCATCTTGGCCGCGCCGCCTCCGAAGGCCGTGACGCTGCACAGGATGCCTATGATGCCGCCCGTGCACGGATCGACGGCGATATGGAGCGCGCAAGCGCCGAATGGAGCGAGGCAAAAAGCAACGCATCCGAAGCCATCGGCGAATTGAAAGAGGGCGCCGAAGACGCGTGGACCACCGGCAAGGGCTATGCCGCCGAAGAAGCGAAAGCCCCCAAGATCGGCCCGATGGGTCAGCCATGGTATCTGTGGATTATCGGCGTTCTTGTACTGCTCGTGATCCTGT
Organism: uncultured Neomegalonema sp.; assembly: GCA_938008165.1. Taxonomy (GTDB): domain Bacteria; phylum Pseudomonadota; class Alphaproteobacteria; order Rhodobacterales; family Rhodobacteraceae; genus JAHDDY01. The sequence continues at coordinate 77,483 of CALLLP010000017.1, read as the reverse complement.
GGATTCTGTGACGCATGGGCGGCCCTTATTTTTCATGCTAACCGTTAGATAAAACGACAAGAAGAGGGTGCCAAACGGGCACCCGAAGGGAGTGACAATGGCGACGATCTCAATGACCGTGAACGGCAAGCAGAAGTCCGGCGATGTGCAGGGCAACACGCTTCTCGTCGATTTTCTCAGGAAAGACCTGAGCCTTACCGGCACCCATGTCGGCTGTGACACCTCGCAATGCGGGGCCTGCGTCGTGCATGTAAACGGCGAGAGCGTGAAAAGCTGTACCGTCTTCGCCTCGGCCTGCGATGGGGGCACCGTGACGACCATCGAGGGCATGGCCAATGACGACGGCACCCTTGGCGTGATCCAACAGGCGTTTCAGGACGAGCACGGCCTGCAATGCGGCTTCTGCACGCCCGGACTGGTGATGTCGATCGCGGATATGCTGAAAAACAATCCTCATCCGACCGAAGCGGAAATCCGGGAAGGGCTGAAGGGCAATATCTGCCGCTGCACCGGCTACCACAATATCGTCAAGGCCGCGCAAGCCGCCGCCGCCACGCTGTCCGGTGCTGCACAAGCCGCTGAATAATACCAAACACGGCCACTCCCGGCATGCGCCACCGGGTCAGGGCGACACAGACCGAACGGCGCGGAATGCCATTTTCTCGGGAGGAAACCACATGGCGAAGGACAATGCGATCGGTGGATCGATGAAGCGGCGCGAAGACACGCGCTTTCTGAAAGGCCGGGGCCGCTACACGGACGATATGAACCGGCCCGGCCAAACCTATGCCTATATTCTGCGCTCCTGGAGCGCCCACGCGACGCTCAACAGCGTCGATACCGATGCGGCCTCGTCCGCACCCGGCGTGATTCGCGTCTTCACGGGCAAGGATATCGAGGCGGCGGGCCTTGGCGGCGTTCCCTGTGGTTGGGAAATCACCGACAAGCACGGCAATCCGATGAAGGAGCCGGGTCACCCGATCCTTGCCATCGGTAAAGTGCGCCATGTGGGCGATCCCATCGCCGTCGTCGTTGCGGAAACCTATCAACAGGCCCGCGATGCCGCTGAGATGATCGAAGTCGATATGACCGATCTTCCCGCCGTGGTCGATATGCGCACTGCCCATGAACTCGGCACTGCCGTACATGACGAAGCCGCCGACAATATGTGCTATGACTGGGAACTCGGCGATGCCGAGGCCACTGACAAGGCCTTTGCCGAAGCCGCCCATGTCACGACGCTGGAATTCATCAATAACCGCCTTGTCGCCAACCCGATGGAGCCGCGCTGCGCCATCGGCGATTATGACGAGGATGCGGATCATTACACGCTCTACACCACCTCACAGAATCCCCATGTGATCCGTTTGCTGATGGGGGCCTTTGTCCTGTCGATCCCGGAACATAAGCTGCGCGTCTATGCCCCCGATGTGGGCGGTGGTTTCGGCACCAAAATTTTCCACTACGCCGAAGAAGCCTTCGTTACCTGGGCTTCGGCACAGCTTAAGCGCCCGGTAAAATGGACGTCGGATCGCTCCGAAGCCTTCATCTCCGATGCCCATGGCCGTGACCATGTGACAAAGGCCGAACTGGCGCTGGATGCGGATGGCAAGTTTCTGGCCCTGCGTGCCGATACCCTCGCCAATATGGGCGCGTATCTGTCGACCTTTGCGCCCTGTGTGCCGACATGGCTGCATGGCACGCTCCTCGCCGGTCAGTATATGACCCCGGCGGTTCATTGCCGTGTGCGGGCGATGTTTACCAATACCGTGCCCGTCGATGCCTATCGCGGCGCGGGCCGCCCGGAGGCGACTTATCTGCTGGAGCGCATCATCAACAAGGCCGCGCAGGAACTTGGGATGGATCAGGCGGAACTGCGCCGGAAAAACTTCATTCGCAGCTTCCCCTATGACACGCCCGTTGCCCTGCAATACGATACCGGCGATTACGACGCGACGCTCGATGCGGTGCTCAAGATGGCCGATTATGACGGCTTTGCCGCCCGCAAGGCCGAGAGTGCCAGCCGGGGTAAGCTGCGCGGGATCGGTCTGTCCTGCTATATCGAGGCATGCGGGATCGCGCCATCCTCTCTCGTCGGGGCGCTCGGCGCGCGGGCGGGTCTCTATGAGGCCGCAACGATCCGCGTTAACCCGACCGGCTCTGTCACGGTCATGACCGGCTCGCATAGTCACGGTCAGGGCCATGAAACCACCTTCGCGCAGGTCGTCTCCGATGCCCTTGGCATTCCGGCGGATCAGATCGAGATCGTCCATGGCGATACCGACAAAATTCCCTTCGGGATGGGCACCTATGGCTCGCGCTCCCTCGCGGTCGGCGGCTCGGCCATCGTCAAGGCGGTCGACAAGGTCGTTGCCAAAGGCAAGAAGATCGCCGCGCATCTGCTGGAAGCCGCCGAAAGCGACATCGTTTTCGAGGATGGCCAGTATAAGGTCGCGGGTACGGACAAGGCCAAAGCCTTCGCCGAAGTCTCCCTTGCCGCTTATGTCCCCCATAACTACCCCATCGAGGAAATCGAGCCGGGGCTGGAGGAAACGGCATTCTACGATCCTAAGAACTTCACCTACCCGGCGGGGTCGTATCTTTGCGAGGTCGAGGTATGCCCCGAAACCGGCAAGGTCGAGATCGTCGCGCTCAGTGCTTCGGATGATTTCGGCAACGTCGTGAACCCGATGATCGTCGAAGGGCAGGTCCATGGCGGTCTCGCACAGGGTCTTGGTCAGGCGATGCTGGAAAATGCGGCCTATGACGAACACGGACAGCTCGTTGCAGGTTCGTATATGGATTACGCAATGCCCCTCGCGGTCGATCTGCCCAGCTTTAATGTCGAAACGGCGGCGGGCACGCCCTGCACCCATAACCCTCTCGGCGTAAAGGGGTGTGGCGAGGCCGGGGCGATCGGGTCTCCGCCTGCTCTGGTCAATGCGGTCGTGAACGCCTTGGCCGATCACGGCATCGATCATATTGATATGCCACTTAGCCCCATGCGCGTCTGGAGCGCGATTCAGGGTGCCAGCGCCAAGCAAGCAGCGGAATAAGGAGAGAGACGATGTACAATTTCGAATTTACCCGTCCAACCGATCTTTCCGTCGCCGTCGATGCGCTCAAAACCGAAGGGGCGCAGGCGCTAGGCGGGGGGCAAACGCTTATTCCCGTTCTGAAACAGCGGCTTGCCGCGCCAACGACTCTCGTCGATCTCTCGGGCATCGAATCGCTCAAGGGGATCCGGCGGATGGGCGATATGCTCGTCATCGGTGGCGGCACGACTCACGGTGCGGTCGCGGGCAGTGGCGATGTGGCGTCGGCGATTGCGGGTCTGACGGAGCTGGCCTCGAAAATCGGTGATCCGCAGGTCCGCAATCGCGGCACCATTGGGGGCAGCATTGCCAATAACGATCCGGCGGCATGCTATCCTTCGGCCGTTCTGGCATTGGGTGCGACCATCGAAACCAATGCCCGCGAGATTGCGGCGGCGGATTTCTTTCAGGGTCTCTACACGACATCGCTGGAAGACGGCGAAGTCATCACGGCGGTCAAATTCCCGATCCCCGTTGCATCGACCTATCAGAAGTTCGAGCAACCCGCCTCGCGGTTCTCGCTCACCTCGGTCTTCCTTGCCAAGATGCAGGATGGCTCGGTGCGCGTCGGCGTGACCGGGGCGGGGGCCGATGGGGTTTTCCGTCACGAAGGGCTGGAACAGGCGCTTTCCGCCGATTTCTCCGCTTCGGCGGTGGATGGCGTTTCCGTCTCGGCGCAGGGCATGTCAAACGACCTGCATGGCACGCCAGAATATCGCGCAAACCTCGTTAAGGTGATGACCAAACGGGCGGTTTCGGCGCTGTCATAACAGTTTTTGAAAACGCAAAGCGATCTCGGATGGCGGCTTACGGGCCGCCATTTTTTTGCGCCTATTCCCCTTGAACGGCTTGGAGGGCATTCCCAAATCTTGCGCATCGGAGGCCTCACAGGCTCCGAAACATGCCCTGCCGAAGAATGGAGGGCACAGTCACTTGATATCGCTTGAACGAGGATATGATATGCGCACGTTTGATCTTGCACCGCTCTATCGCAACACAGTCGGTTTCGACCGGATGGCCACACTTCTTGACCGCGCCATGAGCGCCGAAAGCGGCACCCAGAGCTATCCACCTTACAACATCGAAAAAACCGGCGAGGATACCTATCGCATCACGGTTGCCGCCGCCGGATTCGCACAGGATGACCTGAATGTCGAATCCCGCGAAGGGCAACTCGTCATTACGGGCAGGAAAACGCCGCGCAGCGAAGAAGAGACCGCCCGCATCCTGCATCGTGGGATTGCCGAGCGGGGCTTCGAGCGTCGATTCCATCTTGCCGATCATGTGACGATCAGCGGCGCGCATCTTGAAAACGGTCTCCTGCATGTTGACCTTGTGCGCGAAGTTCCCGAAGCGCTGAAACCCCGCACGATTCAGATCGCAACGGGGGAAAACGCAAAGGCCATCGAGGCCGATGCTTCCTGATTGATCCAATTGGACAACCGATGCGCCCGCCTCTGACCGAGGCGGGCGTTTTGTCATGACTCGACCAGATCGACCGCCGCGCCCAAATCGACCGAAACCAGCTTCGATACCCCCCGTTCGACCATCGTGACGCCGTAGAGGCGATCCATGCGCGACATCGTTAGCGCATGATGGGTGATGACGAGAAAGCGGGCATCGGATCGCCGGGTCATTTCGTCCAGCAGGGTGCAGAACCGCTCCACATTCGCGTCGTCCAGCGGTGCATCCACTTCGTCCAGCACGCAGACAGGCGCAGGATTGACGAGGAAAACCGCGAAGATCAGGGCCATTGCGGCGAGTGTCTGTTCGCCTCCCGACAGCAAGGACAAAGCCTGCACGCGCTTGCCGGGCGGTTGGCACAGGATTTCAAGGCCCGCTTCCAGTGGATCGTCGGATTCGGTCAGTTGCAGTTCCGCCTGACCCCCGCCGAACAGATGGGTGAAAAGATCGCGAAAATGGGCGTTTACCTGCGCGAATGCAGCCAGAAGACGCTCGCGCCCTTCGCGGTTGAGGGCCGCCAGCCCGGTGCGCAGCTTGGCGATGGCTGCTTCGAGTTCCTCTTTTTCGGCGCCGAGCGTATCGCGCTCTTTCGCTGCTTCGTCGATTTCGAGTGTCGCGCGCAGATTGACGGCCCCAAGACGCTCGCGGTCGGCGCGTGCCCGTAACAGGCGTGCTTCGACGGCGTCGGGATTGGTATCGGGCAGATCGGCGAAGCGCGCCGCTGCCGCCTCCGGCTCCTCGCCGGTTTCGTCGAGCAGGTCGGCTTGTGCTTCCTTCGCCCGCGCCATGGACCCTTCTGCCAGCGCCTCTCCCCGCGCCAAGGCTTCGCGGGCGGTTGAGAGTGCCCTATCTGCGTCGCGTGCCGCATCGGTCGTTTCGCGCAATGTGGTTTCGGCGATGGAAAGGGCGTTTGCGCTTTCGGTGACGCGCTTTGCCGCTGCGTCGAGTTCGGTTTCCAACCCGGCGCGTTCTTCGGTCAGTTTGGCGGGCAGATCCTGTGCCGCCGCCTGTTCCGCCTGAGCTTCGCGCAGGCGTTTCGAGACGTCCATCCGGCGCTTTTCTGCGGCGCTTGCCCGTTTTCGCCATCCATCCATTTGCGAGCGGATGGCGGCGATGCGCTCGCCGCGCCGTTCCTCGGCCCCGACCAGCCCGGCATGGTGCGCGCGGGCGGCATCGAGGGCGGAGCGTGATTGGGCAAGGGAGGTCTGCGCGGCCTGCGCCTTTGCGGTCAGATCCGCCGGATCGGCGATCTTCGCCGCGTTCTCGGCGGTTTGAGCGGCATGCTGTTCGGCGGCTGCGACCGCTATACGAAGCCGATCCAGATCTTCCGTCACCTGCGCGACCGATTGGGCGTAGCGGGCATGATCCGCGTCGAGATCGGCCAGCCGCCGGGCCGCTTTTGCGGCGTTATCCTCGTCCCGCTTGAGCGTTTCGCGGGCGGTTGTTTCGGTTTTGCGCGCCGCTTCGCGCTGTTGGGCGAGGTCGGTCGCGGCACGCTCCGCATCGGACAGGGCCTCGCGCGCGCGGTCGATATCACCGCCCAGCCCGTCGCGCCGGTTCAGATGCTGCAATCGCAGGGCGCTGGCATCTGCGCTCGTCGTTTCGCTGCCCCGAAAATATCCGTCCCAACGCCAGAGATCGCCTTCGGGGCTGACCAATCGTTGACCCGGCCCAAGATGTTCCTGTGCCGCAGCGCCGGTTTCGCGCGATACAACGGCGGTGGTGGCGAGCACGCGCCCCAGAACCGCCGGGGCGGTGACATAGCGGGCCAGCGGCTCTCCGGCGGGGGATGCGCCAAGCGGCGGCAGGCTGCGCCATCCCCTCACATCGGGCGCGTAATGGCATACGGGGGCAAGGGCGGCATCGCCCAGCGCTGCGGCGAGTGCGCGCTCATAGCCGGGGGCCGCGCGCACCTTTTGCATAATGGCGTCGCCGTCGCCGGGCGCGGCCAATGCTTTTTCGATCCGTTTCAATTCGTCCAGCAGCGCGTCGAGGCTGTGCCGATGGGCGGCAACGCTTGCCCGTGCCTCCCCCTCGGCATCCTCCACCGCCCGGCGTGCCATCTCGGTTTCCAGCAGACGTTCGGGAGCGCCTGTCACGGCGTGTGCCGCTTGCATGGCCGCGCTTCGGGCGTCGTCCAGCGCGGTGGTGACGGTGTGCAGACTGTCAGTTTCCCTTTGCGCGCGGGTGTCGGTTTCGGCCAGTCGTTTGCGGATGCTGGCGAGGGTTTGCGCGGCGTCGCGCTCGATGCGGTCGGCGGCGTTGCGTTCGGCTGTGCCCGCCGCTGCTGTCGCTGCGAGGGCGTCGCGTTCCGCTTCGGCGCGGGTGACTGCCGCTTCAGCATCGACCACGGCGCGGGCCGCTGCTGCAATTGCCCCGGTATCGGTGACGATACCGCGCATCGCGGCGCGTTCGCTTTCCAGTGCTTCGATGGCCGTCTGTGCATCGCCTGATAGGTCCGCTTCGCGCCCCAGATCGTCGGTCAGGCGGGCCAGATCGCGATCCAGCCGCGCCAGCGTTTCCACCGCGCGCAGGCGCTCCGCTTCGACGGCTTCGCGCCGGGCCAGCAGACGTTGATGAACCGCCGTAGCCACCGTCGCTTCTTCGCGCAAGGAGGGCAGGGCGTCTTCTGCCGCCTGCCGCTCGCGCGTGGTTCGGGAGGCTTCGGATGTCGCCGCAGCGACGCTCCTGTGTGCGGCATCGACCGTGCTGCGGGCTTGGGCGGCATCGTCTCGCGCCACACGATAGCGCAGCCATAACAGCGCGCTGGTGGCCGCCTTGATCGTCTGGGTCAGCTCGGTATAGCGCTCCGCCTGCCGCGCCTGTCGTTTTAGTCCCGCGACCTGCGCATCGAGTCGTATCAACACATCATCGACCCGCAAGAGATTGTCTTCCGCCGCGCGCAGGCGTTGCTCGACCTCCTTGCGGCGTTCGTACAACCCGGCGATTCCGGCGGCGTCTTCCAGCACTTTACGCCGCCCTTGCGGTTTGGCGGCGATCAGCAGGCCGATTTGACCCTGTCGCACCAATGAGGGCGATTGCGGCCCGGTCGCCGCATCGGCAAAGAGCACCCGTACATCGCGGGCGCGCATCTCTTTGCCATTGATGCGAAAGGCGGACCCGGCATTGCGGGTGATACGGCGGGCGACTTCCAGCGTTTCTTCGGCGGTAAAGGGGGCCGGGGCGTTTCCGGCGGTATCCTCCAGCATCAGTGAGACTTCGGCGAAATTGCGGGCGGGGCGCGTATCGGCCCCGGCGAAGATCACGTCTTCCATGCCGTCACCGCGCATCGATTTCGCCCGGCTCTCGCCCATCACCCAGCGCAGCGCTTCGAGCAGGTTCGACTTGCCACAGCCATTCGGCCCGACAACGCCGGTCAATCCCGGCATCAATGCCAGTTCCGTCGAATCGACGAAGGACTTGAAGCCCGAAAGCCGCAGCGCCGTGAATTTCACGCGTTACCCCCGATACTCGAATGGGTTTCTGTGCCTGTCTTTAAAGACCTTCGCGCGGAAACCCAAACCGCTTTCGCTTGCACGACGTCTCCGAAGGCGCAAATATCGACAGATGCAGAGAAGAGACCGGATAGACAACTGGGCCGCCGCCGTGGATAACCGCGCCGCCACACCCGGCCATGAGGCGCATTTCGAGGCATGGAGCGACCGTTCCGCCGCTTTCAGGGCCACACATCCCCCCCAGACCCGTCCCTATGGCGATGAGGCGCGTGAGGTGTTTGACCTGTGGATGCCGGATGGGGCGCCAAAAGGTCTGCTGATCTTTTTGCATGGCGGCTGGTGGATGAATTTCGATAAGAGTTTTTTCAGCGATCTTGCGGCCGGTCCATTGGCCCATGACTGGGCCGTCGCGATCCCCAGTTATACGCTATTGCCGACAATCAGCCTGACGGATCTGGTGCAGCAGGTGCGCCGGGCGGTTCTGGGGATGGCAGGGGCTGTGCCCGATGTGCCCGTGGTCTTGTCGGGCCATTCGGCGGGCGGTCACCTCGCTGCGATGCTGGGCACGGAAGCGGCGGCGCTGGAGGCATCGATCCACACGCGGTTGCAACGGATTATCAGCATCAGCGGCGTTCACGATCTGCGCCCCCTGCTGTCCTTGCCCATCAACGATACGCTGGCCATCACGGCGCAGGAGGCTGTCGCGCTCTCTCCGGCATTGCTGACGCCCCGTGGCGGTTTTGATCTTGTCGCATGGGTCGGCGCGTTGGAATTGCCCGAATTCCGGCGGCAGAATGCGCTTTTGGGGGTTGCATGGGGTGGATATGCGGCCACCCAGACCATCGAAGCCGCCGGTCTCGATCATTTCACGGCATTTGCCCCTCTTGCAGACCCGTCAAGCGAGTTGACGGGGTTGGTCGTCGGTTAGCGCGGTGCGAGCGCGCGCTCTACGGCAAAGGCAAAACCGAGCACGGTGTCATCGTCCTGTGCATTGCCGGAGAGCAGGATGCTGGTCGGCATCCCGTTTGCATCCGTTCCCGTAGGCATCGCGACCCCCGGCGTATTCAGGAAATTGCCCATCAGCGTATTGCGCAGGCCGCGCAGGTTCATGTGGCTGAAGACGGCATCATCGGCCTCCAGCGGGGCGATCTCCGGGGCGATGTTCGGCGTGGTCGGCATCAACATCAGCCGTCCATCCAGCAATTCGGCCAATGCAGCGCGCAGCCGGGTGCGGGTCTGCTGAATGGTGAGCAGGCTGTGGGCACTCATCGTTTTGCCGGGCATCATGCGCGCCACGACGCGCCGGTCGATGCGCGATACATCCGGGCTTTCGAGATGACCGCGATAGCTGTGATAGGATTCTGCGGCGGACAGGCCGCCATGCTCCGCCGTCACCGCGACGATTTCGTCGAAGATCGGGCAGGGGCCACGTTCGATGGTCGCGCCTGCCTGTGCCAAGGCATCGAGAGCGCGCTCGAAATTGGTCGCGACCGCCTCGTCCAAATCGTCGAGCACATAGGTTTCCGGCACAAATGCCCGCAAATCCGAGGCATCGCGCCGAGGCACCGAGGACGTGGCTGCATCGCGCATCGCCATGTCGAGCAACACGCAATCCTCGACCGAGCGCGCCAGCGGCCCAATGGTATCGAGCGTGACCGAGAGAGGGGCGACGGCGCTTTTATCGATCCGCCCTTCGCTCGATTTATAGCCGACCAACCCGTTAAAGGCCGAAGGCACCCGCACCGAACCGCCCGTATCCGACCCGATGGCGCAGGGCACAATCCCCGCCGCGACCGCCACCGCCGATCCCGATGACGACCCCCCCGGTGCGCGGGGGGTCATCGGATCATGGGGGTTATGGGGCGTGCCATAATGCGGGTTCAGTCCCAGACCTGAAAACGCGAATTCGGTCAGGTTCGTCTTGCCGAGAAACACCATACCTGCCCGGTCCAGCGCGGCAGCACAGGGCGCATCGGCCCCGGCAGGGGGGGCATTGCGATAAAGATCGGAGGCTGCGGTTGTCACCTCCCCTTCGAGATCGATCAGATCCTTGATCGCCACCGGCACCCCGTCCAACGCCGAAGCGGGCCGTCCCGCCGCAATCCGCGCCTTGGCCTCCTGCGCTTGTGCCAAAGCGCGCTGGCGGGTGATGGTGATGAAGGCATGGGGCGCGTGATCCCCTTCGGCCTTGGCGAGGCAATATTCGGCCAGCGCAACGGGACAGACGCCCCCCGCATGAAGCGCCCGCCCAACCCCGGCGGCGGTCAGACGGGCAATGGTTTCGAGATCGGCCATGGTGCTGTTCCCCGTAAATGATGTTTCTGGAATGTCCGTTCCAGAGACCGGCAGGTCAAGAAATCCTTCGGGCGCAAACGGGCAATCATCATATCGGTATTGATGATCCGTGCGGTTTGGCGGCAGGGTTTCGCGGTGGTAATCCAGTCAAAAGGGTCAAAAGGGTCGTGGCGATCCCAATTCATACGCGCCGGACCCGATAAAATCCGGTCAGTCACCACCATATGCGACATATTTGCCCTTGGCATCGTGGTGATGATGATGGGTGGGGCCGGGCATTGGTCTTTCCCGTCGATGCCTATCGAAGACGGGCGGTGGCGGCTTGGCTGTTAAAACATCCCCGTTGCTTCATCGACGTCACGCGATCACATCCGCTTGACGCCCCTCCGGCTCAGCCCCATAACCCGCTCATGATCAAGATCGAAAACATCCGCAATTTCTCCATCGTCGCGCATATCGACCATGGGAAATCGACCCTCGCCGATCGGCTGATTCAGTCCACCGGCACCGTAGCCGACCGGGATATGGAGGAGCAGTTGCTCGACTCCATGGATATCGAGCGCGAGCGCGGTATCACGATCAAGGCGAACACCGTTCGCATCGAATATCCCGCCAATGACGGCGAGACCTATATCCTCAACTTGATCGACACCCCCGGCCATGTGGATTTTGCCTATGAGGTCAGCCGGTCGATGCAGGCGGTCGAAGGATCGCTTCTGGTGGTCGATGCGAGCCAAGGCGTCGAAGCGCAGACCTTGGCCAATGTCTATCAGGCGATTGAGGCGGATCATGAGATCGTGCCGGTCCTGAACAAGATCGATCTGCCCGCCGCCGAGCCTGAACGCGTATGCGAGCAGATCGAGGATGTAATCGGTATCGATGCGTCCGATGCCATCCATATTTCCGCCAAAAGCGGCCTTGGCATCCCCGATGTGCTGGAAGCCATCGTCACGCGCTTGCCCGCGCCCAAGGGCAACCCGGATGCGCCGCTCAAGGCGTTGTTGGTCGATAGCTGGTATGATGCGTATCTCGGTGTTGTCGTCCTTGTACGGATCATGGATGGGACGCTGAAAAAAGGCCAGCGCATCACGATGATGAAGGCCAAAGCGACTTACCCCGTTGATCGCGTTGGCGTCTTTCGCCCCGGCATGGAGCAGGTCGAGACCCTCGGCCCCGGCGAAATCGGCTTTCTCACCGCTTCGATCAAGCAGGTTCGCGATACCAAGGTCGGCGATACCATCACCACGGAAAAGGGGGGCGCGTCGGAGGCGATGCCGGGCTATCAACCCTCGGTCCCGGTGGTGTTCTGCGGGATCTTCCCGGTGGATGCGGCGGAGTTCGAGGATCTGCGTGCCGCCGTGGACAAGCTGGCCCTGAACGACGCGTCGTTTTCCCATGAGGTTGAGACATCGGCGGCGCTTGGCTTTGGCTTCCGCTGCGGTTTTCTGGGCTTGCTGCACTTGGAAATCATTACGGAACGGCTGGAGCGCGAATACGGCGTCGATCTCATCACCACTGCGCCTTCGGTCGTCTATCACCTTCAGATGCGCGATGGCTCGATGATGGAGATGCACAATCCCGCCGACATGCCCGATGTGATGAAAATCGAGGCGGTCGAGGAGCCATGGATCAAGGCGACCATCCTCGTCCCCGACGAATTCCTCGGCGACATCCTCAAGTTGTGTCAGGAAAGGCGCGGAATACAGCTCGACCTGACCTATGCGGGCACGCGGGCGATGGTGGTCTATCGCTTGCCGCTCAACGAAGTCGTGTTCGATTTCTACGACCGCCTGAAATCGGTTACCCGTGGCTATGCGAGTTTCGATTATCAGATGGATGGGTACGAGGCGGGCAACCTCGTCAAGATGAGCGTTCTGGTCAATGACGAGCCGGTCGACGCCCTCTCAACCATCGTCCACCGTGACAAGGCCGAACCGCGCGGCCGGGTGATGTGCGAAAAGCTCAAAGAGTTGATTCCCCAGCACATGTTCAAGGTGCCCATCCAAGCCGCCATCGGAGGCCGGATCATCGCCCGTGAAACCATTTCGGCTCTGCGCAAGGACGTCACCGCAAAATGTTATGGCGGCGACGTCTCGCGAAAGCGCAAGTTGCTCGACAAACAAAAAGCGGGCAAAAAGAAAATGCGACAGTTCGGCAAAGTCGATATTCCGCAGGAGGCGTTTATCAACGCGTTGAAAATGGATGGATGACGCATGTTTGTTGCGCAGATTCGCTGTCTTTAAAAGGGTGGCGGCGCATTCTATGCGGTGCATTCATGCCATGTCTTCAAAACCATCGATATGTGTAACCGGAGCTTTCTGCCGTTGCTTAGGAAAATGATCTTTGGAAATTGTTGGCGGTTAGCCCTGCGCAAACCCGTCAAACATTTCATCCCGTCACGCAGGCTTGAACTGTATTAGGTTTTTGCCATCATACTCCCTAGGTAGATTGCAGGCCACGCCACCCGAAGGGACCCGTACATGAATCGCCTCTTTGCGCTGCTTTTAGCCTTTGTACCTTCGCTCGCATCGGCGTCGCCCGATACGCTGGCTCGGGTCGATACGGAATTCGTACAGGCCGGGATCGTGGCGGAGGATGCGGTGATTGCGCCGGGTCAGCGGTCTCGTCTGGCTCTCGATATGAAGATCAAGCCGGGCTGGCATACCTATTGGAAAAATTCCGGCGATAGCGGCCAGCCTGTCGAGGTCAACTGGACCCTGCCCGACGGCGTCACAATCGGCGACTTCGATTGGCCTGCGCCGCATCGCCAGCCGTTTCCACCGATGATGAATTACGGCTATTCGGATCGCGCCGTCTTCACGATGGATGTGGATGTGCCCGATAGCTGGCCTGCCGGTAAACCCGTTGATGTCAAGGCGGATGTGTACTGGCTCGTCTGCGAAATGGTGTGCATCCCGGAGCAGGGCGAAGCGACATTCTCGATCCCCACGGGCGATGCGCCGGTGGCGAATGCCGGTGCGGATACGCTGTTCGAAACCGCCGAAATGCTGCGTGCGGGCGACAGCCCCTATGCGTCGCGTTACCAATATGACGGCACCCATCTGCGGTTGCGCTTCAAGGGCGAAGGGCTTGATACCGAGGCGTTGCAGGATGCCTATTTCTACCCGGCCGAATGGGGTGTCATCGACCATGCCGCGACGCAGGTTGTGACGCGCGATGCGGGGGGCCTGACCCTCGTTATCCCCAAATCGACCGAAAATGATCCGGAATTGACCGGCGAGGTTGAGGGCGTTTTGGAGTTGGTCGAGCGGGTGGGCGAAGGCGAGACGGTGACCCTGTCACTGGCCGTCGCCTCAAAAGAAGGCATCGTGACCGAGGGGGCCGCCGGGTTCAAGGGCATGGCCGGAACACAGATGACCCTTCCGCTGGCCATCGCATTTGCATTTATCGGCGGATTGATCCTCAATCTTATGCCATGTGTATTTCCCGTCTTGGCGCTGAAAGCGATCGGATTCGCAGGAACGGCCCATGAAAGCGCGGGCAAGCGGCTTGGGCATGGCTTGGCCTATACGGCCGGTGTCCTGACACTGTTTGTCATCCTTGCCGCTGTGCTGATCCTGCTCAAAGGTGCAGGGGCGGCGGTCGGATGGGGCTTTCAGCTCCAAAATCCGATGATCGTGGCAGGGCTGGCCTATCTGCTGCTGCTGGTCGGTCTCAATCTCTCCGGCGTGTTCGAGGTCAACGCCACGGTCGCGGGCACCGGGGAAGATATGGCGTCGGGCGGCGGCGCGAGGGGCGCGTATTTCACCGGCGCACTGGCCGCCGTGGTCGCGACGCCTTGTACGGCCCCCTTCATGGCGACTGCGCTGGGGGCGGCGCTGACGATGACGGCACCGGCGACGATGGCGATCTTTGTCGCGCTGGGGGTCGGTCTGGCCGCTCCTTTCCTACTGCTCAGTGTGCTGCCGGGGGTGGCCGCGCGGATGCCCAAGCCGGGGATCTGGATGGTGCGCCTCAAGGAATTGCTGGCCTTCCCGATGTATGCGAGTGCGGCATGGCTGCTGACGGTGCTGGCCACGCTTGCTGGTTCCGGCTCGATGCTGATTGCCCTGATTGGGGCGGTACTGGTCGGCCTGGCGGCTTGGGCATTCGGCGTCGCGCAGAAAAGCAGCAGAAAGGGGCAGGTTCTGGGCTATGGCACCTCCATCGCCGCCGCCGCCGCCGTTATCGCCCTGTGCCTGCAATTCACGGTCGTGCAGCGTTCGGAAGATGCCAGCGGGGTCAGCATTGCGGGCCATGCCGGGCCGGTAGAACCGTTCTCGGCGGCGCGATTGGATGCGTTGTTAGCGGATAATGAGCCGGTTTTCGTCAACATGACCGCAGATTGGTGCATCACCTGCAAGGTCAATGAAAAGATCGCCTTTGGCGAAAACTTCCAGAATGCGCTCAAGGAAAACGGCGTTACCTATCTCGTCGGCGACTGGACCGCCTATGATCCCGAAATTACCGCGCTGCTGGAAAAATTCGGGCGTGTCGGGGTGCCGCTCTATGCGGTATTCCCGCGCAACGGCGATCCGATCCTCCTGCCACAGATCCTGACGAGCGATCGGATCGTACAGGCGCTGGGACAGGTATGATTGCGTCTTTTTCATGAATGGAAATGAAATAATCGTGTTTGCGCATAAATTTCAAAAAGCTATAATGCGCAACAATACTTACGAAATCGGAGATCGTTGATGTCGAAATTTTCTCTTAGCCGTTCCTTTATTCTGGGTGCCGCTCTGTGCGTGATGGGCGCTCCTGCCTATGCGGCGGGCGATGTGGATAAAGGCAAGAAGGTTTTTAAGAAATGCAAAGCCTGCCACATGGTCGACAAGGAGAAGAATGGCGTCGGGCCGCATCTGGTTGGTCTGTTTGGCCGTACGGCGGGCACCCTTCCGGGTTATAAATACTCCGATGCGATGATCGCGCATGCGGTTGTCTGGGACGATGGCACCCTTTCCGAATACCTCGCGGCCCCCAAAAAGGTTGTCAAGGGCACCAAGATGGCGTTCCGGGGTCTTAAAAAGGAAAAAGACATCGAAAATATCATCGCCTATCTGAAGGAAGCGACGGCGAAATAAACCACGGTTTGTTGTCGTTGTTCGCAAAGAAACCCGGCGAAGTTTTTCGTCGGGTTTTTCATGCCTTTACGCCATTTTCGGGCAGGCGATCGTTGCACAGGATGCTGTGGCGTCGTATGAGTATAAACGAATTATGAATACTCTCCGATAGCGGCGGTGATCCCTTGAGCGACGAGAAAGACGACCCCTCCGGCGACGGCCCAGGCACAGCCCCTCCGCGCCCTGTTTTCGATGGTCCGAACATCTCCGTTGAAGAGGAGATGCAGCGCAGTTACCTCGATTACGCCATGAGTGTGATCGTTAGCCGGGCAATTCCCGACCTGCGCGATGGCCTCAAACCCGTCCATCGCCGCATCCTCTATGCGATGGATCAGGCGGGGTATGAATATAACAAACCGTATCGCAAATCGGCCCGTGTCGTCGGCGATGTAATCGGTAAATACCACCCGCATGGTGAGCAAGCCGTCTACGACGCATTGGTGCGCATGGCGCAGGACTTTTCGATGTCGATTATGCTGCTGGACGGGCAGGGTAATTTCGGCTCGATGGATGGCGACCCTCCCGCCGCTCAGCGCTATACCGAAGTGCGCATGGCCAAGATTGCGGGGGCCATCCTCGAAGATCTCGACCGCGACACGGTGGATTTTCAGCCGAACTATGACAGTCAGGATCGCGAACCGACCGTCCTGCCTGCCCGCTATCCGAATATTCTGGTAAACGGTGCGGCGGGTATCGCGGTCGGGATGGCGACCAATATTCCGCCACACAATCTCGGCGAAGTGATTGATGCGACCCTTGCCCTGATCGAAAATCCCGATCTCGAAACCGCCGATCTGATGGAATTCATCCCCGGTCCCGATTTCCCGACCGGGGCGCTGATCCTCGGCCAGAGCGGCGCGCGCAAGGCGTATGAAGAGGGGCGTGGCTCGGTCATCATGCGGGCGCGCACCCATATCGAGGAAATTCGCAAGGATCGCTGGGCGATTATCGTCGATGAGGTGCCCTATCAGGTCAATAAGGCCAATCTCGAAGCGCGCATCGCCGAACTCGCCAAGGACAAGAAGATCGAGGGCATCGCCCATGTTCAGGACGAAAGCGACCGCCATGGCGTGCGCATGGTCATCGAACTCAAGCGCGATGCCACCGCCGAGGTGGTGCTGAATCAGCTCCATCGTTTCACACCGATGCAGACGAGCTTCGGCGCGAATATGCTGGCCCTGAACGATGGTCGCCCGGAGCAGTTGACGCTCAAGCGCATCCTGACCAGCTTCCTTGCCTTCCGCGAGGAGGTCGTTGCCCGGCGCACGGCCTTTGAATTGAACAAAGCCCGCGAGCGGGCGCATGTCTTGTGCGGCCTTGCGGTTGCCGTCGAAAATGTCGATGAAGTCGTCATGCTCATCCGGGGGTCGCCCGACCCGGCGACCGCGCGTCTGCGCCTGATGGACCGCGACTGGCCCGCCGAGCAGATTGCCGATTACATCCGCCTGATCGACGATCCTGAACATACGATCAACGAGAATGGCAGCTATCGCCTGTCGGATACACAAGCCCGTGCGATTCTCGACCTGCGATTGCAGCGCCTGACCGCTTTGGGCCGCGACGAGATTACCGACGAGCTGAAAACCCTCGCCGCGAAGATCAAGGATTTCCTCGATATCCTGCGCTCGCGAGAGCGCATCCTCGCCATTATCTCGACCGAAATGCAGGCTGTGCGCGATGAATTTGCCGTGCCCCGCCGGACCGAAATCATCGAAAGCCTTGGCGATTTCGACGATGAAGATTTGATCGAGCCGGAAGAGATGGTCGTGACGGCCACGCATTCCGGTTATCTCAAGCGGACTCCGCTGGCCGAATACCGGGCGCAGAGACGCGGCGGCAAGGGCCTTTCGGCCATGTCGATGAAGGACGAAGATTTCGTTACGCGTCTTTTCTCCGCCAATACGCTGACGCCGGTTCTGTTCTTCATGACCGATGGTATCGTCTATAAGCTGAAGGTCTGGCGCCTGCCTCAATCGGGCCGCGCGTCGCGGGGCAAGGCGTTGGTCAACCTATTGCCGATTCCGCAGGGTGTTTCCATCGCCGCGATGATGCCGATCGATGTGCCTGAGGACGAATGGGACAAGCTTCAAATCGTGTTCTCCACCTCCGATGGCGGTGTGCGGCGCAACGAACTGAGCGATTTCGTCAATGTCAAAGCCAATGGCAAGATCGCGATGAAGCTGCCGGAGGGTGTTCGCCTTATCAGCGCGTCGATCTGTAACGAAAACAGCCATATCCTGCTGACCTCCGCCCTTGGAAAAGCGATCCGCTTCCCCGTAACGGAAGTGCGCGTCTTCAAAGGCCGTGATTCGACGGGTGTGCGCGGTATGCGGCTGGCCGAGGGCGATGAGGTCGTTTCCATGGCGGTGATCGACGGGGTCGATTGCACGGTTGAGGAGGCACGCGGCTATCTGAAAATGCGCCGGGCGATGGCGGGCGACGATCCGGCGGATGCCACCGACATCCCGGAAGACGATACCGGCGAGGGCGAGGCCACGATTATCTCGCAGGAGCGGTATATCGCGCTATCCGCGCAGGAGGAGACGATCCTGACCATCGCGCAGAACGGTATCGGCAAGCGCACATCTGCCTTTGAATACCGGCCCATGCGCCGGGGCGGGCAGGGCGTCGCCGCCATGTCGCTATCGGGGAACAGCCGTTCTGGACCGACCCGGATCGTCGCATCCTTTCCGGTCGAGGAGGGTGATCAGGTGATGCTGGTCACCGATGGTGGTCAGTCGATCCGCTGCGGCGTGTCGGGCGTCTCGATCCGCAGCCGTGGGGCGGGTGGTGTCTGGATGCTGCGCACCGGGGAGGAGGAGAATGTCGTCTCGGTCGCCCGTCTGGCGGAGCAATCCTCCGATGCGGATGGCGATGACGAGCCCGGCGAGGAAACGCCGGAAAACCCGGCTGAAGAATAGAAAAAGGCCGGGGAGCGGATGCTTCCCGGCCATTCGTCACCTGTATCGTGGCGCTCAGTGCGCTGCGGCGCCGGTCGCCTTGGCATTGTTGCCGATACCGAAGGTCGCAGCGGCGGTTTTGGCATCGAAAACTGGCGTTTGGCCTTTGACGCATCCAGCCTGACGCAGCATCGCATAGCCATGCCAGCCCGACCAGATGCCGGTCACGATCCGCTCGATTTCATCCGGCGAACGCGCTTCCTTGACGGATTCGGCGATGGCTTCGCGCAGGGGCTGAAGCGCGATTTCGAGGCTTTCGAGGGCGGCATCGGGGATGCGGCCATCTTCGGCGCGGAAGGCGAGGCGGAATTCATCGGCTTTTTCTTCGGCAAAGGCGATATAGGCATCGCCAAGCGCCGCGACGATTTTCTCGGCCGATCTGTTCTTGTCCTTGGCGGCGGCCAGGTCGACGGCCAGTTCGTTGACGGCCTGCGACTGAAGATAGGCGATGATGTCGGCTTTGTTTTCGAAGTAGGTATAGAGGCTCATCGCGCTCATGCCGACTTCCTTGGCGATGCCGCGGATGGTGACTTTTTCGGCACCGTATTCATCCATAATGCGACGGGCGGCGGCGGCCGCTTTTTCGCGAACGATTGATTTTTCGTCTTCGGTAAGTGGCTTGCGTGGCATTGGTTGGTCCCCCAAAAGCATGTGCTGTTTTCTCTTCCACAAGGACCCCCCGGTCTCGTGGCGTGAGAGCAATATGCCGGGAAACGCTTTTAATTATCTTAAGTCCAACGAGTAACAGTATTCGAAAATAGGAACACTTGTATGGAAATCAAAATAAACTGCGTTTATATAAGTATTCAATTTTGTGGTAAATTTGATATTTACATAAAAAAAGCGGCTTTCGCCGCTTTTCTTGTTGGTCAGTATTGTAAACCTACCGTTTAAAGCGCCAAAGCAAGGGCAGAAGCGCCGCCGCTAAGGCTAATTTCAAAGCATCGGCAACGACGAAATTGGTCAGACCCCATTTGACCACCCAATCCCATCCCTGCGCCCCCGCATAGAGATAGCCGAGCCACAGAACGCCGGGCAGATAGATCAAGGCATTGCCGATCATCATCGCCCCGGCCATCTTCGGCACCGACCGATCCCATCCCGCTTCGGCCAGCTTGCCCAGCGTAAAGGCGGCGAGCACGAAACCGACGAGATAGCCGCCGGTGCCGCCCATCATATACGAAAGCCCGTTCGCTTGAGCCGAACTGCCGGTGAAAATATCAAAGCCCAAGGCCCCGACCAGCATATAGGCCAGCATCGTTGTGGCCCCAAGTGCGCCGCCATAGGCCGCCCCGACCGTGAGCACCACAAAGGTTTGCATGGTCATGGGGACGGGCCAGAACGGAACCTTGATCTTGGCCGCGATGGCCATCGCGATCACGCCCACCACGATCAGCAGGACAGTGCGCAGCAGGGTGCCACGTCCGGCCTGTGCTGGCCAATATGCCTCGGATAGTGTCGATGCGGGTGCAGTTGCTGTCATGGAACGGTTCCCCAATTAGGCTGTTATCATTCGCGCGGAGACTGCACCGGATAAGCGGCGTGATGCAAGCGCGTGAAGACGCTTTCGAGAATGTAGTTTTTGCGCGGCCCCGTCACCGTCCAATGCTGATACCATCGATCCTGTGTTTCGAAGCGGTAGCGAACGTCATACCTGTCGGGGGTGCAGTCGTGATATGCGCTGGCGCGATTGTCCCTTGGTGCGACGCGGTGAAAGGCGCGCCCATCCGAAAACTGCACATCCGCTCCGCCCGGATCGAATAGCCAGCGATAGCGTTGCGAAGCGTTCAGTGTCAGCGCACCGTTTTGGAGCCGCCCTTCTTCGCTGTAGAGCAGGGTTGTAGCGTCCATGGTCTCAAACCGGGCTGTGCCTGTAAAGTGCATGGCGGTCTTTGTGTGCCGGTCGTCGATCCGCCGTGCGAGGTGCCAGTCATCCGCGAGATAGGCGTGGAGCGACAAACCGAAAACGCGCTCATATGACATCATCTTCCCCGGACAGGATCGCTCCGGTCCTGTATAGGGCAACCGTTCCCGAATCGCACGAGAAGGCAATCCCATGATTCCCCGTTATTCCCGCCCCGAAATGACCGCGATCTGGTCTCCTGAGATGAAATTCACCATCTGGTTCGAGATCGAAGCCCATGCTGCGGACAAGATGGCCGATCTGGGGGTGATCCCGCAGGAGGCGGCGGCAAAGGTCTGGACGGCCAAGGATGTGGAATTCGACATCGAGCGGATCGATTCCATCGAGCGCGAAGTCAAACATGACGTGATCGCATTCCTGACCCATCTGTCGGAAATCGTCGGTCCGGAAGCGCGATTTGTGCATCAGGGGATGACCTCGTCGGATGTGCTCGATACCTGTTTCAACGTTCAGTTGATGCGCGCAAGCGATATTCTGCTTGCCGATCTCGATGCGTTGCTGTCGGCGCTGAAAACCCGCGCCTATGAGCATAAGGATACAGTCACCATCGGGCGCAGCCACGGCATTCATGCGGAGCCGACCACCTTCGGTCTCAAGCTTGCCCAAGCCTATGCCGAGATGGACCGCAACCGCGCACGCCTCGTCGCGGCCCGCGCGGAGATTGCCACCTGTGCGATTTCCGGGGCGGTCGGCACCTTTGCGAATATCGATCCGGCGGTGGAGATCCATGTCGCGGAGAAACTGGGCCTTGGGGTCGAGCCGGTTTCGACTCAGGTGATTCCACGGGATCGCCATGCGATGTTCTTTGCTACCCTTGGGGTCATCGCCTCCTCGATCGAGCGTATCGCGACGGAGGTGCGCCATCTGCAACGGACCGAGGTTCTGGAGGCGGAGGAGTATTTTTCGCCGGGCCAGAAAGGCTCATCCGCCATGCCCCATAAGCGTAATCCCGTCTTGACCGAAAATCTGACGGGTCTGGCCCGGATGGTACGCGCCTATGCTCTGCCTGCGATGGAGAATGTCGCGCTGTGGCATGAACGGGATATCTCGCATAGCTCCGTTGAGCGGATGATTGGCCCCGATGCCACCATCACCCTCGATTTTGCCCTCGCGCGCCTGACCGGCGTTATCGAGAAACTGGTCGTCTATCCCGAAACGATGATGGCCAATATGAACAAGTTTCGGGGCCTTGTTCACTCGCAGCGTATCCTGTTGGCGCTGACCCAAGCGGGCGTAAGCCGCGAGGACAGCTATCGTCTTGTACAGCGCAACGCGATGCGGGTTTGGGAAGAAGGCAAGGATTTCCTGACCGAATTGAAGGCCGATGCCGATGTTACCGCTGCGCTCGATGAAGCGGCGCTCGAAAACCTGTTCGACCTTGGGCACCATACCAAGCATGTCGATACGATCTTTGCGCGGGTATTCGGGGATACCTGATCCGGTGGGGTACGCAATGGGAAGGAAGGTGTCGGCGGCACCTTCCACATGGTGCAGGCGATAGGGCGAGGGTTTACAGATTACTATTGAAAGCCCTTTGAATTAACGACGCTGAAACCAATATGCTCGATAACCAATATCCGGGACAGGCTTAACCGGGAGATATTCATGGTCGTCGACGTGCCGACGCTGCGCAACATCTGCGCTTCTGTGGATGTCATTGCATTGCCGACATTCGTGTTGTCTTGCGACGATGATGGCGAAATCAGGTTTCAGCATCTCAACCCCGCTCATATCGCGGCCATTGGCGTCGAAGTCGAGGCCGTCAAAGGCAAGACGCCTGCCGAGTGCCTGCCCGCACGGATTGCGGAAACGGTGCTGGATAACTATCTCGTCTGCCGCCAGACCGCACGATTATATGAATACGAAGAATTGCTGCGGCTGGGGGATGCGGAACGCTGGTGGCGGACCAGCTTGTCCCCTATTTTGGCGGAAGATGGCTCAGTATCGATCATTATCGGCATTGCCAGCGATATAACCGATCAAAAAGAGCGGGATTTCCGGCGCACCAAGTCAGAAAGCGCCCTGCGCAAGCTCAATGATGAAATGGCCTTGTTTACATCGATGACCGCGCATGACGTGCGCGGGCCGCTGAACAAGATCGCGTCTCTGTCCGAAATAACGCTCGACGGATTTAATGATTGCAGCGGCAATCAACGCGATACGATCCTGACGATTCAAAAGATTGCAGGGGGTACGCTGAGGCATATCGATAGTATCTTGGGCTATGCGGCGGCCTTGCGTCTGGGCGATAGGGATCTGTCGACGATCAATCTGGGCCATATGTGCCGGGATATTGCCGCTGTGGTCGACCCAGAGGCCAAGATGTCGATTGTCTCGCCCGATGTTTTTATCGAAGGCGAAAGCACCGCCTTGCAGATCATCCTCAGAAACCTGTCGGAAAATGCGATACGCCATACGAACAGCCATCTGGAAATCGCCGTCATGGAGGCGAAACCGGGTATGGTGCGCTTTTCGGTCGCCGATAACGGCCCCGGTTTTGCGGGGGGCGCCAAGGCTTTTGATGAGACGATGCGCCTGAGAGATATTCGTCAGGGTAATCGGGGTTTCGGTCTGGCGGCGGTGGCCCATCTCGTTGAGAGCCGGGGCGGTCGAATCTGGTTGGACAAGCCGGTCTTCAGACAGGGCGCAACCATTTGCTTTGACCTGCCGGGGCGCATTGTCTGGCAAGAAGAAACCATGATTCCATACGGGCCACGCAGGGCATCGGGCTGATCGTTCTTTTGGGGTGGTTAGAACGCCTGCACGTTAGAGCGGCTGAAAAAGCCCGTTTTTGATCGCCTGCGACAAGTCCGCTTTATCGATAACCGTATGAACACGCTCATCGCGATGGGAATCAAAGCATTCAAAATGCGTTTCGCTCGACACGACAATGATCCGCCCTTCGAACGACGCCAGATCGAGTTGATCGAGGGTTTCGCGGTAATGGTCGATTGGGGGCATGCGGTTATCTGTGACGAAATAATCGAAACGATCCGACGATAACGCGGCCTTCGCACTGCATAGCGTATCCACACAGACAAGTTCGACACCCCGCTTGAGGTGCCGTTTGATATGCATCTGCATCAATGTCCGGTCGATGTCATCATCATCCAGATAGAGAACCCGTAGAGGCGTCTGATGGCCATCGATGTGGCAAGGGGTATAATTTGTGGTATTGGTTACTTCGGATTTTATCATACTAACTCCCCCGAACCGTGGAAATTTCCCAAGTTCGAGACCGAATATACCGTACGAAGTTTAAAACTCGGTTGAGCCAGCTTTCAATCGCTGGTCGATATCGATCAAAATCATTCTATTCAAATAAATTTTTCACTGTTCTATTCATGAAATAAAAATTTTTTGGTTTTGTTCTTGGCGTAGAGATTTTTATGTAAAACTGGTGATGTTATCGCTTGGAGGCTCTGATGCCTGCTTGCGGTGTATGTTTGGGGTAGAATCCCGGAAACGGTGTTTCCAGACAAGTCACCCTGTCTGGAAACGATGTGTCGCAGGGGGACCGTTCAGATCTGCGGCCAGAGGGCGGTTTGGGGGTGGAACTGGGACCAAGCGAACCAGAACGCCTGATGGCTGCCAAGATCGCCACCATTGGTATCCACCGCCTTGATCCCGCCCGCATCGAGTTTCAGGCGGATATTTTCAAACGCGATGACAGAGCCTTGTTGTAGGGCGGCAACCGCCTTGCTGCGCTGGAACGCAACGGGTCTGCCGGAGGCCGTGAGAACGCCGATCACATCTTCATGCACGGGCAGTCGCGGATCAACATCGCCGACCGGGAAGATCGGACCATTTGCATCGCGGCCATTGCGGAAATCGAAGTTGCGGCCAAGAGCGAGGGCTTCAACGAGAACGGTGGTTTGTGGATGCGTGCGCTTCCATGTGCCCCAATCCGTTGTCACGACACTGGCCTGTTTCAGCTTTACACCCCGGTCGGCGAGCGGTCCGGTGACGGCATGGCCCAGAAACGTATCGAAGACCGAGAAGGTGTTGACGTCATACATGACCTTGTTCGACCGGATCAGCAGGCCAGAAGTGCGCAAGACGGGGCGCTGTACCCCGGCGGGTACATCATCGGTAAAATATGCCTGTGCGGCACCGCACAGCGTGCAATAGGGTATTCCCAAATGACGCCCGCCCAAGGTGTCATTGACCATTTCTCGGACTTCCATGATCTGACGCGGATAGGCGCGATATTCGCCATTCACCTCGATCCCGAAAACGATGTCGTCATCCTTGAGCCATGTGGCATCCTGTGCGCTGCTGACTTCCGGATTATCGGCGGCGGGGATGCAGTTGCACAGCTCATCTGTCGTGTCATAGGCGCGATCGTCGATCAGAACCCCGCCCCATGAAACATGCCGCCAGTCGATATTGCCCTCGACGAATATCCGGTCCCAACCGGGGATGACATTCGTGAAGATCGCACGCTTCGCATCGAGGTAATTGGGCGGTGCGGGCACATCCCATGCGATCAGGGTATCGGTGATAACTTCCCAGTCGTTTCTGTTCGAGGGGGCTTTGCCCAGTAGCCGCGCGGCGGTATTGGCGAGCCCCCTGTGCAAATCCCGGTCGGAGACAAACCGCATCATATCGGCGATGATCCATGCAAGCCGGGGGTCGTTGGATTCGCCGATTTCGCGCAGGGCCAAGGTTTGATCCCTGCCCCATGTCGATTGGGTCATGCTGTCGATAAAGGCCATCTGCACGGCGGCCTGAATGTTTCCGGGGAGCGGGCCTTGCGGCACGGCGGGTGGCTGGCCGAATTCCTGTATCACATAGGACGGCAAGGGAGCCGATTGCTGTGCCCGCACCGAAGCGCTCCAGAACAGGGAAAGCGTGACCAGAGAGGCAATTATAGTAATGCGGGAAAGTGGATTACCTGCCGATGTCATAGAAGTGCCTTTCGTCTAGCAACTTTGTCTGTCTCAAAAATCAGGATCGTCCATTCCACGACCCTATCTGGCCGCATGGATTAGACGATCCGCTTCTTATCCGAGGGTGATCGTGTCTCGATGCGGGAAAGGTGGGCTTCGCATAGGTATGCGGCCAATCACAATTGATCAGCATTTGGTGCCTTGCACGTTGAAATTTATTGCGGGAGGGGCCATTGCCCGGTGTCTGACGACCTGAAAAAACGGCGGGCAAATGGCTCGCTGAAATGTGACGCGCTTTGATACCCTTGAAGGATGGATCGCCATGACCCGCCGATTTGACGCTGTGATCTTCGATCTCGATGGCACTTTGATCGATAGTGCTGAGGCGGTGATGCGGATTGCCGGGCGTTTTCTCGCCGAGCAGGGCGCGCCTCCCCTGACGATTTCCGAAACGCGGGGGTTTGTTGGCAATGGCGGCGATGTCTTTGCCCGCCGGATGCTGCGTTCGCGGGGGCTGGAGGCGGGAGGCGAGGCGGGCGCGGCCAATGTCGCGCGGTTTCTGGCGCTCTATGCTGAGGCGCCGGGGGGCGAGAATCCCCCTTATCCGGGGGTGGAGGCGATGCTGGATGCCCTTGCGCCGCTGTCGCTGGCCCTGTGTACAAACAAGCCTCATGCCCCGACGATGAATGTCCTCGATGCGCTAGGCTGGTCGGCACGGTTTTCGGCGGTGGTTGCGGGCGATACGCTCGCGGTCAAGAAACCGAATCCGGAGCCGCTCTACCATGCCATCCGCGCCCTTGATGTGCCGCTGGCCCGCACGCTATTCGTGGGGGATAGCGAAGTGGATACCCACACGGCGCAGGCCGCTGGCATCTCCTATGCCCTTCATACGAACGGGTATCGCAAAACGGCAGCGGAGGATTTGCCCGCCGCATTGCGGTTCGATGATTTCGAGGTGCTGACGAAGTATGTGCTTGGCGCCTGAGCATCATTTCTTTCGATGGGTGCCCAACATTGCGGCCCGGCTGTCGGAGCGAAATTCTCGCCGATGGATCATCAAAGCCACTGCGCTTGCACTCGCGATCAGCGCGAGGGGACCGATCAGAAAGGCGAGCGATCCGAGGGTGAAATACAATCCCCGCAATCCCCGCGCAAAACTGCGCGCGGCGAGCCAGTTCAATTGCCCCGCATCATGCGCCGCCGCCAGAACTGCCGCATCGTTCCCATCCCGTTGCTCTGGCGTGGCCCCGATCATCACGGCGCAATAGCCGAATAACCGCTGCGCCCATGCGAATTTAAAGAATGAAAACATGATCATGGAAACCGGCGCAATCAGTCTGACCTGAAAAGCTTCCGGTCCCGAAGGATGCGCGAAAGGCATGGAATCGGCCACCTGCGCCAATCGCTCCGCCTGCCCCATCATTGCGAGCAATCCGCCGAGACAAATCAGCGATGTCGAGGCGAAAAAACTCGATCCGCTCTGAAGGCCCGCTAACAAAGCACTGTCAACGATGCGAATTTCGCGTCTGGACATTTCCTCCATCCATTCCGTGCGCTTGACCCGCATCAGGCCGCTGGCACTCTCGGCGGCGCGGGGACCGGAATCGACATACCAGCTCATTCCCAGCACAAGAAAGACGAGCCACGCCACGGCCAGCAGGTCCATGAGGGTGATTTCCGGCATGCCAAAGACCGGCATCCAGAGAAAAGAGGAAAGGATCATGTCAGACATGCAGAGCGGTTAATCCGAACGGCTGACCCATGCAAGGCGGGGCGACGATTTTGCGCCTGTTCATGGCGCATGATACCGCTACATTGCCCCCAATGCCGCATATATGCCGAGGAAGCTGTCGATGATTGAAATGCCCGTTCCCGATCAGCGGATCATTGCAAAGCGTGACGATCTTGCGGCGCGTCTTCGCCGGATTGTTCCCGCCGAACAGGTGATCCATACCGCCGAGGAATTGAAGGCGTATGAATGCGACGGTCTCAACGCCTATCGCCAACCGCCGATGTTGGTGGTTTTGCCCGATACCACGGATCAGGTTTCGCAGATCGTCAAACTCTGTGCCGCCGAGGGCGTGCCGATCGTGCCGCGCGGATCGGGAACCTCGCTTGCGGGAGGGTCGTTGCCCACGGCAGATGCGGTCGTGCTTGGCCTGTCGCGGATGAAGGATGTGATGGATGTCGATTACGACAATCGCACGATCCGGGTGCAGACCGGCATTACCAATCTTGCCGTCACCGGCGCAGTGCAGCCGGACGGATTTTTCTACGCTCCTGACCCGTCGTCTCAGCTTGCCTGTGCAATCGGCGGAAATATCGCGATGAATTCCGGTGGCGCGCATTGCCTGAAATATGGGGTGACGACCAATAACCTGCTCGGTGTCACCATGGTTATGGCCGATGGCGAGGTTCTGGAATTCGGCGGCTCGTTTCTGGATGAAGGCGGATATGACTTTCTGTCGCTGATCTGCGGTGCGGAAGGGCAGCTTGGTATTTGTACCGAAGCGACGCTCAAGATCCTGCCTTCGGCGGAGGGTGCGCGGCCCATGCTGTTTGGCTTCGAGACGAACGAGGTCGCGGGCGAGGCGGTGGCTGCGATCATCCGTGCCGGGCTGTCGCCGGTGGCGCTGGAATTTATGGACAAACCCGCCATTGTGGTCAGTGAAAACTTTGCTAAAGCCGGGTATCCTCTTGATGTTGAGGCTCTTTTGATTGTCGAAGTCGAAGGGTCGGACGAGGAAATCGACGAACAGCTAACCCGCATCGAAGCGGTCGTCGCCCCGTTTGGCCCTTCGACGGTCAAGCGCAGCGGCAATGACATCGAAAGCGCGAAGATCTGGGCCGGGCGCAAGGCGGCATTCGGAGCAATCGGGCAATTGGCGGATTATATCTGTCTCGACGGCTGTGTCCCCTTGTCTCAATTGCCGGATGTTCTGAAGAAAACGGCGGAGTTGGCTGATAAATATGACCTCAAGGTCGCGAATGTGTTCCACGCGGGCGATGGCAACCTGCACCCGCTGATTATGTATGAGGCAAACGACCCCGATAGTTCCCGCAAGGCAGAGGAGTTGGGAGCCGATCTCCTGCGTCTCTGTGTCGAGAAGGATGGGTGCCTCACCGGCGAACACGGCGTCGGAATCGAAAAACGCGAGTTGATGCTGACGCAGTTCAACGAGCGCGAATTGAGGCAACAGATGGCGATCAAGGATGTGTTTGATCCGGCATGGATGCTAAATCCGGCCAAGGTCTTTCCGTTATCGCTGTCCACCCCTCATCTTGAGGACAGGCGCGCGGCATGACCGATACCCCCGATACCGAAGAAGGCATCGCCGGGATCGTCCGCGAGGCGGCGTCCGCCGTTGCCATGCCCTTGCTTCTCAAGGGAGGTGGAACACGTCAGGCCATGGGCCGCCCGGTTCAGGCCGCGCGTACGCTGTCGCTGGCCGGTCTCGATGGCGTCACGCTTTATGAGCCGGGCGAATTGACCCTCGTGGCCCAAGCCGGAATGACGCTCAAGGCACTGGATACCTTGTTGGAATCGGAAAACCAGCAATTGACATTCGAGCCGTCGGATTTCCGCGCCTTGCTTGGATCGACGGGCGAGCCGACATTCGGTGGCGCCATTGCCACCGCCGCCGCCGGTCCCCGGCGACTGCGCATGGGGGCCGCGCGTGATGCGGTGCTTGGGGTGCGCTATGTGAACGGGCAGGGCGATATCCTGCGCGCAGGGGGGCGGGTGATGAAGAACGTCACCGGCTATGACATTCCGAAACTGATGTGCGGTGCGTTCGGCACACTTGGGGTCGTGACCGAAATCGGCGTGAAGGTCATGCCGAAATCCGAGATCGTGCGAACGCTCGCGATCGGGGGCCTGTCCGATGGCAAGGCGATATCCGCTCTTTCCGCTGCGCTCGCCATGCCCTGCGATGTCAGCGCCGCCGCGCATCTGCCCGAAACGGTCGCGCGGGAATTGGGCTTTTCGGATGCCGCCACGCTGCTGCGGGTCGAGGGGTTCGAGACTCAGGCGACCTATCGTATCGAAACCCTGAAAGAAGCGCTCGCCTCCTTTGGTCCGGTCGAGATGGTCGAGAGCGACCCGTGGGTCGCCATTCGCGATGTGATGATGTTCGCAGGCGACGACCGTGCCGTCTGGCGCATCTCCATGAAGGCGACGGATGCCCCGCTCCTCGTCGCCGCTCTGCGCGAGCGGATCGAGGTTGAAGCGTTCTACGATTGGGGTGGGGGACTCGTCTGGCTGGCCTGTCAGGAGGGGCGCGATGCCTCCGAAGGCGTGATCCGCCAGACCCTTGCGGCCTATGGCGGTCATGCAACCCTGATCCGCGCCAGCGATTCTGTCCGCGCGGCGGTGCCCGTCTTCGAGCCGGAAGCCGCCTCCATTGCCGCGCTCAGTTCGGGCCTCAAGGCGCGGTTTGACCCGGCGGGTATTCTCAATCCGGGCAGGATGCGCCCGTGATCCTCTCTTTCGCCCTGCCACCGAAAGGGGCCTGACCGATGCAGACGAATTTTACCGACGAACAACTCCGCGATCCCGATACCGCGCGCTCGAATGAGATTTTGCGCACCTGCGTTCATTGCGGATTTTGCACGGCGACCTGTCCGACCTACACCCTGCTGGGCGATGAATTGGACAGCCCCCGTGGGCGCATCTACCTTATCAAACAGATGCTTGAGGAGGATCGCCCGGCGGATAAGCAGACCGTCAAGCATGTAGATCGCTGTCTTTCCTGCCTTGCCTGTATGACGACCTGTCCATCCGGTGTGCATTACATGCATCTTGTCGACCATGCCCGCGCGCATATCGAAAAAACGTATAAGCGCCCTTTGCATGACCGTGCGTTGCGGAACCTGCTGGCGTATCTGCTGCCGAATGACAACCTGTTCCGGCTATCGCTTCTCGGCGCGAAGATGGCAAAACCGTTTTCGCGTATTCTGCCCGGCAAGCTCAAGGCGATGGTGGCCCTGACGCCAAAAACCATCCATCCGCCCAGCGCCCATGACGAACCGCAGGTCTTTGCGGCAGAGGGCGAGCGGCGGATGCGCGTTGCGATGATGACCGGCTGTGCCCAGAAAGTGCTGGACCCATCGATCAATGCCGCCACGATCCGCCTTCTGACCCGGCACGGGGTCGAGGTGGTGGTGGCCAAGGGGGCTGGCTGTTGCGGGGCGCTGACGCATCATATGGGCAAAGAG
This sequence comes from uncultured Neomegalonema sp., assembly GCA_938008165.1. Classification (GTDB taxonomy): domain Bacteria; phylum Pseudomonadota; class Alphaproteobacteria; order Rhodobacterales; family Rhodobacteraceae; genus JAHDDY01. The sequence continues at coordinate 47,058 of CALLLP010000017.1, read as the reverse complement.
GCGCAATCCCATGCTTCTGCGGCGGCCAACATCCGCGCTTGGATGCAGGAATATCGGGGCGACGGTCTGGATGCGGTCATCATCAACGCTTCCGGTTGTGGCACGACCGTCAAGGATTACGGGCATATGTTCCGCAATGATGCGGCATTGGCCGACGATGCCGCGACTGTTTCGGGCATGACCCGCGATATTTCGGAGATCATGGCCGAGATCGGGCTGAACGAGCCGGTTCATGCTGAAAAACTGCGTGTGGCCTATCATGCCGCCTGTTCGCTGCAACATGGTCAGAAAATCACCGTCGAACCCAAAGCGCTGTTGAAGATGGCCGGGTTTACGGTGCTGGAGCCGCGAGAGGGGCATCTATGCTGTGGATCGGCGGGGACATATAACCTGTTGCAACCTGAAATCGCGGGCCAACTCAAGGAGCGCAAGGTTGCGAATATCGAGGCGACGCGCCCGGATATCATCTCGACCGGCAATATCGGCTGCATGACACAGATCGGCAGCGGCACGGGCATTCCCGTCGTCCATACGGTGCATTTGCTCGATTGGGCCACGGGCGGACCGAGACCGGAAGCGCTGAGGGCGCCTCCGGCGATTGCGGCGGAATAGGTGGGATCAGAATTCCACGCCGATCTGCGCTTTGACGCCGGAACGGAACGGATGCTTGACCAATTCCATTTCCGTGACGAGATCGGCGATTTCGATCAATTCATCCTTCGCATTGCGGCCCGTCAGGACCACATGGGTCATGCTGGGCTTTTCATCCACGAGGAAGGCGACCACTTCGGCAATATCGATGTAATCGTAGCGTAAGGCGATATTGATCTCGTCGAGCAGAACCATTGCATTGCGCTCGTCGCGGATCAATTCTTTCGACTTTTCCCATGCGGCACGGGCCATTTCCGTATCACGGGCTTTGTCCTGCGTCTCCCATGTGAAGCCTTCGCCCATGGTGTGAAAAGCGCATTTATCGGCGAAATGCGATGTTATCAGATCGCGCTCGCCGGTCGACATGCCGCCCTTGATATACTGCACCACTGCGCAGGGCATGTCATGGGCGATGCACCGAAAGATCATCCCAAACGCGGCGGAGGATTTGCCCTTGCCTTTGCCGGTATGCACGATGACAAGGCCGCGCTTGTCGGTCTTGGTGGCCATGATCTTGTCGCGGGCGGCCTTTTTCTTGGCCATCTTGCTCGCATGTTTTGCGAGGTCTTCGCCGGTTTCGGGCATGTCAGCGGCCATGAAGGCTCCTTTTACCGCAAGGCGAGCGGTTTGTTCTGGCCACAGATAATCTGGGGCGCGGTCAGGGTGGCGGCCGCCGTCAGATCGGGCGGGGTCGTCAGGATCGACCGCCCTGAGCAGAGGGTCAAGACAAGATCGGCGTCTTCGAGGATTGCGAGCGCTTCAACCTCGCCATTCTCGATCAGCGTGACCGCATCGTCCCAGTCTGTATTCGCCGCTTCATTATCGATCGCGGCCCCCAATTGCGTTCCGATGCCATAGGGAACGGCATCGATGGCGACAAGATCAAGCGCGGTATCCTGCGCGGTTCCGAGGGTGGAGGGTTTGCCGGGGGTCGGGAAAAACCGTGCCGACAGATCGCCGCCCGGCTCGCGCGGAATAGAGACATCGCTGGGCGTAACGGTGGGAATATCGGGGGCTTTCAAAACGGTTGCCTGTCCGACATCGAAGGAACGGCTTGGTGGTTCCCGGCGCGGTTTGGTCGATGGAAGGGCCGAACGGGCAAGGATATAGGGTTTCAATCCGGGGATCGGCGCGCGCTCGACAACAGGGCGTGGTGGGGGAGGCGGCGCGGGCGCAGGTTGTGCGGTGACAGTTTCTCGCTGGACCGGCGGCGAGGATCTGACGGTTTGCGGAGGGTTTTCCCGCTCATTGGAGGTGCTGCGCGTGGCGAAGCGTCCAAGAACGGGACGCTGCGGCACAGGCGGATTCGCACGATCGGCTGGCGGTGCAGTTGGCGTTGGCGGTGCAGTTGGAGTGGCAGCCTGTTCGCGGGCTTGTTTCGCCCGCTCGACGGCTAATTGGGCGACGCGTTCGCGAATATCGCGCTGCACCTTGGACTGGGTGGCCTCGACCTGTCTTTCGGCTTCGGCAATGGCAGCCCGCGCTTTGGCGAGCTCTGCGGCCAGTGCGACCGCTTCCGCCTCTGCAATAGCGGCCCTCGCTTCGGCCTCAGCGGCCGCATTAGAGCGGGGCGTCACAACATCCTCGACCGCCCTGTTATCGTTTCCAAGAGTCGCATAGACATCACTGCCCCCAAGGGGCGCATAGACGATATCTTCGGCAGGGAAATCATCGGCAGGGGATTCGATGAGCGGCTCTGTCGGAATATTCGACGGGATGTCGTTCTGAAGGGGCACCGGGGCGTAAATCTCCACCTGCGCCTGCGGTGCACGCTGGATGACGTAGCTTTCCGAAACCGGGGGCGTATTGGGCGCCGGGCTGGCCGTGGGCAGTGTGAACACGCTATCCCGCCCACCCGATGCAGAGCCTGCACAGCCTGCGAGCAATGCGCTGGCGGTTAGGAGAAACACGGCACGGGGTTTGGCAAACGGCATGATTTGGCACTCTTGTGGCTGTCTCCGCGATGGCGGATCAAGTTTTGTGCCAAAATAGGCGTTACACTGGTCATCGCAAGCGCCTTGATGACATTTCTGCAATCAAGGCGCTCTCGATAGAGGTGCGGGATCAGCAGCCGCCGCGATTGTCGTTTTCGCGCGTCCAGATTTGCGACTTTCCGAGCAAGGGAATACCCACATATCCGCGCACATAGAGAGTGCCGTCATCGGTTAGGCGCATCTTTGATTTATAAAGATCGCCTCCTTCGGGATCATAGATGAATCCGCTCGTCCATTCGCCATCCGCGCCTTTGACGAAATCGCCGATCATGGCCAATCCACATATTGGGCGCGATTTCAGGGCGGCGTCGGGATTGTTCGCATCGACTTTGGGCTGTCCCTGCGCATCGAGTGGCGCGGCCATCCAAGCGACTTTACCACAAGCGCTGTCACCGCAGGGGGTGATCTCGACAATGGCATTTTTGCTTTCCGTCATCCAATATCCGAAAACATCGGCTGAAGCGGGCAGGGCGCTGGCGATACTGGTCAGCGTGGCAAGGCATAGGGGGGCGAGGCGCATAGCGGATTCTCCGGTGGCTCATTTGCAAAGATGTCGCACCGTTTCCTGAACGGATGATCTTGTAAAGATACCGTTAGGAAAGCCTTTTTGGCCTCATCACCCCAAAAATTTCGCCAAACCGGCGTCTTTTGCGCGCTATGGGCGAGGTTTGATTTGCCGGAGCTTCAATTCAGGCTAGAATTCCAGAACATTGTACAGTTTATTCTGGACACGGATGAATCGACTGCGCATGATTAACGCCGGTGATGCTATATGGGGCAAATGATGCGTTTTTTGCGACTTTTCTGCGCGATAACACTGTTGTTCGTCGTTTCTGCGCAGGCGCAAACCGCACTTCCTGTGACGATCGGAGCTGGCGAACGGGGCGGGAATTATTACTCGGTCGGGGGCGCAATTTGCCGGATAGTCAATCAAAACTCTCCCTATGGATGCGCGGTAAGACCGACCGGCGGATCGATTGATAATCTTTATGCGCTGTCGCTTGGCGATGTGAATTTTGCGATTATTCAGGCGGATGTGCAGCGCGCTGCGCGGCGGGGCATTGCGGGGATACCCGGCAATTACAGCGCGCTGCGCTCCGTTGCCTCCGTTTATCCGCAAACCCTGACGGTCGTGGTGCGGGCGGATAGCGATATTGGCCGTTTCGTCGATCTGAGAGGGCGGCGCATTGCGGCGGGCACCATCGTTTCGGGTGCGCATTGGACGTTTATGTCCCTGTGGAATGCCTTGGGATTGAGCATCGATGACTTGTCTTCGCTGGTCGTGCAGCGGGATGGGACAAGCGCGGATGCGTTGTGCTCCGGCAGGCTTGATGCGGTTGTGATGATGACGGGGCATCCCTCCATCTCTTTGTCGCGGATGGGCAGGACATGCCCCATCAAGATCGTTGCGCTCAGTGTTACCGAAGTCGCCGCGATTACCCGAAACAACCCCGATTATCGGCCCATCGCGGTGCCACCCGGTCTCTATCCCTTCGTTCGGGCACCCGTGCCGACCGTGGCAACCGACGCAACGCTCGTCACCATCTCATCGGTGCCGGATCAATACGTAGAGGCTGTGCTGACAGCGATTTTAAGCGACAGGCGATCCTTTCGACAGCAGCAAAAGGTATTAGGGCCGGTGCCGTCTTCGCATATCGAGGGGGCTTTGCAATATCACCGCGCGGCGGCGCGTTTCTATCGCGCCTATGGATTGATACGATAGGGTGATTTTCGCGCTGATTTGACGGGTTTTGGGTCAGTCAGTCGGAGGCTTCTGGCGCGCGGATTTGATCGCGCCGCGCCGGGCTTTACCCTCCAGTCGCCGCTTTTTGGAGCCGAGCGTGGGGCGCGTTGGAATGCGGCGTTTAGGCACGTGTTCGGCCTCGCGGATCATATCGATCAGGCGGTCGAGTGCGTCTTCGCGGTTGCGGGTCTGGGTGCGGTAGCGGTCGGCATGGATGACGATTTCGCCCTCGATGGTCATTCGACTGCCCGCAACCCGGCGCAACCGCCGTTTGACCGCTGCGGGCAGGTTTGGCGATCCTTCGGCATCGAAGCGCAGATGAACCGCGCTCGATACTTTGTTGACATTCTGCCCACCCGGACCGGAGGCGCGGACGAACCGCTCCTCGATCTCGTTTTCATCGAGACTGATATGGGGCGAGACCCGGATCATCGGCCTATCCGAACAGGCGGGGGCGCAGGCTTTCCATCGCGGCGCAGACCTGCCCGACCGACCGCTCCGCACGGGCGTCGAGCATCGCAGCCACCGATTCCCCTGACAGAATAGCCGTCTCCAGCGATGCCGATTGCAGGAATGCCGCCACGAGCGACGGGTTTGCCGCGGCATGGCCCTCGCCAAAGGCCGCATCGATAGTGCGGATCGCGGCCTTCAGGTGCTGTGCCGTGCGGTCGGCGGCATCGCTCGTCCGATCGGTCATGGTCCAATCCTCCATTGGGGGTCGTCTATGCGGCGATGGTTTACTTTACGCCGGTGCGGTCGCCGCCGCCGATGGGCGCGACAGGAAGATTTCGTACCATGCGGCCAGCGCCGGACGCCCTGCACGCCACTCTTTATCCGTAAACCGGAAATCGAGATATCCGAGCGAACAGCCGATTCCCGCATGGCCCAGTGTGAACGTATCGCCAAGGGTCTCGGCGGAGGCTTCCAGCGCATCGAGGGCACCGTCCACCTTGGCCATCTGGCTGTCCATCCACGCTTGGGATTGCGTGGATGCATCGCGCAAGGCCATCTCGTAACGCACCAGAATCGCCGCATCGCAGATGCCATCCGCAAGTGATTCCAGCGTCAGGACGGACCACCGCGCCTCGCCCGCTTCGGGCAAGAGGGTCTGGCCGGGCGCGAGGCTGGTCAGATACTGGCAGATTACGGCGCTGTCATAAATCGCGGGGCCTTCCTCCCGCACGAGGCTGGGCAGCTTGGACAAGGGGTTGTTTATGCGGGCAGTATCCGCTGGAGCGATGGGGGTGCCCGTGCCGTCGATCATCTCGATCCGGTCGGCAAGGCCCAGCTCATGCGCGACAATCATGACTTTACGGGCGAAGGGCGAAGCGGCGCTCCAGACGAGTTTCATGACGGTCTCTCCTGTCAGATTTCAATAATACGTGACATAGCACGTGTTTACACGGGTGCCATGCCCTTCAAACGTGACAAGCGACAAGGCCCATGTCAGCATTCCGGTCAGCATAGGAAAAGGACAAGACGGGGAGCATGGCATGATCCGGCGACTTTTTCTGAGTTTTGCTACAATAATCGGAGCGATTACGACGGCGGCGATGTCCGGGGACGGCGCGGGCACCCCTGAACGCATCATGGGTGAGCAGGAAATCCGCTCTTTCACCGCCGGAAAGACGTTTCACTATACCTTGCTGGGCGAATCGCGCGGGGCGGAACAGCATTTCAGCGATGGCCGGGTGACATGGCGCTTGCCTGAGGGAACCTGCATGCATGGCATCTGGGTCGCGCGGGAGGAGACGCTGTGCTATTATTACGGTGCATTGCGCTATGGATGCTGGAATGTCATTGAGAATGCCGATGGGTATCGCCACTCTCCGCTTGAACTGGATGGAAAGCCGGGAAGCGGTCCTTCTGTCTATATCAACCGGATTTCCGAGGAGCCGATCGGATGCGCGCCGCAACAGCTAGCCTTCTTGCACTGATCGTGATGGCGGCCCCGGCGCGGGGCGAGGATGTTCAGCTCGATACAGAGGCGTTTCTCGATCTGATGGACGGACGCACAGCGTCTTTCACCTATGAAGGCGAGCCTTATGGGTCCGAGGCTTATCATCCGAACCGCCGGGTGATCTGGCGCAGTACAAACGGGCAATGTATGGAGGGTGTCTGGCGCTCCATAGCCGATTACCTGTGCTTCCAGTACGAAGCGCCGTCATGCTGGCGGGTGTTTAGAACCGATGAAGATGCGTATTATGCCGTGTCTTCGGATGGGTTTCGGGTCGAGTTTGAGTCGATTACCGACGGGGCCTTTGATTGCACCGGCGCGCCTTTGAGTTGATGCGGTATCTTCACGGGGCGCGCGTCTTTGTCGTCGTCCCCTTGCGCCGTGGCCCTGTGATTAACGCGCGCCTTGATGGTTCGTTGATCCGTGAATGCCGAAACCGCCTTTCGCTTCGCGTCTGCCCCCGTTAAAAGCCGCAGGACCATCGCAATCGGGGAACGCGCATGTCCGAGCCAGCCATTACCGAAGACCTGATCGCCGAACATGGTCTTAAGCCTGACGAGTATCAGCGGATTCTCGATCTGCTGGGGCGCGAGCCGTCCTTTACCGAATTGGGTATTTTCTCGGCCATGTGGAACGAGCATTGCTCCTACAAGTCCTCGAAACGGTGGTTGCGCACCTTGCCGACCAACGGGCCGCAGGTGATTTGCGGTCCTGGTGAGAATGCAGGAGTGATCGATATCGGGGATGGTGAGGCGTGCATCTTCAAGATGGAAAGCCACAATCACCCCAGCTTTATCGAGCCCTATCAGGGCGCGGCGACGGGCGTGGGGGGCATTTTGCGCGATGTCTTTACCATGGGCGCGCGGCCCGTTGCGGCGCTGAACGCCCTGCGCTTCGGCGATCCGAGCCACCCTAAGACGCGCAGCATTGTGCGCGGCGTTGTCGCGGGGATCGGCGGTTACGGCAATTGTTTCGGCGTGCCGACCGTGGGGGGCGAGGTCGAGTTTCACGCCGCCTATAACGGCAATCCCTTGGTCAATGCGATGGCCGTGGGCCTCGCGCGGGCGGATTCGATTTTCTATTCCGCCGCTTCGGGTGTGGGGATGCCCATCGTCTATCTGGGAGCAAAGACCGGGCGCGATGGCGTGGGCGGGGCGACCATGGCCTCTGATGAGTTTGGCGCAGATGCCGAGGAAAAGCGCCCCACGGTACAGGTTGGTGATCCCTTTACCGAAAAGCGTCTGTTGGAGGCAACGCTGGAGCTGATGGCGTCGGGCGCTGTCATCTCGATTCAGGATATGGGGGCCGCGGGTCTGACCTGTTCGGCGGTCGAAATGGGCGACAAGGGCAATCTGGGCGTGATCCTCGATCTCGACAAGGTGCCCACCCGCGAAGCCCGGATGAGCGCTTATGAGATGATGCTGTCCGAATCTCAGGAACGGATGCTCATGGTCCTGCTGCCTGAAAAGGAAGACGAGGCCCGCGCGATCTTTGACAAATGGGATCTGGATTTTGCGGTGGTCGGTGAGACCATCGCCGAAGACCGCTTCATCGTTCGACTCAATGGTGAGACAAAGGCCGATCTGCCGCTCAAAGCGTTGTCGGGTGAAGCCCCGGAATACGATCGCCCATGGGTGCCGACCCCGGCACCCGCACCATTGAACGATGTGCCGGAGGTGCCGCTGGATGAGGCGTTATTGCGCCTGATGGCATCGCCCGATCTCGCCTCGCGCCGATGGGTGTGGGAGCAATACGATCATATGGTCATGGCCGATACCGTGCAGCGCCCCGGCGGGGACGCGGCGGTCGTGCGCGTGCATGGCACCGGAAAGGGCCTGGCGATGACGGCGGATGTGACGCCCCGCTATTGCGTCGCCGATCCGGTCGAGGGCGGTAAACAGGCGGTGGCCGAGGCTTATCGCAATCTCTGTGCCGTGGGCGCCACGCCGCTTGCAGCGACGGATAACCTGAACTTCGGTAATCCTGAAAAACCCGAAATCATGGGCCAGCTCGTCGGGTGTATCGAGGGTATCGGCGCGGCCTGCTTGGCGCTCGACATGCCTATCGTCAGCGGGAATGTCAGTCTCTATAACGAGACGGAGGGTCAGGCGATCTTGCCCACACCCACCATCGGCGGCGTTGGTCTGCTCGACGATCTCGATACGATGCTGACCATGGGCTTCAAATCGGGTGGCGAGGCAATCCTAATGCTGGGGCGCATGGAGGGATGGCTGGGCCGTTCGCTCTATCTGCGCGAAATCCACGGGCAGGAGGCGGGCGCCCCGCCCCCTGTCGATCTGCGCGCCGAACGGGCAGCGGGCGAATTGGTCCAGCAACTCGCCGAGGAAGGCGCCCTGACGGCAGCCCATGATGTCGGCGATGGCGGCATCGCTGTGGCATTGGCGGAAATGGCACTGGCGGGGAATATCGGCTGTACCGTGCGGTCCCCCGGTGGGCGCGACGATGCGACATTCTTCGGCGAGGATCAGGGCCGCTACCTGATTACAGTGCTCAGCGAGTCGGTCGAGCAACTCTTTGCCGTGGCCGAGGCGGCAGGCGTGCCCGCTGTGTGGATCGGTGAGACGGGAGGCGAGGATGTGGTCATCGCCTCGACAACCCTGCCGCTGACCAAACTGCGCACGGCCCATGAGGGATGGTTCCCTGAGTATATGGGTGACACTGCGCCCGGCATTGCACCGGCGCAGCCGAACCCCTAATTCTATCTCAACACACACCATTCGGAGAACTGCCCATGCCCATGGAAGCCGCCGCGATCGAATCGCTGATCCGCGAGACCTTCCCCGATGCGACCGTCGAGATTCGTGATCTGGCGGGGGATGGAAACCATTACGCCGCCACCGTTCTCGATGCTTCCTTTGCGGGCAAGAATCGGGTGCAGCAGCATCAGGCCGTCTATGCGGCGCTCAAGGGCAAGATGGACGGCGCCGCCGGTGAGTTGCACGCCCTCGCGCTCCAGACCGGCGTGCCCGAATAACCCCTTTCAAGAACTCTCCATCAAGGAACCGATTCCATGGACACCACCGCCGCTCAGGCCGAAATCAAGCAAACCGTCGACAGCAATGATGTCGTGCTTTTCATGAAGGGCAACAAGACCTTTCCCCAATGCGGTTTTTCCAGCCGCGTCGCGTCGATCCTCAACTATATGGATGTCGAGTTTCAGGACGTGGATATCCTCGAAAGCGACGAGATGCGTCAGGGGATCAAGGATTTCACCAATTGGCCCACCACGCCGCAGCTCTATGTCAAAGGCGAATTTGTGGGGGGATGCGACATCGTCACCGAGATGACGATGTCGGGCGAACTGGATACGATGCTCGCCGAAAAAGGCGTGGCGTTTAACGTCGAAGCAGCCAAGAAAATCCGCGAATCCAACGGCTGACCCCGCCCCTGCGAGTTTGCATCATCTTCCCTGCTCCGCGCCCTGTGGGGGCGGGGTAGAGCATGCAGCCGACAGATTCAGCGCTGTCTCGGCGATATGCACGATTGTCACGACACTGGGAATCGGAAAACCCGTGCTGGGGGGAGCACGGGCTTTCCTATGTGCCGCGAGGTTTGGGGCTTCGGGACAGAAAAGCTCCCTCGCGACGCGCGATACAGTGTGTTTGGGGGGACCACTTATCGCTGGAAACCAATCTGGCGTCTTACGGTTAATAAAAAATTACTGCGTAAGGCCAATGTCGACAAATTTTTGATAAATTCAAAATTAACCGTAACTGCAACCTTTCACCCGCAATAGGGCGCGTATGCAGTTGATCGAGATGCGATAGTACCGGCTTTCATTTTATGGGGCTTTTTCCACTTGAAGAGGATTTCACGTCATCCCCTTCGACCGCCCACCATATTTCGGGACGATAGCCGTAGAGAGGCGTGAGCGCCGGTTTGTTTAATGGCTTCCACCATGCGATCCGTTCTTTTGCATCGTACCAGAGTGGAATCACATATCGTTCGGCGCTCAATATCCGGTCGAGCGCCCTGATGGCGGCGGTGTAGGTTTCCCTGTCCGGTGCGGAGGCCAAAAGATCGATCATCGCGTCGATCGCCGGATTGTTCGCTCCCATATAATTGCGCGTCCCTTTCTCGGTGACGCCTTTGGAGCCGAAATAGAAATCCTGCTCCGCACCGGGCGAGAGGGACAGCCACCAGCGCTGAAGAACCATATCGAAATCGTAGGTGGTCAGCCGCGACTGGTATTGTGCCCCCTCGACCATGCGCAGCGTCACATCGATCCCAAGGCTTTCGAGGGCACGGGAAAAGCTGGCGGCGACTTTCTCATCGTTGCCGGAAGCGCGCAGCAGGATTTCGAAGGCGAAGCGCATCCCTTGCGCGTTTTTCAGAACCCCGTTCGAGATGCGCCACCCGGCCTCGCGAAGCAGGCCTATGGCAATTCGTCGATTGTTCCGGTTGCGGCCATCACCTTTCGAAACGGGCAGGGCGAAGTCACCCTCCAGCGTCCCTTTGGGCAGGTGTTTGGCATAGGGCATCAACAACCGGCGTTCCCCGTCTGTGGCGGGGCCGGTCGCGCCAAATGCGGAGTTGCCGTAATAGGTCTGGATGCGCTCGTAAGCCCCTTGATTGAGGGCCGCATTCGTCCATTCAAAATCAAAGACATGCAGCAACGCCTCACGAACCCGGCGATCGGCGAAAAGCGGGTTTCGGGTGTTGAAGACGAATCCCTCCATCCCCGTCGCGCGGCCATGGGGTAACGCATCCCGCACAACATCGCCTTTTTGCGCGGCGGGGAAGTCGTATTCGTTAAGCCAGCGTACGGCGTCGCCCTCTTGGCGCAGATCGACAAGCCCGGCCTTGAACGCTTCCCACAAGGCATTCTCGTCGCGAAAATAGAGATAGGTCACTTCATCGATATTATGCAGACCCCGGTTAACCGGCAGATCCTTACCCCAGTAATCGGGCCGCTTGCGAAAAGTGATCCGGTCTCCCGGCGCGACCGACTCGATACGATAGGGACCGCTCGCAATCGGCTTTTGCAAGGTTGTCTCGTCGAAATCGCGATTTTCCCAATCAAAGCGCGGATGGATCGGCATCAAGCCAAGCAAGAGCGGCAATTCGCGTTCCGGTTCAAAGAACGTGAAGGTGACGACCCGCTCACCATCGGCCTTGGCCTCTGCGACCCGCGCGTAATAGGCGTTGAAATTAGGGCGGCCTTTGTCGCGCAGGATTTCCATCGAGAAGATGACATCATCCGGCGTGACAGGTCGCCCGTTGGAGAAAGCCGCGTCCGGGTGGAGGGTGAAGGAGACCGATTGGCGGTCTTCGGCGATCTCCACACTCTCGGCGAGCAAAGCATAGAGGGTGAACGGCTCATCCCAGCTTCGCGCCATAAGCGACTCAAATACATGCGTTCTTATGGCCCAAGGGGCACGTCCCTTTACGATGAACGGGTTGAGCGAATCGAATCGCCCTCGCTTTCCATAGGTGATTCGCCCTCCTTGTGGGGCATTTGAATCGGCATACGGAAGAGAATCGAACCCTTTTGGCAGGGCAGGATCACCATAAAGTGCAAGAGCATGAACGGGTTCCGCGCGGCTTTGCATCGGCGCGGTGATGAAGAAAGGCAGAAGAAAGGCAAGATGAAGAAAATTTTTCAATCTTTTGAATCCTATAGGATTTAATCTTTCACCTTTATCCTAGCACAGAATGTCGATGCTCGGCATTCATTGCTCTACACGGATCAAAAGCGCGGTGAGGCGCGCCGGTGTGATTCTCCCGTGCCGCTTTTGGGCTTGCTAAACGTGTATCCGCATGCGTATTTTCTCTTACTGCTCGATAGGTTTCTTGCCTGTATGAAACCTGCCTCAATCCAACTTCAGACGTCCTCGCAAGAGGGCGTCTTTTTTCTTGTTCAGACGCATGTTTTGCTTTTCCCGATGCCGCTTGGGCGCTTAGGCTATGGATAATCCCAAGGGAGGGCGGACCATGAAAGTCAAACAGATTTCCGAGCGTAAAGCGCATCACGATGTCGCCTCGACCACAGTGAACACATCGCTCGCGGATGTCGCTACAAAACTTGGCAAGATGAAAATCGGGTGCCTTGTGGTTCTGGATTCGGACGGTAAGCTTACCGGCATTATCTCGGAGCGCGATATTGTTCGCGCCGTGGGAGTGAAGGGGTCTGCATGCCTCGATCAAACGGCATCGAGCGTGATGACCCGCGATGTCATGACCTGCACGGCCGATGATAGCGCGGATTCGATCCTGTCCCGCATGAGCAATGGACGATTTCGCCATATGCCGGTGATGGAGGGGGACAAGGTGATCGCCCTGATCTCAATCGGGGATGTGGTCAAGGCCAAGATCGAAGAACTCCTTCAGGATAACGAAGCCATGGAAACGATGATCCGCTCCGGCGTCGCCTGATCCTGTTCGCCCATTCAACCAATAGGACGCGCGATGAAGCGGACTGGACTTTACCCCGGCACCTTCGACCCGGTGACACTGGGGCATCTCGATGTTATCTGGCGTGCCCGGCGGCTGGTCGATGATCTGGTGATCGGTGTTGCGGCCAATGAAGGCAAGGGGCCGCTATTCACCACCGAGGAGCGCGTCGAAATGATGCGTCAGGAGGTTGCCGCCCTGCCCAACAGGCCGGGAGACGCCACCGTGCGGGTCGAGCCTTTCAGCGAATTGTTGATGTTCTACGCCCGCAAAATAGAAGCGCAGGTCATCTTTCGTGGTCTGCGTGCCGTGTCGGATTTCGAATATGAATTTCAGATGGTGTGCATGAACCGCGCATTGGATAACGAGATCGAGACCGTTTTTCTGATGGCCGATGCCGAACATCAGGCCATTGCCTCGCGATTGGTCAAGGAAATCGCCCGTCTGGGAGGCGATGTCTCAACCTTTGTCACCCCCAGCATCAACAAATTGCTCAAACAGCGTTACGGGATTACCGAATAAACGCTCTTATATTTCGCGTGACGCACAGGGCACGCGTGCTATGTACTCACGCGCCGAAACGAAGGAATAATCGATGTCGAGACTCGGAACGCTCGCGCTGGTCTGCCTCTTGGCGGTGGCGGCCTGCGGTGAGGAGACGACAAGTCAAAACGGGGAGGTGAGGGCGGAGAAGACCGATACGGTCGTCGATGCACGCACCCCCTCAAATCAGGAGACCGTCATGGCCGTCAGCGACCCCGAAAATGCCATCGTCATCGAACTCAAGGACGGCAACGTCATCATCGAACTCGCCCCCGATCTCGCGCCGAATCATGTGTCGCGCATCAAGGAACTGGCGCGCGAGGGCTTTTATGATGGCATCGTCTTTCACCGGGTAATCGATGGCTTTATGGCACAGACCGGCGATCCGACCGGAACGGGCACCAGTGGATCAGGCCAGAATCTCAATGCCGAATTTACCGATGCTCCCTTTGATCGCGGCACGCTGGGCATGGCGCGCTCGTCCAATCCGAACAGTGCCGACAGCCAGTTTTTTATCTGTCTGGAACCCGCGCCCCATCTGAACGGTCAATATACGGTGCTGGGGCAGGTCGTTGAGGGTATGGAATTCGTCGATATGATCAAAAAGGGTGCGCCCGGTTCAGGTCAGGTGACCGATCCTGACAAGATGATCTCGATGAAGGTTCTGGCCGATACCCTGTGATATGAAGATGGCGGACCGACCGGATCTGCCGGTTTCCGCTTTTGACTTCGATCTGCCTGAGGATCTGATTGCCCTCAGGCCGGTTCGTCCCCGGCGGTCGGCGAAGATGCTGCATGCTGAAAACGGTGTGCTGGCGGATCGTCATATGGCCGATTTGCCTCAGGTTTTGCGGCCTGGCGACGTATTGGTGTTCAACGATACGCGCGTTCTGCCGGTGCAGCTTTCGGGCATCCGCCACCGCGACGGCCATTCCGTTGCCATCGATGCGACGCTGATTGAGCGGCTGGATGGATCGCGCTGGCGGGCCTTTGCGAAGCCGGGGCGGCGTCTGAAAGCGGGCGATGCCATTCTTTTTGGCGATCTTTTGCAAGCCGTCGTCGAGACCAAGGCTGATGATGGCACGATCGTTTTTGCCTTTGCGGTCGCGGGTGCGGCTCTCGACACTGCAATTGCTGAGATCGGCGCGATGCCGCTTCCTCCCTATATCGCCCAGCGCCGTCCTGCCGATCAGCGTGATGCTGTCGATTACCAGACGCTCCTCGCCAAGCGCGATGGCGCGGTCGCGGCCCCGACTGCGGCGCTTCATTTTGATTCGGAACTGTTCGACGGTCTGGTCGCGGCGGGTATCGGGATCGAAACTGTCACGCTTCATGTCGGTGCCGGAACATTTTTGCCCGTGAAGGCCGAGTCGGTACGCGAACACAAGATGCATTCCGAAACGGGCGAGATCGATGCAGGCACCGCCGATCGCATCAATGCTGCAAAAGCGTCAGGCGGGCGCATCATTGCGGTCGGAACAACGTCGCTCAGGGTGCTGGAAACCGCGTCCGCCGGGGGGGGGATGTTGCGTCCGTGGCATGGCTCGACCGATATTTTCATCACGCCGGGATATCAGTTTCGTTTAACTGACGGACTTGTGACCAATTTTCACCTGCCGCGCTCGACGCTCGTTATGCTGGTCAGTGCGCTGATGGGGATGGATGAAACGCAAAATCTGTATCACCATGCAATTTCAAAGAGATACAGGTTTTACTCCTATGGTGATGGGTCGCTGCTTTTTACGGCTTAAATCTATCCGATTTTTTCGCGAAAATGTCTGCGGCATCATAACAGACTTGCTCTTGCCGCAATGGCTTGGCAAACATCCAGTGGATGCAGGGCGTTTTCCGCGCTCATGATTTGACAATAACACACGGCGTCCTAACGGAGTACCGAGAACGATGATCTATAAACGGACACAAGCCCAAGTTGCGCTCGCCTGCGCCTTCGCACTCGGAATGACTGGTGCGGCCCTCGCCCAAAGCCAGGATGAACTCGATCAATCCTATCAGGCCGCGACGGAGCTGCTTCCCCCAGAAGCGCGCCCCGGCGAGTGCTATGCGCGCGTTTTCATTCCGGCGAAAACCAAACGCGTCGAGAACAAGGTTCTCGTGAAGGAAGCAACCGAGAAGCTCGAAGTGATCCCCGCGAAATACGAGGAAGCGGAGGAAACGGTCGAGATTCAGGGCGAATTCGAGGAACTCGAAATCATCCCTGCAAAATTCGAAACCCAATTCGAGACCGTCATCGTCGAGCCTGAGCGTGAAGAACAGGTCGTCGTGGATGCGGTCTATGAAGAGGTCGAGGAAAAGGTGAAGGTACGGGACGCGTATACCACCTGGAAAAAAGGCGAAGGCCCGATCCAGCGCTACGACGAAGCGACCGGCGAGATCATGTGCCTCGTGACAATTCCCGCCGAGTACAAGACCGTGACCAAGCGCGTGGTCAAGGTGCCGCCGCGCACGATCACCAAGGTCATCCCCGCCGTGACCGAAAAGGTCGAAAAACGCGTGATGATCGAGCCGCCGACCACGCGCAAAAAAGTTGTCCCGGCTGAAAACCGCACCGTCACGATTCGCAAGCTCGTGGCCCCGGCGGAAATCAAGAAGATCGAGATTCCGGCCCAGTACGAGACCGTTTTCGAGGTTCAGAAGGGTGGACCGGGCAAAATGGAATGGCGTCCGATCCTGTGCAGCACCAACGCATCGGTTGACCTGATCCGTCAGCTTCAGCTCGCGCTGAAAGAAAAAGGTTACAACCCCGGCAGCGTCGACGGCGTTCTCGGTGGCGGTACCATGGAAGCGGTTCGCCGGTATCAGCGGTCCAAGGGCATTGCCCAAGGCCAGTTGACCATCGAAGTGATGCGTGAACTCGGTGTTGACCCCGGCGCACAGCCCAGCACCTGATCCATCATCGATCGTGATGATTCAAGCGGCGGCCCTTTAGTGGGGTCGCCGTTTTTTGTGTCAGCGCATGGGCAATGATCCGGCAAGGGCTGTTTGCGCAAATGACAAGCCATGATCCGATTGCGGCACGGGATGTCGGTCATGGGCATTACTGGCCGCCTGGGGCGCATTAGAGACGCGCAATCATACTGCGTCAGAATGGCTCTTTCGGGGGTCTCTGCCGTATCATCGCTCTCACCCAGATCGCGTATCACGATAGGCACCGCCCATGGTCAAGGTCTTCAACAACTCTTGGGCATTGTTTCTGGGCATCGGCCTTTTGATGATCGGCAACAGCCTGCAAGGCACCCTGCTCGGTGTGCGCGGAAAGATGGAAGCCTTCGATCCGCAGACGATGGGCTATGTCATGTCAGCCTATTTCATCGGTTTTCTTGGGGGATCGTGGATCGCACCGGATATGATCCGCCGGGTCGGCTATGTGCGGGTTTTTGCGGCCCTCGCGTCGCTGATTTCGGCGGCATTCATCATCTATGCGGTGTTTGTGACGCCGCTGGCCTGGGCATTGATGCGTCTGGTTGTGGGGTTTGGGTTTTCGGGCGTTTACGTGGTCGCCGAAAGCTGGCTGAATAACGCGGCCACCAACGAGAATCGGGGTCAGACCTTATCGGCCTATATGATGGTGCAGCTTGCGGGGATCGTGATCGGGCAGGCGGTTCTTAACCTCGCCGATCCGGGGGGGTATGATCTTTTCATTCTGATGTCGGTCGTCGTTTCGATCTCCTTCGCGCCGATTTTGCTCAGCGCCTCGCCCGCGCCGGTATCGGATAACACCGAGCGGATGACCCTGACGGAGCTGTTCCATACCTCGCCGCTGGGATGTACCGGCAGTTTTCTGCTGGGCGGCATCTTTTCCAGTATGTTTGGCATGAGCGCGGTCTATGCGGGTGAAATCGGGTTATCCCTCGATCAGATCGCGGTGTTTGTGTCGCTGATGTATGTCACGGCACTGTTTTTCCAATATCCGATCGGATGGATTTCAGACCGGGTTGATCGGCGAAAGGTGATTGCGCTGATCATGACGGTTGCAACGGTCGCCTGCGCAGCGGGGGTGTTGCTATCGAATAGCCTGCTGGCGATCTATGCGGCGGCGGCGCTGCTTGGGGGGATGGCAAATCCGCTTTACAGTCTGTTGCTGGCCCATACGAATGATTATCTTCCGCCGTCAAAAATGGCCGCCGCATCAAGCGGCCTTGTCTTCATCAATGGTGTCGGGGCCAGTTTTGGGCCGATTGTGGTCGGCTATGTCATGGGGTGGATCGGGCCGGACGGGTTCTTCGTTTACAACTGCATTCTATGCGCGCTGATTGCCTGTTATGCGATTTATCGCATGTCTCAGCGTGCGGCCCCGGCCCCGGCGGAAACCGGCAGTCTGATGCCTTTGCCGACACGCGGGGCTGTCATTGCAGAGGTTGCGGCAGAACTCTACGCGGCGGAGGCCGAGGAGAGCGAAGACGATTTCGGCGATATGAGCACACGCGCCGATGACGATTGACGCCCGTGATGGACAGGGCAGGGCGTCTTTCCTTAGGATAATCGGCATTAGCTAGACCCCAAGGAGAGCGCGAATGAAGATCGATGGAGTGGCGTGGCGGCCGATCTGGGCCGAAGCGGATGGCGAAAGCGCCGGGATCATCGATCAGACATGCTTGCCCTTTTCCTTCGAGACAAAGCGCCTGACACATATGGCGCAGGCGGCGGAGGCGATTCGTGTGATGCGAGTGCGCGGTGCGCCTTTGATCGGGGTGACGGCCGCCTATGGTCTCGCATTGGCGATGCGCGACGATCCGTCGGATGCAGCCCTTGGCGCGGCGTATAAAACCCTTCATGCCACGCGCCCCACGGCGATCAATCTTCGCTGGGCGCTCGATCGGATGCGCGCGGTGTTGATGCCTTTGGCCGAGGGGGAACGCTTTGCGCGGGCTTGGTCTCTGGCGGGCGAGATGGCCGATGAGGATGTCGAAATCAACCGGCGGATCGGTGAATACGGGTTGACCGTGCTGCGCGATGTGGCCGAGCGCAAGGGCAGGGTGAACGTGCTCACCCATTGCAATGCGGGTTGGCTGGCCACCGTTGATTGGGGCACGGCAACCTCGCCGATCTATCAGGCCCATGATGCCGGGATCGATGTACATGTTTGGGTTGATGAGACGCGCCCGCGCAATCAGGGCGGCTTTCTGACCGCTTGGGAGCTGGGCCAGCACGGCGTCGAGCATCATGTGATCGTCGATAATGCCGGGGGCCACCTGATGCAGCATGGCGAGGTTGACCTCTGCCTCGTCGGTACGGATCGCACGACGGCCACGGGCGATGTCTGTAACAAGATCGGCACGTATTTAAAGGCGCTGGCGGCGGCGGATAATCAGGTGCCGTTCTATGTCTGCCTGCCCAGCCCGACGATTGATTGGCGGGTGCGCGATGGCGTAGCGGAAATTCCCATCGAAAATCGTGCGGCGGAAGAGGTGACCGAGATTGATGGCGCGCTCCCCGATGGTGCGGTCGCGCGGCTGCGCATCGCCTCGCCGGGGTCGCAGGCGGTGAACCCGGCCTTCGATGTGACGCCCGCGCGGCTGGTAACGGGCCTGATCACCGAACGGGGTATCGTGGAGGCGAACGAGGCGGCGCTAGCCAGTATCCGACCCGATGCCCTTCACGGGGCGATCATGCTTTCGTGAAGCGGTTCTGCTGAGTTGGACCCCCCATAAGGGGGCATAGTAAACATGGCTATCAATCTGGAGATCCGTGATGCGCCTTCTTTCCCTGTCTTGCTGCCTCGCCGCCGCAATCGCTGCGACCCCTGCCATTGCCGGAGATGGCATGATTCATCAAAAGGCATCGGGGAGCGTGTCGGAAACCGTCGCGGCCTTTACGAAAATTCTCGAATCGAAGGGGGCAACCGTGTTCGCGACCGTCGATCACGCAAAGGGCGCGGCAAAGGTGGATATGGCGCTGGCCCCTGCCACGCTCGTCATCTTTGGCAATCCGAAGATCGGCACGCCGTTGATTCAGGCTGCGCCGACCATGGGGGCGGATCTGCCCCTGCGCGTATTGTTCTATGAAGATTCGGATGGCAACACGCATATCGCCTATCATGATCTTGGCAAAATCGCCGCGCAGCACGGTATCCCCGCCGATCATCCTGCCCTCGCCAAAGCGAAAGGCGCGCTGAAAAACCTGACCGGAGCCGTTGCCAAGTAGGGCCTGTGCCGCCTTGCCGGATCGGGTGTGGCGGCTTATGTCATACCCATGAGCGAAACAGCCCCCCCGCGCCTGCGCCATCCTGAAAAAGCGCATCGCGCCGATAATATCTCCGCCGAACGGCCCGACTGGATTCGCGTACGCGCCCCGTCCTCGCCGGGATATTTCGCCACCCGCGATATCGTTCGCGAGCACGGCCTCACGACGGTATGTCAGGAGGCCGGATGCCCGAATGCGGGCGAATGCTGGGCGCAGGGGCACGCGACCTTCATGGTCATGGGCGATACCTGCACCCGTGCGTGTAGTTTTTGCAATGTGGCCACTGGTAAACCCGAAGCGCTCGACCCGTTTGAACCGGCCAAGGTCGCAGATGCGGTCGCAAAGCTGGGGTTGAATCACGTGGTCGTCACATCGGTGGATCGCGATGATCTGGATGATGGGGGTGCGGATCATATCGCCAGAACGATCCGTGCGATTCGCCGCAAACGCCCCGAAACCACCATCGAGGTTCTGACTCCCGATTTTCTGCGCAAGGATGGCGCGTTGGCGGTGGTGGTCGAGGCGCGCCCGGATGTTTTCAATCATAATCTGGAAACGGTGCCCGGACTCTACCCCGACGTGCGACCCGGTGCGCGGTACTTCCATTCCCTGCGCCTGCTTCAGCAGGTGAAAGAGCGTGACCCGTCGATCTTCACGAAATCGGGGATCATGGTGGGGTTGGGCGAGGAGCGTGTCGCTGTGCATCAGGTAATGGACGATATGCGCGCGGCGGATGTCGATTTTCTGACCGTTGGACAATATCTCCAACCCACGAAAAAGCATCACGCGGTGGCGCGATACATCACACCCGATGAGTTCGTTGCGTATGAGAAAGCCGCTTTTGCGAAAGGCTTTCTCATGGTCTCCGCTTCACCGATGACGCGGTCGTCCTATCATGCGGGCGAGGATTTTGAGGCCCTGCGCGCGGCGCGTCTCTCCTCGCAGGGGTGATTATCGCTGCCGATCATCCCGCAGGACGGTGATGGCGATGGTCAGCATCGCCAAAATCGTGGCGATCAGCCCAAGTGTCAGTATCGTGCCCTGCCTTGCGACCTGAGTGATGACGACGCTTGCGAGAAATGCCATGGCCAGCATCATGGCAAAGAGCGTGTCGCGCGCCTGCTGGGACGGCTGGCCCCAGTTTTTGATGCGTTTAGGGGTGTATCGGGCGGCAATCTCATGCGCATCCCTTGGCGAGCACCGATAGACGCCGTTGCCCCGGCATTTGCGATAGCGCTGCATACTGGTGTGAAGCGCCTTCATGGCTGCGCCTGCATTGCGAACCGTCAGTGACCAGTCGATGCGCTCTCCCGGTTGGCAAAACACATCATATTGTTCTGTAGCATTGTTTTGAATGGCAATACGGACGAGACCGGGTTCATCGGGATTTGACAGGCAGTATAGTTGATCGGTCATGCCGAGTATCCTGTTCCTGAGAGTAAACCCGATATAGTTGCGCCGGAAATTGCGTTAAGTTTTCACATTCCCCGGTAAACCTTGGTCAAACATGATCGGGTTTTTCTCTAATTACCCTGTTATGCGACCATCATTGCACAAGATGCTTATCCACAACTTAAGTACCCGATATTTTTATTGTTACCGGCGATTAGCCATCAAAATCCATTCTTTTACATGACGGATGATCCCTGTGATCTCCCACATTTTTTGCTGTCCGAAAAAACCTGCAAGGGGGCAGACATGTCATTCTACTAAACCGGGAGGTTCATGAATTTTTGACACTCATTCCGCATCCTGAGATTCCGATAAATCATACGATGTGCGAATACATGACAGACGAAGCGCAACGCCCCATCATCATCAAACGAAAGGTCGTCAAGGGTGGCGGCCATCATGGTGGTGCCTGGAAAGTCGCGTATGCGGATTTCGTGACCGCCATGATGGCCTTTTTTCTGATGATGTGGCTGATCAACGCGACCACTGAGGAACAAAAGGGCGGAATCGCCGATTATTTCAGTCCAACCGTTCCCATGAGCGCGCGCTCGACGGCCGGTGACGGGTTGCTTGGCGGCGATTCGATGATGACGTCGGAGGATCTGGCCGATAGCGAAAAAGATACCGATTTTACCCAGATGCAGGTTGCCCTGAACGAAGGGCTGAACGGCGATTCGGCACCGGGCGAATTGACCCAGCATCTGCTGATTCACATGACCGATGATGGCCTTGTGATCGAAATCGTCGATATCGCGAACCGCAGCCTCTTTGAATCCGGCTCTGCGGTTCCTTCTACACTTCTTCGTAAGATTGTTGCCGCTATTAGCCCGGTTATCGGCAGGGCCCGCAACCGCATCGGCATCAGTGGACATACCGATTCTTCGCCGTTCTTTGACAGGGGCGACTACGATAATTGGGAGCTTTCCAGCGACCGCGCCAATGTCATGCGCCGTTTGATGAAATCCGCAAGTGTTCCGCATAACCGCTTTGTAGAAATTCAAGGCCGCGCGGATACCGAACCTTTCTCCAGTGACCCCAACGCCCCGGAGAACCGGCGCGTTTCGGTGACGCTCTTTAACTCTTCCCGATATCCGCTCGCACCGGCGGATGACGGTAACCTACCGAACTGAGGAATATCGCCATGGGAATTTCATCTTCTCTCAACGCCGGTGTCGCTGGCCTGAATGTCAACGCACAGCGTCTGTCAGGGATCAGTGACAACATCGCCAATTCGCAGACCTACGGGTATAAGCGCGCCGAAACTGAATTCTCGTCGCTGGTGAATTTCGGGAACTCCGCCGGGTCGTATAATGCGGGCGGTGTGCGCGCGACGACCACGCGTCAGGTCACGCAACAGGGGTCGCCGACCTCGACGAACAACTCGACCGATATTTCGATCAACGGTCAGGGCCTGATTCCGGTGACGACGGTTGCAGAGCGCTCCGAAAGCCCGACGACGCGCCCCTTCCTGCTGACCTCGACCGGCTCTTTCTCGAAGGATGAAGACGGCTTCCTGCGCACCAGCGGCGGGCTGCAACTGCTCGGCTGGGGCACGGATACCAATGGCGATGTAGGCGCGGTGAGCCGTGAAGGCGCCGCCAGCCTCGTCCCCGTCAATCTGAGCGGGTTCGACTTCTCGCCAAACCCGACGACCGAAGCCGAGATCGCGGTCAACGTGCCGAGTAACGCCACGATCGGAGATACGCACAGCATGACCATCGAATATTTCGATGCGATTGGTGGCAATCATAACATGGATATCGAATTCGAATCGGTCACTCCGGCTGGACCCGGTATCACCACCTGGGCTTTGACGCTGACCGATTCGTCACCCGATGCCGTAAACCCCGTGGGCAGCTTTGAGGTTGATTTCGATACGACCGGGGCAGCACCGGGCGCGATCAATGCGGTTCGGGCGACCACGGGAGCCTATGACCCCGCAACTGGCCGGATCAATGTTGGCGCATCGAGCAGCAGCATCGATATCGAGATCGGAACGATTGGGTCGACCTCGAATCTGACGCAGTTTGCGAGCGATTTCTCGCCGGTCAATATCACCAAGAACGGGTCATCGCTCGGATTCCTCGAAACCGTCGAATTCAATGACCGCGGGTTCCTCGAAGGCATTTACGATACGGGTCTGCGCCGTCCTCTGTTCCAGATTCCGATTGCGAATGTCTCCAATCCCGAAGGTTTGACACCGGAAGATAATCAGGCGTTCCGAATTTCCAGCGCCAGTGGCCCGGTTTACCTGTGGGATTCGGGCACCGGCCCAACTGGAACGCTGTCGGGTTACACTCTTGAAACTAGTACCACCGATATTACCGAAGAACTCACCCAGCTGATCGAGACTCAGCGCGCATATTCGTCGAACGCGAAGATCGTGCAGACCGTCGACGAGATGCTTCAGGAAACCACCAACCTCAAACGATAGAGCGGACAGCGATCACACTGAGCATCGAAATGCCCTGAGAGGGTGCATTTCGATGCATTCCACCAACCGAGTGATCGCCTTTCATACGACCCCGCACGCCCGGAAAGGGAGACGAGTAGATGAGCATCACCAACGCCTTGTCCAATGCCGTTTCAGGCATATCCGCCGCCTCGCGACGCGCTCAGGTTACGTCGAACAACATCGCGAACGCATCGACGGAAGGCTATGCCCGCCAGACCGTCAGCACCGTTCAGGATGTCGTCGCTGGCAGAGGCAATGGCGTCTTGGTTGCGCCGACCTCTCGCTCGACCGATGCCCCGCTCACCGCGTCTCGGCGCGAAGCGGAAGGGCAGGCGAATGGCAGTCAGGCTCATGCTACCGCCTCGCGGACGCTTGCGGATACTCTCAGCGGTTCAGGCTCGTTGTTCGATCGTCTCTCGGCGTTGGAAACCAGCTTGCGCGGGGTCACCGAAACTCCCGAATCGGTCGCGCTGCAAGAACGCTCGGTGACGGCGGCGAAACAGGTGGCATCGGCTTTCGGGGATGTTTCGGACACGATCCAGACCGAACGCACAAACGCCGATCACGCCATTGCCGACGCGGTAAACGAGGTCAACGTCGCCCTCAAGGAAATCGAGTCGCTCAACGGGGCCATTGCTTCGGCATTGGGCAATTCGTCAACAGCGGCGGCTTATGAACAGCGCCGTGATGACCAGATCGACATTGTCGCGGGTCATCTGTCCATTCGTCTGCTGTCCCGCGAAAATGGACAGGTCGCCGTCTTGACCGACAAGGGGGTAACGCTGGTCGACAGTCGGGCGCGTGAGCTGGAGTTTCAGCCCACAAATGTCGTCACGGCCGATATGGATTACCGCTCGGGCGCAGGTCCGCTTTCTGGCCTGACCGTCGATGGCAAGGAACTCTCGCCGCAATCAGGCCCTCAAGCCAATGAAGGCGGGCGGATCGCAGGGTTGTTCGAGGCCCGCGACGGAACGCTGGTCGATGCGACCACCGAAATTGACGCGCTGGCCAGCGACATCATCGATCGCTTCGAAGCCACCGGCATTGCCGGGGCGGATGGACGCGGGCTGTTTACCGATAACGGCGCCGCGCTGTCGTCGCCTGCAACGCCCGGACTGGCAAGCCGAATCGCCATCAACGAGCGTGTGGACCCGGCTCAGGGCGGACAGGCATGGCGCATCCGCGACGGGCTAGACGCGGCGACCCAAGGGGCAAGCGCCAATTCGACCCATGCACAATCCCTGCTCGATGCCATGACCGAAACCCGCATCACCAGTGGCTCGCTGACGCGCGCGGCGTCTGCGTCGGGTCTGGCGGGAGAATTGGGCAGCTTGTTCGAGAGCCGCACTCAGGCACTGGAAGACACAGCCGCCAACGATCTGACCCGCTTTTCCACGCTGGAGACGGCGGAGGCCGATGTCATCGGTGTCGATATTGACCAAGAACTTCAAAATCTCATCCTGATCGAACAGGCCTATGGGGCGAATGCCAAGGTTATTCAGGTTGCCGACCGTCTCGTTCAACGTCTTCTGGAGATCTGATCGTGCTTACTCCTCATAACACACCAACTTTGCGCGCCCATACGCTGATCCAGCAGAATATTTCCTCGATCAAAGGGCGATTGGAGACAGCGCGCAGTGAGGCCGTTACCGGGCAGATCGTCGATGTGGCGCGGGCGGTGAATGGCGATACGGCCAAGGTCAACCTGCTCTCCGAAGCCATCGCCTATTCCGATGACCGTAAGGCGGTGCTCGATTTCGAAGGAAGCCGGATGAGCACGGCCCAATCGGCCCTCGACAGCATGCGCGACCTTGCGGAAAATACCGTCTCCGCCCTGCGGTTTGCCAGTGGTTCCCCAAGCTCGAATACGAAGGTCTTGGCCGAACAATCGGCGCTTTCCGGGCTTGAGGATACGGTTTCGCGGCTCAACACGTCCTTTGGCGGACGGCCCCTGTTTGGTGGCGATTCTGGTCTGGTGCCCTTGAACGCTGCGGAAGATATCATCGATGCGGTGCGTGGCATTGTCACCGCCGCGCCCGATGCGGCCACCGGCCTGAGCCAGATCGATGCATGGTTCAACGATCCGGCAGGCGGTTTCGCCACCACGTTTTTCCAGGGTGGCGACGGCGATGCGCCGACGGTCGAGCTGGATAAGGGCGAGCGCGTCTCCACATCCTTGCGCGCCGATGAACAGGCTTTCCGCGATACATTGCGTGGGTTTGCCGTGACCGCCATTGCCGCCGAAGCGCCCACCGAAGCAGCGCGGGGCGCCTATCAGGATGCGGGCGAGACGATCCTTTCGGGTGCCAGCAACGATGTGGTCGAATTGCAGGGCAATCTGGGCGTGCGCGAGGAGCGTGTCGCCGGGGCGCTCGCGGATCACGAGGCACAATCGGTGACTCTCAGCATCGCCTATAACGGTCTGACCACCCGCGATCAGGCGGAAGCGGCCACCGAGATGCGCCTGCTCGAATCGCAGCTGGAAGCCGCCTATCTGACGACCTCGCGGATGGCCAATCTCAGCTTGACGAACTATCTGCGCTGATCGCCAGCGTGATGCATGAACGGGACATATAATGCTTCGCTTTCTGACCAAAATCTGCCGTGCCCTTCTTATCCTCGCCGTGGTGTTCCCCGGTGGGGCGAATGCGGAAACGAAGGTCCGCATCAAGGACATCGTGGAATTCGAAGGAGTGCGCGGCAACGATCTCGTTGGATATGGTCTCGTCGTTGGCCTCAATGGTACGGGCGACGGCCTGCGCAATTCGCCCTTTACCGAAGAAGCGCTGGCCACCTTGCTGGAACAGCTTGGGGTTAACGTTAACGGCGAGGCATTCAGGCCCAAGAACATCGCGGGGGTGATCGTCACGGGCGATTTGCCCGCTTTCGCACGGACCGGATCGCGGATCGATGTGACCGTTTCGGCGATTGGCGATGCGAAAAGCCTGTTAGGTGGCACGCTTATCATGACGCCCATGAAAGCGGCGGATGGCAAGATCTACGCCGTTGCCCAAGGCCCTGTTCTCGCGGGAGGGTTCTCGGCGCAGGGCGATGCGGCGGAGGTGACACAAGGCGTGCCAACCAGTGCGACGATGCCGGGCGGGGCGCGGGTCGAGCAGGAAATCGCCTTCAATTTCGCCGATATCGACCGGATACGGCTTGCGCTGCGAGACCCTGATTTCACGACCGCCGTGCGAATCGAACAGGCGATTAACGGTGCCATGGGTGGCGATACGGCCCGGATGGCCGATTCCGGCACCGTGGATGTCAGCGTCAGGGCATCGGGCATGACCTCGCCCGCGCATCTGATCGCCATGATCGAAAATATCAACGTTGCCGCCTCGCGTCAGGCGCGGGTTGTCATCGATCAACGCTCCGGCACTATCGTTCTCGGTGCCGACGTCAAGATTTCGAGCGTTGCCGTTTCCCAGGGCGGTCTGACCGTGCGGGTCGAGGAACAACCACAGGCAACCTTGCCGAACCCGTTCTCCAATGCTCCGCCCATCGTATTGCCACGCACCGGAATCGGCATCGATATGGGCGAAGACAGACGACTTGCTCTGGTGCAGGAAACCGCAACTCTGGCAGATTTGGTAGACGGTCTTAACGCTCTTGGTGTAGGACCACGGGGTATGATTGACATTCTGAAATCGATCAAGACGGCGGGTGCTCTGCACGCTGATCTAATCGTGCAATAAAGCGCCTGAGAACGGACACTCTATCGATGAGCGATGCCTCCGCATCAATTCTGCCCCGGAAAATCGCAACCCGGGCACCCAGCCGCGCGAAATCGGGCTTTTCGCCCGATATGCTGCGTGTGTTCTGCGAGGTGGCGGGGGAATCGCTGGGCGAATTGATGGATACGCGCGTCAAGGTTTCGCTCGAATCGGTCGGTCTGGAACCCTTGAAAGATGTCGTTCCGGCAGAGGACAGCCCCGTTTGCGCCGCCGTGGTGGGCCTTAACGGGATCGAAGGGGCGGCGTCGCTGCTTCCCGATGGAAACGCATTGTTTCACCTGATGGACATTATGCTCGGCGGTGACCCTGCCGAGAACGAACCCGTCGTGGAATGCGAACCATCGTCCTTGGTCGATCAGTTTTGTGCGAATGTCAGCGATTTGCTGATGCGGTCGCTTGTGCAGGCCTGCGATGCGGTCATTGGACCGGGAAGCTGCGTCTTTGACGGCAAGGTCGAGATTGTTCACGAGGGGGCAGGGCTTCTGATTGCCCCATTGAAATCCGATGTCATGACCATCGAGATCGCCATGCTTTTCGGCGGGGGCGAGCGCGAGGGCAAATTCTCGATGCTGGTGCCCTTGACCACCGTTGATGCAGTTTCCGGCGCAGGGTCGGTCGATAAAAAACAACCTGCCTATGAAAATGGTCCATGGTTCGACCACATGAAATCGAGTGTGTCGCTGATGGAGCTGGATACGGTGGCCTTGCTGCATACCGAACAAATGACCCTCGCGGCGCTGTCTCGGCTTGATATCGGCTCCGTCATCCCGCTGAACAAAGAGGCCGTCACCTCGGTGAAAATCGCGCTGGAGGATGGGGGCGACATCATCGCTTCGGGGGAGCTGGGCGTTTCATCGGGCAGGCGGGTCATCAATCTCGACGATGCTCCAAATCACGCTTTCCTCGCTCCGATCCGCAAGTTGATCGTATAGATTTTCCCTGTTTCGCAGCAGAACCACGGTCGCTGAAGGTTTTAAATCGAGAAAAGCGACAATCTGTCACAGTTTCGGCATAATCATCCGTAATCTGTAAACCATGACGACACGATCCTATACGCCCAGTCGGCGAAGCGCTTTGCAGTTATTCGGTGCTTCCGCCGCCCTCGCAACCCCCGCCATCGGCTTTGCTGCCGCATCCGCAGGGGCCAAACCACTCCTTACGCTTCCTGACATACCCCTCGCATGGCCAGTATATCACCGGCTTGTCGGGATCGAAACGATGCCAAAGCAAGGCGATGCGGTGTTTCTTGAGCGCGACACGCTCCATCCGTCGGGGCATCGCGGCATCACCGTCTTTTTGCCATCGGGCGAAAAACTCGGCTATGTTACGAACCAGCACCACGCTGCCCTCGATTGGGCCATGCAGCGCTCGAACCGCATCGATGCCCATGTCGCGGCGGTGAACGAGCCGGTTATACGCGGAAAGCGGGTGCCCGGCTGGGGTGCGTTCCACATCGCGGTCACGCTTCATGAGGGCGTCGCGGCAGTCTGACGCGCTGGCTTTGATTTTTCTTCACGCTCCCGGACGCCATATGGTGCCGGGAGCTTTTTTGTGGAGAAATCAGATCATGCGCGCTTTATTTGGGCCTGTCGTCGCTCTCGCAATTGCCGCGATGCTGTCCAGTGTCGCCATGGCCGGGGAGCGCACGGCCCATGAGTTTAGCTTCACGGCGATTGAAGGCGATCCGCTGCCGATGTCGCGCTTCGACGGAAAGCCGGTTTTGGTGGTTAACACAGCCTCGCGCTGCGGGTTTACCTATCAATATGACGGGTTGCAGGCGCTCTATGACCGATACCGCGATCAGGGTTTCGTGGTTCTGGCGGTGCCGTCACAGGATTTTCGACAGGAATTGGCGACATCCGAGGACGTCAAGAAATTCTGCGAGGTCAATTTCGGGTTAGATTTTCCCATGACCGAGATCGAAAAGGTCCGTGGCGAGGATGCGCATCCTTTGTTTCGTTGGCTCGCCCAGCAAGGGGCAACACCGGATTGGAACTTCAACAAGTTTCTTATCGGTCCCGATGGTGCGTTCGTCGCGAAATACGGTAGTGCCGTGAAACCCGACAGCGCACAGATCGGGGATCGCGTGAAGGATATGCTCTGAACTCTTGCGGCTTGCCTCAGCGGCGCTTTCCAAAGCCGAGTGCGGCATGATCCGATAGAGCGGCGGCAACGATCGCAGCCGCAGGTATCGGAGGCGCATCACCATTCTGCGGTGCGGCGACCGCAGCGGGGGTGTTGGACTCGACGATGCCGGTCGTGCGCGGGTCAATCACTTCGATCAAGGGCGCGAAACGAGACCCCGCGACGCAGCTTTGCAGGGCAAGAGATGTCAGGTCGCGAATGCCCAGATATTGGGCCGAACCGATCATTTTCATCATCGCGGTTGCAAGGGCAAAAGCCGAATCGTTGCCGTGGATTCCGTCCTTCGTCGCGATTTCGTGGAGTCTCCTGCGCAGGCGCGGGCCAGCATTCATCGGCGTATCATGCGGCACCAGATGCAGTGGTACATCAAGCGCCGGAAACGATGCCGGTCTCAGCTGTGTACCGAGTTGCAGGATCACATGGCGATAGCTTGGCAATGTATCGGGATCGACGTTGAATGCCTGGGTCGCGATGGCGGCTGAATACCCCCATATCGTACGGGTCTTGACCTCGCCGTCATGCATGAATTCGCTGACACGCGGATTGTCCACCACCCCGCTTTCGGGCATGCGCGCTTCATGCGTCATCAGGACCGTTTCGCCGGTCAGACAGCCCGCAGCGGCAATGACGGTCGGCCAATGCACTTCGCCACCCGTTTGATACTCCGCGATAAGCAGGCGAACGAATTCGTCGCCGACGGTATTCCAACGATGCCCGGACGCCATGACGCTGATCCTTCCGATCTTTTCACAGATATGTAAATATTCAGCGAAAAGAAGAATAAAGGGTCAAGGTATGTGGTTTATTTCAATAACCACGAGTGTTTGGGTAGTATATATCGGGTAAAACAAATTGCCCGTTGCCGATGACAACCGTATCCAGTGCGCCAGATGTATACAAAACCATCAGAATAACAGCCATGACAATGGCGCCGATCAATACGGCAGCGGCGATTTTGAAGGCGCTGTAAGGCCGCTCGCCATACACGCGCCCGCTGCGGCCATTGATGACGAAACGATAGGTTTTCTTGCGATAACGATAGGCCGCAATCCATAGTGGAAGCAGCACATGCTTGAAGGTCACTGCATCGAAATCGGTATCGACCGTCTGCACCCGTTGCTGGTCTCCGCCGATATCGAACCGGATATCGCGGCGGATTTGCAAATCCATCTCGCCTCGTGCAGCGGCGAATCCGTCACGCAAATCGATGGTGTAGCCTTCAGCGCGGAATCCGGCCAGATAGCTTTCGGTATAAGGCACCAGCGCGTGAAGATCCCAAGGCTCCAGCGCATCGGAAACCCGTTTGGGCAAGGCTTTGGAGGCGATCACCAATACATCGTCGAAAAACCGCCGCACCCGCCCGCGAACCGGCGTCCAGCGAATTTTCGGCACGCGTTGCAGCTGACGCCGGGGGCCTTTATCGGTCATCACGGTGACATATCGCTCGACGTAATAGACATCGCCGCGCTGACCGGAATAGGTGCTCTCGGTTTCGGCGTCAAAGGTCCAATAGGGAGTGTAAATGCCGCTGATATCCTGTCCGGCGCGGGCATATTTTTTCAGGCCCGAAGGCGCAAACCAGCGTGAGCCGAGCCACCGGGCCAATGCGTCCTGCGCGTCCTTTTGTGTGACGGCAAAGGGCAGGATGCCTTTTGGTTTGAAGTGGCGATGTGCGCCGGTATCGGTGATGAGGACCGAGTCGCAGAATGGGCAGTGATCGGAGTGAATATCGCGCTCGAATTGCACCTGTGCGCCGCAAGTGGTGCATTGCGTGACCTGCGTGATCTCGATCTGCTCGCTCGATAGCTGTTCTTCGAGACCCTTGCGGAAATCAAGCTCCTGAATGGGCGTATGATCGAGATCGATGATGTTTTCATGGCCGCAGTAATCGCAGACAAGGTGTCCCGTCTCGGCACTGAACCGCAAGTCTGCACCGCATTGGGCGCAGGGGAACTGCCTGTCGAGCGTTTCGGTCATGATCCTGTTCCCGTAGCCTCGTATCGGTCAGGTATCGCGCGACGGTTGTTCCGCCACCCGAAGAAGATGGATTTTCCCTGCTCCGTAGCGTCGTTCAGTGACGGAATCGAGGCCGGGGGGCGAGGCGAAGGGTTCATCCGCCCCGATTTCGACGATGAGCGCTGCGTCCGGGGCCAGCATTGCGCCCGCGATCAGACTGTCCAGCGCGCTGTGGGTCAGGCCCCGGTCATAGGGGGCATCGCAGAACACGATGTCGAACGCGGCTCCCGCGCCCCGATAGCGGGTTGCGTCACCCGGTACGATCCGGGTGCGGTCAGACAGCCCCAGGGCATCGATATTGCGCGATAACAGCGCCCGCGCCTCGCGCCCGTTATCGACGAAGACGGCCTCGCGCGCCCCGCGTGACAGCGCCTCGATCCCCATTGCCCCGGTTCCGGCGAAGAGATCGAGTACCCGCGCGCCATCGAGATCGGGATAATCGCCATGGGCGATGATGTTGAAAATCGCCTCGCGCATCCGGTCGGAGGTGGGGCGCAGGCGTGCCGCCCCCCCGTCATCGGTCGGCCCGGCGAGGCGTCGTCCGCGCAGCGCTCCGCCCACGATCCTCATCGCAGGTGCTCCAGCGCTTTACGGGCCAGCGTAACGGCCTCTTCAGGATCGTCGAGCGCATGATCCGGTACGCGCCAATAGGGCATGGCGACCGGCTTGCCTTTGCCCCCATAAATGAAAGGTGACGATCCAAGCATGGACAGTTCATCCGCAAATGCGCCCGATGCCTTGAGAAAGATTTCCTCCTCGGCAATCAGACAGAAAATCGTCCCGTCATGGTAGAGACCGGCTCCACCAAACATCTTGCGCACCGAAATCGGTCCCAGCGCATCGAGCAATTCGCGGGCCTGTTCGATGGTTGCATCAAGGGCAGGATCGGGCATCGGTCTGGCCTTTCCGATCAGAGCAGCGTGTCGAGCGCATCGATAAAGGCGGTGACATCCTCGGCCCGCGTGTAATGGGCCATCGAGGCGCGGACGACGCCGCTGACCGGATCGATGCCCAGCGCTTCGATCAGGCGATAGGCATAGAAATCGCTCGCCCCGACGATGAAGCCGCGCTCCGCCAAGGCCGCCTCCAACGCTTGGGGGGTCATACGCTCAGGCAGAAAAGCGATGGTGGGCGCACGATGGGCATCGCTTGTCGGTGGTCCCAGCAGACGCACGCGAGGATGGTCCGCCAGATAGGCGATCAGGGGGGCGGCAATCGCGCTTTCATGACCGCGCCACAGCGCATTGACAGCCCGCGCCCGCTCACCTGCCCCATTCGCGCCGATGCCGTGATGATCGGCGAGGACATCGATGTAATCGAGCGTTCCGGCCGTTGCCGCGACCTGCGCATGGTCCGGCCCGGCGGGGGCCAGTTTTTTCGAGGCATAGGCGGCATTGAAAAAATGGCTTTGGTTCGGCAAGCGATCGAGCAGGGCGCGGCGTACCGTCATCACCCCCTGATGGACCCCGAAAACCTTGTAGAGGCTGAACAGATAGACATCCGCCCCCAACGCCGCCACATCGGGGATTTCATGCGGCGCCCAAGAAACCCCGTCCACTACAGAATACGCGCCCACGGCCCGCGCCTTGGCGGTCAGCTCGGCGACGGGATTTTCCTCGCCTGCGATATTCGAGCAATGGGTAAAACTGACGAGGCGGGTCCGTTCGGACAGAAGGGCATCGAAATCCGCCGGGTCGAGACACCCCGTAACCGGATCGACCGTCCATTCGCGCAGGGTGAAGCCGCGTTCCTCCGCCATGCGTCGCCATGCGCCGGAATTGGCCTCATGATCCTGCTGCGTGACGATGATTTCATCGCCTGCCGACAGCATCGCGCCGAATGCCTGCGCCAATACATAGGTATTTTGCGAGGTTGAGGGGCCGAAGGTTACTTCGTCGGGATGCACATTCATCACCTCGGCCCAGCGCGCCCGCGCCCGGTCCATCGCCTGCCCTCCGGCGGCGGTTGGCGCGGCCTGTCCATAGGGTTGCACTTTCATACGGGTGTAGAACCCCGTTAGGGCATCGATCGTTTGCCCGGCAGGGAACGAGCCGCCCGCATTCTCAAGATGGACCCAGCCGGTCAGATCGGGTTCGCGAAAGGCGGGGAATTGTGCGCGGGCGAAATCGACGTCGAGGGTCAGGGTATTTGGCATCGGTCTCTCCATAGGGGCGCGATCCTCGCGTTCTGGCACATGGGCCAAAGCGTGTCAGCCCTTTGCCTGTCTCATCTCGTAGAGCGGCACCAGTAGCCCCGCCCCGATCACCAGCAAAACGCCGATGGTCTCACGCAGGCCGAAGGGTTCATCGCTGAAGATCGCCGCCGACACCGCCGCGACGGCAACCTCCGCCATGAATAGCAGCCCAACGATACCGGGACTCAGACGCGTCGGCCCGTAGATCGTGGCAAATCCCGCCGGAAGGGTCAGCAGCACCGTCACCACG
The DNA here is from genome assembly GCA_938008165.1 of uncultured Neomegalonema sp. Lineage (GTDB taxonomy): Bacteria > Pseudomonadota > Alphaproteobacteria > Rhodobacterales > Rhodobacteraceae > JAHDDY01. The sequence goes on along the minus strand of CALLLP010000017.1, from coordinate 13,305 downwards.
GCCAGCCATGGCAAAACCGCCATGATGCTGGCGCTATCGGGCATCGCCAATTGCCCCGAATTCGTGGCCATGAGGGCGGCGAGGGCGCTGAGCAGGGCCGAAAAAACGAAGAAGCTTGCGCCATGCACGGCAACGCTCACCTTTTCGTCGATCAGGATCAACAGCGATGCCTGCGCCCATGCCAAGCCCGCCGCAACGGCGAACCAATCGCCCATATTGCGCGGCAGGGGCAAGCCCTCGCTGGCCCCGAAGATGACGGCAATGCCCGCCAATCCCATCAGAACCGCGATCCAGCGCACCGGCGTGATCTTTTCGCCCAATACGATCCGCCCAAGCAAAAAGCCCCATATCGGCGTCAGGTAGAACAACAAAATCGCCCGTACGATATCAGTATACAGCAAGGACAGGGCATAGAACCCGAAGGCCAGCCCACCAAGAAATCCGCCGAGCAAGCCTTTCCAGTTTTCCCGCCGCAGATCGGCGCGTTTGATCCAATAGATCGGCAGGATGAACAGCACCGGCAAACCCGTGAAGGCCATCGACGCCCAAGCGCCCGACAAGCCTGCATCCTCCAGCGCGCGGATCGGAATCCACATAACGCCGAAAATGACCCCGGCATAGACCGCGGCCAGCATCGCTCCGCGCTGTCCCCCCGATCGCATCGTTAACGCATTACCATCGCGCGGATGTCCTCCGGTGTTCGGCCTTCGGCTCTGAGGGTTGCAAGGGCACGGGCATCGTCGCGCTTGGCCAATCTGCGCCCGGCATCGTCGCGGATCAGGCGGTGATGGCGATAGATCGGCGTGGGTCTCCCGGTCAGGGCCTGCAATACCCGGTGGATCGGGGTGGCATCAAACAGATCTTCGCCGCGTGTGACATGGCTGACCTGCTGAAACGCATCGTCGAGCACGACCGACAAGTGATAGCTGGCTGGAACATCCTTTCGCGCCAGCACAATATCGCCCACCGTATCGATCAAGGCGGCCATATCGAGCGATATCTTGCCTTTTTCACCCTTTGGCCCGCGCCCGATCTCCTTGAAATGCACTTTCCGGATGACCCCCGCCCCGCCCAGCGAGGCCAGCGCCTTTCGCATATCGAGGCGCAGGGCATAATCCGTGCGCGCAAGGGCCGGGTCGTCGAAGGATCGCCCCCGGCAAGTGCCCGGATAGACGGGCGGTCTGTCGGTTCCTTCCTGCGGGGCGCTCATCGCGGCGGCGATCTGTTTGCGGGTACAGGTGCAGGGATAGAGCAAGCCCCGATCGCGAAACTGATTGAGAACCGCGCGATAGGCATCGAACCTGTCCGATTGCCGCAGGACAGGCTCCTCCCATGTGATCCCCAGCCATGCGAGATCATCGAGAAGGGCCGTTTCAAACTCCGCGCGGCTTCGCGTCGTATCGATATCTTCGATCCGTAGCAGGAACCGTCCCTTCGCCTTGATCGCCGCGTCATGCGCCATCAGCGCCGAATACGCATGGCCAAGATGCAGGGAACCGGTGGGGCTGGGCGCGAAACGCTCGACATGGCTGCTCATTCCCGGAAGATAGGCGAGGGGAGGGCCATCGGCCAATGCGAATTATCGAAACCGAAGACGATCTCGCCGAGGGCGTGGCCCATCTGGTTGCTGTCGAGCCACGATTTACCAAAGCGGTCGCTCTGGCCGGGATGCCGCCCCTGCGCCGTCGCCCACAGGGATTTTCCTCGTTATTGCAGATTATCGTCGGTCAGCAGGTCTCCGTTGCTGCGGCACGCAGTATCTGGCACCGGGTGGCGGAGGCAGGGGCCGATATGCCGGGCCGCGTACTGGCGATGGAGGAGGACAAGCTGCGCGCATTGGGCCTGTCGCGCCCAAAGGTGCGATATGCGAAAGCCATTGCCGAAGCGGTGCACCATGGCACGCTCGATCTGGATATCTGCGCCGTGGATACGGTCGAGGACGCCATGAAAACCCTGACCGCCATCAAGGGAATTGGTCCATGGACGGCGGAAATCTATCTGATGTTTTGCGTCGGACGGGCCGACATCTTCGCGGACAAGGATCTGGCGCTACAGGAAAGCGCGCGGCTTCTGTTCGATCTCGAAGAACGGCCCGATCCGAAAACCCTGTCGGCGATGGCCGTGCCATGGTCGCCATGGCGCGGGGTGGCGGCGCGGGTCTTGTGGAGTTATTACCGTGTCGCAAAAGGACGCGAGGGCGTCAGCGCGTGACAATCTGGAGACGATGATGAGCGAACTGAGCGGCCCACGGGCCATTGCACAATCCGGCGAGGCGAAAAGCCTTGTGATTCTGCTGCATGGCTATGGGGCCGATGGTAACGACCTGATCGGTCTGGCCGGGCCATTGGGCGGTAAGCTGGCGGATACCGAATTCGTGTCGCCGAATGCGCCCGAACCCTGCCGCATGTCGCCTATGGGGCGGCAGTGGTTTCCCATCAGCTATCTTGACGGATCGACCGAAGAAGAGATGCGCGAGGGCATGGCCCGCGCGGTCGTCGCGCTCGACGCTTTTATCGATGCGGAGATCGCGCGCAGTGGCCTGCCCGCCGATAAGGTTGCCCTGATGGGCTTTTCGCAAGGGACGATGATGTCCCTGCATGTCGGGCCGCGCCGGGCTACAGAACTCGCTGGGATCGTCGGGTTTTCGGGGCGTTTGCTGGAGCCGGAGAGCCTCGCGGCGGATATCCGTACCAAGCCGCCCGTTCTGCTGATCCATGGCACCGCCGATCCGGTCGTTCCCTTCGAATCGATGGCACTGGCGAGAGAGGGCCTTGGCGCGGCGGGGGTCGATGTCGAGACGCTCGCGCGCCCCGGTCTGGGTCACGGGATCGACGAACGCGGCATCGACGCGGCGACCCAGTTTCTGATGCAGCGGTTCGCCACCTGATTGCGCCCGTCCGGCGCAAACGCTAAGACACCCACGACAGCCTGAAACGGGGACGATATGGCAAGCAAGATTTATGACAGCGCATCGGCAGCACTCGATGGCCTTCTGACGGATGGCATGACGCTCGCCGCCGGGGGGTTTGGCCTATGTGGCATTCCTGAAAACCTGATCGCGGCCATTCGCGATGCGGGCACCAAAGACCTGACCGTCTATTCCAACAATGCGGGAGTGGATGATTTCGGTCTGGGCGTTCTGCTCCAGACCCGTCAGGTGAAGAAAATGTGCTCGTCCTATGTGGGCGAAAACGATGAATTCATGCGCCAATACCTCGCGGGTGAGTTGGAAATCGAGTTCAATCCCCAAGGCACCCTTGCCGAGCGGATGCGCGCGGGGGGCTGTGGTATACCCGGTTTCTACACCAAGACCGGCGTGGGCACGCAGGTCGCCGAAGGCAAGGAACATAAGGATTTCGACGGCGAGACCTATATTCTCGAACGCGGCATCGTCGCCGATCTGGCCATTGTGAAGGCCTGGAAGGCGGATGAAACCGGCAACTGCATTTTCCGCAAAACCGCCCGAAATTTCAATCCACCGGCGGCGATGTGCGGCAAGATCTGCGTGATGGAGGTTGAGGAAATCGTGCCCAATGGCACCCTTGATGGCGACCATATCCACCTGCCCGGCATCTACGTGCATCGCTTGATCCAAGGGCAGCACGAAAAGCGGATCGAGCAACGCACAACGCGCAAGAAGGAGGCCTGATCATGCCATGGGATCGTAATCAGATGGCCGAACGGGCCGCGCAGGAACTTGAAGACGGGATGTATGTCAATCTTGGCATCGGTATTCCAACGCTTGTCGCCAATTATACCGGCGACAAGGATATCACGCTGCAATCCGAAAACGGTATGCTTGGCATGGGGCCTTTCCCGGTCGAGGGCGATGAAGATGCCGATGTCATCAATGCGGGCAAGCAGACCATCACCGAACTCAACCGCACCGCCTATTTTGACAGTGCCACCAGCTTTGGCATGATCCGGGGCGGCAAGATCGCGGCGGCGATCCTCGGCGCGATGGAAGTGTCCGAAAACGGCGATCTGGCGAATTGGATGATCCCCGGAAAGTTGGTCAAGGGCATGGGCGGGGCGATGGATCTGGTGGCCGGTGTGGGCCGCGTGATCGTCATCACCGACCATAACAGCAAGTCCGGCGCGGCAAAGCTGTTGAAAGAATGCACATTGCCCCTGACCGGCAAGGCCGTGGTCGATCGCATCATCACCAATCTCGGTGTATTCGATGTGGTGGAGGGCGGTCTGCGGATCGTCGAGCTCGCTCCAGACGTCACCGAAGCTGAGCTGCGCGAAAAGACAGAGGCGACGCTGGTTGCCTGATCATTCCGGCATCCGGTGACAGGCCGGGTGCCGATTTGCTTTTCCGGCTATCCCCCATCAGCGGTCTTTCCGGCGATGCGCAATTATTGATCGCTTTTGCCAAAACTTGCTGATCTGATTGCGGCCAGCAATATCATGCCGGATCGTAATATCCTTGAACTGCATGGGGCCTGCCATACCTGCATTGTTTGACGCGGATCCAAATTTGAAGGGATGTTATGAAATACTCATTTCCTGTTTTACTTGCCCTTATCGCTATTCCGGCTATTGCGGAAAATGCGCGCGTGCTGGATGCTCACGAACACGGTGTTGGCGAGTTGAACATCGCGGTCGATGGCAAAACGGTCGCCATGGAATTTCATGCGCCGGGTGCGGATATTGTTGGCTTTGAATACGCGGCGACGAGTGCCAAGGATCGCGCTGCGATTGATGCCGCTGTTGCTTTGCTGGCGAAACCGCTGGACCTGTTCGTTCCTACCGCTGCGGCGGAATGTAGCGTGATTCAGGCCGGTGCGGCTTTGGAGAGCGAAGAAAAACATGATGAGCATGATCACGAAAAGCATAGTGAACATGAAGCTCATAAAGACCACGACGACCATGCCAAAGCAGATGCGAGTCACACCGAGTTTCATGCAAAATACACGCTGACTTGCGGCAATCCCGATGCTCTTGCAGGGATTGATTTTCCCTATTTCGAGGCCTTCGAGAACGCACTGGAATTGGAAGTTCAAATCGTGACGACTTCGGGCGCACAGGCCTTTGAAGTTGAACGCGATAGGCCGATGCTTGACCTGCGCGGCGTGTTCTAAGTGGCACATGACGATCCGATCCTTGCCCTGAAGGACGTTCGATTCCGCTGGCCGGGACGGGCGGTTTTCGCGCTTTCGGTGCCGGATCTTTTGGTTTTGAAGGGTGAAACCGTTCTTCTTCTCGGCGAAAGCGGATCGGGAAAATCGACGCTTTTGTCGCTGATATGCGGCATTGTCACTGCGGATACCGGGTCTGTTCATGTTGCGAGTACAGACCTTTCGACCCTTTCCGGCGGTCAGCGCGATCGGTTTCGGGCTGAGAAGATTGGAATGATATTCCAGCAGTTTAACCTCCTGCCCTTTGGCTCGGTTCTGGATAATATCCTTTTGCCGCTGCGTTTTGCCCCGGCGCGCCGGGGGCGTGTGGATAACGGACACGACGCGGCACGCGATCTTTGCGCTGCTCTGGGTCTGCCGGACCTTCTGTCGTCGAAAGCCTCTACTCTCAGCGTTGGTCAGCAACAGCGTGTGGCCGTGGCCAGAGCCATGATAGGACGGCCCCCGATCATCATCGCCGACGAACCAACATCCGCGCTTGATGCGACCAGCCAATCGGCGTTCCTTGACCTTTTGTTCGCTCAGGTGCGGGCGCATGATACAACCCTTATGATGGTCAGTCACGATCCGCGCCTTGCTGAACGCTTCGACCGGGTGATCGCTATGGAAGATATCACACAGATCGAAAGGCGGGCGGCTTGATCCTGCGACTCGCCATTGGATCGCTGGGTGCACGGGCGTTGACGGTCGCCATGACGGTTCTGGCGATCGCGCTGTCTGTAGCGTTGTTTCTTGGTGTCGAAAAGGTGCGCACCGGGGCAAAGGCCAGCTTTGCCGACACGATCTCTGGAACGGACCTGATTGTTGGCGCGCGGTCGGGATCGGTACAGCTTTTATTGTATTCGGTTTTCCGGATCGGCAACGCCACGAACAATGTCACATGGGAGAGCTATCAAGACATTGCCGCGCGGCCTGAGGTGGACTGGATCGTCCCGATATCACTCGGCGACAGTCATCGCCAATTCCGCGTCATGGGCACCACAGTCGAGTTCTTCGAACGCTACAAGTACCGGCAAGGGCGCGGGCTTGAAGTCGCCGATGGCGCGCTGATGTCTGATCTATTCGATACAGTAATCGGTGCAGACGTTGCCAGCTCGCTTGGTTATGACGTGGACGATCCGATTGTCGTGGCTCATGGCATCGCGTCGTTCAGTGAACACAAGGATCAGCCGTTTCGGGTTTCGGGCATTCTCGCCAAGACCGGCACTCCGGTCGATCGAACCGTGATCGTCAGTCTGGAAGCCATCGAAGCGATTCATGTAGATTGGCAGAACGGCGCACAAGTGCCCGGCCAATCCACGCCCCCCGAAGTGATCCGGCAGATGGATCTGGCGCCCAACGCGGTCACGGCGGCTCTCGTCGGTGTCGAAAGCCCGTTGCAAATCTTTGCGCTGCAACGCACGATCAATGAATATACGGCAGAGCCGATGCTGGCCGTCCTGCCGGGTGTCGCGCTTCAGGAATTATGGGCCATTGTCGGGGTCGCGGAAACCGCTCTGTTGAGCGTGTCTGCCATGGTTGTGGTCACTGCATTGATCGGCATGATGGCCACGATTTTTTCCAGCCTGAACGAACGTCGTCGCGAGATGGCGATCTTTCGCGCCATGGGCGCGAAACCCACGACGATCATGGGTCTTTTGGTATTGGAGGCTGCGCTGACTGCTGCCATAGGCGCATTGCTTGGCATCTTGCTGCTATACGCCGGTCTGATCATCGCACAACCGATCATTGATGGTGCTTTTGGGCTTTGGCTGCCAATTGCAGCCCCCAGCCTCCGCGAGCTTACCGTCTTGCTCGGTGTGGTGGTCGCTGGCGCAATTGTGAGCTTGATTCCGGCTTTCAGAGCCTACCGTCTTTCTTTGACCGATGGTATGATGGTGCGGACATGAAGCTGACGCGCCGACATATTATCACAAGCGGGATTATGGCAACCGCATACGCACGGGCATCGCTGGCAGCGACGCCAGAAGAGATCGGCTGGCCTGATCTTATTCCGCCGGGCGTGCCTTATGCCAAGATCATCGGTGAAGGCGAGCTGGACAGAGTCGGCGACACGTGGAGTCCGATCTTTGACGTCAATGCAACGAAATTGAACGAGCGCCTCGACGGCGCATATGTCCGCTTGCCGGGCTTTATCCTTCCGCTTGAGATCAGCGCAAAGGGCGTCACTGATTTTATCTTGGTGCCATATGTTGGTGCCTGTATTCACACGCCGCCGCCGCCGCCCAATCAGTTGGTGTTTGCCAAAGCAAAGAAACCTTGGCCGGACGAAAAACTTTGGGGCGCGGTCTGGGTCGTCGGAACGATGCGTACTCAACTGCAATCGACGGAGATTGCACAAACCGGATATGCGCTTTCCGTTGATTCCATGGAGACTTACGAGTGGTAAGATCGTTTGCGCGGCGCTATTTTTTCGCGCTGCTGATTGTTTAAACAGTTCTGCCGATAACCATTTTTGCAGACGATGCGATCGATGTTGATGGGACTGAGCCTCACTTCGTAACGTGATGACGGGCGGCACGATCCCACAGGGAATGCGGCGCTGGACCGGCACCGTACGCATACGAATAACAATGTACCCTCATCCATTGACTTCACAGCAATAAAATTCAACCTTAAAAATAAAAGCGCTGGGAAACTCAGAGCCACTTCAAACCAATTTGGGAGGAACCAATGAAACTGAAATTGCTTTCCACACTGGCTATCTTGACGGCCATGACAGCATCCGCCGTCTTAGCCGATGATAATTCCGTGCCCACGTCGAAATGGGGTGCGGATGATCAGGCCGGTGCTTCAAACTATATGACGCCAGAGAAAGCAATGGAAGCGATTGCGTTGATGCAATCGGGGACTGTCGTCTCCATTGGGCGTGTCTATGAGGCCGAGATGCCACTTTTTGGGACGCGGGCCTTCGCTTTGCGCGCCACGTCGGGCTTGGCCGGTGGAGCCTTTGGCGACAACAAGGTCGTCTGGATGGACGATTTTCTGGCTACGGAAATTGGTCAAGTTGGCACACAGTTTGACGGGTTGGGTCACATCGGCGTCGGCAAAGACGCGTTCGGCGCAACTTTCTACAACAATCTAGATGCCGGTGAGGTCTTCGGTGCAAACGGCCTTAAGAAGCTCGGCGTGGAACACGTTAAGCCGATCTTTACCCGTGGCATCGTCCTGGACATCACCGCGCTGCGCGGCGCGCCGATGGATGCGGGTGATGAAGTGACGGCCGCCGATCTGGAAGCTGCGATTGAACGCCAAGGGATCGAGGGTCCCGGTGATGGCGATGTTGTGCTTATCCATACCGGCTGGGGGCGGCATTGGATCACCGATAACGCCACGTTTAATTCCGGTGCGCCGGGAATTGGCATGGAAGCTGCCAAATGGCTGGCTGAACGGAACATTGCTGTTGTCGGTTCAGACACTTGGCCTGTTGAAGTGGTCCCAAACCCGGACCCGAATTCTGTGTTTCAAGCGCATCAGGAACTTATCACACATAACGGCATTTTTATTCATGAAAATTTGGCGACAGAGATTCTGGTAGATGCAGGCGTGTCTGAATTCGCCTACATTTTCTCGCCGCTTGCAGTGAAAGGTGCCACTGGTTCGCCCGGCGCACCACTGGCTGTGTACTAAATCTCCAAGTTGCCCGCCGGGCCGAGGCGCTCTGCATAGCAGGGCGCCTTTTTTCTGGGGCTGATGCCGAAGTCGCGATCGAAGACTACGCCGTCAAACCCAGACGATCCCCCCACACAGGCGACTATCGATGGCCGAAGCGATGCTCAATGCGCTTAGGATTTGCCCCTATCGGAGCAAACCCCCATCACATGATGCATGCGGGTCGATGGGCTGGCGCCCTTTACAATCCGAGAGAGCGATACGTATCCGCAACGCGCTGGATCGAAATCAGGAAGGCCGCCGTGCGCAGGTCTACCCCCTCATTCTCGCGCTCGTTCCAGATTTCTGCCATGCCCTGATAGGCAAGGCGCATCGTGTCGTCGAGACCGGAGCGCACGAGGGATAATTCATCGGCCCCTTCCAGAATTTTTTCGCGTTTTCCGGCGCTGAAAGACTTGCCGGTCATCGACTCGATCTCGTCCACGAGCAGGTTGTGATAGGCTTCTTCCTGACGACGCTGCATTCGGCCAAAGCGGATATGGGACAGGTTTTTGACCCATTCGAAATAGGACACCGTCACCCCGCCTGCATTGGCATACATATCGGGGATGATGACGGCCCCTTTCTTGCGCAGAATTTCATCGGCCCCCGCCGTCACAGGCCCATTTGCGGCCTCGATGATCAGGGGGGCCTTGATCCGCGCGGCATTGCCCAGATTGAGCGTGCTTTCCATCGCCGCCGGGATCAGGATATCGCATTCATGTTCGAGAATCGATTGGCCGTCTTCGGTGAAGGTCGCTCCGGGAAAGTCCCGCACGCCGCCATTCGCCGTGACATGATTTTTCACCGCTTCGACGTTTAGCCCGCCATCATTGACGATGGCCCCGTCGCGCTCGATGATGCCGACGATCTTGCAGCCATCTTCTTCTTCCAAAAACTTGGCGGCGTGATAGCCCACATTGCCGAGGCCCTGCACGACGACGCGTTTTCCGTCGAGCGTCCCTGACAGGCCCGATTTCGCGACGTCTTTCGAATGGCGAAAATATTCCTGCAAGGCGTATTGCACGCCGCGCCCGGTCGCCTCCACACGCCCGGCGATCCCGCCCAGATGGCGCGGTTTGCCGGTGACGCAGGCGCGAGCATTGATATCATCGCTTTTGATGCGCTTATAGGCATCGGCGATCCAGGCCATTTCGCGCGCGCCAGTGCCCATATCGGGGGCAGGTACGTTTTGCGCCGGGTGGATCAGGTCGCGCTTGATCAGCTCATAGGCGAAGCGTCGGGTGATCCGTTCCAGCTCGTCTTCATCCCAATCGGCGGGATTAATGCATAGCCCCCCCTTCGAGCCACCGAAGGGCACCTCCACAAGCGCGCATTTGTAGGTCATCAGCGCGGCCAGCGCCTCGACTTCGTTCTGGTTCACATCCATTGAATAGCGAATGCCGCCCTTGACCGGCTCGGCATGTTCAGAATGGACCGAGCGATAGCCCGTAAAAGTCATGATCTGGCCGCGCAGCTTGACGCCAAAGCGCACCGTATAGGTTGAATTGGCCACACGGATCTTCTCGGCCATACCCGGTGGCAGGTCCATAAGCGACGCGGCGCGGTTGAACATCATTTCGACGGAGTCGCGAAAACTCGGTTCTTGGGGTGTTGCGGCGCTCATGGTGGCTTCTCCTTACGCATGAATCCTGCACGGCAGAACTTCAGAAAGGTGGTCGCCGGTTTTTGGTTAAAAAACCTGCAAAATCACAGAACATCGGCGCGACATTCTTGTTCGTCGCCGGAGGTATCTGCCGGGCTGTGACATTGCGGTCGCTGTACACTGTCCGTCAATGCGCATCATCGGGTTTTGCGTGGCTTGACGCGCGCTGTCGGCTTGGCGTCGAGCGGATCATCCGGCCACGGATGCTTTGGATAGCGTCCCCGCAAATCCTTGCGCACATCGGCATAGGAATTAGCCCAGAATCCCGGCAGATCCCCCGTGACCTGAACCGGCCGCCTTGCGGGGGATAAAAAGCGGATCAGCAAGGGTGCGCGCCCGGCATCAATGGCCGGATGCCGTGTCTCGCCGAACATCTCCTGAATGCGCACATCGAGCGCGGGCGGATCATTGCTGTAATCGATCCGCGCCGATGTTCCGGCGGGTGTCTTGATGCTCGCGGGGGCTAGGGTGTCGAGGGTGCTGCGGCTTTCCCAAGGCAGGTTGTCGAGGAGAATACGGTCAAGCGGCAGTGTGGCGAAATCCGCTTTTGTGCGGATTTTGCCCAGATGCGGCATCAACCATGTCTCGATCGTCTCGATCAGTGCCTCATCGCGCCAATCGGGCAGGGCATCATGACCCCGGCCACGCAGCCACTCGACCCGTGCCCGCAGGGCCTGCGCCCCATCGCGCCATGGCAGGACGGCCATGCCGAGTTGACGCACCCCGTCACAGGCCGCCGATGCGATCCGCTCTGGAGGGGCGTCTTTCCATGGATGCGCATCGAGGATCAAGGCATCCAGACGCCGCTCCCGCCGGGCGATGACCGTGCCCGTCTGCGCATCCCAATCACAGATGTCCTGCCAGACGATCCGCTCGCCGAAGGCGGCGTCGATCTGGGCCGGTGTGATCCGCGCGGCCAGCCGGATACGCGCCTCGCGCGGGTTGCCGTCCAGATGAGCGATGGCGAGCCATTTTTCCTGCGCCAGTGGATCGCCCGCATCGGCAAAGATGGCCCCGCGACCGCCGGAAAGGCGATAGCGCGGCGCATCCCCCGGCCTTCGCTGGGCAATGCGATCGGGATAGGCGAGGGCAAGGACCGCGCCGGTCTCGCGCGGCGGGTGTGCAGGCATTCCATCGATCCCGCCAAGGGCCTTGGCTCCGTCACGAATGCGGGCAAGGGCAGGGCGGTCGATCATGCCGACGCACGCGGCGGCATACCGCTTTGGATCGCGCAGCGCCTCGACCCGCAAAGCAAGATCACATCCCGCACCGGACAGCGGATCACGCTCCTCCAGCAATGCCGCAAGAGCATTGGCGAGCGGCGCGTCATCGGATGCCCGTAGGCGCATATGGGCAAGGCGGGGGTGCAGCGGCTGACGCGCAAGATTCTTGCCATGATCCGTAATGGCGCCATTCTGCGCGAGCGCCCCAAGCGATTGCAGCAGGTCGCGCGCTTGTTCCACCGCCTTTGCCGGAGGCGTATCGAGCCAACGGAGTTCCCCCGGATCGCGGACTCCCCAAACAGCCAGTTCCAGCATCAGGGGTGCCAGATCGGCATCGACGATTTCCGGGCGCTCGAAGGGAGCAAATCCCCCTTCCTCGCCCTTCGTCCAGACACGAAAGCACGCGCCCGGCTCAGTACGCCCCGCTCGTCCCCGTCTCTGATCCGCCCCTGCCCGCGACACACGATCGGTGACCAGCCGCGTCATTCCCGCCCCGGCATCGAAGGCCGCCCGGCGCGACAATCCCCCATCGACAACGATCCGAATGCCTTGGATCGTCAGGGAGGTTTCCGCAATGGCCGTGGCCAGCACGACCCGCCGTCTGTTCTGTGGATCGGGGCGCAGGGCCGCGCGCTGGCGGTCGAACGGCATGGAGCCATGCAGCGGCTGGAGGATAATATCATCGGCCAATCGGCCCTTGAGCACCCCCTCTACCCGCGCGATCTCGCCGATGCCGGGCAGAAAGACCAGCGCATCGCCCGGCTGTGCATCGAGGGCACGCATCAGCGTATCGGCAACCGCTTTTTCAAAGGCATCGCGCCGGGCAGTGCGCCCTCGCCACGGCGTCTCAAGCCAATGGGTTTCGACCGGATAGCTGCGGCCTTCCGACCGGATGACGGGCGCATCCTTCATCAGTGCGGCGACCCCCGTATCGTCCAGCGTGGCGGACATGACCACAAGGCGCAGATCGTCGCGTAAAGCGCCTTGGGCATCGAGACACAGCGCCAGCCCAAGATCGGCATGGATCGAGCGTTCGTGAAATTCGTCAAAGATCACCGCCGCGACACCGTCGAGGGAGGGATCGTTCTGAAGCATCCGTGTGAGGATGCCTTCCGTGATGACCTCGATCTGTGTGCGGGGTCCCACGGCACGCTCTCGCCGGATGCGATATCCGACCCGGTCCCCGACTTTTTCGCCCAATGTTTCTGCCATGCGCTCGGCGGCGGCACGGGCGGCGACCCGGCGAGGTTCCAGCATCAGGATGCGCCCGCCTGCGACCCATGGTTCATCCATCAGCGCCAGCGGAACCCGCGTCGTCTTCCCTGCCCCCGGTGGGGCGACCAGCACCGCATTAATATCCGCGCGCAACGCGGCGCAAAGATCGGGTAGGGCATCGTCGACGGGCAACATCATCATAGGCCCTTATCGGGCTGACCCGGCCATTGTTCAATGGCTCAGGCTCAGAGATTGGCGTCTACCATATATGTGAGGTTTTCAGGATGCTTTTTCGCGCAGTGTGATGGGGACGAGTGTTGGTTTTTGTTCTCGGACTTTTCGGGCGGCGTCGGATGTTGTGTCGAATTCGGGGATATAGACCTTGAGGAGTCGGACGACCTCGTCG
>CALLLP010000016.1 GCA_938008165.1 uncultured Neomegalonema sp. | reverse complement strand
GGCATCCGCGCCCAGCGCAAGGCATTTGGCGACATCCGCGCCGTTGCGCACCCCGCCCGAGACGACAAGCTGTACCTTGCGGTGCATCCCCAGATCCTTCAGCGCCTGCACCGCAGGGCGGATCGCGGCGAGAATCGGCAGACCGACATGCTCGATAAAGACATCCTGCGTCGCCGCTGTGCCACCTTGCATCCCGTCGAGCACGACCACATCGGCCCCCGCCTTCACGCTGAGCGCCGTATCGTAATAGGGCCGAGCGGCCCCGACCTTGACATAGATCGGCACCTGCCAGCCGGTGATCTCGCGCAGCTCCGTAATCTTGATTTCCAGATCATCCGGGCCGGTCCAGTCAGGGTGGCGACAGGCGGAGCGTTGATCGACGCCTTGGGGCAGCGTGCGCATCGAAGCCACCCGGTCATTGATCTTCTGACCCAGCAGCATCCCGCCGCCACCGGGTTTTGCGCCCTGCCCCACCACAACCTCGATTGCATCGGCCTTGCGCAGATCATCGGGATTCATGCCGTATCGGCTGGGCAGATATTGATAGACGAGTTGCTGTGAATGCCCGCGCTCCTCCGGCGTCATACCGCCATCGCCGGTGGTGGTCGACGTGCCCGCCATATTCGCACCGCGCCCCAGCGCCTCCTTGGCCTGACCCGATAACGACCCAAAGCTCATCCCCGCAATGGTGATCGGGATTTTCAGCTCAATGGGTTTTTTCGCAAAGCGCGTGCCCAGCAGAACCGACGTATCGCAGGCCTCGCGATACCCCTCCAGCGGATAACGCGACATGCTGGCCCCCAGAAACAGCAGATCGTCGAAATGCGGCACCTTACGCTTGGCCCCGCCCCCGCGAATATCGTAGATGCCTGTTGCCGCCGCACGCCTGATCTCGGACAAGGTGTGTGGATCGAAGGTCGCGGAATAGCGCGGCAAGGTCTGTGGCTTGGGGTTTTCGGGGTGGTCCATCATGCCTCCAGTCGTGCGCGAATGGCACTGGCGAGTATGTCGGGTTGATCGGTGCCAAGCCGGAATGTCTTGCCATTGCGCCGGGTGATTTCAACGGCATCGAGACCGGCCACATTATAAAGCCAGCCATGGGCCGTATACCGGATGCCCCAGCCATACCACCAGCGATTGCGCACTGGCTCGACACCGGCGATATCCGCAAGCGGTGCGCTTTTGCTAAACAGCCGGAACCCGAAATGCCACGCAAGGGTCGTATCGGTGACCCGGATGGTCAGGGCATGCAGGACGCCGACAAGCAACGCCACCGATCCGGCGACAAGAAGCGCGATCCCGTCGCCATTGCTCGAATACCATGCCAGAATTACCATCAGCGCGAGCGCACCGAACAACTGTGTGAGCACTGACACCTGACGGTGGTGATAGCCGGGCGTATCAATACGCATTGTCGATCTTGAAATTATAGAGCTGCCGCGCGCTGCCATATCGGCGAAAATCCGCTACATCGGCATCCATACCCGCGCGGGCCAGCAGATCGGCGAGCTGTGCGCGATGCTCGTCGCGCATGTCCTTCTCGATGCAATCCGCCCCAAGGCTCGCGACCGTTCCGCGCACATAAAGGCGGGTTTCGTAGATCGAATCCCCCAGCGCCTCGCCCGCATCACCGCAGACGACCAGCGCCCCGGCCTGCGCCATGAAGGCGCTCATATGCCCGACCGATCCCCCCACGACAATCTCGGCACCTTTCAGCGAAATGCCACAGCGCGCCGAGGCATCGCCCTCGATCACCAGCAATCCGCCATGGGCCGTCGCCCCCGCAGACTGGCTGACATTGCCGGTCACGCGCACGGTGCCACTCATCATGTTTTCGGCAACGCCGGTGGAGGCATTGCCCTCGATGGTGACACTCGCCTCCTTGTTCATCCCGGCGCAATAATAGCCCGCATGGCCGCGAATCGTGACCTCTACAGGCGACGTCAGCCCACAGGCGAGGGCGTGGGCCCCGCCGGGATTGAGCAGGGTAAACGCTCCATTTTCGGCCCCCTGCAATGCCGCATTCACCTCGCGCAGGGAATGAGCGTTCAGATCCAGCGTCGTATTCGATCCATTCATGAGATCATCCCGGCATGGCAAGGCATGGCAAATCATCGGCAAGGCAGTCGTACCCGATCATGCCGCATGGCTCCAAGAATAGATGCGCGCTGGCTCCGGCTCCCATATCCGCGCGCTTTCTGCCCCCGGCAAAGGTGCAATGGCACGAAACTCGCTGGCCATGGCCACCCAGTCATCCGTTTCGGCAATCACCGCCGGTTTGCAGGCAATCGGATCGCGCAGCACGGCAAACCCGTCCTTTGTGCCAATCGCAAACGTATAGAACCCATCGAGATCGCGGATGGCGCTTTCCAAGGCCATATTGAGGCTGTCCCCCGCCGCCATGCGATGCGCAAGATAGGCGGCGGCGACCTCTGAATCATTCTCCGTCTGGAACCGCTCTCCCCCGGCCGCAAGAATTTCGCGCAGGTTGTTGTGATTCGACAGCGAGCCGTTATGCACAAGGCAGGTATCGGCCCCCGTCGAAAAGGGATGCGACCCGGCGGTCGTAATCGCACTCTCCGTCGCCATGCGGGTATGCGCGATGGCATGGGTGCCCGTTCGCTGCGCCAGCCCAAAATCTGCCGCTACCCGATCCGGATCGCCAACACCCTTGAACACCTCGATCGATGTGCCAAGCGACAAGACGGTGACATCGGCAGCGTTTTCGATGATCCATGTCCGGGCAGAGCGCCCATCGGCTCGCGTGCGCAGAATCGCATGATCGTGCAGCGTCTCAACATCGACCGCCGCGCCGAGCGCCTGACCCAATCGCACGCCAAGCCCATCAAAATCGGTCTCGGCCGTCTTTGACAACAAGACCAGCTTCGCCCGCTCATCCCCGCCACCATAGATGGCAAAACCCGCCGAATCCGGCCCCCGATCGCACATCTCATGCAACATGAGAGCGGTCAGCCGACCCAAATCAGAATGCAATGCCTGATTCTTGAGAAACAATCCGACGATTCCACACATCCGCTACCCTCCGATTCATCCACCAGACGCTATCCCCGAGGACAGATACTGTAAATCGCGAAGACATGATGCAGAACGCTTGACAAGGTACGCAACGAGCCGTATCCGTCGCGCTCCATCAGCCCAGATGGCGGAATTGGTAGACGCGCTGGCTTCAGGTGCCAGTGTCCGTATGGACGTGGAGGTTCGAGTCCTCTTCTGGGCACCATTATCCCAAAACATAGCTGAACATAAACGCTCAAAAGCGTTTGTTTTTCAGCCGCTTCACAGCCATAATCTCCTCACTGCTGAAAATTGATGCCCACCCATACCCCACCTAAAGAAGGGTATCGGAGATAGCAGCGAAGGCGAGATCGATGAAGGCGGCGATCCCGCGATCCAGAAGAAGCTTGGCCCTGTCGCGGGATTGTGCCGCTCTTTTGATCACGTATCGTGGTGCAAAGGAGAATGGACGTGTGGACAGGAGCGACCGCAGAATTCCGTGCTGAAGCAGTGCGGGTAGCGCTGACGAGCGGCTGCCGCGCAATCAGGTAGCGGCGGATTTCGGGATCGACTTTTTAACGCTGGATCGGTGGATACAGAAAGAGCAGCGTGATCCCAAATGATCGACAAGTTGCCGAATTGCAAATCCGCGCCGATGTCCTCAACATGTTCACTGCGCTTGGAATCCCCAAAACCGTCGCTGTCGCAAAAAATGAAGTCAGCAAGCGTAAGGAGAAATCCGTTTCAAAGCTGATCTACGCAACAAAGCCCAAGTTTGAAGCCAACACACTTCCACGAATCTATTCTGAGCAGAGCATGTTCGGACTTTTCTCATGTCTACAACTGGCCGTTGTTCCGCAAAGAGCGCGAAGCGGTCATGGGCCGGATTGCGCTACTCGCGGGGCCTGTGCGGACTGATTGAACCAGTCGATAGTATCCGAATAGGCGTGCCTGCCCTCGAAACGGGTCCAGGGCCAGTCGCTTCCCCAAATCAGGTTCTGTGGGCCTAGCTCACGCGCAATCCTTTCCACGATGGGGAGACACAGGATTGCGGCTTCGCGCGACGATGCGGTCGGGAACACTCTGTAGGGCGCGGAAACCTTGACCATCACACGGTCGGAGGGCAAGGCGCGGAACAGCTCGTCGGCGGAAGCGCTGGCATCCGGCAAGCCGAAATGGTCGACCACGACCGTCTTGCAACGAAGCAGGAGAGCGCCAAGGATTGGGCGAAGCAACGGCCCCTCGCAGTGCAGTTCGACATGCCAGCCTGCGGCGTCGATCCTTCGCAGCACCCTATCCCATGCGGCCACGTCGAAATCACGCGCCGCGCCGCCGACGAGATTCAGCCGCATTCCGATAACACCCTGCGTCGACAAGTCGGCGATCTCCATCGGTGACGCGGCGGGGTCGAGCATGACGACGCCCCTGAAAGTCAGGTCGTGCGTACTCTCCGCCGCCGAAAGCGCAGACAGAAGGAAACGGTTATCGAAGCCGAGGAAACTCGGCTGCACAAGGATCGCTCCGTCGAGCGCGTGCTCGCGCAAGAGGGGGATAAGATCGGCCATCTGCGCATCGTGACCGGGCGTGTAACGCCGATTCGCGACCATCGGCAGATCGGCGCGGAAGACATGGGTATGGCCGTCGAAACGCCCGGCCTCCACGCCCATCAGCCTGTTCGCGCCGGTGAAGATCATTCGTATCCCGCTTGACAGCAATCTGGTTCTCTATAGGACTATATGTCGGAACGGAGATCAAGTCGCGAATGTCCATGACCGCCCTTGCAGGAGACGAACGGCTGCCGCTTTATCAGCGGCTTGCGGAGGTTTTGCGGCGCGATGTGATGGAAGGCGTGCGACGACCGGGTGATCGGATGCCGTCGGAAACCGCGCTGTCCGCTGAATACGGGCTTGCGCCGGGAACCGTGCGTCAGGCCCTGTCGGCCCTCGTCGATGACGGCTTGCTGGAGCGGTTCCATGGTCGGGGAACCTTCGTGCGACGGCCCAGCTTCGACCGCTCGCTCTTTCGCTTCTTCCGGTTCCGCGATGCTTCCGGCGAATGGCGCATCCCGGAAAGCCGCATCCTGAAGCGGAGCGTCGAACCGGCCCCCAGCCATATCGCGCGGCAATTGCGCATCAAGGACGGTGAGCCCGCGATCTCGATGAGCCGCCTGCGCCTGCTGAACGAGGCCCCCGTTCTGGCCGAGGAAATCTGGTTGCCGAAGGCCCGGTTCGGGGCATTTCTCGACCTTTCGGAAAGCGCGATCGGGCCGCTTCTCTACCCCGTCTACGATGCACAGTGCGGGCAACTCGTCGCGCGCGCCGAGGAGACGCTGACCGCCGAACCCGCATCGCGCGAGACCGCTCGCCTGCTGCGCATCGATACGGGCGCACCGGTCATCGTCATAGACCGTCTGGCGAAGGGCTTCGACGATACGCCCCTCGAATGGCGCCGCAGCAAGGGGCGCGCCGACCAGTTTCACTATCACACGGAAATCCGCTGACAAGGCGGGACCAAGGGAGGACGACCATGACATTCTTTAAGACCATCACGCTGGCCGCACTGGCCGCGACGACGACCGCCACTCTGGCCTTCGCGGAGGCCCGCGAGGTGCGCATCGCCAGCCACGTCTCGGAATTCTCGCCCCTGCACGCGCAATCGCAGCTTTTCGCCGCCGAGATTGAGAAGCACCTGCCCGGCGAATTCGAGTTCAAGCTGTTCCCCGGCGGACAGCTCGGCAAGGAAAAGGATCTGATGACCAACGTGCAGGCCGGGTCGATCGAGATGATCAACGTTGCCTCCGGCGTGATGAAGCTGGACAAGAAGCTCGGCGTTTTCGACCTGCCATGGCTGTTCTCCGACCGCGACCACGTGCGCCGCGCCATGAGCGCCGGGCTGGAAGACGCCATCCGCGAGCGGATCGAGGAAGTCGGCAACGTCAAGGTCATCGGCGTCTATGAGAACGGCTTTCGCCACGTCATCAACGGCCAGCGCGCGATCACGGAACCGTTCGATATGGACGGCCTGAAAATCCGCATCTCGGGCGGCAAGTTCCGGCAGGGCGTGTTTCAGCAGATGGGCGCGACCCCGCAGAAGGTGAGCTGGGGCGAGACGTTCACGGCCCTGCAATCGGGCGTGGTGGACGGAGCCGAGGCCGCCGCCTACGGCTTCTACGAGCAGAAGCATTTCGAGGTCGCCAAGCACCTGTCTCTGACGAGCCATGTCTACACGCCCTCCTTCCTGCTGGCCTCGACCGCCTTCTTCGACAGCCTGACGTCGGAGCAGCAGGCGGTGTTCACAAAGGTCGGGCGCAGCATCACCGCCGCCGCCTACGAAAAATCGGCCGATCTCGAAGCAAGGTATCTTGAAGAGATGGAGGGCAAGCTGACAGTCAACGCGGTCGACCTGCCCGCCTTCCAGAAGGCAACTGCCGAAAGCTACGATGACTACGTCGACAGCCAGGGTGACGAGTACCTGACCATCATCCGCAGCGCCGCCGAATGAAGGCATTGCGCCTTCTTGACTGGATCGTGGAGGCCGTGGCAATCGCGGCCTTCGCGGTTTCGTCGCTGTTTATCTTCCTCAACGTCCTTAACCGCTATCTCGTGCTCGGCGCATTCCGCAATCTGGCGCGGGACTACGAGGGTCTGCGACCGGCCTATCGGTCAGTGCGTGGCGCTCTGGGCGATATCGTCGTGACCGCCGACGAGGTGCCCGGCTACCTGCTCGCATGGGTCGCGTTTCTCGGTGCCTATCTCGCCATGCGGCGTGAGGGACATATCGCCTTCGACATGCTGGTCGAGGCGTTGTCGCCGCGCTGGCGCAAGGCCATCGCCATCCTGAACGCCGTTCTGATCGGCGGCTTCCTCGCCATGCTGCTGTGGCAGTCGATCCGCATGATCCGTGTCGCAGGCCGGACGGAGATCGAGACGGCGGAGATCGCGCAGGGCTGGTTCATGCTCATCATCCCCATCGCCGCGATCCTGCTGGGTATCGCCGTCCTCGTGCGCCTGCGCGAGACATGGAACACCAACGGGGGCGACGCCTGATGGCATGGATCGTCATCGGTTTATTGCTGGCGCTTATCGCCATCGGAATGCCCATCGGGTTCGCTCTGATGATCGCCGCCGCGATCGCCATGGCGCTGACAGGGATCGACCTGATCATGGCCCCGATCCAGATGTTCTCCGGCGTGAACAAGGTCGTGCTGCTCGCCATTCCGCTGTTCATCTTCATGGGCGAATTGATGGGCGCGACCTCCATCTCCGACCGCATCATCGCATTGGCCCGCGCGTTGGTCGGCTGGATGCGCGGCGGGTTGGCCCATGTGAACGTCGTCACCTCGATGTTCATGGCGGAGATGTCCGGCTCGGCGGTGGCCGATGCCGCCGTGATGAGCAAGATCTTCGTCCCCTCGATGGAGAAGCAGGGCTATCCGAAGACCTTCGCGGCGGCGGTCACGGCGACCAGCGCGACCTTGGGCATCATCATCCCGCCCTCGATCCCGATGGTCCTCTACGGCGTGACGACCAATACCTCGATCAAGGACCTGTTCATCGCCGGGATCATCCCCGGTATCCTCCTTGGCGGGGCCTTCATGGTCACGAGCTACATCTTCGCGCGCCGTGAGGGACACCCCGTCGACGCCCGGTTCGAGTGGCCCCGGCTTGGCACCGCCCTGCGCGCGGCTCTGGTGCCGCTGATGATCCCCGTCCTCGTCGTCGGCGGCCTGATCGGCGGCTTCGTCACCCCGACGGAGGCGGCGGCGCTGGGCGCGGTGGCGGCGCTGTTCTTCGGCTGGGTCATGCAGCGCGACCTGAATCTCAGGACCGTCTACGAGATCGCCGGAACGACGGTGCGACAGACCTCCGTGGTGATGATGATCATCGCCGGATCGGCGGTCCTCGGCCAGTTCCTCGCCAACGAGCAGATACCCCAGAAGATCGCCGAAGGCTTGGGCGGCATCACCGACGACTACGTGCTGCGAATGCTGCTCATCAACGTCTTCCTGCTGTTCCTCGGCATGTTCCTGCATGCTTCAGCGGCGATCATCGTCGTCGTGCCGATGCTGCTGCCGCTCAGCCGGGAGATGGGGATCGATCCGGTGCATTTCGGCGTAATCGTCTGCCTCAACCTTGGCATCGGCCAGCAGACCCCACCCGTCGCCTCGGTCCTCCTGACCGTCTGCTCGGCCACGGGTCTGCGGATCGAGCAGGTGATGGGCTATTGCAAATGGTTCATCCTCGCCATGTTCGTCACCCTGATGATCGTCAGCTTCTCGCCTTGGACGGCGACTGGATTGCTATAACGATGTCCGCAATCGTCGATTTCCCACCCTCCGTCATGGCGTATTCACTGGTTGCTGAGATCGCGCTACGAACCAGATCGTCACGGCGGAGTGCAGCAGACGGTTCTTAATGTGCATTCTAACCTTATAACACATTTGGAAACGGGGATATCGCGGTCGGCCTGCTTGATCCATCCCAAGATCGTTGCAGGGTACGGCGTTCTCGTTCTCAGCATCGGGACACTTTTCTATCAAAGTCGATTTGTGCCCACGAAACCGGCGCAAAGCCAATTCCACTGGCCGGTAGCTGTCATGTGCGCCCTGTTCTGTGGATGGCAACAAGGCCAGTGATCAACCTTCCGGCGCAGACGACGGGATCGAGGATTGTGGCGGCGTGACGGGTGGTGAGGGGCTTATGCAGGACGCCCATACCCGCGCATCCAAGGATAACCGCGCAATCCGGGTCTTGATGCTCGATGCGGGCGATGTGTGACGAGATCTTCTCAAGGGCTGCGTCAGGGTCGCGTTCTAGGTCCAGAACTGGCACACCACTGGCGCGAACATCAGTGCATCGATGCCGAAAGCCGCCTCGCTCGATATTATCCGCAATGACGGGCACCGAGACATCAAGCGTGGTGACCACGGCGAAGCGTGCCCTCAGCAAAATCCCGATGTGATAGGCCGCTTGCCCGATTCCGATCACGGGAGCCGAGGTCACGATGCGCGCCTCCGCCAGACCCGTATCATCAAAGCAGGCGATGATGTAACCATCGGCGGGCGTGTCGCGGATCAGCCGCAACACCCCCGGCACAGCACGCGCCCCATCCTCCGGTCCCTGAATGGCTTCGGGACCGTCATGATTGGTCAATCCCTCGCAGGTGCCGAGACCACCAAGAGCAGCGCGGACGCCTGTGGCAATGGCCTCGGTCATCGAGGCCGTCGCGTTCGGATTGATGGCAACGATATGCACGTTCCCGGACCCTCAGGATTTCGAAGGCAGGGCAGGCAGGGGCTGGCCGAACCACTTCATGCTCAGGGTATCGAGATCACCGCCGAGCTTCTTGTGCAGGATGAAGATGTCGAGCCATTGCAGAAGATCCATATTGCCCTTCGCGATGCCCATGAAGGCGGGAGAGTTCTTGATGACGAATTTCGTCTCGATGGCGGTATCGGGATTATCCTCGACCATTTTCGCGACGATTACGTTACCCGTCACCAGCACATCCGCCTGTCCCGACAGATAGGCGGCAATGGTGGTGGCGTTGTCCTCGAAGCGGCGCATGGTCACATCGTCGCCGACCTTTTCCGACAATTCGAGGTCTTCCAGCGTGCCCCGCGTCACCGCGATGGTCATGCCGCCCAGATCGGCGGCGCTGGAGATCGTCTTGTCGGGCGCGGCGAAGACGCCGGAGAAGAAAGGCGCGTAGGGGGCTGTGAACCAGATCGACTTTGCCCGGCCCGGATTGGCGCCCATCGACGAGATGACGATATCCACCTTGCCCGATTGCAAAAAGGGAATCCGGTTGGCGGAGGTCACGGGTACCAGTTCAAGCTCCACCTCCAGATCCTTGGCGATGAGGGCGGCCACGTCCACATCATAGCCTTCGGGTTTTAGATCAGGCCCGACCGAGCCGAAGGGTGCGAAATCCTGCGGCACGGCGATGACAACCTTGCCGCGGTCTAGAATGTCGTCGAGATCGGCCCATGCCGCACCAACGGTCACGGCAAGGGCCGCACCGGCACCGAGGGTGGTCTTCATCAAGGTTTTCAGCATCGTCTCTGTCCTTTTATCGGAGAGTCATGAAGTGTGTGCGCCATGCAGACGCCGTTCGAGATGCCGCGCCCAGAGCGAGAGCGGAAAGCACATCGCGAAGTAGATCGCCGCCACCACCGAGAAGACGAAAAAGGGGCGGAAGGTCACGTTGTTGAGCATCGTTCCCGCCTTGGTCAGCTCGACAAAGCCGATGATCGAGGTGAGCGCCGTGCCCTTCACGACCTGCACGCTGAAACCCACCGTCGGCGGCAGCGCCATGCGCAGGGCCTGAGGTGCGATGACGAGGCGAAAGCTTTGCAGGAAAGTCAGGCCAAGCGCCCGTGCCGCTTCCCACTGACCGCGCCCGACCGCCTCGATGGCTCCGCGCCAGATATCGGCGAGAAAGGCCGAGGCAAAGAGGACGAGCGAGACGGTCGCCGCCGTCCAGGCATCGACATTCACGCCCGCCAGCGGCAGACCGAAGAAAACGAGGAACAGCATCATCAACAATGGCGTGGACTGGATCAGGCCGGTATAGACCATGCCCGCCCGGTTCAGCGCCTTTGACGGGGCCACCCGCATCACCGTTACCGCCAGCCCCAGCATCGCCCCGCCTGCGAAGGCGATGAGGCTCAGAAGCGCCGTCCACTGGGCATGCTCCAGCAGAAGCAGGATGATGCGCTCATCGGTGAACTGCCGCATCATCTCACCCCTTTCCATGGAAAGAGGCGGCGTTCCGCTTGCGCGAAAAGCAGTTTGAAGCCGAGCGCCATGGCGACATACATCCCCGTCACGACGAAATAGATCTCAAAGGCCCGGAACGTGCGGCTTTGCAGGAACTGCGCCTGAAAGGTCAGGTCCGGCGCGGAAATCTGGCTGATGACCGCCGAACCGAGGAAGACCAGCACAAACTGGCTCGTCAGCGCCGGATACGCTTGCGACAAGGCGGGGGGCAGAACGATGGCGCGGAAGATCCGCCAATCGCGCAGGCCCAAGGCACGCGCCGCCTCAATCTGCCCGCGCGGAATCGCCTCCAGCCCGGCACGCACGATCTCGCAGAAATACGCGCCGATATTGACGGTCAATGCAATGGCGGCGGCGGCTTCCGGCGACAGGCGCAGCCCCGCGCTCGACAGGCCGAAGAACAGGAAGAACAACTGCACGATAAACGGCGTGTTGCGGATCGCCTCGACATAGGCGGCGACGAGCATCCGCGCCCATCCCGGCCCCGTGCGCCGGGTTTCGGCGGCAATGATGCCAAGGGCCAGCCCGACAATCCCGGCCAGTATGCACAGGATCAGCGAATAGGCCGCCCCCCATAGCAGCAGATCGAAATTGTTCCAGACTTCGCGGAATTGAAGGCGATATTCCATGGCTCACCCAAACTCGAAACTGGTGATGCCATAGGTGCGGCAGGGGTCGATTGCGGGGTAGTCTCCCCTGATCATGCGCGCGGTCTCGAACACCGGAGACAGGCCCGCCTCGCGCGCCATTCGTCCGGCGGCGGCATTCGTGGCGGGAGCATCAAGGAAGACCGGGCCGGAAATGTCACGGGTCAATGCGGTGAACAGAATGCGCGCCGCCGCATCGTCTTCCGCGAACAAGGGGCCGATCTTCGTGCCATCGTGACAGGGACGAGACAGGCCATAGCCCCGAATAATCCCTTCGTCGAGCAAACACACCCCTGTCGCGCCCTGCTGCGCGAGCCATGCGCCCAGAAACCGGGGACGCGACAGGCCGAACAGGTCAGTATCGTATGCGGCAAGGCGGATCGGATCGCACTCGGCCAGCGGGCACACATGCGCCGTATCCGCCAGCGGTCCGGGTGTACCGCCATAGCGCAGGTTCGCATGGGCATAGGCGAAACCGGAACGCCTGTATTTCTCCTGCTGCGCCACCACCCCGTCAAGGGCGATGCCGATCCGGCCCACCCGCGCCAGCGCCGCTTGCCAGAGCGCCCATCCGATTCCGCATCCCCGCCAGTCCGGCGCGCAGATATAGAAGCCCAGAAAACCATGCTTCGGGCCATAGCGCGCGATCGAGATACAGGCGAGGAGCCGGTCCTCTGCATCCACGCATCCCATGAAGGCATCCGGGTCCGCATCGTGGAAGGTGTGCGCGTCAGCCAGACCGGGATTCCAGCCTTCGTCGAGAGCCATCTTCATGGCCGCCCCGACATGCGCCGGGCCGAGCGTCTCGATGCGCCAGTTCATGCGCCGCCTCCGCCCATGCGGGCGAGTTGCGCCGCACGTCGCTTGCGTAGCAGCCAATGCACCAGCAATGCGACCCCGATGACGAGGAAACTTACCCCCGTGGTCAATGCCCCCAAGGCGTAGATGCTGGGATTCGTGACCGTCGTGGTCAGGCCACGCAGTTCCAGAGGCAGGGTGTTAAGTCCCCCGATCGCTTGGGACGTGCGGGCGATCTCGTCATAGCTGAGCGTGAAGCCGAACAGGGCCACACCCACCAGCGCCGGGGCGATAAGGGGCAGCACCGCCTCGCGAAATGTCGCCCATGGACCGGCTCCCAGATCGCGTGCCGCTTCCTCGTAGGAAGGATCGAAGCGATTGAAGACGGCGAACATGATGAGCAGGCCGAAAGGCAGCGTCCATGTCAATTGCGCGCCCATGGCCGAGGTGAACAGGCCCATGGCGGTGGTGTATTGGCGGATGACCCATTCCACCTCGTTCGCGCGACCCCATGCCTTCACTGCATCGTCCACAAGGCGAAACTCCAGCGCGATGCCAAGAGAGACGACGATCGAGGGCACGATGAGGCTGGCCACGGCGACATAGAACACCGCACCCGACCCCGCGAAACGCCGCCGGAAGGCCAGCCCCGCCATCAGGCTCAGTACCACGGTAATAACCATCACCACGACGCCAAGGGCCAACGAGCGGCGGAAGGCTCGCCAGATATCGACCACACCCACCCCTTCCCACAGCACCCCGAACCAATGCGTCGAGAACCCCCGCATCGGGAAGGTCAAGCCCCCCTCAGGCCCCTGAAACGCCAGAACGAAAACCGAGATCAGCGGCCCGTAGAGAAACAGGACAAACAACCCAAAGAACAGGCCGAGAATGATACGGACGGAGCGCGGGGCCATGGCCTATAGTTCCTTGCGGATATCGACGATCCGCGTCATGGCGACGATGATAAGCAGGGTAAGCATCAGCAGCACGACCGCATTCGCCGCCGCCGCCGGGAATTGCAGATAGCTCATCTCCACCTGAATGATCTTACCAACGCTGGCGATTTGCTGTCCGCCCATCACGCCGACGGTGAGAAAATCACCCATCACGATGGTGATGACGAAAATCGAGCCGATTACGATACCCGGCTTCGACAGGGGGATGATCACGTTGGTAAGTGTCTTCCACCCATTCGCGCCGCCATCATAGGCCGCTTCGATCAGCGACCGATCAATGCGCATCATCGAGTTAAAGATCGGCACGACCATGAACAGCGCATAGAGATGCACAAAGGCGATGGTGACCGAGAAGCTGGAATACAGCAGCCATTCGATGGGTTCCTCGATCAGCCCGGCGGAAATCAGACCTTCATTGACCAGTCCGTTGCGACCCAGCAGCGGTATCCACGAGATCATGCGAATGACATTCGACGTCCAGAACGGGATCGTGCAGATGAGAAACAGCACGATCTGCATGTGGAGAGAAGAAACGCAGAAGGCGAGATAATACGCGACCGCGAACCCGATGATCAGACAGAAAAACCACGTCAGAACAACAAATTTCAACGTCGAGAGATAGGTCGCGAAGGTCGTGCACAGATCCGGCAGGCGGGCGAGGCATCCCTCGAACATCTCCGCGTAATTCGTGAGGATGAAGTCGGGGATGATCGAATATTCGGTATAGTCCCAGAAGCTGACGACGACGACCAGCACTAGAGGCACGACGAAGAACGCGAGGAATACCAGCGCGAAGGGCAATGCGAGGAAATAAGGGGAATAGCGCGCGAGGCGAGTCATCAATATCTCGAAATAATGAAGGATTGGCGCGGCGACGATGCCGCCGCGCCCTTGCGGAACGGGGCGGCCTATGCCGCGATGAACTCGTTCCACTTGCGGACCATGTAACGGTTCTCGTCCATCACGGCGTTCCAGCATTCGACGCTGCCCATGCGCTCCTCGTACGAGCCGCCATCGCGCACCTCACCCACCCCGGCGAGCTTCTGGCCTGAGGGGGAGAGGATGTCCTGCGCGGCAGGCTTGCCAAGCATCCAGTAATCCCACTCGTAAGACTCCATGTTCGCCTGCGCGGTCGGCAGAACGGCGGAGTAATAGCCCTGACGGTTGAGAAACGCTCCGGCCCAGCCGGAGAGGAACCAGTTGATGAACTCATAGGCGAGATCGGATTTTTCCTCGGTGATGGTCTTGGGCAGGCCGAAACCGGCGGCCCATGCCCGGTAGCCTTCGTCGAGCGGCTGATAGACGCATTCGATGCCTTGGCTGCGAACGGCAGTGATCGCAGGCGACCACATCGACTGGATGACCACCTCGCCAGATGCCATCAGGTTGACGCTCTCGTTAAAATCGGACCAGAAGGCGCGGAACTGGCCATTTTTCTTGGCTTCCGTGAGGATGCCCATCGTCATGTCGATCTCTTTTTTCGTCATGTTCCCCTTATCAGGGTATTCGTATTCACCCATCGACTCGACGACCATCGCGGCATCCATGATGCCGATGGAGGGGATGTTGAGGATCGATGCCTTGCCCTTGAATTCGGGGTTCAGAAGCTCGGACCATTTCGAGATGGGTCGTCCGATCAGGTCGGGGCGGATGCCCAGGGTATCGGCGTTGTAGACGGTCGGGATCAGGGTGATCCACTCGGTCGGCTCCTCGGAGAAGGTCGTGGAATACTGGCCTTCGAGGTACAACACCTTCTTCGGCGCGGTGCCTTGATCGCCGATCTTTTTGCCCGCTATCTCACCCTTGGTGAAGGCAGGGGTGATGTTGTCGAACTGCTTGATGCGGTTCGCATCCATGCCGAGCAGATTGCCGGAGGGCATCAGCTTCTTGAGGCTGAAATACTCGGAATCCACCACATCGAAGCTGTTGGGCTGCGTCACGATGCGTTTGGTCACTTCATCCGTCGTAACGGGGATATACTCGATGGTAATGCCCAGATCTTCCTTCACCTTTTCGGCAATCTCGGCAGACTGGTTCACGGCAGTGCCAAGATAGCGCAGCGTCTTGGTTTCGGCGGCATGGATGGCCGGGGCATAGGCGACGAAGCCGGTTGCCGCCACACCGGCAGTGGTGGCCTTGAGCATGTCGCGGCGGGACAGAGTCGAACGAGTCATCAGATCGATCCTTTCAGGTTGAGATCAGGCAAGGGGGTGGAGGTCGTCCTGGCGCCACGACACCCCGACGGCATCGCCGGGGTTGAGCGGCGCGGAAAAAAAGGCGCTATCGCTTTGGGTCGCGGTCAGGGCACCGTGGGGGGAGACAAGACCGATCTTCACGCTGTTGCCCAGAAACTCGACCGAGCGTACTTCGCTCTCGCCTTGCGGCGTCACGGTGATGCGGTCAGAACGCAAGGCATAGGGCTTATCGTGAAGGCGGATGACATTGTGTCCGCCGATGAAGCGCGCGACGAATTCACTGGTCGGCGCATTGTAGAGTTCGCGCGGACTGCCCGCTTGAGCGATGCGCCCCTCGTTCATGACGACAACCAGATCGGCAAGGGCCATCGCTTCTTCCTGCGAATGGGTGACGTGCAAAAAGCTGATGCCCAGAGTCCGTTGCAGGCGTTTGAGTTCTGCCCGCATACCGATGCGCAGAAACGGGTCGAGCGCCGAAAGCGGCTCGTCAAGGAGCAGAAGTTGCGGTTCGGTGATGAGAGCACGGGCCAGAGCCACGCGCTGCTGCTGCCCCCCCGAAAGATGCGCGGGCAGGCGCTCGGCATAGTCGGCCAGCTCCATCATGCCGAGCATCTGCCCTGCCGCCTCGTGCCGTGCATCCTTGGCAATGCCACGCATCTTCAGGGCAAAAGCCACGTTATCGAGGCATGACATATGCGGAAACAGGGCATAATTCTGAAACATCATCGCCGTGCCCCGGCGCGCTGGTGGCAAACCATTGACCACCGACGCCCCCACGACGATCTCACCGTCCGAGATTGCCTCATGCCCGGCGATCATGCGCAGGGTCGAGGTCTTGCCGCAACCCGAAGGCCCAAGGATGCAGCAATAGGTGCCGCCCGGAACCGTCAGATCGATGCCATCGACCGCGACGATCGAGCCGTAGCGCTTTGTCACGCGGACAAGCTCAAGCTTCTCACCCGGTTTGGTGGTCAGATTTGCGATCACACGATTCCCCATTTCCCTGTCCACATCAGGAAATCAGAATTTTGCGCTGCCGCATTCTGCTAATTTGACCTATAAGTGATGCAATTTTTGCATCACTTGGGTCTGGACGACATGAAACATCTACGTACGCTTCATTTCATCGATACCGTCGCCCGGATCGGGTCGATCCGGAAAGCCGCCGAGGAGCTGGCCATCAACTCCAGCGCGCTCAACCGTCAGATCCTTGCCTTCGAAGAGGAGTTCGGCGTCGCCGTGTTTGAGCGCCTGTCGCGCGGCGTGCGTCTCAGCACCGCCGGAGAGCTACTTATCCAGCATATCCGTGCCCAATTGTCGGATTTTTCCCGTTTGCGCTCTCAGATCGCCGATCTTTCGGGGGTGCGCCGGGGACATGTCGCCATCGCCTGCACCCGCGCGGCCCTGCCGCTGTTCCTGCCCGAACAGATCGCGCTCTACCGCCGCGAGCATCCGGCCGTCACCTTTGATGTACAGCAGCGCGATCGCAGTTCGGCGGAGGCCGCCCTGGTCGATTACAGCGCCGATATCGCCTTGGCTTTCGAGCCGGTTCAGCATAGCGCCTTTCAGGTGCTTGCCAGTATCCGCCAGCCCGTGATCGCCATCATGCGGCAGGATCATCCGCTGGCAGGGGAGGATTGGCCGCGTCTGCGTCACTGTCTCGAACACCCCCTTGCCCTGCCAGCCCAATCGGCAGGCGTGCGGCAATTGCTGGAGATCGGGGCCGCTGCCATCGGAGCGACGCTGTCACCGACCATCGAATGCGAGAGTGCGCAATTTTTGATCCGTTGTGCTCAGGAGGAGGGATTCATTGCCTTCGACATCCCCTTGGGGATCGCCGAGGACGGATTGGCCGACCACGGCCTCGTCGCCCGATCCCTGCACCGCCGTGACACGCCCGACGGCAATCTCTATCTTGGTCAGCTCAAGGGGCGCACCCTGTCGGTCGCCGCCTCGAAATTCGTCGATCAACTCGTGCAGATGCTGGAGAGGTGATACCGAGAACCTATACCGCAATGGACGTGCTGTTCGAACAGGGCTTTGAAAATGGACATTGCGCCACGGGACAGGGCGCAGCGTTAGATCCAACACGCTATACGGGGAGCGAAACTGCCGCCATGGGGCTGCATCTATTGTTTTATCAGCCATGTATAAGCGATCTTCGCGAAAAAGACGGCCAAGAGGATGCGGGCGACATGGTGAGCGGTGACGTAGAGAACACTGATTTCGAGTGAAATGGCGATCAGGGACATTTCGACCACCCCACCGGGTGCGAAACCGAGGATAACGGCCTCGACGCTCTCTCCAACGATGCCCGCAAGGACAATGCCGAACAGGGCCGCGAGAAGGAGGGCGGTCCCGACGCTGAGGCTGGTGAGCAAGATACCCAGACGGATTTCGCGGCGGCTGAGGCCAGCAAACCGGATACCAAGAGTCAGGCCGACGACCAGTTGCGTCATCGAGATCATCCAAGGCGGCGGAACGGCATCGGTCAGACCAACAAGATGCGCCGCGCCGCTGACGAGAATGGGGCCAGTAATCAAGGCGGCGGGCAGGCCGATGCGGCGCCCCGCAAACAGGCCCAGCACCGCACAGGCGGCAAGAACCGCGATATTGGGCAAGTCCAGCGCGCCCTGCCCTTCGATCTGCGCGCCCGATGCGCTGCCCACGGCCACACCCTCGACCAGCATGAAGACAGTCGGGACGATCAGAATGCAGGTGACAAGGCGCAGAAACTGCAACAGGTTCAGCATCTTGAGATCCGCCCCACGGCTTTCGCCAAGGGCGATTGCCTCAATCAGACCGCCGGGCATCGCGGCGAACCATGCCGTCGATTTATCGAGTTTCCCCACGCGGCGAAACAGCATGTATCCTGCGAGATGAGCGACGGGGATAAAGAGGATGAGGGCGGCAAGGCTGGGCCACCAGCGGGGAATGTCACGCATCAGATCGGGCGTGACCGCCCCGCCGATGGCCACGCCGATGATCGGAACGAAGAAGAAGCGCGCCTTGACCGGAAACTGAACGGGTTCACCGGCGATCTCGACACGGGCGATGGCGGCAAGGCCCACCGCAACGACCGCACCGAACAACCATGGCAAGGGCGTGCCGATCCAGCGCGCGATGAGGGCACCGCCGGTGCCAATGAAGATCGTCGCGATAAGAGCGACGGGGTCGTAATCCTTGCCAAGCAGGTGAATGGGGCGCGGATGGTTCAAACGATGGCTCTGGCATAGGCGATAATCGCGCGGTTCAGGCGCAGGAGAACCGCTTCCATTTCCAGATACCCGGATGTCTTCGAGAGCGTTTCTTCGTCCATGAACAGGCGGCGGTTGATTTCGAGCTGGACCGAATGACGCCCCGCCATCGGATCGGCATAACGGCGGACCAACTCGACGCCCTTATAGGGATCGTTGATCGTGACGTGAAAGCCCTCGGCGCGCAGATGATCGGTGATCAGGGCGGTGAATGCAGGCTCGCAGGTCGTACCGTCACGATCCCCGACGATAAAATCGGGGCGGGGGACGGGTCCATCCTCGCTGTTTGCATCACCCATGGCAGGCATGGAATGGCAATCGACGTGATAACTGACCCCATGGCGCGCATGGGTGTCGTCGATCAGGGTGGCGAGGGCGTCATGGTAGGGCTGCCAGCATGTCTTGATCCGGTGATGCACTTCGGCAAGCGTGAGGCGGCGGTCGTATAGCGCCCCATCACCGCGCATGAGACGCCAGATCAACCCCGCGCCGCGCTCCACCGTCTTTGACGATGGCTCGACCGGGCCGGGCCAGTCGCCGTCGATCATGGTGACATCCAGATCGGTCTCCGCGCGATTGGGGTCGATATAACTGCGCGGAAACAGGGCATGGAGCAGGGGCGCGCCGAGATCGGCAACGGGGGCGAACAACTCCTCGATATGGGCATCCTCAGCCTGACGCAGAAGCATACGATCGATGCAATGGTCGAAATCATCGGGATAGATCGACCCGGAATGCGGGCTGTCATACACGACCGGGGCCGGGTTGCCCTTGGCGGCGAGGATGCGAAAGGCAGGGGTCATGTCACTCATCGTTCAGGTGGCAGGCCGACATTCGCCCCGGCGCGATCTCTCGCAAGGCGGGGCGCTCGGAGCTGCACCGGGCATGGGCATGGGGACAGCGGGGGTGGAAATGGCATCCGGGGGGCGGGTCGAGCGGCGAGGGAATCTCGCCCTTCACCGGCTCGAAGGCACGGCGGCGTTGATCGAGGCGGGGGGCCTCGTTCAGCAGGGCGACGGTGTAAGGGTGATTGGGCGCATCGAAGATATCGGCAATGGGGGCGCTTTCGACAACCCGGCCCAGATACATGATGACCACCCGATCCGAGATATGTTCGACCACGCTCAGATCATGGCTGATGAACAGATAGGTGAGGTCCAACTCCTCGCGCAGATCGACGAACAGATTGATGACCTGCGCCTGAATCGAGACGTCAAGGGCGGCGATAGCCTCGTCGCAGACCAGAAAACGCGGCTTGACCGCGAGGGCGCGGGCAATGCCGATGCGCTGGCGCTGTCCACCCGAAAACTGATGTGGATAGCGGCGCTTCAGGCTGGGGTCGAGGCCGGTTCGACGCATGATGTCATCGACGTAATCGGACAGGTCGGTGCGGCTGACGATCCCGTGGAATAGCGGAGCCTCGCCGATGATCTGATCGACGCGCATCCGGGGATTGAGACTGGCAAAGGGGTCTTGGAAAATCATCTGGATTTCGAGGGCCGCCTTGCGCGCGGCCTTGGCATCCATCGCGGCGATGTCCGCGCCCTCAAAGACGATCGAGCCTTCGGTGGGTGGCAGGATGCCCGCAACCATGCGCCCAAGGGTGGATTTTCCACAGCCTGACTCGCCCACGAGACCGACCACCTCGCCGGGCAGGATCGCGAGATCGACGCCATCGACCGCGTGAACCGTCTCCTCCGATACATTCGCCCCCATGCGCCGGGCCAGCCTTGCCGCGAAATCGAGCGATTTAGAAAAACGCTTGGTGGCATTGCGGGTTTCCAGAATGGGAGCGGTCATCGGGATGCCTCCTGCCCATGCGGATGAAAGCACCGCACCACCTGACCGGCGCGCGGCTCGGCGATCGGGGGCTGGGCATGACACGCGGCAGCGGCACGGGGACAGCGTTCGCGGAAGGCGCAGCCTTCGGGTAAATTCAGCACATTGGGCGGCATGCCCGGTATTTGCGTCAAACGCTCACCGCGCCGGTTAGAAGTGGGGACGGAACCCAGAAGACCGACGGTGTAGGGATGCAGCGGCGTGTCGATCACGGCATCGATGCCCCCCGCCTCGACGATGCGCCCGGCATACATGACAGCAATGCGATCCGCGATCCCGGCAACGACGGCAAGATCATGGGTGATCCAGACAAGCGCCGTGCCGGTGCGCTTGCACAGGGATTGCGCCTCGTGGATGATCTGCGACTGAATGGTGACGTCGAGCGCCGTGGTCGGCTCGTCGGCGATGATGAGGTCCGGCTCGTTCAGGAAGGCGATGGCGATGGCGACGCGCTGGCGCATCCCGCCGGACAATTGATGCGGATAGGCGCGCAGACGCTCCTCCGGCGCGGGAATGCCAACCATGCCCAGCGCATCACGGGCACGGGCAAGGGCGTCCCGCTTGGGAACGCGCTCATGGGCGCGGATCGCCTCGACCATCTGGGTATCGATGCGCAGGACCGGATTGAGAGTCATCATCGGATCCTGAAAGATCATCGCGATGCGATTGCCACGAATGGCCCGCATCGCTTCATCGGATGCGCCGACGAGCTCCTCGCCCTTCAGCCGGATCGAGCCGGAGACAATGCGCCCCGGATCGTCAATGAGGCCCATGATGGAAAAGCCGGTGATCGACTTGCCGGACCCGGATTCGCCGACAAGGCCCATCACTTCGCCCGGCGCAATCTGAAAATCGACGCCGTCCACCGCCTTGACCACCCCCGCGCGGGTGAAAAAATGGGTGTGCAGGCCGGTGACGCTGAGGGTCGCGGTCATTTCGATAGCCTCGGATTCAGGACATCGCGCAATCGGTCTCCGACAAGATTGATCGACACGATGGTCAAGAGCAGGGCCAATCCCGGAAAGACGCTGATCCAGTAGCGGCCTGAAAGCATGTACTCGTAGCCATTGGCAATCAGCACGCCCAGCGATGGCTCTGTCTGGGGCAGGCCCACGCCGAGGAATGACAATGTCGCCTCCAGCGCAATGGCATGGGCGGTCTGGACCGTGCCGACGACGATCAACGGGGCGAGACAATTGGGCATGATATGCCGCATCACAATGCGCCCATGCGACAGGCCCAGACAGGTCGCCGCCTCGATATATTCCTTACGCCGCTCCACAAGGGCCGATCCGCGCACCGTGCGCGCGTAATAGGCCCATTGCACCAGAACCAGCGCGATGATGATCTTGTCGATCCCCTTGCCGAGAATCGCGACGAGGATCAGGGCGGTCAGGGCAGCGGGAAACGACAGTTGAAGATCGACGAGCCGCATGATGATCGTCTCGATCCGCCCCCCCGCATAGGCGGCAAACAGGCCGATCAGCGAGCCGATAATCAGCGCGATGACACCCGATGCCACCCCCACGGCAAGAGAAATCCGCAAGCCATAGAGAATCGCGGAATAAAGATCGCGCCCGGCCCCGTCAGACCCAAGCCACATCGTATAGCCCGCAAAAGCCTCCGATCCGGGGGAAAGGCGACCATCAAGGACATCGACCTGCGCAAGATCGTAAGGGTCTTGCGGCGTTATCCAAGGCGCCGCCAGCGCCAGAACGATAATCGCAAGCAAAGTGAACAGAGCCACCCGCGCGATCCAGCTTTCGAAGAATTCAGAGGCAAAACGCCGAAAGGGCGATTGCGCCTTTGGGATGGGGAGGGTGCCGTCGGTCATGCTCCCTGCTCCCCCAGACGAACACGCGGATCGAGGAGGGAATACAGGATATCCACCACCAGATTGATGACGACGAATAACAACACGATGATCATCAGATAGGCGACGACGATGGGCCGGTCGAGTTGCAGGATCGCCTCGATCAACAGCTTGCCCATGCCGGGCCATGCAAAAATCGTCTCGGTCACGACGGAAAAGGCGATGAGACTGCCGAATTCCAGTCCCAGCACAGTTACGACGGGGATCATGATGTTTTTCATCAGATGCACGCCGACGATGCGACCCGTACCAAGGCCCTTGGCGCGGGCGAATTTTATATAATCCTGACTGATTGCCTCACGAGCACCGGCGCGAGTCAGACGGATGACGAGGCTGATTTTCAGCAAGGCGAGATTGAGGGCGGGCAAAATCAGATGGGACAGGCCGTCACGGGTGAACAGACTGGCCTCAATGCCAAGGAAGGTGGCGGTCTCGCCCCGCCCGGTCGCAGGCAACCAGCCGAGCCAGACGGCGAAAATCATGATCAGCATCAACCCGACCCAGAATGTCGGGAGCGAAAAACCGAAGATCGACCCGGCCATAATCGCCTTGGACGATCCCCTGTCCGGATAGAGACCGGCATAAAGCCCCAGCGGTATCCCGATCAGGATCGCCATCAGCAACGCCGTGAAGGCCAGCTCCAGCGTGGCGGGCATGTGATGCAAAATCAACTTGAGCGCCGGTTGGCCGAAGATGAAGGAATTGCCCAGATCTCCCGATGCTGCGCCCTTCAGAAAATACCAGTATTGCTCATGCATCGGACGATCGAGACCGAAATCCCGGATCACCCGCGCAATCTCTGCCTGATCCGCCTCTGGACTGACCAGCATATCAACCGGATCGCCCACGACATTGACGCCGAAAAACACGATCATCGACATCAAAAGCACGACAATGGCGGCTTGTAGCAGGCGGCGGATGACGAAGACGGTCATGAAACCCTGTACTCCCCCGTCCCCGGTGAAGACCGGGAAGATCGATTATCGGTCGATATTCAGCGCGGCCACAGCACAAGGCCGGGGCCGCGCATTCGGTTATTCGGTTATTCCTTCACCACTTTCGCGGCGCGGGTGTGCTCGTCCGTGCGGGCAGCGTAGGTGATGCCCTTTTTCGCAGCCCAGGTGTTGACCTGATAATGCAGCGGAATGATGCCGACATTTTCCATGGCCATTTCGGTGGCCTTGGCGAGCATATCCTGACGTTTCGCATCATCGACGGTGGCCAGTGCATCCTCGATCAGCGTATCGATCTCAGGGTCCGAATGGCGCCCCCGGTTCGAAGCCCCGAAACCGCGATCCTTGTCATAGCTATGGATCAGGGATTTCAGCGGCGAGGATGCCTCGCCCGACCCTGCACCCCATCCGACGAGGATGAAGCTGAATTCAGGCAGGTCGCCCTCCCCGCCCCGGCTTGCGCGCTTGAAATAGACCGAGCGCGGCATGGTCTCGACGGCGGTTTCGATACCGATGCGGGTGAGCATCTGGCCGATGGCCTCGGCGATCTTGGCATCGTTGATATAGCGGTC
Source organism: uncultured Neomegalonema sp. (assembly GCA_938008165.1). GTDB lineage: Bacteria > Pseudomonadota > Alphaproteobacteria > Rhodobacterales > Rhodobacteraceae > JAHDDY01. The sequence goes on along the minus strand of CALLLP010000016.1, from coordinate 36,961 downwards.
ATTCGGGCCGTGGATCGTCATCTTGAAGCCATCGCCGACCCCGGCTTCTTCCAGCAGGGCTTTTGCGCCCTTGGGGTCGTATTCCACCACATCGAGATTATCCGACACGCCAAAGAACCCATCGGGCAGGAGCTGTCCGGCGGGGATGGCCACGCCTTCCATCACGCGGTCGACAATGGCGTTACGGTTGATAGCCTTGGAAATGGCGAGGCGCACCCGCTGATCGAGAAGCGGGTTCTTGATCTCGCCGCCATCCTTGGCGGTGACATGGGGGCTGTTCTCGCGAAACTGATCCATATGCAGATAGATCACGCGGTTCGAGGAGCCTTGGCTCAGAGTCAGGTCATCGCGTTTTTTCAGCGTTTCGATATCGGTGGTGGGTACGCCGTCGATCATATCGACATCCCCGGCCAACAGGGCCGCAACCCGCGATGGGGCGGATTTGATCGGCTTTAGATCGACCTCATCCCATTGTGGTTTGTCGCCCCAGTATTTGTCGTTGCGCTTGAGCGAGATCACCGATCCCGGCTCGTAAGCGGTCATGATGAATGGCCCGGTGCCATGCGCCGCCGACAGATCGTTGAACTCCTCGGTCGACGCTCCGCAGCCGGATTCGCTGGAGACCATGTAGATCGTGGAAATGTCGTTCGGGACCAGCGGATACGGTTTGTCGGTCTTTACGTGGATCGTGTAGTCGTCGATCTTCTCGACCGTCTTGCCCTTGGTATAGGTGCCAAAGCTTGACGGAGAATTGGGGACGTTGGGCGCGCGCTCCCATGTACAGACCACGTCATCGGCGGTAAAGGGGGTGCCGTCATGGAAGGTGACGCCCTTGCGCAATGTGAATTCCCACGTCGTATCGTCGATCGGCTTCCATGCGGTTGCAAGGCCGGGGATCAGACGCTGTTTCTCGTCCTGTCCGATCAACGCATCGTAGACATGGGCGGCGATCATGTTGTTCGGCGTCAGGTTATGGAAATGCGGATCAACCGCCGTCGCCTCGGAAGACAGCCCGATCGTTAGCTTTTCGGCCCATGCAGGGGCGGCCGCCATCAGGGCCGCAAGAGCCACGGCTGCGGTTGCGGTTCTGCGTAGTGTCATTATCCATCTCCCCATTTTGTTAGATTTCCGGCACGGGATGAGCGTGCCCTTAACCATACGCTATCACCGTTTTCGGCAATGCCGAGTCCGAAGTTTGCCGCATCCGCTTGCACAGGGCCAATGAAAGCCTACCGTGGAGCCATCCGTCATCACGCAGCGAGCCATTATGACAGCCCAAGACATCCTCGCAAAACTCATCGCGTTCGATACTGTCAGCCGGAATACGAACCTGCCTTTGATCGAATGGGTGGAGGAGTATCTGACGGAGCATGGCGTCGCTTCCCATCGCGTCTATGACGAGACGGGAGAGAAGGCGAACCTGATCGCCACTATCGGCCCCAAGGATGCGCCGGGAATCATCCTGTCGGGGCATGTGGATGTGGTGCCGGTCGATGGGCAGCCCTGGAGCACCGATCCTTTTCGAGCGACGGTGATCGACGGGCGGCTCTATGGGCGCGGATCGTCGGATATGAAGGGTTTCTGCGCCTGTGTCCTCGCCGCCGTGCCGGAGATGACCGCCGCCGACCTGGCCACGCCGCTGCATATCCTGCTGTCCTATGACGAGGAGGTGGGGTGCATCGGCGTTCGAGGGGCAATCCGCGAAATCGTGGACTGGCCGGTCAAACCCCGCGCCTGCATCGTGGGCGAACCGACGATGATGCAGGTCGTGCTGGGGCACAAGACCAAGCGGTCGATCCGGGTAACAGTGCGCGGAAAAACTGGGCATTCGTCGCTGGCGCCCACCTATGTCAACGCGGTCGAATACGCGGCGCGCCTGACGGTTTTCATCTCGGATATGGGGCGCGAACTTGCGGCGACGGGGGCGGTCGATCCGCTCTATGATGTGGGCCATACCACCGCGCATGTGGGCATGTTACATGGGGGCACGCAATTGAACATCGTGCCGGATGAGGCCGTATTCGATTTTGAATTTCGCGCCATCCGCGAAGACGATGCCGATGCGATGGTCGAGGGGGTCAAGACCTATGCGCGCGAAACGCTGGAACCGGCCATGCAGGCCGTCGCACCGGAAACCGGGATCGATTTTCACACGATCTCGGAAGTGGACGGGCTGGACACCGCACCCGACGCGGAGGTGGTGTCTTTCACCAAATCACTGGCCCAGAGAAACGATCATGCGAAGGTGGCCTTCGGCACCGAAGGGGGGCTGTTTCAAACGATGGCGGATATTCCGACGGTCGTGATCGGGCCGGGGGATATCGGGCGCGCGCATAAAGCGGATGAATATATCACACTGGATGAAATCGCAGCGGGTAGCGCCTTTTTGAGCCGCCTTATCGACCGCTGTCGCGCCTGAACGGAATGCTCGACATCCTCGGCATCGTTGCGCCGGTCTTTTTGGTCGTTATTGCCGGATATATCGCTTCGCGCCTGAGGGCGATCGCGGATGGTGAAGTCGATGCAATGCTGCGTTTTACGACGCGGTTTGCGGTGACGGCATTGTTGTTCCGGGCAACGGCGACGCTGGATCTGGGCGAGCGGCTCGATCCCTTGGCGCTGACCAGTTATTACCTGCCTGCCTTTGCCGTTTTCATTCTCGGCATCCTTGCGGCGCGCCGGGTGTTTGGCCAAAGACCCGGCGAGGCAGTGGCATCCGGCTTTACGGCACTCTTCGCCAATTCGCTGTTCCTCGGCCTGCCGATCATCGAGCGGGCCTATGGCGTAGGAGCCTTGCCCATTGCGCTGGCCATCATCGCGATCCATTCGCCGACCATGTATCTGATCGGGATCGTGACGATGGAGAATGCAGCGCGCGATGGCGCGGGGCTGATCGCGGGACTGCGCAAGGTCGGTTACAGCCTGAGCCGCAATCCGATGGTCGTGTCGGTAACGGCAGGGCTGGCGCTTAATCTGTCGGGCATCCCCCTGCCCGCCCCGGCGGAAGAAGCGATGCGCCTGCTGGCGACCGCCGCATTGCCCTTGGGGATGTTTGGCATCGGGGCGACGCTGACGCGCTATCGGTTCGGGGGGGATTTGATCGAAACGGGGTTCTTTGTGGCCCTGTCGCTGCTGGTCAGGCCGCTCTTGATCGCCGTACTGGCCTTCTGGATCTTCGATCTCGACCCCTTGGTCGCCAAGGTAACGATCATGATGGGGGCCATGCCGGGGGGCATCAATATCTATCTGTTCGCGGTGATGTATCGTCGATCCGATGCGCTGGCCGCAAATGTGGTGCTGGTCGGCACGGTTGCCGCCATCGTCTCGGTCACGCTATGGCTGGCCGCATTGGGCTGATTTTTTCAACGAGGACACCACCATGAGCATCCAGCGGATCGAACCGGGCACACGCAGCACCCCCGCCGTCATCCATAACGGCACGATTTACCTATCCGGTCAGGTCGGCGATCCGGACGGAGATATTCAGGCGCAGACCCGCGATGTTCTGGCAAAGATCGAGGTATTGCTGGACAAAGCCGGATCGTCGAAAGAGCATCTGCTGATGGCGACCATCTGGCTGGCCGATATGAGCGATTTCGCGGCGATGAACGAGGTGTGGAATGCGTGGGTTGTGCCCGGCAAGCCCCCGGCGCGCTGCTGCGGCGAGGCAAAACTGGCACGGGCGGCGCTGAAGGTGGAAATTATGATCGTGGCGGCGGTGGCGGAGTAACCTGCCCGGCCCGGCCAATAACCGGACAGGCCAACACATCCTGTAGCGCCGCAATGAGATCGTCGGTCGATTGGGCCGTGGCATAGGTGCCACCGGTCCTGTCCGCGAGGCACCGGGCGATGACTTGGGTATTGCGAATGTCGTCATGGCCGAAGCTTTGCCACTCGAAAGACGATATCTGAGTCTGGAAACCGATGATATGGACCGTCAGGCCCGGAGCATCCCGCGACAGGCGTTCGGCCAGTCGGCAGGGCTGGCCGCCGCAGGTCTCGCGCCCATCGGTGATCAAGACGATGGCGCCCGACGATACGCGCTCGCGCAAAATCTCCGCCGCTTGCGCGACCGCTTCGGTCAATGGGGTATCGCCATCGGGGGCGATGCCGTCCAACTCCGCCATGATGCGCCCACCGGCATCGGGCAGCGGCGCGAGACGCAGATCGATATGGCCGCAAACATCCTGCCTGCCGGGGCCATAGACGATCAGACCCATATCCCGAAACGGCGTCACCTGTGGCAAGACCTGACGCAGAGCCGCCCGCGCTTCGTCGATGCGCGGGCGGTCGGCGCCATCGCTGCTGATATTGATCATCGAGCGCGAGGCATCGAACACCAGCATCGCATCGTCACGGCATTGCGGGACGGTCGCGGCCAAGGCGTCTGGCGCACCGGACAGGGACAGGCACATCACCGCAAGCCAAGAGCGAGACGCGAGGTCGCGCCTCACGCTTCTCATGACTGGCCCTCCATGGACGGACCTCGCCAAAGAGACCTCAGGGACAAGGAGACCACGGCCCAGATGGAGAAATCGTGCCAACACTATATGAGAGCGCCTCTGTGACAGAGCCTCCCGAATGGTTTCGTGATCATTCGGAAGGCTCCAGATGGGAAAAGAGGTTCCGGCCCGGCTTTTCACCGGGCCGAAAGATCCATCAGATCGCTTTTTGCCCCATTTGCTCGGCGATGTAATCCGCCTGACGGATGGCAAGGCTCACGATAGTCAGGGTCGGGTTTTCGGCGGCCCCGGTCGTGAATTGCGAACCATCCGATACGAAGAGATTGGCGATATCATGGGATTGACCCCATTTGTTGACCACGCCGTCCTTCGCATCCGCCGACATCCGGTTCGTCCCAAGGTTATGGGTCGAGGGATAGGGCGGGGTCGGATAGGTCTGCGTCGCACCGACCGCATCATAGACGGCCATCCCTTGCTTCCATGCATGATTGCGCATGGCGATATCGTTGGGGTGGTCATCGAAATGCACGTTCGGGGCAGGCAGACCGTATTGGTCTTTCTCCTCCGACAGCGTGATGGCGTTGCTTTCCTGCGGCATGTCTTCGCCCACGATCCACATGCCCGCCATATGGTCATAGGTGTCCATCGCCGCCGCAAACTCGCGGCCCCATCCGCCGGGGTTGAGGAATGCCGCCATGAAGGGCACGCCCAACGCCAAGGTCTCCATCTCGTACCCGCCAACGAAGCCACGCGAGGGATCGTGGATCGACTCGTCCTGAATGATCCCGGCCATCGTCGTTCCGCGATAGAAGTTAACGGGCTTGTCGAAGCTGGCATAGACCGAGGCGGTCATGTGGCGCATGTAGTTCTTGCCCACCTGACCCGACGAATTCGCAAGACCATCCGGGAACATGCTGGAAGCGGAGTTCAGCAGGAGGCGGGGGCTTTCGATGGAGTTACCCGCCACCGCAACGACACGCGCCTTTTGCACATGCTGATTGCCATCGGCATCGGCATAGAGAACGCCGGTGACCTTGCCGTCATCCCCGTGCTGGATTTGCAGAACATGGGCATTGGCGCGGACTTCGAGCTTGCCGGTTTCCTCGCCCTTGGGAATCTCGGTGTAAAGCGTCGACCACTTGGCCGAGAATTTACAGCCCTGAAAGCAGAAACCCGATTGCTGGCAATGGGTGCGGCCATCGCGATCCTGACTGTTGATCGCCATATTGCCGGTATGCACGCGCTTGTATCCCAGCTTCTTTGCGCCCGCCTCCATCACCTTGAAGTTATTGTTTCCGGGCAGGCCGGGGATGCCGTTGGTGCGCGTGACGCCCATCTTATCCTCGGCCTTGGCGTAATAGGGGGCCATGTCCTCGGCGGTGATGGGCCAGTCGAGCAGGCTGGCCCCCTCAACATCGCCGTAATGCGTTTTCGCGCGCCATTCGTGTTCCTGAAAGCGCAGGCTGGCCCCGGCCCAGTGAGTGGTGGAACCGCCAACCGCCTTCACGATCCATGCGGGCAGGCCAGAGAAATCGGTGGCGACGCGCCAACTGCCCGATGTCGTGCGCTTGTCGAGCCATGCGAGCTGGCTGAAACTGGCCCATTCGTCATTGATGAATTCATCCGCCTCGTGGCGTGCGCCCGCCTCAAGAATGACGGTATCGATGCCCTTTTGGGCCAATTCGTTGCCGAGCGTGCCGCCGCCCGCGCCGGAACCGATGATGACGACGACGGAATCGTCGTTCAGGTCATATGGTGCTGCCATGTCACTTCTCCCCTAGACCCACTCGATGTCATCAAAACCGCGATCGATATATCCGCCCTTTTCGGCGGATGCGCCCTCATACCCAAAGAGAGGCCAGATGGCCTTTTGGTTATAGAGACCGACCACGAGGCTGCCACGCATGGCCTGAAAGAACTCGCTGTCTTCGATGTCTCGCAGGATGGCGACGCGATCCGCTTCCCAGCCGAGACCGAGATAGCCGCCGTCACCGGCCTTTGCGTCGAGACCGGCGATGCCATCCTCGAAAAAGGCCGCTTTGGATTCATCATCCGCCGCCGCATCGTCATGGGCGCGCATGGCCTTGGCGTAGAATTTATCGGCAACGCGGTCATGGGGATAGATGTCGCGGGCCATCTGAATCATCGTGGCCATGGTTTCGGGCTTGATGGCCTTCAGCTCCATGCCCCAGCCCTGCGACGGTAAGAGCAAGGTTCCACTGCCGACCACCATGGCCGCGCCGATGGCGGTCTTGCCGGATGCGGCGAGGAAATCGCGTCGATTGACGCCCCCCGCCTTGTCATTCGTCATCATCATTTTCACTCCCTGTCGTTATTTTTGATTGTCGTCGATCGGTTTCAGCCGAACCGCCCGCCTTTCTGGATGACCTCGATCTGATAGCCATCGGGGTCAGCGATGAAGAAGAAACGCGCGAGCAATGTACCGCCCGGCGAGAAATCCGTCAGTTTGCGAGGTTCGTACCCGGCCTCGGTCAGACGGGCATGCAGCGGATCGACATCGTCGACCACGAAAGCAAGATGACCGTAGCCATTGCCGAGATCATACGCCTCGGTCGTGCCTTTGTTGACGGTCAATTCCAACTCGAAATGACTTTCGGCATTGCTGAGATAGATCAGCGTGAAATTGTCGAAATCGAGCCGGTCCGCCACCTCAAGCCCGAAAGCATCGCGGTAGAATGCGACCGAGCGTTCCTCGTCGAGCACGCGGATCATCGAGTGGACCATTTTCGCCATCGGCACTTTTCTCCCTCATGGTTCGGCGTTTGCTTGCGCCGCTATCCATGAAACCTAGTGCAGGACGAATGGTCAATGGTGGTAGCGGGATACTACGCGGGCTGAAGATGCGCCGATTGTTCCAGATGCACGAGACACGCGGTGCGCAACAGGGATGCGAAATTCAACACTTCACCATGCAGATCGAGCACTTCATCGTAGAGTGTGGACAGGAATTTAGGGGTCGTCATCCCCTGTGCTGCGGCGATTTCATCGACCATTCGCCAATAGCGCGCCTCCAGCCGGATGCTGGTCGACAGCCCGTTGAGACGCACGGAGCGGGTGACGCTGGCGTAATCGGCCCGGTCCTGCCCTGCAAAGATATTGCACATGGTTCAGCCCTCCCTGTCGCTATTTTCAGCCAAATGCGACCCCATTTGCAAGCATCCTCGCACTGGTCGGCTCATTCGCATACGGCGTCCGTTAACGCTTGCCAATTCCCGGAACCTGCGCAACGCTTTGCACGCACTGCGGTAGCGGGGCCGCGGATGACAGCAGACACAATACACCCGCGCAGGGAGAGTATGCATGGATATTCAGTCACCGATGGGCCGCGTGAATACCTGGCTCGACGCATTCGGCACGGCGTTGGAAACCCGCGATATCGAAGCGCTCAAGGCGCTGTTCGCCGAAGACTGCTACTGGCGCGATCTTGTTTCCTTTACGTGGAATATCAAGACGATGGAGGGGCGCGATGCGATCGGCGAGATGGCGGCGGCAACCCTCGATACCGTCAATCCAAAGAACTGGAAAATCGACGGAGACGTGACCGAAGCCGATGGAATTGCGGAGGCTTGGATCACGTTTCAGACCGATGCCGTCCATGGGCGCGGGCATGTTCGCCTGACGGAAAACGGCGCCTGGACCCTCTTGACCACAGCGCAGGGGTTGATCGGGCATGAGGAAAAAATCGGCACAGAACGCGAGCCGGGAGTCGTGCACGGGGCCGATAAGAACCGCGAAACCTATGCGGAGCGCATGGCGCGCGAGCGAGCGGAGCTTGGCTACTCGGCGCAGCCCTATGTCGTCATCATCGGCGGGGGTCAGGGCGGGATTGCACTGGGGGCGCGGTTGCGCCGCCTGAACGTGCCAACGATCATCATCGAAAAAAATGACCGCCCCGGCGATAGCTGGCGCAAGCGCTATAAGTCGCTCTGCCTGCATGATCCGGTCTGGTACGATCACCTGCCCTATCTGCCCTTCCCCGATCACTGGCCCGTCTTTGCACCAAAAGACAAGCTGGGAGATTGGCTGGAAAGCTACACGAAAATCATGGAGCTGAATTACTGGACGAAATCGACCGCCGAGTCGGCCTCCTATGACGAGGCGAGCGGCGAATGGACGGTACAGGTAAACCGCGATGGCGAGGCGGTGACGCTGAAACCGAAACAGCTCGTTTTCGCGACCGGCATGTCCGCCGTACCAAATATGCCTGACCTGCCGGGAATGGACGCGTTCAAGGGCGACATCCAGCATTCCTCGCAGCATCCGGGACCGGACGCCTATAAGGGCAAACGGGTTGTCGTGGTCGGCTCCAATAACTCCGCCCATGATATCTGTGCCGCGCTGTGGGAAGCGGATGTGGATGTGACGATGGTGCAGCGCTCGACGACGCATATCGTGAAATCCGACACGTTGATGGATGTCGCGCTTGGCGATCTCTATTCGGAAAAAGCCATTGCGAACGGGATCGACCACAATACCGCCGATCTGATTTTCGCTTCATTGCCCTACAAGGTCTTGCCCGCCGTGATGGGACCGCAAGTCGACGAAACGAAGAAACGAGATGCCGATTTCTATAACCGGCTTGAAAAAGCAGGCTTTCGCAACGATTTCGGCGCAGACGATACCGGGCTGTTCATGAAGTACCTGCGGCGTGGATCAGGCTATTACATCGATGTGGGCGCGTCAGAACTGGTCGCGGATGGCAAGATCAAGCTGGCCCATGGGCAGGCGATGAAACTGACCGCCGATGCGCTGGTCTTGGAAGACGGCACGGAATTGCCCGCCAATCTGGTGATTTTCGCAACCGGATACAGCTCGATGAATGGCTGGGTCGCGCAGCTTGTCAGTCAGGAGATGGCCGATAAAGTGGGCAAATGCTGGGGTTTGGGATCGGATACACCCAAAGACCCCGGCCCATGGGAAGGCGAATTGCGCAATATGTGGAAACCGACGCAGCAGGACGCATTGTGGTTTCATGGCGGAAACCTGCACCAGTCGCGGCATTATTCGCAATTCCTGTCGCTGCAACTCAAGGCGCGGGAGGCTGGCATCCCCACGCCGGTCTATGGTCTGGCCGAGGTGCATCACAAGGCGTGACGGCAAGAGGTATCGGGAAATGCACCGAAAATGGTCATTTCCCGATACTGCGCAGGTCAATCCGGTCGCGATGAACCGCCCGACATCACGACACAGTGGCCTGGTCGAACGCTACCCGCGCCTTGGCAAGAATATCGTTCAAGGCAGCGCCATTATCCGCATCGGGGCCTAGCCGCGCGATTGCGGCATCGGCCTTGCGCTTGATCCCGCCTGCGATGCCGATCAGGTGGTGAAACGCCTCGGCCTTGCGCAGAATGACCTGTGCGAGAGCCATAGGCGGGGTGTCGTCGCCCGCCGCTTCGCGCTCGATCATCGTTTTCTGGGCGTCACTCGGCATGCCGTCAAGATAGGCGCGCGCGGCGTCTTCCTTCAGTTTCCATGTGGCATATTCCTGAAGGGTCGGCTGACCCGCATGGGCCTGTAAAAAGGACGCGTGAAGATCCTTGAGGGTCAGGATGGCCCGATCCATCACCTCCTGAGTGGTGGCGGATGAAGAGGGTATGCGTTCCTGATAGGCCGCATAGACCTGACGGGTTTGCGGGGTCCAGTGCGCGGCGCAGAAAGCACGGATCTCCTCGGGTTGCCCCGCGATATCCTGCTCTGGCGTAAGGGTATAGCGATGATTGTCGCCATTGAGGGTTTGGCGCACCAAAACAACGCCATAGGGATCGATCGATATTGAATAGCCACTCATGATGCCGTCCTGTAAAGCATGGTTCCTTCGATGAAGATATTCGCCCGGTTCTCGACCTGAATGGCTGACCAAGAACCGCCGCTGACCGATTTGCGGAACACGATTTCATTGGTTCTGATTTCGGTTGTGATATTGGCCAAACTCGCCAAGGAACCGGCATTGAGATTGAGTATCCTGAAATTGCCGCTCGGAAAGGCTCTGCCGCTGTCCAGCGACGCGGCAAAGGGCAGGCCCGTGATCATCAAATCGCCGCTTGCGCCGCTGATCGCGAAATAGAGGCATTGAAAATCGATCATCACGAGATGGCCGATCTTGATATAGCGGCCCCGGAAGACCCCGCCGCTGATCGTGCCCGCCGTCGTACTGCCGAGCACCTGCGGCGTCCATGTGCCCGTTTCATAGTCTGAAAGCAGGGTGTCAGACGACCCGAAATACGCGCCGTTATGCACTCTGACGGCCCCGGTTCCGTTATCGATGGACAGGCCATCATGAAAGGTCGATCCATCGGGGCTGACCTTCATCCTGAGGTCATCGTCGCCCGTCAATCCGACTTGGGCGCGGGCGGAAAAGCCGGTCTGGAGCGTCAGGGATGTATCATTCGCCGGGGAGGCCTTGTTGAGAGTCAGGCGCATATCGCCGCTGCCGGGCGTTACATCGTCATGGGAAAACAGCGCGGCATCGGATTTGACGGTCAGACGGTTGATCGAGTCGGCGGTCGTATTGACGCCGATCACGCCGCCGGATGCCGGGTTGAGCGATGTCGTATCGCCGCCCACCGACTGCCAGACGGTATCGACAAGAACAAGCAAGGCGCTTTCATCGACAACCCAGACCCGCCAACCATCGCGCGGGGTCAGAAACAGCCATGCGACGGCGGCAGAATCCCAAGCCGCGATATGGCCGTCATGGCCGCTCCACAGACCCGTTGCATCGGCAGAAACGAGATAGCGGTCGCCATCGGCAGGGGATTGGGGAGGGTCCGCAAGATCGCGGTCGAGAACAGTCAATTGCATCGCGGCATCGATGCGGGCCAGGGCTTCGTTGACGGTCACATGCTTTTGGGCCTGTGCCGAGACGAGCGGTTCGAGGGATAGATTGGGGGTCATGGAGAAATATACTCCTCACGGGGACCATGGAAGGGCGCAACGACACAAATGCGACACATCGCATTGTGGATCGGTGCCAGAATTGAATGAACCGGAGATCGGTTAGGAAAAATATCCGAAAATCAGGGTAAAGGGCTGATTTCAGGATAGAACAATGATCGCACACCGCCCCGTGACGGCACAGCGAATCATTGGATGCTTCTTTTCTGTACTTGTTTTGTACTGAAACAGCGGTCGGGTCTCAACCGCGCGGTGCTTTCCGGCACTCGGCACTCAGCACCCCTCACCCATAAAAAACGCTCCAGGCTTTCACCCGGAGCGGTTGGATTTTGGCGATCAGTGGCAGCTATGCTCTATTCCACGGTCACCGATTTTGCGAGATTGCGCGGCTGATCGACATCGGTGCCTTTTGCGACCGCCGTGTGATAGGCGATCAACTGGGTTGGAATGGCGTAGACGATGGGCGCGACAAAGGGGTCGCAATCAGGCATCGTCAGGGTGCGCCAACATCCCTCGCCTGCCTGTGCCACCCCGGCAGCATCGGAAATCAGCAGAACCTTTCCGGCGCGGGCCATCACCTCCTGCATATTCGAGACGGTCTTTTCATAGAGCGCATCGCGCGGCGCGAGGGTCACGACGGGGACATTCTCGTCGATCAAGGCGATGGGGCCATGTTTCAGCTCGCCGGACGCATAGCCTTCCGCGTGGATATAACTGATTTCCTTGAGCTTCAGCGCCCCTTCAAGGGCAATCGGGAATTGCGACCCCCGGCCCAGATAGATAACGTCGCGGGCCTTGGCCAACTCATTGGCCAGTTTTTCGACCTCGCCTTCGGTCGCGATGGCTTCGGACAGCAGGCGCGGCACCTCGGACAGAGCGCGGACGAGGCGGTTTTCTTCGGTCCCATCAATGGCCCCGCGCTGACGCGCAACGGCGATGGCGAGGCTGGCGAGGATCATCAACTGGCAGGTAAATGCCTTGGTCGAGGCGACGCCAACCTCAGGACCGGCATGAATCGGCAAGACCAGATCCGCCTCACGCGCAATGGAGGATTCGGGGACATTGACGACCGCGACGATCTTCTGGCCATGCGCTTTGGCATAGCGCAGGGCCGCGAGAGTGTCGGCGGTCTCGCCCGATTGCGAGACGAAAATGGCGACGCCCCCCTCCGGCAAAGGCGGCTGACGATAGCGGAATTCGGAGGCAATATCGACTTCGACCGGCAGGCGCGCGACCTGCTCGAACCAGTATTTCGCGACATGCCCCGCATATCCGGCAGTGCCACAAGCTACGATAGTGACGCGCGGCGTCTTGCTCAGATCCAGAATGCCCGACAGATCACGGATTGCATCGCGCTCCGGTGTGGTCATCGAGCCAAGGGCATAGCCCGCAACAGAGGGCTGCTCGTGTACTTCCTTGGCCATGAAGTGCCTGTACTCGCCCTTATCGACCAAGACGGAATTGACATTGACGATACGGACTTCGCGATTGGCGAGGGTGCCGTCGCGGTCGTAGATCGTCGCACCATCACGGGTCAGGACGGCCCAGTCGCCCTCGTCGAGATAACAAATGCGGTTGGTCAGATGCGCCAGCGCAAGGGCGTCGGAGCCAACGAACATCTCCCCATCGCCATAGCCAAGGGCCAGCGGGCTACCCTTGCGCGCCGCGATCATGAGATCGTTTTCACCATCGAACAGCAAGGCAAGAGCAAAGGCCCCTTCCAGCTTGGCCAAGGTTGCCGCCGCCGCATCCTGTGGTGACAGGCCGGTGCCGAGAAAATGGTCGCATAGCTGGGCAATCGTTTCGGTATCGGTCTGGGTGGCGAAGCTGCGCCCGTAACCGGTAAGCATCGCGCGAAGTTCCTGAAAATTCTCGATGATGCCGTTATGCACGACCGCAACCCGGCCCGAAGCATGGGGATGCGCGTTGGTTTCGGTGGGCGCGCCATGGGTGGCCCAGCGGGTATGTCCAATGCCGGTCGAGCCGCCGATGGGATGGTTTTCCAGCAGGCTGGCAAGAGCGGAGAGTTTGCCGACGGCCCGGCGGCGATCAAGCGCCCCCTCCTTCACCGTCGCGACACCGGCGCTGTCATACCCGCGATATTCGAGGCTTTTCAGCGCATTGAGAAGCAGGGGAGCGGCTTCGCGCCCATTACCGAGTATTCCGACGATGCCACACATGGAAAATTTCCTTTACCTTGACCGCAAGACTGGCCGTAGAACACGTTACAAGCATTTCACTTACATGCAATTTAACAGGGGAAAACCCGGCAGCAACTTTCATGATGCCGGGCTGCATTGTTGTCCCCCCGATTCAAACCGGGAAATCATGCATTTCGCTGGTCTATTTCTGCGCGCGCCGCGCTTTGGTTTCCAACAGCTTTTCACGCAGTTTAGCGGCAAAAGAAGGGCGGTTTTCCTGAAGCGCGCGGGTGATGCCCAAGGCGTCCGGCTCGACATCCCGGCTGATAACCGATCCCGCGCCCACCATCGCACCCTCGCCAATCTCGACCGGCGCGACAAGTGCAGAATTCGAGCCGATGAACACTCGCTCACCGATCACCGTTCGGTGCTTTAGCACGCCATCGTAATTGCAGGTGATGGTGCCCGCACCGATATTCGTGCCCGCGCCGATCTCGGCGTCGCCGACATAGGTAAGGTGGTTCGCTTTTGCCCCTTTGCCAAAATGGGTGGCTTTGATCTCGACGAAATTGCCGATCCGGGCCTCTTCGCCGATATGCGCGCCGGGGCGCAGACGGGCATAGGGACCGATGATTGCAGCTTTGGCAACGGTGCAGCCCTCCAGATGACTGAACGCCCGGATGATCGCGCCGCCCTCGACCGTCACGCCGGGGCCGAAAACGACATGCGGCTCGACCGTGGCGTCCTGTCCGATCCGGGTATCATGGGCGAGAAACACGGTGTCGGGGGCGGTCATGGTGACGCCGCGCTCCATCGCCTCGATGCGGGCACGGGCCTGCCACGCGGCCTCGGCGGCGGCCAGATCGACGCGGGAATTGACGCCCAGTGTCTCCTCCTCGTCGCAGCGAACGACGGCGCAGGCCAATCCTTCCGTCCGGGCAAGGGCCACAATGTCGGTCAGGTAGTATTCGCCCTTGGCATTGTCGTTCGTGACCTTGTCCAGCAGGCGAAACAAAATCGGACCCGGAACGCACATCACACCCGAATTGCAGAGTGTTACGGCGAGTTCCTCGGCATTCGCCTCCTTTGCCTCGACGATGCGGTCAAGGCCACCGGAGGCATCAAGGATCAAGCGGCCGTAACCGCCCGGAACCGCCGCATCGAACCCCAGAACGATCACATCCGCCCCCGCCCGGCGCGCGGCCAGCATCGCGTCGAGCGTGCCAGCCCGGATAAGGGGCGTATCGCCGAACAGGACGAACACATCTCCCCCAAAATCCGCCAGAGCGGGCGCAGCCATCTGCACAGCATGGCCCGTGCCAAGTTGCGGCGACTGCTCGACACAGATGGCCTCCGGCGCGAGATGGCGCGCGGCGTCGGCGACGCGCTCGGATTGGTGCCCGGTCACGACCACCACGCGGGATGGAGAGCATCCATCGCCGGATCGCAAGGCATGACCAAGCATCGACAGGCCCGCAACTTCGTGCAGGACCTTCGGCAAGTCGGATCGCATGCGGGTTCCCTTGCCTGCGGCAAGAATACAAAGCGCGGTCTCTGTGCTCATCGGTCTTCACTCTACGATTATGCAGCGTCTGTCTTGCCCTTACCGGAAACTCGTACACCGCACTACACCGAAAGTTATGCGATATCGGCGATGCTGTCTCCCAACAGGTCAGGACGGGAGATTTGGTATGAACGAGCGCGGCGGGACAATTCTGGTGACGGGCGGCTGCGGTTTTATCGGAACGCATCTTTGCCACGCCCTCGTTAACGCAGGGCAAAGGGTTCGCGTTCTCGACAATCTTTCCTCCGGCAAAGCATCGGGCATCCCCGATAGTGCCGAACTGATTGTGGGCGATGTCGCGGATGCAAATGCCGTGGCCGAGGCAATGTCGGACGCGGATGGAATCGTGCATCTGGCCGCCATCGCTTCGGTCGAGCGGTGCAATACAGACTGGGTAACGTCTCACCGAACCAACCTGACCGGCACACTAACGGTGATGGAAGCCGCGCGGGATGCGGCGGAGCGAGCCTTGCCGATTGTCTGGGCATCGTCGGCGGCGATCTATGGCGCCGCGCGAACCCTGCCCATCGCCGAGCGGACGTCCCCTGCGCCAATGTCGCCCTATGGAGCCGATAAGCTGGGCGGCGAATTGCACGGGCGCGCGGCAGCGGAGATTTTCGGAGTTTCGAATACGGCGCTGCGCTTCTTCAATGTCTATGGGCCGGGGCAAGACCCCTATTCCCCGTATTCGGGCGTGATCTCGATCTTTGCCGAAAAGCTTGCGAAGGGCGACGGGGTCACGATCAATGGCGATGGCCAGCAAACCCGCGATTTCGTCTATGTCGGCGATGTGGTACGGGCACTGATCGCGTCGCTCGACCGCTTGCTGCGACGTCGCAGGCTGGAGCAGGACGCGACCTTCGATGCCATTAATGTCTGCACGGGGCGCGCCGTCACGGTCGCGATGCTGGCCGAGACCCTGCGTGACCTGACCGGATCGGCGGGGCAGATCGATTATGGCCCGCCCCGCGACGGCGATATCCGTGATTCGGTCGGTGACGCGGCGCGGATGCAGCGCTTGCTGTCCATTCGGGCAGAAACGCGGCTGGAAGAGGGTCTGCGCGCCTTGGTCGAAGCCGGTCAGGATGTGGCCGCGCAGACGGGTTAGGGCAATGCCGGGGAATGCTGATCGGTATTTCGGCTCAGATAACCCCCTTTGCCCGCATCGCGGCAATCGCTGCCGCGTCATAGCCCAAACCTGACAGGATCGCCTCGGCATGCTCTCCGGCCGTGGGGGGCGCGGCGGTGACGGTGCTGGGGGTGCGGCTGAGCTTGATCGGCTGGGCGATCACATGGGTCTCACCGCGCTCCGTGCTGTGCATGGGAGCGGCCATGCCAAGATGCTGCACTTGATCATTTGCAAAAACCCCGGCGATATCGTTGATCTCGCCCGCCGGAACACCCGCATCGGTCAGCATGTCGACCCAATGGGCGGTGGTTTCGGTGGCGGTGATCGCGTCGATCTCGGCATTGAGAGCGGCCCGGTGCGTCGAGCGGCCCTCGGCATCGGCATAGCGCAGATCGGTTAACCAGTCCTCGCGCCCCATCGCCACCGCGAAGCGCTGCCAGATCACCTCACCCGCCACGGCGATATTCATATGTCCGTCGCGTGTGGCGAAAACGCCGGTGGGGATGACGGTCGGATGGTCGTTGCCCGCCTGCCCCGCCACCTCGCCTTCCATCAGATAACGGGCACCCTGAAAATCGAGCATGAAGACCTGTGCCTGAAGCAGAGATGTCTGGACCCATTGACCGCGCCCCGATACCGCGCGCTCCAACAGGGCGACAAGGATTCCTTGGGCCGCGAAGATGCCCGCGCAAAGATCGGCGATAGGGATGCCAACGCGCATCGGCCCCGCCCCCGGCGCGCCGGTGATGGACATCAATCCGCCCATGCCCTGTGCAATCTGGTCAAAGCCGGGACGGGTGGCGAGGGGACCATCCTGCCCAAAGCCCGAAATCGACGCATAGACGAGACCGGGATTCGAGGCCGAAAGCGTCTCGTAACCGATCTCAAGGCGGGTTTTTACATCGGGGCGAAAATTCTCGACGATGACATCGGCCTTGTCGGCCAGTTGACGAAAGATGCGCATTCCTTCGTCAGATTTGAGGTTCAGGGTCAGGCTGCGTTTGTTGCGGTGGAGATTCTGAAAATCTGCGCCTGCGCGAGGACCGCCCATTTCCGCATCATCCGTCGGTGTCTCGATCTTGATGACATCGGCCCCCCAATCGGCCAGTTGTCGAACGCAGGTCGGACCAGAACGCACGCGGGTGAGATCGAGCACCAGAAACCGCGACAGGGCGGCACTGGCGGGGGACGTGCGGGGACCGGTGGTCTGATGGATCGTCGTCATTGGCGGATGCCCTTCATTCGATGTCGTATTCCTCGCGCCAACGCAGCCGCGCGCATGGCCCTGCCCTCGGAATGTACGCCCGTTCGGCGCGCAGTCGAGCACGCGGTCATTGATCGGGCCGGGCACCTATACCCAAATGCGGCGGGATCGGATCGGGAGATGACACGGGCGCCAAAAAAATCCCCTGCATCGGATGTATACGATGCAGGGGATCATGGCAGGTAACGACTTGAAATAGAATGGCGGCTCAGTATCGCGCGCTGATCATCCGATCCGGGAAGGATGCGGCGGTATCCGTTGCCGGTAGCCCCTCCGACCCGATAAAGCCGGGATGCGCCGTGACGACACCGCCCTCATCGACGCCCGTATCCGGTGCCGTCTGATTGAGGAAGGCGGCATCCTGTTCGGTGTTCACCTCGGTCCCTGCATCGAGAACATCCGCGCCGGTGACGGAGAACTCGCCGCCGGTGAAGTTGCCCTGATCGTCAAAAATCTGCAACGCGGTGGGGTTGTCCGGCGAGGAGATGAACGCATCATTCGAGGGGATGACCATCGACGCAAAGTTGAGGAACTGCGACTGCGTCGGATCGACCGTCAAAACGATGGAACCAGACTCGCCCGGATCGAGCGGACCAGCGGCCAGACCGTCTGGCCCCGTGATAACACCGGCATCGCCAACCGCACCGCTGGACTGAAAGGCCTCGCCGATGGAATCGACGGTGCCATCCTCGGCAATACGTTCGAGAAACTCGGCCGCTTCGCCGCCCTCGTCATAAATGTCGAAGGTGCCGTCCTGAATGGCGACCCATGGCGGCGTCAGGAAGGTGCCGCCTTCGGGGCCATCATTGGTAAAGGTGACGCGGATATTGCGCGTTCCATCGGCATTTGCACCCAGATCCTCGACGCCGACGCTGGCGATCGGAACATCGCCGCCATCGCGGGTGAAATCGCCATTGACCGGATCGATGGTCGCGCCCGGATCGGTCGTACCGCCCAGAATCTGGCCGTTCGTGGTGGGCACATTGGATGCGGCGGCGGGTTGATCGCCCCCGCCAGCACGCTCCGCCGCGCGGGCTTCGAGACGCTCGGCGCGTTCGGCGGCGCGGGTCTCCTGACGCTCTGCACGCTGCTCGGCGCGGGCCTGCTGGCGCTCCGCGCGCTCCTGCTGCCGGGCTTCGGCACGCTCGGCACGCTCTGCATCGCGAGCCTCCTGACGCTCGGCGCGGCTTTCGGCGCGGGCTTCCTGAGCTTCTGCACGGGTTTGGGAGCGGGAGGATTGCTCGTCCGAGACCTGCCCGGCACCCGATGGGGAAGAGGCAGTATTCGCGGTCGTCTGCGCGCCGTTTGATTGAGCGCTTTCGAAAATCGATGCGAAAGAATTCGCGCCCGATTGCTGAGATCCCGCTGCGCAATCGCAACCGTGTGCTCCACCGGAATTTCCTACAGAATTCATTTTACCCTCCGAAATATGAACTGAAATGAGACGATACAGGATAATTTTTGATTTCAAGAACCAATATAAAACAAAATTGATCGCGAATTCGTGATGTTACGAGGATGGAAAAACTGACTTCTTACAGAATTGGCACAGTATTACTTATACTATATACAGAATAAAAGAACCCGGATTAGCGCCCAACCAGATCGATCATTGCCTCTATTCCGGCGAATTCGTCGATCAGACGCTCCTCTGCCGATCCGGAGACCCATTCGCGGCCCACCTCCAGCAATAGCGGCGCGGCGAGGGGGGAGACGCGCTTGAGGCGAATAAAATCGATGCGGCCCCGAATGCGGTCGGTCAGGTCGTCGATCCGGTCGAAATCGACCATTCCGCGCATCGCCTCGTCCCGTGTGATGTCGATCATCAGATGGCCGGGATCGTATTTCATGAGGGTATCGTAGAGAACATCCGAGCTGACCGTCGCCTGTTTGCCGCTCTTTTGCAGACCCGGAAACCGCCGCTCGATCAACCCGGCAATCACGGCGGATGTGCGGAAGGTGCGCTTCATCATCGTTGTATCGGCCATCCAGCGATCCAGCCCCTCGCGCAGCCCTTCGGGATCAAGCAAGGATTCGGGATCTCTCACGGGGTCGAGCGACCAGATCATCAAGGCGTAATCATTGGCGACAAATCCCAGCGGCCCCAAACCCGCCGCCTCCATCCGTTTTGTGAGGATCAGGCCGAGAGTCTGATGCGCATTGCGGCCCGCAAAGCTCCAAAAAACAGTGTGTTCGCGCTCGCGGCAAGGGAACGCCTCGATCAGCAAACGATGACGCGCAGGCAAATGCGAGACACCCGCTTGCAAGCGCAGCCATTCGCGGATCGGGTCCGGCAAGGCATCCCAGCGCTCCGGCGCGCCCATGATGGCGATGACGCGATCCGCCAAGGCGGTCGAGATCGGCATTCGCGATCCGGCGAAGACCGGCACGCTTGGCTCCTTACCGCCGTCGCGGGTAACCTGAACCGTCATCTCGCGCATGGATTGATAGCGCACGGTCTCGCCCCCGATCAGAAAAGTATCGCCGGGGCGCAGGGTGGCGGCGAAGGCTTCCTCGACCTCGCCCAGCTTGTATCCGCCGGGGCCGCGCCCGGATTTCAGCCGCACGCCCAGCGTCTCCGCCTCAACGATGGTGCCGACATTCATGCGCAGACGGCGGGCGGCACGGGGATCGCGAAGGTGCCACCGGCGCCGACCATCGGGATCATCCCGCTCCAGCAGGCGTTTCCAGCGATCGTAAGCGCGCAGGGCATAGCCACCCGTAGCGCAGAAATCGAGACAGCGATCGAACTCGGCGCGGCTCAGATCGCGATACGCCCCCGCCAATCGCACCTCGTCATAGAGCGCCTGCGCCTCGAACGGTCCGGCGCAGGCGACGAGCAGGATATGCTGACACAGAACATCGAGCGAGCCGGGCACCGGAGGCGCGCCATCGATCTCGCCAGCCAGCACCGCCTCGACCGCCGCCACACACTCGATAAAGTCGAAGCGGTTCGCTGGCACCAGCAACGCGCGGCTGGGGGTATCGAAGCGATGGTTCGCACGCCCGATCCGCTGAACCAGCCGGGCAACGCCCTTTGGCGCACCGATCTGCACCACCAGATCGACCGCGCCCCAGTCAATGCCCAGATCAAGCGAGGACGTGGAGACAACCGCGCGCAATTCTCCCGCGCTCATCGCCGCCTCGACCTTTTGCCGGGTCTCCTTTGCCAAGGAGCCGTGATGCAATCCGATGGGCAAGTGATCGTCATTGACGGCCCAAAGCGCCTGAAAGAACAATTCGGCCTGCGCGCGGGTATTGATAAACACGATGGCCGTCTGCGCCTTGCGGATCGCCTGCAACACGGCCTTGGCGGCATAGCGTGCATTCATGCCAGACCAAGGCGGCGGTCCGGCCTCGTCGAGAATGCGGATATCGGGCTTCGGGCCGGGATCCGCACGGACGATCCGCGCCCCCTCAGGATCGAGCCACGCGCCCAGTGCATCCGCATCCTTTACGGTCGCCGACAGGCCGATGCGCCGGTGATCCGGGGCCATCCGGCGCAGGCGTGCCATGCCCAGAGCCAGCTGGTCGCCCCGTTTGGTGCCCGCAAGCGCATGGGCTTCGTCGATGATGACCGCGCGCAGCTTTTCGAACATCTGATCCGCATAGGGATCGGTCAGCAAGAGTGCGAGGCTTTCGGGCGTGGTCAAGAGGATATGCGGCGGGGTCTTTTTCTGGCGCAGGCGAGCGCTTTGCTTGGTATCGCCTGTTCGGTCCTCGACCCGGATTGGCAGGGCCATCTCTGCCACCGGGCCTTCCAAATTGCGGCGAATATCGGCGGCCAATGCTTTTAACGGGCTGATATAGAGCGTGTGCAGGCCATCATGATCGCCCGGCGCAAGATCGATCAGGGATGGCAAAAACCCCGCTAGCGTCTTTCCGCCCCCCGTAGGCGCAATCAACAGCTGCGTTACGCCCTCCTCGGCCCCGGATAACAGGGCGCGCTGATAGGGATGGGGCGCCCATCCCCGCGCTTCGAACCACGCGTCGAAGGGCGGCGGCAGAATATCTTCGGCGCAAGACGTCACCCCATGATCCTTTCCGGAAGAAAATGGCCTGCCCCGCCCTCAGGTGCTTTCCTTTTCAGGCGCGGAACGTTCTACTCTTGCCAATGCTTCTGTTAGGTGCGACCCGGATCGGGCGTGTCCAGTATTGGTGTGCGATGAGGGCAAAGGCGATGACAATCAATGACAGGTCAGACGCCATGCGCTCGACCGGCCGGGTGGTCAAAAAATCCGGCATCAACCTGACGATGCCCGCATGAGGCTGCCTGAAAGTACAGCCTTCCACGCCTATATCGATCCGGCCCGGACGCGCAGCGCATGGTGGCGCGTCTTGGTCGGCTTGCTGGTGATTTGCGGTGTATGGTTCGGCGGGGGTCTTTGGTTTATCGGGCTGATCTCGCAGGGGGTGTTTGCCCCGCTGGGTCTCGGCCCCGATGCGGTCCATGGCGTAACCAATACGGGCCGGACCATGACGCCGCAGGGAGTGATGGTCTTTCTGCTGACCTTTCTTGGGCTATGGATCGGGGTCGCGATTGCGGTGCGGGGGGTGCATTGGCGGCCCTTTGGCACTGTGTTTCATCCCTCCCGGCGACCGGATGGCGCAAACCTGATACGCGGGGCTGTCTTTGCGGTGGCTTTCTATGCCATCAGCATCGTCGCCTATCTCGCCGTTCTCGGCATGCCGGAGCGCAGCGCATTGCCGATGTCGGAATGGTCGGTCTGGATCGTGCCGATCTCGTTGGGGATCGTGATGCAGGCTACGTCGGAAGAAGTGTTGTTCCGGGGGTATCTGCTTCAGCAATTCGCGGCATGGTCGCGACATCCGCTGGTCTGGGCGGTGGTTCCGGCCATGATCTTTGCCGCGCTGCATTATGACCCACAGATGGAGGCCGGAATGCGGTCACGGATGCTGATCCAAATCCTGATTATCGGGTTGATCACGGCGGCGCTCGTCTGGCGGACGGGGGGGCTGGGGGCGGCAATGGGCCTGCATGTGGCCAATAACATTCTGGCCATCGGGGGCGCAGGCATCGAGGGCAGCGCGTTGGGATTTGAATTATGGCTGTTCCCGCCCGAAACGATGGACCGGATGTTTCCCTTTGATCTCGCGATGGGCTTTTTAATGCTGGGGGCAGTCTTCGTGCTGTTCGCGCCGGAGCGCCGGATATGAGACGGCGGAGCCTGATCGCGCTTGTGGCCTGCGCCGCGATGATCGTGGCGGCGGGGTGCACCCTGACCCCCGATCTATCCCGTGAAACCCTGGAGGCGCGCTATCTGAACGCCCCTGAAGACATGCGCGCGGTCGCCGGTACGCGGCTGCATATCCGCGATACCGGGCCAAGGGAGGCACGGGCGGTGGTGATGATCCACGGCGTCGCGTCCAGCCTGCATACATGGGAGGGATGGGCGCAGGCACTGGACGATGATTTTCGTGTCATCCGCTTCGACCTGCCCGGATCGGGCCTGTCCCCCCCCGATCCGACCGGCGATTATACCGATGCGCGCAGCATCGACCTGCTCAGCGGCTTGATGGACGATCTGGGGGTAGAGCGGGCGGCGATCATCGGCAATTCGCTGGGCGGGCGCATTGCGTGGCGCTTTGCGGTGGCGCATCCGGGTCGGGTCGAGCGGCTGGTTCTGGTATCGCCCGACGGGTTTGCCAGCCCACCCTTCGAATATGGCAAAGCGGCAGACATTCCGCCGGTCTTCGATGTGATGAAAATCGTATTGCCGCGCTTTGCCCTGCGCTCGAATCTCGAAATCGCCTATGCGGACCCCGCACGGCTGGATGACGCTACGCTGGACCGCTACCACGACCTGCTGCGCGCACCGGGGGGCCGGGGGGCGCTGCTGGATCGGTTTCGCCAGACGATTCTGGTGGACCCCGAACCGCGTCTGGCGGGGATCACGGTGCCTGTGCTGCTGCTCTGGGGCGAGGAAGACGGGATGATCCCCATCGCCAATGCGGCCGATTACGAGCGCAGCTTGCCCGATGCGACCCTCGTGCGCCTGCCCGATCTCGGCCATGTACCGCAGGAGGAAGCACCGGCGATGTCGATCGGGCCGGTGCGGGCGTTTCTGGCGATGCCATAGGCTCCTCATATCATTGAGGAGGCTCTATTTCCGCCACCCCGCGACCAGCACATCGAGAACGCCGCTGACACGATCGGGCACCCGTTCGGGGTCGAGCTGTGCCAATGCCATGGGCATCCAGAAGGCACGGGTCGCGTCCAGCACCGTCTCGCCCATCGCCGCCGGATCGGCCAGCGCCCATTCCCCGCGTGCCACGCCCTCGCGCAGCAGATCGGCAAAGGTCCCGGTTTTCCACTCCAGATGCGCGCGCAGGATGCCGCTGTCACTGGCGCAAATCATATCGGCCAGTTCCACAAGATGCTGATTTTCGCGCAAGGCATCCAGCAGGCTGCCGATCCCGGCATGGATCATGGCCCGGAGCCGCGCCTCTGCCCGTTGCTCCGCATCGGCTATCGCGCCCTGCATCACCTGCTCCGCATGGGCGAGATAACAGCGCACGACCTCCTCGCCGATGGCTTGCTTGTTGCGGTAATAACGGTAGAGATTGCCCGGCGACATGCCAACCCGTGCGGCGATTTCGCCGATATTGGTCTTGGTATAGCCCATCGTACAGAACAGCGCCGCCGCATGGCACACGATCTGTGCATGGGTATCGCTCAACCCATCGCGCAGGATAAGGGGGGAATCCTTTTCGCCCATAATTACCAGAATGCCGAAAGAGTGATGCGAAGGGAATGGTCATCCCGCAGGGAATTGAACAACGATGCCTCATCGGTGTTGAAAAACGCCTGACCGACGATTTCCAGCTTGAAGCTGTCACCCAGCCGCCGCTCCGCCTCCAGTCGCAACACGGTTTCGGCGGTTTCGGTATCGATTGCGGCGGTGAATAGCGCGCTGGAATCTTGTGTATCGTTCAGCGCAAGCCGTGCCCCGATCACCGCGTCATTCTCGAATGGGGTCAGGGCGTTACTGCCCCGACTGTCATAGGCATATTCGGCAATCAAGCCCAGATCGGCATTGCTGTCCCCGATACCGTAGAGGGTGTGCTCGACCCCGGCGATGGCGGCGGCGTAATCCTCTTTCTCGAAGGCGAGGTTACGCTGATCGAAGCGACCAATTGCCTCGGCCTTCCACAGAGTCGCGCCGGACGTGTATTGGGCATCCAGCCCGATTTGCGTGATCCTGCCATAGACCGGGCGCAGGCTGGTCGGGCTGGTGAATTCAAAGGCCGGGTCGCGGCTGAGACCGTGAAACACATGCAGTCCCGCATCCACATCACCGTAGAACCCGGCAAGGCGCGCGGCGAAGCTGGGGGTCCATTCCTCGGCCCCGGTTTCATATCGCGCATCATTGCCATCGACCACGATGCCGTTTCGCAGGCGGGATTCGGTGCCCAGAAAAGTCCGCTCGCGAAAATAAGGGAAGTAGAACGCGCTGGCCTGACCGCTGAACGCGCCAGCCTCCACGATGCGACGAACCGCGACCATCGGCTGGCCCAGCTTGTCCTCGCCATCGGTACCCTCGACCCCATCGACCTGATTAACGATATCGACGATCTGGTCCACTTCGGTCTTGCCCCAGAACACAATATCGTTGCCGATGGTCACATCGGTATCGCCGAAGCGCAGATCGACCTTTGCCTCGCGCAGATCCGCGTGGGTGCGCGCGTCATCCTGTGTATCAACCCGGAAAAACGGGCGGATCGTGGCGGTGACATCGGCCCCGCCCAGACCCTCGACGCTGTTCCATTCAAGAATGCCGGTCGGCTCGAACGCGAAAGAGAGGCTTTGATCCTCCTGCCCCGGAAAGAGGGGATCGTCAGGGAACAGGATCGCCTCGACCGATGCCTCGCCGCGCAATTCGGCGAAATCCGCGCCCAGCATCTCATCGGCCATGGCGGGAGCGGTCGACAGGGCAAGGGCGGTGCATAGCCCCCCCAGACCCCAGGCTCCAGCCCCTTGGCCAGAGCGCAATACATGCTTGGCCATCATGGCATCACCGCGACAGACGGGGCAGGCGCTGGGCGTTGAAATCGCCGTCGCTCAGGCCGGTGCGAAAGGCGTAGTTGCTTTGCAGCAATGTGGTCGACTTGCCGGTCTGGTGGTTGACCATATCCAGCCGAGCCGGGCGCCAGTACTTGCCCAGATATTGCTCATGCCCGGTCGCCGAGAGGGTTTTTTCCAGATCGCCCCGGCGGTTGTAGAATTCGGTCTTGTGCTGGCGATATTCCTGCGCATCGACCCAGCTTATCCGCTTTGAATAGCCTGATTTGGCGTTCTTGGGGTATCCCTCGATCACAAAACAGCTCAACGAGGGCAGGCCGGGGCAGGCTTCGTCGCGCAGCCAGCGATAGGTGTTGTCCTCCACCTCCTGCGATCCAAGATCCTCGAAGGAAAATTCCGATCCGACGAACTTGCCGGTGCGGTTGGACGAGGAAATGCGCTTCACGCGTTTTACCGCCGGAAGATAGAGCCATTGGTCATCGTCGCTCGGCTCGATCTTGGCTTGGGTGAGCGTGGCGGTGCCGTCAATGTCGCGGGGTGCGGAAAAGACGATCACGGACCAGTCACCCTCCCCCGCCTGTGCAGGGCGTTCAAGGTTCATCCCGCGCCAGACGCGGCGGGTTTCGTTACCGCTGGAATCGCGCAGGATCATCTCACCGTCATTGGTGAAATCGCCCCAGCCCAAATCGCGGCGCTCGGCTTCCTGCACGATGGCAAGGCCCTTTGCCTCGGCGCTCTGGGCGCTGGCAGGATTGGGCATGGCGAGCATACCGAGAGCGAGAATGGCCCCAAGAGCGGCGGTCGTCGTGGTCGTGGTCGCGGTACGGGGCGGGGTCGAGGCTTTCATGGTCTCTCTCCTGTCGATGGTAATCAGCAGCGCAGGCAGCAGCAGAAAATCAGCCACCAGCGCGAGGGTGATGGTCAGCGCGGTCAGCTTGGCCATATCGCCATTCACCGCAAAACCGGATGTCGAAAGGATGGCAAAGCCCGCCACCAGCGCAAAGGTCGTCACGAACAACGCCATGCCGACCTTGCTGAAGGTATAGCGGATGGCATCTTCGGGGGTCATGCCCTTGCGCTTGCCCTCCTTGTATTTCGACAGGAAGTGAACGGTGTCATCCACCACAATCCCCAAGGTCATCGCGATGACCACGGCAATCGCAAGGGTTACGGCTCCGACCGAATAGCCCCAGATGCCAAAGGCCATCGCAGCGGGGATCAAGTTCGGAATCAGGCTGATAAGCCCCAGTTTCACATCGCGCAGGATCAGCAACAGCAACAGCGAAATCGCCACCAGCGCCAGCACCGTTCCCGTCAGCATCGCGCGCACATCGCGATAGGCGATCAAGTTGAACACCTGACTCATACCCGTCGGTGCAACGGCAATCTGAGGCGCATTCTCGACCATCCAGTCCTGCGCCTTCGCATCCAGCGCCAGCATCTGTTTTGTCGTTGCTTCGGCCATGGAGACGGAAATCCGCATCGCAGAACGATCCACATTGATCTGATCGGTCAGATCCATCCCATAGCCCAGCGACAACTCGTAAAGGAACAGAAACTGTGCGGCGGCCTGTTCGGTCTCCGGCAGTTTCATCATCGCCGGATCGTCGGCATGCATGTTCATATTCAGACGCTGGATCACATCGGTCATCGAGCGAACATGCGTGACCTCCGGTTGATCGCGTAGCCAGTCGGTAAACTCCTTCACGCTGGCGAGGTATTGGGGGTCGTTGATGCCATCGGACCGACCGGCGGGCAGCGCATATTCGAGAATGTTCAAACCGCCGAGATTTTGCTCGAAGTAATCGGTATCGCGGCGAAACTCATAGCGATCGTCGAAATAGCGGACGAAATCATCCTCCAGCGCCAAACGCGGAATGCCCGAGGCCAGCGCGACAACCAAGAGGCTCATCACCACCAGCAGAGGCTTGCGCCATCCGATGACGAATTCGGCGATCGGGCGCATGAAACGGTCGGTCGTGGCCAATGCCTCGCGCCGCTTCATCGGAATGATCGCAATCAAGGCGGGCAGGAATGTGAGCGTCAGAAACAGCGCGCCCATCACGCCCACGGCCACCACATTGCCCAATTGGCGAAACGGGGGCGAAATCGAGAAATTCAGCGCGAGAAAGCCGATGGCGGTGGTGATACAGGCGACCGCGATCTCGCCGCCATGCTCGGCAAGGGCGACGCGCGCCCATTCCTTGCGGTCGGGCGTCTCCATCATCGTCTGGCGCACACTGGCCAGCACATGCACCACACTCGCCACCGCCAGCGTCATGATGATCAGCGGAGCCAAAACCGTTACCGAATTAAGCGCCACACCGGACCATCCAAGCGCCCCCAGCCCGATCACGGCGGACATGGCAATCACCGTCACCGTCATCAACACCCCGACAACCGAGCGGAAAGCGAACAACACGATCAATAAAATCGCCCCGAACATCATGGGCGTCAGGGTCATCCCGTCATCCTGACCAGACACGGCGAACTGATTGTTGATCATCACCGATCCGGTCAGGCGCAGCTCGATTTCCGGGTATTCGGCGCGAAACTGTGCGGCCAGAGCCTGAGTCTCCTCGACGATCATCGGCACTTCGGTCTCGGGACTGATACCCGGCAGGCGGAACATCACCTGCATCGCGCCATAGCGCCCGGTCGGATCGATCATCACATCAAGCAACTCAGGCCGCGACAGCGCAATTTTCCGAGCATTCGCGGCAACTTCAGGGGTCACGGCAAGGAGGTCGGGGACCAGATCCTCGACGATCATCTCGTCGCCAATGGCATAGGTATGCTGAAAATTCGTCAGCGAATCGACCCGGCGGACATGGGGCAGCAGCCACGCTTTTTCGGTCAATTCCCCGATCGCGGCCAAGATGTCAGGCTCGAACAGCCCCCCCTCTTTCGCATTCATCACGAGGATGAGGTTGTCGTCCTTGGAGAATTGCGCTTCGAAACTGTCGAGCGCGATGCGGTCGGGGTTTTCCTCCGCAAAGAACACGCGCGCATCGGGGTTAAAGCCCAACTTGCCAAGCCCGGTGCCCATCGCCACCGTCACCGCAAGGCCAAGAACGAGCCAGAGCCAGCGAGTCCGGACGATAAACGCCGCCCATCCGGTTTGCTTCGATTGATCCATGATCCGCACTCCCTGACGAGGATTCGGAGCGGATTTTATGACATTCGGCAGCGGAGTAAATGAAAAATAAAAAAATTATTCATTATTCATTTTAGACGCCGCATGGAGAATCTCACCCGCGCCATAGGGCGGATTGAGCAAGGCGAGGCCCGATCCGGTCATGCCGCTCTGACGCCCCCCATGGGCGGGGAAGGTGGTCTCGAATACAAGCGTAGCGGGCAGGCGGTCGCGCAGGCGGCGCACCATCTCGACATGCCGGGCCGCGCCGAGTACCGGATACCAGATCAGGATCGCCGCTTCGGGCCATTTGCGCGCGAGGTCAAAGGCAAAACTGGCGGTTTCGGCGTATTCTTCCTTACGCTCGTAACTGGGATCGATCAGGGCGAGACCTCGGCGCGGCTTGGGCGGCGACAGGGCCAGCACCCCCTCGCGCCCGTCCCGGCGGTGAATATCGACACCCGGCCCCTTCAGCGCGGCGGTCAGGGCGGCATGTTCGGCGGGGTGCAGCTCCATGAGGATCATCCGGTCATCGGGGCGCAGCAAGGCCCGCACCAGCGCCGGAGAGCCGGGATAGGCGCTGGGACCATGACGCTCGCGCACCTGCGCCAAGGCCCGCCAAAACGGCCCATCGGCGGGTGCAGCCGATCCGATTCCCGCCCGCCATTCGCCGGTTTTCAAAGCCTGCGCGCTCTCCAGATCATACAGCCCTCGACCCGCATGGCTTTCCATATAGGTTATGGGCCGGGCCTTGCGGGTCAAAAGCGCAATCAGGCCCGCAAGCGCGATGTGCTTGTGTAGATCGGCGGGACCACCCGCATGATAACCGTGTTGATAAGAAAGCATGGGCGCAGGCATAGCCCCGCGTCGCATCGGAGGGAAGACAGATGAGCCGCAGACTCTTCCCATCGCCCGCATTTTATCGCCACGCCACGGGGAACGGCAACAGGACAGACCGCGCTCTGGCCAGCGGTCATGGAGCGATACTATGAAAGCCTTCGCCCGACTGCTCGAAGCCCTCGTCACCACGCCCTCGCGCAATGCGAAGCTGACGCTGTTGACCGAATATTTCCGCAATCAGCCGGACCCGGATCGCGGCTGGGCGCTGGCCTGTATCGCGGGATCGCTGGACATGCGCAATGTCACCGGCTCCACCTTGCGCACCATGGCGGAGGGGCGAGTCGATCCGGTGCTTTTTCGCATGTCCTACGATTATGTGGGCGATTTGGCGGAGACGGTCGCGCTGATCTGGCCCGCCCCGATCGAATCGCCCGAATCCGCCCCCCTGCGCCTGTCTTCGGTGGTCGAGACATTGGCGGGTGCAACCCGGCCCCAGGCGATCCGTCATCTCACTGAATGGCTGGACCGCCTTGGCCCTTCGGAGAGGCTGGCCTTGTTGAAACTGGCCACCGGGGGATTGCGGGTCGGCGTTTCCGAGCGCCTCGCCAAGACCGCCCTTGCCGCCATGCGCGACGAAGACGACACCCTGAGCCGGATCGAAGAAATGTGGCATGGTCTGGAGCCACCTTATATTCCGCTGCTGCAATGGCTGGAGGGACGCACGAGCGCACCGCAGGTCGATCTCACCCATGCCTTTCGCCCCATGATGCTTGCCCATCCCCTCGATAACGGTCTCTATTCGGTCGAGGAACGCCGGGAGCGCCTGCACGAAAGCGATGACAGCGACCGGATCACCGCCGAGCGCCTATCGGCGCGTATGGACCCCGCCGAATACTCCGCCGAATGGAAATGGGATGGCATCCGCGTTCAGGCCGTCTCGCTACAGGGCGAGCGCCGCCTCTATACCCGCATGGGCGAGGAAATCTCAGGCAGCTTTCCGGATGTTGTCGCAGCCATGGCATTCGAAGGGGTGGTCGATGGCGAGTTATTGGTTGTCAAAGACGGAGGCGGAGGCGGGGGCGGGACCGTCGCCCCCTTCGCCGATCTTCAAAAGCGGCTGGGTCGGAAATCGCCGGGGCCGAAAATCCTGCGCGATGCGCCGGGGCATATCCGGCTTTACGACCTGTTGCATGATGGCGAGGAGGATACGCGCGCCCTGCCCTTCGGCGCGAGGCGGGCACGGCTCGATGATTGGTTTGTACGCCAGCCTGTCAGCGGCCGGATCGACCTGTCGCCCGTTATTCCATTCGAAACATGGCACGCCCTATCGTCCATCCGCGCCACGGCCCGCGATACCGGGCAGGAAGGGCTGATGCTCAAGCGGCTTGATGCGCCCTATGTGGGAGGGCGTCCGACGGGGCCATGGTGGAAATGGAAACGCGCGCCCCTGACCGCCGATTGCGTGATGATGTACGCCCAGCGCGGCCACGGAAAACGCTCCAGCTTCTATTCGGACTACACGTTCGGCGCATGGCGCGAGGGAACGCACGGCACGGAACTGACCCCCGTGGGCAAGGCGTATTCAGGCTTCACAGATGACGAACTGAAACGGCTGGACAAATGGGTTCGCGATAACACGACCGACCGCTATGGCCCGGTGCGCGCAGTGAAATTCGATCTTGTTCTTGAGGTGAATTTCGATGCGGTGCAACGCTCGACCCGGCATAAATCCGGCATCGCCATGCGCTTTCCCCGGATCAAGCGTATCCGATGGGACAAACCGGCCCATGAAGCGGACCGGGTAGAGGCCTTGGAGGAGATGATTCCGGTGGAATAGCGCGTCAGGCGCGCTTTCCCCGCGAGGAACGGGGATTGAGCAGCTTGAACAATTCCGCCATGTCGATGGGCTTGGACAGAAACGCGTTCATGCCCGCCTCGATGCAATCGCGCTGCGTTGCGCCATCGTCATCGGCGGTCAGGGCAATGATCGTGACGTCGCGCATCGGTGCGGCCCCGTCCCGAATCAGCTTTGTGGCTTCCAACCCGCCCATTACGGGCATGTTCACATCCATCAGAATCACGTCAAAATACTCGACCCGGCTCAGCGCCACCGCCTTTTCACCATCGGAAGCAACCGTAACCTCATGCCCGTCACGCTCCAGCATCGCCACAATCAGGCGTGCATTGACCGCATTGTCTTCGGCAACAAGGATTTTCGACGGTGATGAAGACATAAATAACTGTCCTTAGTGTGACGATCACTAAACGGTAACAACCCGCACTTAACAAAACACATACGGTGTGTGCTGACGATCAGTGTAGAGAAAATCGACCAGCAAAACAAGGTATGAAATATGGTAAATCAAAGACTTATATAACCGCATACGTCTTAAAAAAGGGAAAAACACCTTGACAATTTTCAACGCAAAATAGGCGCGCGCCGGTAAGAAGTCGCTTCCGCAATCTGAGTCTCGCCGATATCGTCGCGCCCGTCGAGATCGGCGATGGTACGCGCAAGGCGCAGGACGCGGTGATATCCCCGCGCGCTCAACCGCAGGGCCTCGGATGCCTTGAGCAACAGCGAGCGCGCCGACGGGGTCAGGCGCGCCACCCGTTCCAGAACCTCACCATCGGCATGCGCGTTCAGGCGCACGCCGGGAGGGGCATCGAGCGATTGGTAGCGCTCCGCCTGAAGCGCCCGAATCGCAAGGATGCGCGCGCCGACCTCCGCCGACCCTTCCGATGCCGGGGGCAAAGACAAATCAGCGGCGGAAACGGCGGGCAGTT
This sequence comes from uncultured Neomegalonema sp., assembly GCA_938008165.1. Classification (GTDB taxonomy): domain Bacteria; phylum Pseudomonadota; class Alphaproteobacteria; order Rhodobacterales; family Rhodobacteraceae; genus JAHDDY01. The sequence continues at coordinate 4,678 of CALLLP010000016.1, read as the reverse complement.
CGATTTGCACGTCGATCCGGTCGAGCATCGGACCGGAAATACGCGCCTGATAATCCAGCCCGCAATTCGGCGCACGGGAACAGGCCATCGACGGATCCCCCAAATGCCCGCATTTGCATGGGTTCATCGCCGCAACCAACTGCACCCGGCTGGGATAGCGCGCATGGGCATTGGCGCGGGCCACGACCGTCTCACCCGACTCGATCGGCTGGCGCAAGGCTTCGAGCACCTGCCGCGCGAATTCCGGCAGTTCATCGAGAAACAACACGCCGTTATGGGCAAGGCTGACTTCGCCGGGCGCCGCATTCTTGCCACCGCCCACCATGGCGGGCATCGAAGCGGAATGATGCGGCGCGCGATAGGGCCGCACCATCGAGACACGCCCCCCCTCCAGCAAACCGGCGAGGGAATGGATCAAGCTCGTCTCCAGCGCCTCCTCGGCGGATAGGGGCGGCAGGATGCCGGGCAGGCGGGCGGCGAGCATGGATTTCCCAGCCCCCGGTGGCCCGATCATCAGCATGTTATGGCCTCCGGCAGCGGCGACTTCCAGGGCACGGCGGGCCGTCTCCTGCCCCTTTACATCGCGCAGGTCGGGCAGGTTCTCACCCCGGCTGGCCTCACCGACGGTGGGCGGGGTCAGGGCTTCGCGCCCGTTGATATGGTTGATGAGCGCAAGCAGGGTTTTCGGAGCCAGTACATCGACCGACCCGACCCACGACGCCTCCGCCCCGCATTGGGCTGGACAGATCAGACCACGGTCGTTCTCGGCGGCCATCAGCGCGGCAGGCATCGCCCCTAGGACGGGGTTCAACGTGCCATCGAGTGAGAGTTCCCCGAGCGAGATGTGATGCGACGGCTCGTCGGACGGGATCACCTCCATCGCACCCAGCAAGGCAAGGGCGATGGGTAGGTCGTAATGCGAGCCGACTTTCGGCAGATCGGCAGGGGCCAAATTGACCGTGATCCGCTTGGCAGGCAGGGCCAACCCGATGGAATTGAGCGCCGCACGGACCCGTTCCTTGGCTTCTGATACTGCCTTGTCGGGCAGGCCCACGAGATTGAAGGCGGGCAGGCCGGACGATAATTGGCACTGAACGTCCACTTCGCGCGCTTCGATCCCGATGAAGGCGGCGGTATAGGCGTGGGTCGTCAGCACGGCGCAGGTCTCTGAAACTGTTTCATAGCGAGACCAGACACCACATCCGCGCCGAAGATAGAAGCTACAATCGGTCCCGCAACCCGTACCACAGCATCGCAAGCGTCAGGAGCGGGGCGCGCAGGGCCGCACCACCGGGGAAACGGGGGCGAGGGATGTTCGCCAGAATATCGAAGCGCTCGGCCTGTCCGGCGATGGCTTCCGATGCCAGTTTCCCCGCAAGGGTGGCCATGCCGACGCCATGGCCGGAATAGCCCGAAACCGAGAGGATGCCCGGTGCGGGTCGGGCGAAATGGGGGAGGCGGTCCATGGTGATGGCCAGCGTGCCGCCCCATGCATAGTCGATCTTCGTGTCGGCGAGTTGCGGGAAGACTTCCAGCATCGGCTTGCGGACCTTTGCGGCGATATCGGCGGGGAAGCGATAGCCATAATTCTCGCCCCCTCCGAACAGCAGCCGCCCATCGCGGGACAGGCGGAAGTAATTGACCACGAACCGCGAGTCGCAGACCGCGACGTCGTCCCGGATGATCGCGGCGGGGTCCGGAAGCGGCTCGGTCGCGGCGATAAAATTATTGATCGGCATGACCCGTTTGGCCACCGATCCCTCCAGCCCGCAGAGATACCCGTTGCAGGCGAGCAGGATATGCGGCGCGACCACCGCCCCCTCTGCCGTCTCGACCCGGCCTTCGGTAACCCGCGTCACCCGGCTGCGTTCATGGATTTTTGCCCCGGCTTCCAACGCCGCCCCGGCAAGGCCCAGCGCATAATTGAGAGAGTGAAGATGGGCGGCATCGGTATCGAGAGCACCGCTATGATACCCATCGCTCGCGACCATCACACGGATTTCATCGCAATCGACGAAGCGGATATAGGGGTAATCGTAGCGATCATTCAGCAGAACGACCTCTTCCCGCATCTCCCGCTCGAAACGGGGACGATGCATGGCCTCCAGAACACCGGGCCGCAGGTCGCAGTCGATGGCATAGCGCGCGATCAGGGATTTGACGACGGCCTTCGAGTCCTCGGCCAACTCCCAGAGAAGGCGCGCCTTGCCCACCCCCAGCGACGTTTCCAGCTCGCCCTGCCCGACCCGCTGGCCGGAACCGAGCTGCCCGCCATTTCGGCCCGATGCCCCCCACCCGACGCGATGAGCTTCCAGAACCACCACATCATAGCCGCGTTCGCGCAGATGCAGGGCCGCCGATAGCCCCGAATACCCCGCACCGACGATGCACACATCGGCGTGCCTCTCCCCGCGCAGAGGCGGATGATCCGGCATCGTATGGGCCGTCGCCGCATACCACGAGGGCGCGTAATGGCCGGGCCGGTCATTGGCCGTGAGGACGTCGAGGGGCATGGCCTTGTCTCATCACAAAAAAAGAAAGGCCCGCGTACCATCGGAACGCGGGCCTTTCCAGTCAGTGAAGGTTCAGCCGATCATTTGAGCTTCGCGTGCTCCGACCTCAGGGCCAGCCAAAGGCAGTAGCACATCACCAGCACGACGATGGTGAACGGTATCCCGGTCGATACCGCCGCCCCTTGCAGGGCTGCCAGACCGCCGCCGAGCAGCAGCGCGATGGCTACCAGCCCTTCCAGCGTGCACCAGAACACCCGCTGGATGACCGGCGCATCCATCTTGCCGCCTGCCGTGATGGTATCGATCACCAGCGAGCCGCTGTCCGACGATGTGACGAAGAAGATCACGATCAGCAACAGCGAGATCGGCGCGATGATGCCGTAGAGCGGCAGTTCCTTCAGGAAGCCGAACAGCGCTCCTTCCGGTTTGTAGCTGTCGATCACGGTCGCTTTGACGCCTTCGGCACCACCGGCATTGAGCATGTCGATGGCCGCACCACCGAAGGTGGACATCCACAGCGCACAGACCAGTGTGGGCGCGATCAGGGCGCAGAGCACGAATTCACGGACCGTGCGACCCTTGGAGATACGGGCAATGAACATCCCGACGAAGGGCGACCAAGCGATCCACCAGGCCCAGTAAAACGTCGTCCAGCCATGGAAGTAACTCGTGTCCTCGCGTCCGAAGGGGTTCGCAAGCGCAGGCAGGTACATCACGTAATCGACCATCACGCCGACATAGCGCGTGATTGCCGTCCCCACACCGGTCACGAGAAGAACGAAGATGAACAGCGCGACCGCCATGATCATGTTGATCTCGGACAGGCGCTTCACCCCGGCATCCATGCCCAGACACACCGACCCCAGAGCGATCAGGGTGATCCCGATGATGAGGAGGACGTAGACCGTGTTGGTCGGCTCGATCCCGGCCACCTCGTAGAGACCAGCAGCCACCTGCTGTGCACCGAGGCCCAGCGACGTGGTCAACCCGAACAGTGTCGAGAACACCGCGAGGATATCGATCATGTGGCCCCACCAGCCCCAGATCCGCTCGCCGAGGATCGGATAGAACGCGGAGCGCAGTGTCAACGGTAGTTTGAGGTTGTAGCAGAAGATCGCGAGGCTCAGCCCCACCGCCGCATAGATGGACCAGCCTTCCAGACCCCAGTGGTGGATCGTGCCGACGACACCGATATATTCGTTACCGGGCTGCGAAGCATCGATTCCCAGCGGGCTTGCGTTACCCCCTTCGGAGAAGTTGTAATAGACCGGCTCCAGCACGCCGAAGAACAGCAGGCCGATGCCGATACCGGCGGCGAACATCATCGCGATCCATCCCGCATAGCTATAGTCGGGCGTCGCGTCCTTGCCGCCGATCCTGACGGACCCGACCGGCAAGATGATGAGGACGAGGCAGAACAGCGTGATCGCATTGACCGACATGACGAGGAACCAGTCAAAAGTACTCGTCAGCCACGGTCGCAGCCAACCAAAGAAAGCTGCCGATGCTTCCTGGTTGGCGAGCGAGATCAGCACAAAACCGAAGATCAGGACGCTGGAGATCAAGAAAACCGGGTTGTGGATATCAAGACCCAGGGGACGAATATTGTCCTGCCCCATCTCGTAATCAGTTTCGAACCGAAGCGCCCCGTCGTCGGGCGGATCCAGTGTCGGTTGTTTGTCGGTCATTTCCCACTCCCCATTCTTTATTATTAAGGATTAAATCGAAACACGGATATCCCGTGGTTACAAGGGTGACTCCGACTTTCCATGCGACACTTGCGTCCCTCCGCGTCAAACGTTCAGCAACAGATGCTCGCGTTCCCATGGGCTGATGACCTGAAGGAATTCCTCGACTTCCTGCCGCTTGATGGCGAGGTAGACGTTGCAGAATTCCTCGCCCAGCACATCGACTACCGCCGGGTTGTTCTTCAGGAGATCGAGCGCCTCGTGCAAGCTGCGCGGCAGGGCGCGGGGGAGTTCGTAGGCGTCGCCCGCCACTTCCGGGCGCGGGGTGGCACGCGCTTTCATCCCGATCAGCCCAGCGGCGAGCGATGCCGCGAAGGCGAGGTAGCAGTTGCAGTCCATTCCTGCGACCCGGTTCTCGATGCGCAGGGCCTCCGGTGAGGAAAGCGGGATGCGGATGCCGGTGGAACGGTTGTCGCG
>CALLLP010000015.1 GCA_938008165.1 uncultured Neomegalonema sp. | reverse complement strand
TCGACGGCGCAGGCTTTGTAGAGCGCGAGATGGGCCTCCGGCGCGAAATTCGATCCGGCACAGACCCAGCTTCGCGCCCCCCATGCAAAGAACTCCAGCGCCTGATCGTCCATGCCGCAACTCAGTTGGATATGCGGATACTCCCGCGCCAGCATGTGCAGGCGATTCGGATCGCCCGAACTTTCCTTGATGGCGCAGAAATTGGGCGAGCGGCCAAGGCGGTCGAGGGTTTCCTCATCCATGTTCACGCTCATCCGGCCCGGATAATTGTAGAGCATCGCGGGCAGGTTCGCGGCCCGGTCGATGGCCAGCGCGTGCAGCGCGATCTCGCGGCTGGTGGGATAGGCATAGGGCGGGGTGGCGATCAACAGCGCATCGGCCCCGGTCTCCTTCGCCGCCTCGGCAAAGACGATGCTGTCCTCGGTACGAATCGCGCCGGTGCCGATGATGAGGGGCAGGCGTGTGCCGATGATCTTTTTTGCGAGGCGCATCATATGGATGCGCTCCCCGGTTGTCTGGGCGTAGTATTCGCCGGTCGTGCCCGCGACGATGATGCCCTGTACCCCGGCGGCAATCAGATGCTCGATGGCCGCTTCGAACCCCGCTTCGTTGATCGCGTGATCCTCGGTATAAGGCGTGACGACGGGGGTATAGATTCCCTCAAACCGCATCCTTGATCTCCTGCGTAGGGTCGAGTGGGAGGGGGGGTGGTGCGACGAATCGTTCAATGCCATCCCGTGACAAGGCCCAATGATCGAGCGTCAGGGCGACTGCGTGTGCCGGAGCGCGCTGAACGAATGCATCGATCATCGCGTCGTGCTGGTCGCAGGCGCTGCGAATCGTCTTTTGCTCTGCGCGCGTTCGCGCATTGTAGAATCGCTGGCTCATACGTGTGTGATCGATCAACAGGCGCTTGAGGCTGGGCATCAGATAGGGGCTGGCGGCCATCTCGCCGATCGCCTCGTGAAAGCGGTGGTTGTGAATGGCCATCTGGCCCGCATCCGCCTGCTCGACCGCCTTGCGAAAGGACCGCTGGGTCGATTTGAGGACGTTGATCCCGGCGGGGGTCGTGTTTTCCGCCGCCAGCCGGGCAATGGCGGCATAGATCATCGGGGCGGTCTGCATCAGGCTGCGGATAACCGGCAGGTCCATCGATGACACCGCCGCCCCGCGATTCGCCGCCAGCGTCACAAACCCCTCCCCGGCGAGACGCTGGAGCGTTTCGCGCAGGGGGGTGCGCGACACGCCGTATGTCTCGCACAGGGCCGTTTCCTCCAGTGCGCCACCCGGCGCGAGGGACAGATCGAGGATGCGCGCACGCAGCGTGGCGTAGAGATCGGCCTTTTTCATGGTTCCCCGCATGAACACACGATGTATACAAAAAACAGTACCCGACCCGATGCCGGGCGCAAGTGTTTTGCACGATCGGGCATTTCGCCGCTGGAATGGCGGGCGCGCAGTCGTTATGGTTGTCGCGAAAATAGCGCTCACAGGATCAATGATGCACGATTACACTCTGGCTCGTGAGGCGATGGTCGATGGGCAGGTCAGGCCCTCCGACGTGACGCGTCACAATATCATCGATGCGATGCTGACCGTCCCGCGCGAGAATTTCGTTCCCGCATCCCAGCGCGCGGTGGCCTATGTCGATCGCGATGTTCCATTGGGCAAGGACCGCGCCTTGCTGGCCCCGCGCAGCTTTGCGAAAATGCTTGATGTGGCGGAAATCGCGCCCGGCGAAACCGTTCTCGATGTCGGCTGCGGTCTGGGATATTCCAGCGCGGTCATCGCGCATCTGTGCCGGGGCGTCATCGCCGTCGAGCAGGAAAGCGCGATGGCAACCGCTGCCGAGGCGAATTTCGCCGCCCTCGCCATCGATAATGCCGTGGTTCTGGAGCGGCCCCTGCGTGACGGGGTGCCCGAAGAAGGCCCGTATGACGTGATCGTCGTATCGGGGGGCATTGCGACCGCGCCTCAGGCGCTCTACGACCAATTGGCCGAAGGTGGGCGACTTATCGCGATCTGGATGGAAAAGGGCACGGGACAGGCGCGCTTGTCGGTCAAATCCGGGGACGATGTGGCAACACGCTGGGTATTTGACGCCACCGCCCCGATCCTGCCCGGTTTTGAGGCCAAACCGTCCTTCGCATTCTAGACCGAGAAAAGGTGCGATGGTGGTTGTAGGCTTTCATAGAAAGCGGATTGGGCTGCGCGGGGTTGTCGCCTGCGTTGCGCTTGCTGTGGGGATGACGATACCCGCCATTGCCGAAGATCTGCGCTCGGTTGTGCAGGATGCCTATCTCTATAACCCCACCATCGATGCCTCTCGCGCCGCCCTGCGCGCTCAGGGTGAGAACGTGTCGATTGCGAATGCCGGTCGGCTGCCGACGGTGAACCTGTCTTCCAGTTTTCAGCTTTCGCGCCGCTGGGCATCCAACCCCGTGCCCGATACCACAACCGCCCCGCTCAGTCTGGGTCTGAATAGTGCTGTGCCCCTTTATGACGGTGGGCGAACAGCGAATAATATCAGTCAGGCGCGGGCGAATGTTGATGCCGCCTATGCACAGCTTTCTACGCAGGAGCTGACCACCATCCTCAGCGCCGTCTCCGCGTATTTCGATGTCTTGCGGGACAAGGAAGTGCGGGACTTGACCGTGAACAGCCTGAGCCTGCTGGTCAGTGAATTGGAGGCGAGCGAAGCGCGCTTCGAGGTTGGCGAGGTCACGATTACCGATGTGGCGCAGACCAAGGCGCGGGTTGCGGCGGCGAATGCCAATGTGATTCAAGCCGATGGCAACCTGCGGGCCAGCGCCGAAGGATTCCGGGCTGTTGTCGGGCGCCTGCCCGGTAAGCTTGATCCGCCTGAATTCCTGCCCGATCTTCCTGCCAGTGCGCGGGCCTCCGAAGATATCGGTGTCGCGTCGCATCCATCGATTCGCGCGGCGCGTTCCGCCGAACGGGCGGCGGTCTATAACATTCGCGTCATCAATGCCGATAAGCTGCCTACGGTTTCCTTCGGCAGTTCGCTGGATGGCAGTTTTACCGATACAACCAATGGGTTAAGCTCGCGCCTTGATAATCAAATCACGGCGGGTCTCAGTCTGACCCTGAATGCGCCAGTGTATCAGGGCGGGCAGGTCGATAGCCGTATCCGTCAGGCACAGCATATCGCCAGCCAGCGCCGGGCCGATTACCATGCGGCCGTGCGCGAGGTTCAGCGCTCTGTCAATGTTGCGTGGCAGTCCTATGTTACCGCGCGGGGCGCGATTGCCGCCGGGGAAGAGCAGGTTCGCGCGGCCAAAATCGCCTTTGACGGTATCCGCGAGGAATTGCTGGTCGGATCGCGCGCAACCATCGATGTTCTGGATGCCGAGCAGGATTTGCTCAATGCCCGAATCTCTCTGGTCAATTCGGTCAGGCAGTTCAATGTTGCCGCCTATACCCTGTTATCCGCGATGGGGCGGCTGGGACCGGAGTATTTCGGTCTCGTTCCCGTGAAGGATGACAAGGCCGGAACGGCATCGGTTGAGCCGCGCTCGCCCTATGGTATTGTGAACACGCCTGAGGCTGCGTGGCGATTTCCTTGGCGTCCGTAAGCGCGATTGAATTGCCTGTTAACTAAAAATGATTAAATCATATGTTGACTGCATAGCGTAAAGTACGCGTCTGCGACGGTTTTACGGAATCGTGACGCGATGAAAACGCCCTCTCTGGCCGCAGAATACGGTCAATCTGGAGTGATGCCATGAGCGATAGCACCGCAACCGCCCGCGAACCGAGCATGGAAGATATCCTGGCTTCGATTCGGCGAATCATCGACGAGGAAGACTCGCGCGATGGTCGCCCTGCTGCGGATTTGGACGTGGAATCGACCGAGGAGATGCGCGATGCGTCGCCCATTCCTGTCATGTCTGCGGCGTCTGTTAACCGCGATGAAGGGGCCGTCAGTGACAGCGACGGCTGGGGCGATCGCGATGACAGCATGATCGACGATCTTGCTGAAGCGACTGATATCGATGACGAATCGATCTTTCCGGAACGTGAAAGCCCTTTTTGGTCCCGCGCGACAGGCCGGGATCAGGACGCGCAAGACGATCTCGCGCAGGAGATGGCCGCCCTCGACAATGCCGCCGATGATGACGGGCGGCCGATGACACGGTCGGATATTTTCACACGCGCGCAGAACAAGCTTGGTTCGACGGGACGTCCCAGTGCCCGCGAGCGGATGCAAAGTCTGGCGGCCCGCGCCGAACAGCGGGCGAATGAGGCGGATTTCGCCGATATGCCCGATCTCCCCGATGGGAATTCGACCGATTATCATGCCAGTGATCTCGATTCGGTCGCCACAAGCCCCGGTCATGAGGCCGATAACGCCGTTCCGCCGTCCTCCGACGATGGGGCGTCCGGCATCGATGTCTCCAATGTGCTCGATCTGACCAATCCGGTCGATGGGGCAGAGGTGGCTCAGGCCGCCTTGATCGCGCGGGCGAGCGACGCGATGGATCGTGGCGAAGAACAGTCTGAAACCAAAGCAGTAGAGACCGATGCTGATATCGTCACGCTGCCGGTGAATGCATCCGACAACGCGCCGGTGAGCGACGACGAGACCGCCGCTACTGATACGCCCGGCGAGGTGGAATCTGATGTGCTCGATCTCACGGTTCCCGTTGAGACGGGTGCTGTTTCCGAGGATGTGGATCGGCTGGAAAACGGCGATTCGTTCAATGTCTCCAGCGTCGATACGACCAATGTGGTCGATTCTGCTGATTCTGCCGATATGACGGATACGGTCGATGACAGGCCCTCGAATGGGGCGGATGCCGACGAAATCGAAGACGTGATTTCGCAAAACCTCGTCTCGGATGATGTTCTGCCCGACGCGGATACAGAACACGAAGGGCAGGATATGGGCGAATCACAGCCGCCCGCAGCCGATATCGATGCGCCCGCTCCGCAGGATGCGCCAGAGCCGGAGGATCGTGTGTCCGGCAAGACCTATTCCCGCTTCGACAGCGACGATGCCCGCGTGGAACCGGCACCAGAATCCTCCCGAAGCGAGACGGCCGATGATTATTCGGCGGCCTTCATGATGCTCGATGATCAACCCTCCGAGCCGGTCGCATCCGCTTCAGAATCCCATGACGAATCGCTGGATGCTTTTGCACCGGATGAGGAAGACGGCGAATTGGATGACCAATTGGGCTTCTCCGATACATTTGGTGCATCAGATGTTTACCATGATGATCCTCCTGTTTTGGATGAAGATTACAGCCGCAGCTTTGGGGCCGTCGATGACCCGATCTCTGCGGAGGCCGCCTATGCCGCCGAATCCACTGCGCAGGATGGCGATATGGAGATGGTCGGCGGCATGGTCCGCGATGCGATGGAGCGCGATCCGGTCGATTATGCCGATCCTGCCGCGCTGGTGTCCATGACAAGCGAGGAAATTTCGGCGCGGGCCTTGGCGTCGCTTGCCGATGTCGAAGGCGAGGCGAGCCGCCGTGTCTATGGATCGCTGCGCATCAGTGAGGATGGCACCTCCGAAAGCCTCGAAGGGATGGTGCGCGGTATGTTGCGGCCCATGCTGCGCGAATGGCTGGACGATAATCTGCCAACGATGGTCGAATCGGCGGTGCGCGGCGAGGTTGAGCGCATCAGTGCCAAATCACGCAAATATTCGCGCGCTGCGGAAAAGGACTGAGCAGGGCAAGGGCGGGCCGGTTCTGTGAGTGAGAGCCTAGACCCGCCATCCGGTATGCTTGACGCCGGGCTGCACCGGTTCCCCTTGCGCGTGTATTGGGAGGATACCGACGCGGGCGGTATCGTTTATCATGCCAGCTATATCCGATGGATGGAGCGGGGGCGCACCGAATATCTGCGCGCGCTTGGGCTGGATCAGCGAGCCATGCAGGCAGATGGGACACGCTTCGTCGTGAAATCCATCACGATTAATTTTCGTCGTCCCGCGTTATTCGATGATTCACTTATGATTTGCACACAGTGTACAAGTTTACGGGCTGCGAGCCTTTGCCTGCATCAGCGGGTGGCCCGTGGCGCTGAAACGATGGCAGAAGCAGAGGTGCTGTGTGCAGCAATCGACAATCATGATCGGCCAAGGCGCTTGCCTGATTCCGTGCGACGTCAAATCGATTTGGCACCGACGGGCAACACCCTGTAACCGGATTGCCCCAAAGGCCGGACTGAGTCCAATTTTTGTCACACTTGACGTCGATTGCTTGCCGCAAAGTGCTGGCAAATGGGACATTCGCTGTTGCGAGTGGATAAGAGGATAGACTGAATCATGGAAACGACGGCGGTTGACGCACTCAACGGTGGTATCGATTTCTCGGTCCTGGGCCTGTTTACAAAGGCCCATTGGGTCGTTCAGGTCGTCATTCTGATGCTCCTGGTTGCTTCCTTCTGGTCCTGGGCGATCATCATCGAAAAGATCATCCGGTATCGGCAACTGAAGCGCAGTTTTGCGGCTTTTGAGGATCAATTCTGGTCGGGGGCGTCTCTCGACGATCTCTATACCGGGCTTGACGACAAGAAACGGTCGCCGATCGAGCGGGTATTCGCCGCCGGAATGCGCGAATGGCGACGATCTTTCGAAGCGGGTGGATCGCTGATCGCGGGGGCAAATCAACGGATCGACCGCACCATGGCCGTTGCCGTGGATCGAGAATCCGAGGAAATGGAAAGCTGGATGGGCTTTCTGGCCACCGTCGGGGCCATTGCACCCTTTATCGGCCTGTTCGGCACCGTCTGGGGCATCAAGAACAGCTTCGAGGCCATCGCGGTCAGCCAGAACACAAACCTGTCCGTGGTTGCGCCGGGCATTGCCGAAGCCCTGTTCGCGACGGCACTGGGCCTGCTGGCCGCAATTCCGGCGGTGATTGCCTATAATCTGCTGTCCGATCGGGCCGCACGATTGTCGGGGCGTCTCAGCTCGTTCTCGGATGAATTCTCGACCCTGTTATCGCGCCAGCTTGAGCGGCGGTCGCGCTGATGGGGGTCTCGGTCAGAACACGGTCATCGGGGCGTCGCGGATCGCGCCGCAGCGCGCGGATGTCAGAAATCAACGTCACACCCTTCGTTGATGTGATGCTTGTACTGTTGATCGTCTTCATGGTCGCTGCGCCGCTTCTGACGGTCGGCGTGCCGGTGAAATTGCCGAAAACGGCGGCGAATCCCCTGCCGACCGAACAGCGGGAGCCGGTGACCATCAATGTGGATTTCGAGGGCCGGATTTATCTTCAGGGTGACGAGGTTCTCGCAACCGATCTGCCCGAACGCCTTGCGGCGATTTCCTCCGAGCGGGGCGGGGATGAACGGGTCTTCCTGCGCGGCGATGGCGAGGTGGGCTATGGCCGCGTGATGGAGGTTATGGGAACGCTGAATGCCGGTGGTTTCAGTAATATCGGTCTCGTGACCGATCCGGGTGGGCAGGCCGCCCCCGCCCGGTCGACCGAACAATGATTCTGGCAGTAGAGTAAGAGAGTAGCGTGACGTATATCGGGGTCATCGCATCGGCGGTTTTGCATGTGGGCGGGTTGTTCCTGCTCCTGACCGCGCGTGCGCCCGATCCGCTCATCCCTTTGGGGTCCGATACGCCTGTTGCCATCGATATTATCTCAGTCGATGAGTATAACGCGCTGATTTCAAAGGCGCCATCGCAATCGACCCTTGCCGCCCTGCGCGTACAGCCCGACGCGCCCCGCGCCCCGGTCATCGCCGATGTGGACCCGATTGTCGATACGCTCGAAGCGGAGACGCCGCCACCGGATGCGCCGGATGCCTCGACCGATCTGGTGATGCGCCTGCCCCCCGCCGTGCTCGATATTCCGCCTGAAACCGATGAATTGCCGCCCCCCGAAGCCCCCGATGTCGCGGTTGCGCCCGCGCCCAAGCCGCCCTTGCTGGACGCGGATGCCTTGCAGGACCGCGGGGTCGATCCCGCCGATCTTGGGCCGCCCGATGATGTGAGGGTCGCCATTGCGCCGCCCGCTCCCAAGCCCCCGCGTGGGGCCTTCGATGCCCTGCCGGAGATCGATACAAGCCCTGACGAGCCGCCGAAGCCCTCCGAAACCGAAGGGCAGGGGGAGGAAGTGCAGCCTGCGCCTGAACCTGCGCTGGCCGAACCGGTCGAGACTGCCCAAGCGGACGACCCCGCCCCGCTCGCGACGCCATTGCCGATCCCCAAGCCGCGCGGCTCGCTGACGGTTGCCAGCGACGAAACCCTTGAGCCGTCTCCCCCCGCCCCTGTTGCGCAGCCTGTCGAGCCGCAGCCCGAAACCCCGGCGGTCTCTCAACTGAGCGAGGCCGAGTTGGAGGAGGAGCGCCAGTTGATGGCGGCGCTCATGGAGCAGATGCGCGCCGAACTGCCCCCCTCGGATGCTGAACTGCGCGCCGCCGAGGAGGAGGCCCGCCGCAAATTTGCCGAGGAACAGCAACGCCTCGCCGATCTCGCCGCGCTCGATGAAGCGGAGCGTCGCAAGCGCGAAGCCGAAGACCGCGCGAAGGCCGCCGCTGCCGCCGCCGAAGCGGATCGCCTTGCCCGCCAACAGGCCGAAGCGCGCGAGCGTGAATTGGCTGATCTCCGCGCGCGCGAGGCGGAGCAGCGCCGCGCGCAGCAAGAAGCGCTTGAAGCCCGCCGCCGCGCGGATATCGAAGCGCAGCGCTTGGCGCAGGAGCAGCTCGACCGTCAGCGCCGCGAAGCGGCACGCCGGGAGCAGGAAGCCCGTGATCTCGCCGCCCGCCGCCAGCAACTGGCCGAGCTGAACGCGACCACTGCTCCCGAAAACCGCGCCAATAATGTCTTGGAGAGCACCGCACCGCCCGCCGCGCGCCAACCGGACAGTTTTCTCGGTGGCGATCAGGCCCTTGCCAGCATTCTGGGCGCCGCCGCCAATGCCGCCCAATCCGCCACTACAGGCCCCAGCTTTGGCCAAGGCAGCAGCGGGGCACGGGGCGCTAGCCTGACGCCGGGCGAGACGCAGGCGGTTCTCAATCAGCTTCGCCGATGCTGGCGGGTCGATACATTTTCGGCCAATGCGCGTAATCTCGTGGTGACCTTCCGTGCAGAGATCAGGCAGAACGGTTTCGTTAACCAAGGGACGATAAGCTTGATGTCGCCGAATCCAGTGCCGCCCGAGTACCAGATTGCCGTGGACCGGGCACGCACTGCACTTCAGGATTTGCGGTGCCAGCCTTTCTCCCTGCCGCCTCAGAAATTCAACGCGTGGCGTGACATCGTGATCCGCTTCGATCCAGCTCAGATGGTGCTTCAATGATGAAGATTTTTCTTGCGACGGTGCGGATCGGTGGCCTGCATGCTCTTGGAGTGGCCTGTCTGGCGTTCGCGGCTCTGGTGCCTTGGGGCGATGACGCGCATGCGCAGTCGCAACCCCTCAAGCTGACATTGGATCGTGGCGTGGTCGAGCCTTTGCCGATCGCCGTTCTCGATTTCTTCGGTCAGGGCGGTGTCGATGACCCGCTTGGCCCCGAATTGGCAAAGGTGATCGAGACCGATTTGACCGGCACTAATGTCTTTCGCAATGTGCCCGACGCGGCCATTGCGCCCATGGTGCCCAGCTTCAGCGCGCCCCCGCGCTTCAACGATGTGCGCACGCTCTCGAATGCCGCCGCTTTGGTCACAGGTGAAATCGGCAGCACGCCCGATGGACGCTTTGCTCTGCGCTTCCGGCTTTGGGATGTGGTGGCGCAGCAACAGATTGCGGGCTTTCAGTATACCGGCGACCGGGCCGCATGGCGGCGCATGGCGCATCGCGCCTCGGATGCCATTTATGAGCGCCTGACCGGCGAGCCGGGCTATTTCGAAACCCGGATCGTCTTTGTCGATGAGCGCGGCCCGAAGAACCAGCGCGTGAAGCGCCTCGCGGTCATGGATTACGATGGCGAGAATCTCGAATACCTGACGGGTGGTGCGTCTCTCGTGCTGACCCCCCGGTTTTCGCCCCGCTCGCAGGAAATCACTTATATCTCGTATCGCGATGGCCTGCCGCGTGTTTATCTGCTCGATATTGAATCCCGGCGTCAGGAAATTCTGGGCCGCTTTCCGGGCATGACCTTTGCCCCGCGCTTCTCGCCCGATGGCAAGCGCGTTCTGATGAGCCTGTCCCGTGGTGGCAACACCGATATCTACGACATGGATCTGCGCACGCGTCAGATCACGCGGCTGACTTCCAACACATCGATTGATACGGCACCGTCCTATTCGCCGGATGGGTCGCGGATCGTGTTTGAGTCGGACCGGGGCGGGTCGCAGCAGATTTATGTCATGCCCGCGAGCGGTGGCTCCGCAAAGCGGATCAGCTTTGGCTCCGGGCGCTATGCGACGCCTGTATGGTCTCCCCGTGGCGATCTGATTGCCTTCACGAAGATTTCAGGCGGTCGTTTCGGCATCGGTGTTATGGGTCCGGACGGAAGCGGAGAACGTATCCTTACGGATAGTTTTCTCGACGAAAGCCCGACCTGGGCACCCAATGGGCGGCGGTTGATGTTCTTCCGCGAAACCCAAGGGTCGCGGGGTAGGCCACAGCTGTTTTCTATCGATATTCGTGGCGGCAAGGAGACCCTTGTTGCCACACCCGGTCCCGCGTCCGATCCTGCTTGGGGGCCTGTGATGCGCTGACGCATCGCCATTGTAAAACCGGCACCGGGGATCCTGGTGCAAAGAATGACAGGTCCACCGATTGACGTGTGGACCGGAAAAAGGAGCCTAAAAATGCGCCCGACCCCTTTCCGTCCTCTCGCTCTGGTCGCTGTCGCCGTTCTCGTACTATCGGGGTGTGCGTCCAAGAATGACCCCACCGCCGATACGCTGACGACCGCAACGGGCCTTGGCCAGTTCGGCGACCCCAACGCGGCTGGAGCTGGGGCTGCGTCCGATGTGGGGGTCGGCACAGGCGGAGGGCTCGGCTTCGAAGTCGCGCCTGTCGGCAGTGACGGTCTTGTCACCGATGGCGGGGTTTATGGATCCACCGGGGTGATTGATGGATCGACCGGGGCAATCGATGGATCGACACTGGGGGGGCTTGGGCAGGCTGAAACCGGCACTTATACCAATCAGGGTGCCTATGGCGTGGATAATGGCCTGGTCGATGGCGGGATTATCTCCGCCGCGCCGCAATATACCGATGGCACTGTCTATACCGATACCACCGTATACGACGATTCGACCGTGCAGCCCTATGACAACACCCTGTTCGATAATTCTGCCGTCGATCCGAATGCCTCTCAATACACGACTTACAGCAATCAGGGCGGGTCGTCGCTGAACGGGTATTCCTTCCCCGGCGATAATGGCCAGCCGACATATTTCAATACGCAGGTCGGCAATCGGGTACTTTTCGATACGGATAGCGTGATCCTGACCGACAATGCGCGCGAGACCCTGCGCCGACAGGTGGCGTGGCTGCAACTGCACCCTGAGCATGGCAATGTCATCCTCGAAGGCCATGCGGATGAGCGTGGAACCCGCGAGTATAACCTTGCGCTTGGGGCGCGGCGTGCGGATGCGGTTCGGGCCTATATGTCGTCGCTTGGCGTTCCGGCATCGCGTCTTCGGACGGTTTCCTTCGGCAAGGAGCGTCCTCTGTCCCTCGGCTCCAATCCACAGGACTGGGCAAAAAATCGCCGGGTTGAAACCGTCATCGGTAACGGGGCCAGCTTCTAGGGCATTCCCACTCTGGCAGTGCGCCAGAGAGAAATATAGAGCGTTTTCAGTGAATTAAGTGTCATTGAAAACGCTCTGAGACAGGGCGAGGCGAGGCTGGACTTGCACAGGCTTGGTGCAGATTCAGATCGAGTTTGACGGCCCTGACCGAAAAAATCGCGATCCGGATGTCATGTGCACAATATTGCCTCAGGTTGATTGTATCGTCGCGCCATGAGCATTCCGAATACGGTTCATTCTAACAAGGCAACCATCATGTGTCCTGACAGGGGTGCATCCGAAAGGGAGACTTGGCCATGGCATTAACGCTTCGCGGTTCTGCGCTCGCAGTAACGGCCCTCATCGCGTCTTGGGTGGTGATCCCGGTTCCTTCGGTCCATGCGCAGCAGACCGTTCAACGCATTCCTGTCAGCTCCATTCTTGGTCGTCTTGACCTGCTCGAATCCGAAATCGTCCTCATGCGTCAAAATCCGGGGGCGGGGGGTGAAGTCTCCACACGGATCGACCAACTCGAAGGAGAGTTGAGGCGGTTGACGGGGATCGTCGAGCGGCTGGAATATGATTTCGAGCGTCAGGCGGAAATTTCCGGGAAACGGGTTCTCGATCTCGAAACCCGGCTTCAGGCGCTGGAATCGCAGCCGACCGCCTCTTTCGCTGCGCGGCCTGTTCCGCCGCCGGTCGGCCCCGGCGAAGCGGCCCCGTCGGCGTCGCCGTCTCTATCGCCCTTGGCGCAGGGTCTTGCCCGTCCGCAACCAATCGTCAATCTGGGCGGCGAACCGGCGGTTGCCTTTGGTGCTCCAAGGCAGGTGGATACGACCCCCGATCTTGCCGCTTTGCCGTTTCCGGCCACGCCGCCCAAGGCACAGCCTGAGGCGACGGTTTCGGTTGCGGGCACGTCGATCGCGCCTGCATCTCCATCGATCATTCCCCAATCGCCGGTATCGACTCCGGTCGCGCTGGCGGCCCCGGCGACGCCACAGGCCCAATATGACGAAGCCCTGAGAATGCTCAATCTCGGCGAGTTCGAGGCGGCGGGCGCAGCGCTCGAAACGCTGGTCGGTCAGTATCCGCAGCATCCGGTTTCCGGCAGTGCGCAATATTGGCTGGGCGATATGCACCTACGTCTGGGTAAATATAACGAGGCGGCCAAGGCATTTCTCGATTCTTTCAAAGGCTGGCCCGAAGGCCCCAAAGCCCCGGACAGCCTGTTGAAACTGGGCATGACCCTAGCGGGTCTTGGGCAACGGGATGAAGCCTGCCTGACATTTACGGAATTTCCGGGCCGCTATCCGAATGCTTCGCCGACCCTGCTGCGCCGTGCTCAGATCGAGGCCGAACGCACCCAATGCGGGGGATGACGGCATCCATCCCGGATGACGATCTGAACGATCTTTTTGCGCTGGCATCGACTGAAAAGCGCGTCGCTCTCGCGGTTTCGGGTGGGGGCGACAGTATGGCCCTGCTGTCTCTGGCCGAACGATGGGCGCGGATCGGTGGGCCGGGTCTGCATGTCCTGACAGTCGATCATGGCCTGCGCCCGGAAAGCGCGGATGAAGCGCAAGCGGTCGCGGCGTTCTGCGCCTCGCGCGGTATTGCCCACGAAACCCTGCATTGGAAAAGCGGTCCCGATGACAGGGGCAATCTGTCCCATCGGGCGCGGAATGGGCGCTATGCATTGATGGCGCATGCTTGCTCTGCGCGGGGAATCGGGACGCTGTTGACCGGCCATACTCTCGACGATCAGGCCGAGACGGTATTGATGCGGCTTGGGCGCGGATCGGGGGTTGATGGTCTTGCGGCGATGGAGCCGGTCGCGTCGCTCTGGGGGCTGCGCATCCTGCGCCCCCTGCTTGGGGTGCGGCGGGAGGCTCTGCGGCATCTGCTGCGGGCGGCGGGCCTGTCATGGCATGATGATCCGACGAATGAAGACCGGGCCTATCGCCGCATCGTTGCACGGGATGCCCTTGAGGCCCTCGCTGTCCTTGGGATCACCCATGAGCGCCTCGCCCTGACCGCCGAAGCCATGGCCGATGCGCGGCAGGTACTGGATGACCGGGCAACGGCCCTGAGCGCGGAAATCTGTGAATTCTCACCGCTTGGATATGTGCGGCTGGCCCCTTCTCCCCTTGCTGCCGCTCCGCGTGAGACGGCGCGCCGTTTGGTTGCTCGTCTGCTCTGCGCCGTATCGGGGGCCGTTTATCGCCCCCGTTTGGAGGCGTTGACAGCTTTGCTCGATGCCATCGTGCAGACGGGGTTTCAGGGATCGACCCTGCATGGATGCCGAATCGATCCTGTAGGCGAGCGGATCGTGATTCAGCGCGAACCGAATGCCTGCACCGCGCGACTGCCCTGCGCCGATGCCGCGCAGTGGGATAATCGGTTCTGCATTGCGGTTCCGCCCGCTCTGGCCACGCGATCGGATATTCATATCGCCGCAGCGGGCGCGGAGGGGCTGCGCCTGCTCAAGAAGGCAAAGCACCGGGCACCGGAGATCTGGTCATCTGCTCCCAGACCCGCGCGCCTATGCTCCCCTGCGTTGTGGAGAGGGTCTGAATTGCTCGCGATACCCCTTGCGCAATACAGTATATTGCCCGAAGCGTCGGAATGCCGCGTCATGTTGATTGCGGGTTCGGGTGCGACAATGGTTGATCCTGCCACCGAAGACTTTATCTAGGATAGGGAGGATCGCCTTGGCCATGCCCGGTCTCTTATGGCGTATCCCATTGGGAGCCTGTTCGTGAACAACATCAAGAATCTGGGCCTGTGGCTCGTCATCATCATCCTGTTCGTTGCCCTGTTCAATATGTTTGGGCAGAACGGTGCCGATCGCGGCGCGCGCGAGATGACCTATTCCGAGCTGGTCCGCAATATCGATTCGGGCACCGTGAGCGAGGTGACAATCTCCGGCGAGCGCCTGACCGGCACGCTGGAAGGCTCGAATCGCAAGTTTTTCACGTATCTTCCCCAGGACAGCAACCTGATGGAGAAGCTGGAAGGCTCCAACACGAATATCATCGTCGATCCGCAGGAGCGTAATCCGCTGGTCGCGGTACTGCTTGGCTGGCTTCCTTTCCTGCTGCTGATCGGCGTCTGGGTCTTCTTTATGCGTCAGATGCAGGGCGGTGGGCGCGGGGCGATGAGCTTTGGCAAGTCCAAAGCCAAGCTTCTGACCGAGAAGTCGGGGCGCGTGACCTTCGACGATGTTGCGGGCATCGACGAGGCAAAGGAAGAATTGCAGGAAATCGTCGAGTTCCTGCGCGATCCGCAGAAATATTCGCGCTTGGGTGGCAAAATTCCTAAAGGGGCGCTGCTCGTTGGCCCTCCCGGTACGGGTAAGACGCTGCTGGCCCGCGCGATTGCGGGTGAGGCCGGTGTGCCGTTCTTCACCATTTCGGGGTCTGATTTTGTCGAGATGTTTGTCGGCGTGGGTGCCAGCCGCGTGCGCGATATGTTTGAACAAGCCAAGAAATCCGCACCCTGCATCGTCTTCATCGACGAGATCGACGCCGTGGGCCGTCACCGTGGCGCGGGCTATGGCGGCGGCAATGACGAGCGCGAGCAAACGTTGAACCAGTTGCTGGTCGAGATGGATGGCTTCGAGGCGAATGAGGGTGTGATCCTGATCGCCGCGACCAACCGCCCGGACGTACTCGACCCCGCTCTCCTGCGCCCCGGCCGCTTTGACCGTCAGGTTACAGTCAACAACCCGGACATCAATGGTCGTAGCAAAATCCTTGAAGTCCACGCCCGCAAGGTGCCGCTGGCCCCCGGTGTGGATCTGCGCCGTATCGCCCGTTCGACGCCCGGCTTTTCAGGCGCCGATCTGGCCAATCTGGTCAATGAGGCCGCCCTGACCGCCGCGCGTCTTGGCAAGCGTCTTGTCACGATGGACGATTTCGAATTCGCCAAGGACAAGGTCATGATGGGCGCCGAGCGCCGCTCGATGGTCATGACCGAAGACGAGAAGAAAACCACCGCTTACCACGAGGCCGGACACGCGCTGGTTGCGATGTTCGTGCCCCAGCATGACCCGGTCTACAAAGCGACGATCATCCCCCGTGGCCGCGCGCTGGGTCTGGTAATGAGCGTACCGGAGCGCGATACCTATTCGGTGTCGAAAACCAAATACGAGTCGAAGATTGCCATGGCGATGGCGGGCAAGGCGGCGGAGGTGCTGACCTTCGGCGAGGATAACGTCTCCTCCGGCCCGGTGAGCGATATTCAACAGGTCTCGAAAATCGCCCGCGCGATGGTCACGCAGTTCGGCATGTCCGACAAGGTGGGCAACGTGAATTATTCGGCGGAGCAGGACAGCTTTCTCGGCAGTTATCAGGCGGGCGGCATCCAGATCTCGACCGAGACGCAGCAGACCATCGAGGAGGAGGTCAAGCGCCTGATCGATGAGGGCTACGAAACCGCAAAGCGTATCCTGACCGAAAAATCGGTCGAGTTCGAGCGCCTCGCCCAAGGCTTGCTGGAATACGAAACCCTGACCGGCGAGGAGATCAAGAAAGTCATCGCCGGTGAGCCGCTTGACCGCAACGATGATGGCTCGCCCAGCGATCCGGGCACGCCGTCGATCACATCGGTGCCGAAGACCAAAAAACCCAAACCCGATAGTGGATTGGAACCTCAGCCGACTTGATACTTGTGCAGCTTTGCCCCGAAAGGGCATGATGGAGCGCCGCTGGATCGTCTAGCGGCGCTTTTTCGTGTGAGGCTGTCTGCCGTGACCCCTTTGCCCCGCTCCTGTCCCCGCATCATGGGCATCCTGAATGCCACGCCCGACAGCTTTTCGGATGGCGGGGCCGTGCCACAGGATGCGATGGCGGCGCGCGTGGTGGCGATGACCGGGGAGGGGGCCAATATTCTCGATATCGGCGGCGAATCCACCCGCCCCGGTGCCGATACGGTGCCGGTCGAGGAGGAATGGCAGCGGATCGCCCCGGCCATCGAGGCGGGGGTGGCGGCGAATGCGCTCGTCTCCGTCGATACGCGCAAGGCCATCGTGGCGCGCCGGGCGCTGGCGCGGGGGGCGCGATTGTTCAACGATGTGTCTGCGCTGACCCATGACGAGGGCAGCATGGCGGTTGCGGTGGAGTATGCCGCGGCGGGTGGGCGCATCTGCCTGATGCATGCTCTTGGCGACCCCAAGACCATGCAGCGCAATCCGCATTATGACGATGTGGTGCGCGAGGTGCGCGATTACCTCGCCGCGCGGGTGGCGGCCTGCGAGGCGGCGGGCATTGACCGTGCCGCATTGATCGTCGATCCGGGGATCGGCTTTGGCAAGACGCTGGAGCATAATATGACGCTGTTACGTAATCTGAGCGCCTTTCGCGAGATCGGGTGCCTTCTCTTGGTCGGCGCATCGCGCAAGCGCTTTATCGGCACCCTTTCGAATGAACCCGATGCCGCAAAGCGCGCACCCGGCTCCATTGCCGTTGCGCTGTACGGGGCGCAGCAGGGCGCGGATATCCTGCGCGTGCATGATGTGCGCGAGACGGCGCAAGCCCTGGCCGTCGATGCTGCGCTGCGGGCTTTGTAATGGCCGTTCGCATCATCGAAATCGTCGCCCCGCGCGAGCATGGCGCGACCATCCGAAAGGTCTTTACCGAGCATAAGCCCATCGAAAGCTGGTCCGTCGCCGAACAGGAGGAGGGCGGGCGTCGCACGGTCATCAAGGCGCTGGTCGATCCCGATTACCAACAATCGACGCTCGATGCCCTGCAAGACGCGCTGTCGGGTGCCGAGGGATGGCGCATCATTCTCTCGCCCACCGATGCCGTGATCCCCAAACCCGATCCCGATGAGGAGGCGCGCGAAACCCGCGAAGCCCATCGCCGCGCCACCACGCGCGAGGTTCTCTATGGCCAGATCGAGCGCGGGGCGACCCTGACGAGCGACTACCTGTTATTCGTTGCCCTTTCGACCGTGGTGGCCGGGGCGGCACTGGTGACGAACAATGTTGCGGTGTTGATCGGGGCGATGGTTATCGCGCCGTTTCTTGGTCCCAATCTCGGCTTTGCCTTCGGGGCGGCGCTAGGGGATCGCACATTGATGCTGGAGGCGGCGAAATCGCTGGCGCTGGGCTTTGCGCTGGCCGTGGGTCTGTCGATCATCGGGGCGGCGATCCTGCCACTCGATCTGGAGGCGAAGGAGTTGCTCGACCGCACGTATATCGGGCTGGACGGCATGGTGGTCGCCCTCGCATCGGGGGCCTGTGCGGCCTTGGCGCTGACCAGTGGGGCAAGCGCGTCGCTGGTGGGGGTGATGGTCGCGGTGGCCTTGCTGCCCCCGGCGGTCGCGTTCGGCATCATGATCGGGGCGGGCGATATGCGGGCGGCATTGGGCGCGGCGGAGCTATTTGCGGTCAATGTGGCCAGCGTCAATCTCTCGGCGCTGGCCGTCTTTCGCTATCGCGGGGTCGAGCCGAGGGAATGGCTGCGCAAATTCGAGGCGCGGCAGTCGCGGCGCACGGCGTTTATGGTTTTGGGCGGCTTGCTGGCCTTGTTGGCGCTGGCGATCGTCTTTGCGGATTTCACGGGCTTTTTCGACGCGACGCCAGCGCCAACCCGGTAAGGATCAGCGCGCAGGCGGCTCGTCCGACAGGGCAATTGTCTCGCCACCAAAGACCATGCCGACGATCAGCGCCGTGATCGGCACCAGATATCCGACGCCCGACATAAAGACCGATCCAACCGACGAGATGACCGCGATCCGCAGGGTCATCGCCATCCCGGTCGAGATTACGCCGATGCCGATCAGGATCGCCCAGATATGGGGCGATAGCGGCTCCTCTGGCATAGGAGGCGATGGTCGGCGTGCGTAGTGCCGAAATCTCGTTCATACGGGATGGCCGCGCAGTCGGGCGAGGAGGTTCTGGCTGACCGCCAATCCGGCGAGGATCAATGCGAGTGCGATCCCCAGACTGGGCGAAATCCGCTCGCCGAGAAATACCGCGCCGAACACCACCGCCCAGATCGGTACTTGATAATTCACCAGTGACAGAAACGGTGGCCCCGCACCCTCCAGAATGCGCAGCATCAAAAACATCGCTCCGGCGGTCGGCCCGATGGCAAGGGCGAGGATGGCAAGACCGCTGTTCACGGTCGGCAGGGTTCGGGGCACGCCCTCGGCCCAGAGCGCAACCCCGATGGCGATCAGGGCCGCTAGGATCATCGTCGCGGCACCAAAGGCGACGGGCCGGGTCTTGGGTGCCCGCTTCATCACGATCGAGCCGCTGGCATAGCATAGCGTCGATGCCAAACAGGCGAGCTGGGCGAGTGCCGTGCCCTCACCGCTGGCAATCTGGCGGATCGCATCGAGGCCGAACAACACCAGCATCCCCGCAAATCCGATGGTCAGGCCCATGACATTGCGGGCCGTCATCCGCTCGCCTGCAATCAGAAAATGACTCATGGCAAGCGCGATAAAGGGCATGATGGCCATAAAGACGCCGGTGACCCCGCTGGGAAGGTAGGTCTGTGCCCAAGTCAGCAGCGCAAAGGGCAGCGCATTCGACAGGATCGCCGCGCCCAGTGCAAACAGCCACACGATCCATCGCTTCGGCAATCCCCCGCACAGCGGATAGCTGAGCGGCCACAGGATCAGGGCGGCGATCCCGATTCGGGCGGCAACGAGGGTAAACGGCCCGATCCCCGTCAATGCGATCTCGACCAGCATGAACGAGCCACCCCAGATGATGCCCAGCGCGACCAGTCTGACCCAATTCAGCGGATCGCCGCCATGGTTCATGGGGCAATCACTCAGGATGCGTCTTGGCGAACGCTTCTTTCTGTGCGGGGGAGGCGTCGGTCTGGTACGTCGCGCGCCATTCGTCGAAGGGCATGCCATAGACGATTTCGCGCGCCTGTGCCTTGCCGATCTCGATGCCCCGTTCGGCGGCAGCCTCGTCGTACCAGCGACTGAGACAGTTTCGGCAAAATCCACTCAGATTCATCAGGTCGATATTCTGCACATCCGTCCGCTCGCGCAGATGATCGCGCAGGCGACGAAAGGCGGCGGCTTCCAGTTCGGTACGGGTTGCGTCGTCCATAATATTCTCCGGCATGACTCCTGACGGCAGGTAGCGCGCCGGGCATCCCAAGTCACGCGTTCAGCTTTCAAATCGTGTCGTGCCCCGGCGGTTTTCATCGATGGGCAGGTCGAGATGGATCGGTTGCTGCGCGCGTTGGGTGCAATGCTGGCGCGGGCAGAGGCGGCAATTGATGCCGATAGGCGTGACCAGATCCCCCGTCGGGGCATGGGTGGCGTAGATCACCTGATCCGCATGGTCGAGCGCACAGCCCAGACTGACCGCAAGGCGCTGATCCTGCGATCGATAGCCGAAGGTTGGCCGGTCCACCGTTCGATTGATTGTGAAATAGCGCGAGCCATCGGGCATCTCGACGGTTTGCGGCAGGATGCGGCCCGGCATCCGAAAACACATATGAATATCGAGGCGTGGGCAGGCCCCCCCATGTTCGGCGAGATTGAAGCTCGTCGCATTGAACCGCTTCGTGACATTGCCCGCCTTGTCGATGCGCATGAAGAACAGCGGCACCCCCTGCGCTCCGTCGCGTTGCAGGGTCGTGACCCGGTGGCAGACCTGCTCGAACGAGACGCCGAACCGTGCCGCGAGGTGGTCGAGGTCATAGCGGCATGACAACGCCTCCTCGCGGAAGGCATCATAGGGCATCAGCACGGCGGCGGCGAAGTAATTGGCCAGTTCCACCCGCGAGCGCGCTTGTCCGCGTGGGTTTGAAATGGCCGCTTCCGCGACGATGCCGTCGAAAATCGCGCCATAGACGATCAACCCGACGATATGGGCCAATTGGAATGTCCGGTTCGGATGATCGAGACCCTGCGAGAACAGCAGGCGCTTTGCGTCCTCGTCGTAATAGCGCAGGGTATCCGGCATATCGGCTACGGACAGGGTTTCAATAGTGATGCCCAGATCGTCGCGCATGTGGGATTTCAGAAATCCGTAAATCTCGTCATTCGCATCGGGGCCGGTGGCGCGCAGGTCTTCGGCGGCGCGTTCGATGGCGTCGAAGTAATTGCGGTTGCGGCGAAACAGGTCATGGACGATGGCTTCGGGGCTGGCATGAACCACGCCTTCGCTGCCTTCCGCATCGACCATACCGATCACCCGCTCCGACAAGGCGCGATAGCTGCTATGCAGGGTCAGCAGGTTTTGCGCCAGTGTCGGGCAGTGATCGAGGGCGGCGCGCAATTCCTGTAAATCGGCACGGGTTTCCCCGAAAATGGGGTCTTGCAGCGCATTGCGCAAATCGGCGAGCTGCGTCGGTGCGTCGTCTTCGACCAGCGTGCGGATATCGATGGCATAGCGTTCGGCGAGGCGCATCAGCACCTGAACCGACAGACTGCGCTGGTTGTTCTCCAACAGGTTCACATAGGTTGCGCTCAGGCCCAGCGCATCGGCCATTTGTGCCTGTGTCTGTTGCCGCTCCTTGCGCAGCTGGCGCAGTTTTGGGCCAACGAAAGTCTTGCGGGTTTTCAAATCGCCCCTCTATGAAGTGATGTTACAACATTACATATTGGCTATCTTGTAAGTTACAAAGCCATCCCGTCAACCCGGTAAAGTTTGAAGGTCGGGAGCGGCTCGCCTAGGTGATGGTCAAGAAAAATGCAGAAATGCCCATTTCACAGATTACCCAGCATGGAGCGCCCGCTATGAAAACCGGACAGACGCATCTCTTCATTCCCGGCCCAACCAACGTCCCAGAGCGCGTTCGCATGGCGATGAATGTTCCGATGCAGGATATGCGCGCCCCCGATTTTGGCGAGCTGACGATGCCCCTTTTCGCTGGGCTGAAAAAGGTGTTCCGCACCAATTCGGCGGAAGTGTTCATGTTCCCCGGCTCCGGAACCGGCGCATGGGAAGCGGCGATCACCAACACGCTGAACAAGGGCGACAAGGTTCTGATGTCGCGCTTTGGTCAGTTTTCGCATCTTTGGGTCGATATGGCCAAGCGTCTGGGTCTCGATGTGGAATGCATCGATGTGGAATGGGGTATGGGGGTTCCGGTCGATATCTATGCCGAGAAGCTGAAGGCTGATACCAAGGGCGAGATCAAGGCGGTCTTTGCCACCCATAACGAGACCGCAACGGGCGTCACCTCCGACATTGCCGCCGTGCGCAAGGCGCTGGACGATGCCAACCACGACGCGATGCTGTATGTCGATACGGTCAGTGGTCTTGGCTCGATTGATTTTCGCATGGATGACTGGGGCGTCGATCTGGCTGTGTCCGGTTCGCAGAAAGGTCTGATGCTTCCGGCGGGTCTCGGCATTCTGTGTGCCAGCCAGAAAGCTGTCGAGGCCTCGAAAACCGCGCAGATGGATCGCTGTTACTTCGCTTTTGCGGATATGATGAATCTCAATGGCGGCGGTTATTTCCCCTACACCCCGCCGACGCAGTTGTTCCATGGAATGCGCGAATCCCTTGCCATGATCTTCGAAGAAGGTCTCGACACCGTCATCGCGCGCCATCGTCGCCTTGCGGGCGGTATCCGTGCTGCAATCGATGCGTGGGATGGCTGTCGTCTGTGTGCGGCGGATGCACAATGGCATTCCGATACCGTCTCTTCGATCGTCGTGCCGGATAACATCGATGCCCGCGATGTGATCTCGATCGCCTATGATCGCTATAACACGTCCTTCGGGTCGGGCCTGTCCCAGCTTGCGGGAAAAGTGTTCCGCATTGGCCATCTTGGGTCGCTGAACGAAGGGATGTGCATGGCGGCGCTTGGCAATGCCGAAATGGCACTCTGCGACGCCGGTGCCCGGATCGAGCTGGGATCGGGCGTGGCCGCCGCGCAGGCCCATTACCGGAACGATGTGCGCCAGAACCTCAAGATCGCGGCAGAATAACCTCTGCCAGCGCTATCCAAGGAACCACGACCCCGCTCAGGCGGGGTTGTGTCGTTTTGGGACTGTCAGATCCCGCGCAGGACTGTCATCACGGTTTCGAGCGAGGCGGCCGCTTGCTGTGTGCGCCGGGCGGAGGCGACGCAGACCGACGGTTGATGAATGCCCCGCGCGCATTGGACGGCCCGTTCCGCATCGGCTCGCTCGATATGAACCCGGCGCTTGAAGCGGTTGAAGGCATCGGTCTTCTGCGCGGCTTTCAAGCGGGTATCCACCCGGTTGCAGGTGACGCCTTCTCCCCGTAACGCTTCGCCCAGTTTAGAGGGACGTGTAGTGCTTTGGCACAGCTTCCAGATCAGATCGGTCTGGACGGCGGGGAATAGCTGGATGATGGCGCGGTATCTTTCTTCAAGACCGTCATACTGGCGCGCCACGGTATCGGGTGTCCAGAATTCATAGCTGGCGACGAAGACATGCGGCTCGACCCGTAATCCGATTTGGGATTCCGGGGTGTAAGAGGCGGATGGGGTGGGCAATTCCAGCCCGCGTCGCCCGAAGGCAAAGACCACATCGCCTCCACTGCCGTCATTCGGTGTCCACGTGAATCCAAGGCCCAGATCCTTTGGGATCATGCGTGCCGTGCCGCGTTTGCCACGAAAGATCAGATCGGTGACAATCGATCCACCCTGCGCGCGTCCGTCAATTGCCTGCCCGCTACCATCGGCAGCACTGATCCGCCCGGTGGCGCCATTGCCGGTATCCTGTAGCTGGATCGTCAGGCCCTGCGCGTCATCCAAGCCGTAATAGACGCCGTCGAGCCTGTCCTGCGCCGTGGCGCCTGCGGTCAGGAAGACGAGTGCCGCAACGGCTCCGGCAAGTCTGTCGCGTAATGCCGATCCGTATCGCGTTAACCGTCCCATGATACTATCTCCGTATGTGCAAGGGTATCCTTGTGGTACAGGACATCCCGCAATTCAAATCTTCTGTTGTGGTCCCGCATTTGTGCCGCACGGGCGTAAGCGGACGATTTTCTTGTGTCCTTAATATGGTGTGAAAAGGCGAGTCGTCATGGATTGGGACAAGTTGCGGATTTTTCACGCAGTCGCGGAGCAAGGCAGCATCACCCATGCGGGCGAGACGCTGCATCTGAGCCAATCGGCGGTCAGTCGGCAAATCCACGCCCTTGAGCAAACAATCGGGTCGCCGCTGTTTCATCGCCATCCGCGCGGGTTGTTGCTGACATCGGAAGGGGAGATCCTGTTCGAGACGACGGCGCAGATCGTCAGTCGGCTCAATGCTGCAACAGGTGAAATACGCGGCGTGAAAGAGGGTGTTTATGGTGGGCTGCGGGTCACGACCACGGTGGATTTCGGGTTGCTATGGCTCGTTCCGCGCTTGCCGAAGCTTCTGGCGCAGCATCCCGGCCTGACCCTCGATCTCTCGATGACCGAGGCCGTTCTCGATCTGCCCATGCGCGCGGCGGATGTCGCCATCCGGCAGCGTGACCCCAAGCAGGCGGATGTGATCGCAAAGCGCATCTGGACCTCGCCCGTGGGGCTTTATGCCTCGCGATCATATCTGGAGAACAGCGGAATCCCGAAATATCGTTCCGATTTGGAACAACATGTCCTTATTCGATACACTCCTCAGGCCCCCCAGCCTGTCGAAAACCTCGATTGGTTGTTTGTCGAGCGTCCGGGCGAGGCGCCCTTGCGTGCGCGGGTCACCTTTAACTCGCAAATGGGCATCTTCGAAGGGGTTCGCAACAATATCGGGATCGGCGTTTTGCCGGATTATCTCGCTCAGGCCGGTGATTTTGTGCGGGTGATGCCGACCATAACCGGCCCGTCGATCCCGCTTCAGTTCGTTTATGCCTCTGAAATGCGTCAATCGAAACGCATTGCAGTACTAAAAAAATTCATCGAAAGTGAATTAAGTGAAAGTGATAGCGTTGTATCTAAGTAAATATTAACTATTAATTTTAACTAATATTTAAATTATATATTTTGTAAGCCGGAATATTGTATTGAATACATAATTATTCGTGGTCAAAGTTGATCTATAGTGCTGCTGGGATTGGTGGAGATTGGCCCATGCCTTGCACATCACTACGACACACACTCTGACCGACTAACTATTGAAGAGGCGATCATGTTCGATTGGAAAATCACGACGTCGCGTGCAGCGCTCGGGGTCGCCGTTACGGCGGCATCGTTTGCATCCACGCTCAATGCAACCGCAGCGCCGATCAAATCCCAGGATGACGCGGCACTGTTCAAACTCCGCTATGCTGCAAAAGTCGCAAGCGACCTGCATAGCAAACGCAACCCATTGGATGGCGCACTGATCCCGCTCGTGGATGCATCGGCAACAAACGAATACACGCTGGAAGAAGTCGATCTCGGCAGCCAGTACGGAACGACCGCCATCACCGGCTCGGTCGGACCGATCGTCGAGTCGCACGGTACCGTTTTGCAGCCCTCTGCTCGCGCAACCATTGCCCAGCCCGCAGCGTCTTCCTTCGGCGTCGTCGAAACGGTGCCCCTTCAGCAGAATGTCGAGATGATTGATCTGGGCACGGGGTATAGCGCCAACGAGTATCAGTCCTCCGATTTCGGTGGCCGGTATGTTGTCGATGGCGGCGTTGCGACCAGCGAAAGCTATTCCTATGCCGCGCCGGTACAGGGCACGATGGTCGGCGAGACGATGACCTCGACCGAAACATTCATGGCCGAGACGTTCAATCCCGGCGCCCTGACGATGGCGGGCACGATCTCCGATTGCGTCGATCACGTGACGCCAGTGCTCAATACCGTCCCGATCGAGCCATTTCTCGGACCCATCGAAATGGTCGGTGAAGAGCGGATCATCGAAACCATCGTCGAGACGCAGCCGATCATCGTAGAATCGCAGCCGATCATCCAGCAGGCTCCGCAGATCATCGAGACGGTTCAGGCCGCGCCTCAGACCGTCGTTTGCCCGAACCTGCCGGTTGCTGCACCGTCCAACACGGTCGTCAACATCACGACGCAGCCCGCCGCATCCGCTCCCGTCTTCGCGGCGCCGGTCCAGCAGGCTCAGATCGCACCCGCGGCGCCCGCATTCTTCGGGTTCAGTGGCTTTGGTGGCTTTGGTGGCGGGTCGTCCTCGACCCAGACCGTGATCGTCGAGCAGGCCGCCGGTGACGTCTTCAACGATAACCGCATTATTGATAATACGGTCGTCGATAACCGGGTCTTCAGCGAAGATAATCGTGTCACGAACAACGATAACCGCGTCTTCAACGAAGATATCAGCACGACCAACAACGATAACCGGGTCTTTGCCGAAGACAACCGCACGACCAACAACGACAACCGTGTCTTTGCTGAAGATAACCGCGTCTTTGCCGAAGATAACCGCGTCACGAACAATGTCGATAAGCGTGTCACGAATAACGACAACCGTGTGACCAACAACGATAACCGCACGACGAATAACGACATTACCAACAATGCCGACAATCGTGTTACGAATAACGACAACCGCACGACCAATAATGACAACCGCGTGACGAACAATCTCGACAAGGATGTCACGAACAACAACGATAACCACGTCACGAACATCGTCGATAAGAGTGTTATCAACAGCAACAACAATAACAACAACTCTGGCACTTCCAGCTCGACCTCTAGTTCGTCTTCTGGTGGCGCCACGGGTTCGTCGTCCTCGTCGTCTTCGTCGAGCAGCTCCTCGTCCAGCTCGTCCTCGTCGTCCAGCTCGTCGTCTTCGGGCGGTAACACGGGTTCCTCCTCTTCGGGTGGTAACGCGGGTTCGTCTTCCTCGTCGTCCTCGTCTAGCGGCGCGTCCAGCTCCTCTTCGGGTGGCATGACGTCGAGCGGGATGACCTCCTCGGGCATGACGTCGAGCGGGATGACCTCTTCGGGTATGGCCTCCAGCAGCGGGATGACCTCGTCTTCCAGCAGCGGCGGCAATGCATCGAGCAGCAGCAGCAGCGGTGGCAACGCGTCCAGCAGTGGCGCCGGTCAGGTTCCAGAGCCAGGCCCGCTCCTTCTGATCGCCCTTGCAGGTCTTGCCGGGTTCTGCCGTCGCAAGAAAAGCTGATCGAACCATCGATACAAACGACAACGGCCCCGCATCGCGCGGGGCCGTTTTTCATTGTGGAACAGGGGGGTGGGGGTCAGTCCTGCCCGGCCAGGACCTTGACGGCTTCGGCCACATCGATCGTGCCATCATAGATCGCCCGTCCCGAAATCGCCCCGTCCAGCGTTACGCCACAATCACGCAAGCGTCGCAGATCATCGAGCGAGGACACGCCGCCTGAGGCAATCACCGGCGTCGAGATTGCCCCGGCAAGGGCCGCCGTGGCCTCCACATTCGGTCCCTGCATCGCGCCATCCTGATCGATATCGGTGAAGATGATCGCGGCGACTCCTGCATCCTCGAATCGCTGTGCCAGTTCCAGCGCGGTCAGTTCGGTCGTCTCGGCCCAGCCCTCGACCGCGACTTTGCCGCCCCGCGCGTCGATCCCCACGGCGATACGCCCCGGATGACGCCGCGCCGATTCCCGCACGAAATCGGGATTCTTCGCTGCAACGGTGCCCAGCACGACCCGCGCAATGCCGCGTTCCAGCCACAGGTCGACGGTTTTCGCATCCCGAACGCCGCCCCCAAGTTGGACGGGCACGGATATTCCTTCTACGATGCGCCTTACAATACCGTCATTGACCGGCGTGCCGCTGAACGCCCCATTGAGATCGACCAGATGCAACCATCCGGCCCCCGCCTTCTCGAATGCCTGTGCTTGGGCGACCGGATCGTCGTTATACACGGTCGCATCTTCCATCCGTCCGCGCAGCAGGCGCACGCAGGAACCGTCTTTGAGATCGATGGCGGGGTAAAAGGTCATCATCGGAATCGTATCCTTGAGGGCATGGCATGAGAGTTTTTGCCGCTTTCGCCGCGCTATGCGTCTTTATCGCGCTTCTGGCAAGTCCGGGAGAGGCCGAAGGGGACGATCCCGCTTGGATTGTGCCTGTTGTCATGCACCATGATTTGCCGCGTGCGAAGCCGGATCGCAACCAGCGCGCAGCTTTGCCCAAGGGGGTCAGTATCGTTCGTCAATGCGAGGCATCGACGATGATGGCGCGGGTCATTGCAGGCACGGATATGCGCGCTTTCTATGCCCGGTATTCCGAGACCGCCTTTGCGGAGATGCTGAGCGCGGGCTGTACTGAAATCCAGAAAGGCTGCAATACCTGCGCCGTTGTTTATACGGGCTGTACGGTGGAGCAGCGCGCCGCCTGCACCGATGGCGATTGTCTGGCGCAGGTATGTCAGCGCAAGATGCGCTGTACGGCGAAGGGGTGTTCTGCCGTGGCGCATAAGGCGCCGCCCTGCGAGGCCCGTTTTGCGCGGCAGGCCTGTCTCGCTTCTGCTTTTGATCCCCTCGACTCTGTGCCCGGTCCGCGCGAATAATTCTCCCCTCAAGCAGAGGGAGTGCAAAGCATGGATATGGGATTGACCGGCGCGCGCGTGATCATCACGGCGGGCGCTGCGGGTATCGGGCGAGAGATCGCGCGTGCCTTTCGGGCCGAAGGGGCTGAGGTGGCTGTCTGCGATATCGACGCGGAGGCGGTTGCGGCCATCGACGATCCCGGCATCCGGGCGCAGGTCTGCGATGTGGGCGACCGGGCCGCGCTGAGAGATTTTATCACCGGATCGGCGCAGGCGATGGGGGGGCTGGACTGTCTGGTCAATAATGCCGGGATCGCGGGGCCGACCGCTAAGGTCGAAGATATCGATCCCGGCGACTGGGACCGATGCGTCGATATTTGTCTCAATGCACAATTTATCGGCGTTCAGGCAGGTCTGCCCTTCCTGCGTGAAAGCGCGAATGCCTCGATCATCAATCTGTCATCGGCGGCGGGGCGACTCGGCTTTGCGATGCGCACGCCCTATGCGGCGGCGAAATGGGGGGTTGTGGGCTTTACCAAATCCCTGTCGGTCGAGTTGGGACCGGAGGGCATTCGCGCCAATGCGATTCTGCCCGGTCTTGTCGCCGGAGACCGCATTCGCCGGGTGATCGAAGCCAAGGCACAGCGGCAGGGCAGGGCGTTTGCCGAGGCCGAAGCCGATGCCCTGTCGCTGACGGGGCTGCGATCCTATGTCACCCAGCGCCAGATTGCCGATCAAGTCGTATTTCTGGCCAGCGAGCGGGGGCGAACGATTTCGGGTCAGGCGGTCTCGGTCTGTGCCGATACGCAGGCATTGCTGTGATCCCTGTGCCGACCCTTGCGCTGGAGGAGGCCCATCCCGGTATCATCTGTGGGGTGGATGAGGTGGGGCGCGGGCCATGGGCGGGGCCGCTGATCGCCGCTGCCGTCATTCTCGACCGGGGGGCGATCCCGGAGGGAATCCGCGATTCCAAAACGCTGACGAAAAAGCGCCTTGCCGAACTTGCCGCCCTGATCCGCGAGAGCGCCGCCGTTGCCATCGGTGCGGTCGAGGTGCCGGAGCTGGACCGCATCGGTTTGACCGCCGCGAATGATCTGGCCATGGCGCGGGCGGTGGAGGGATTGCCGACGCGTCCCGCCCTTGCCCTGACCGATGGCAGGCGGGCACCGCGCGCGATGCCATGTCCTGCGCTGCCGGTCATCAAGGGCGATGGCAAATCCCTCAGCATCGCCGCCGCCTCGATCGTCGCAAAGGTCTATCGCGATGATCTGATGAAGGCGCTGGCCCTGCGTCATCCCGGCTATGGATGGGAAACCAATGCCGGTTACGGCACGCTTATTCACAGGGAAGCGTTGAAAAATCTGGGGATAACCTGTGAACATCGGCGGTGTTTCAAGCCTGTTCAAAGAGTATTATCTGAAGAAAGTGGCATAGATTACTGAAAATCATCATTTTTTCATTGACCGCAGAATCCATCCCGTTCATCTTCACAATGAAGATTAGCCGAACGGGATAACATCATGCGAACACAAGCAAAAAATAAATCGACTACTCAGAAGCCGGTTTCCTTGCCTCTCGACACGGTGCTTGTGGAGGATTGCATCAAGGCGATGAATGCCTTGCCGGAGAAATCCGTCGATCTCATCTTCGCCGATCCGCCCTATAATCTTCAGCTGGGCGGAGAATTGCGGCGCCCGAATGAAAGCGTCGTCCATGGCGTGACAGAGAAATGGGATCAGTTTGGCGGGTTCGGCGCCTATGATCGCTTTACGCAGGCATGGCTCAGCGCGGCCCGTCGGGTGCTGAAAGATGACGGCGCGCTCTGGGTGATCGGCAGTTATCACAATATCTTCCGGGTCGGTGCGACGCTGCAGGATCTCGATTTCTGGATCCTCAATGACATCGTGTGGCGCAAGACGAACCCGATGCCGAATTTTCGGGGCAAGCGCTTTACCAATGCCCATGAAACCCTGATCTGGTGCGCGAAATCGCCCGATGCGCGCTACACCTTCAATTACGAGGCGATGAAGGCCCTGAACGAAGACCTTCAGATGCGTTCTGACTGGGTGCTGCCGTTATGTACCGGGCATGAGCGGATCAAGGATTCCGAGGGGCGCAAGGCTCATCCGACCCAAAAACCCGAAGCATTGCTCCACCGCCTGATGCTTGCGACCACGAAGCCCGGCGATGTGGTGCTGGACCCCTTCTTCGGCGTTGGCACGACCGGCGCAGTGGCCAAGCGTCTGGGCCGCCGCTTTATCGGCATCGAGCGCGAGGAAAGCTATGCCGCCGTCGCCCGTGACCGCCTGAAGGCCATCGCCCCCTATGAGCCGCGCGCCTGTGCGATCACGCAGCCGCGCCGCGCGGCGCCACGGGTGCCCTTTGGCACGCTGGTCGAGCGGCGTATGGTGACGCCGGGCACGACCCTGACATCCGCCAATCGTCGCCATTCCGCCCTTGTCCGCGCCGATGGTACGCTGGAAGCGGGCAGGGATGCGGGGTCGATCCACCGGGTCGGCGCGTTGGTTCAGGGGGCAGAGGCGTGTAACGGCTGGACGTTCTGGCATATCGAAACCGATGCGGGCCTTGCCCCGATCGATACCCTGCGCCAAGTCATCCGCGACGAGATGGCCTCAGCGGCCTGATACCCAGCGCATCCGTTCAGGATGCGCGCAGGGACTCGCGAAGGGCGCGAATGCGGCTCATGGCGGAATCTTCGGGATCGGCGGCGGGTTCTTCGGCCTTGGCAAGCGTTTCGCCCCAAGGGTCGTTTTCGGGACTGACCTGCTCGTCCCATTCTTCCCATCCGTCCGAAATATCCGTCAAGGGGCGCTCGCCCGGATCGGAGGATGCCATAGCGCCAGCCGCCGACGCCGACGCCGCCGTTGCGACCATGGCCGCCGTCGCATCGCCGGAATCGGGCTTTTGCTTGCCCGCTTTCCAGTCCGATTTGATCGAATCGCGCAGGCGGTCGAGATTCGGTTTGCGCCATTTGGAGGCGTCATCGCTTTTTGGCGGTTTCGCAAGGGCCGCGCGCGGGGTGCTTTCTTCGGCAAAGATGGAGTCGAAATCCTCCGATTCCATTTCATCGAACGCATTTGGTGCCGTGTCGCGTTGGGCGGTGGCGCGGTTATCCTTGGGATCGGCCGATGGTGGCGAATCCTCAAGGCTTCGCCGCCCGAAAGCCTTTTTGCCGGGGGTGGCATATAGATCATCGGCATCGGCGAGGGCGTCTATGCGCTTTTTACTCCGAAAGACCGTCCATCCGACCAGAAGGGCGATCCCCGCGAGCAGCGCGGTCAGAATGCCCATCAGGCCCAATGTCGAAACCCCGATCGCGTCGCCGATGCCCGATAGGGCAGCGCGTATCTTGCCCCAGAATCCGGTCGCTTGATCCTGTGCCGCTGCGGCGCTGGAATTGGCACTTTCGCGCGCGCGGGCCAGAAGATTGGCGGAGTCGGATGCTGCGGCACTCTCTTCGCGGGGGGCGGGAGCGGGGCGATTGGCGGGGGGCTGTCCCTCCCGTGCCTCAATGCGCGTGCGCTCCTCGGACAATGGATCGATGAAATCGAGAGAGGATTGGGCATGGGCCACGGTGCCAATGCACCCACAAATCATCGCCGCGGCCCCAAAACGGCGGAGCCATCGGCTCGTTTGGAAAGCTGGCACAAGAGCGATCTGTTTGCTGATGATCCGAAAATACATAGCTCATTCCCCGCAATGTCCCAACACGGGACAATAAAACTGTATTGGGGGTGATATTTCAAGTTACAGGCCATGTCGGCGCTCAATGTGCCGACCCCCCTTTTTCGTTCGGGGTGTTTCACGGTGAGTCACAACCGGGGAAGGGCGCTTCCCCGGATCGTTGGCGTACCCGGATCGCGAAGGGTTATGAAAACGCGTCCGCTTCCGATGCCTTGCGCCGATCCATATAGGCTTTGAGCGCCTCGTCCTTGTCCTCGTCGAGAGGGGGGGCGACATACTCGTCGAGTTGCCGTTTCCAGATCGCATTGGCGCGCTGGGCGCTGTCCTGCTTTCCTTCGGCCTCCCATTGCTCGAAGGAGACGTTATCGGTGGTGGTCGATTGATAGAAGGCGCTCTGGAAATTGGCCTGCGTGTGGGCGCAGCCGAGAAAGTGTCCACCGGGACCGACCTCGCGGATGGCATCGAGGCCCTGCGCGTTCTCGCTCAGATCGATGCCCTTGGCAAAGCTGTGCATCATGCCGAGCTGATCGCAATCGAGGATGAATTTCTCGTAGGACGCGACCAGCCCGCCCTCAAGCCATCCGGCGGCATGGAGCATGAAATTCACCCCGGCCATCACCGCAGGAATGATCGTGGCATTGGTTTCATAGGCCGCCTGAGCATCGACCGATTTCGACCCGCACAGCGCCCCGCCAGAGCGAAACGGCATATTGTACCGCCGCGCAAGCTGTGCCGCGCCATAGAGCACGAGGGCAGGCTCCGGCGTGCCAAAGGTGGGCGCGCCCGATTGCATCGAGATATTTGCCGCAAAGGTGCCGAAGATGACCGGCGCACCGGGGCGCACCAGCTGCGCAAAGGCCGAACCGGCGAGCACTTCGCACAGGACTTGCGTCAGGGTCGCGGTGACGGTCGTTGGCGACATTGCCCCGGCGAGGATGAAGGGCGAGACGATACAGGCTTGGTTATGCTGCGCGTAAACATCGAGTGCGCCGAGCATTGTGCCGTCGAGCGTCATGGGCGAGTTGCAGTTGATGAGCGATGTCATCACCGTATTGTTCTCGACGAAATCGTCGCCGAACACGATCTTCGCCATATTGATCGAATCTTCGGCCCGTTCGGGTGCCGTGACCGACCCCATGAAGGGTTTATCCGAGTAGCGCAGATGCGCATAGATCATGTCGAGATGACGCTTGTTCACCGCGATGTCGCATGGCTCGCAAATCGTGCCCCCAGAATGGTGCAGATAGGGCGACATATAGGTGAGCTTCACGAAGTTGTTGAAATCCTCAATGGTGGCATAGCGGCGACCGCCATCGAGATCCGAGACGAAGGGCGGGCCATAGACCGGGGCGAAAACGGTCGTCTTGCCACCGATATGCACGCTGCGCTCCGGGTTGCGGGCATGTTGGGTGTATTCCTTCGGCGTGGTCTTGAGAATTTCGCGCAGCATGCCTTTGGGAAAGCGAACCCGCTCATGTTCGCGGTCGACCTGCGCGCCCGCTTTTTCCCACAGGTCCAGGGCGCGGGGGTAATCCTTGAAGCCGATCCCGATTTCTTCGAGGATTGTCTCGGCATTGCGCTCGATCAGGTCGAGACCCGCTTCATCGAGCACCTCGTATTCGGGAAGGGCGCGGGTGATCGCGGGCATCTGTACCAGTTTTGGATTCTGCCGCGCGGCCCGGCGTGCGCCTGCACCGCCTGCGCCGCCCTTTGCGCGCCGTCGTCCGCGTTCGCCGGTCTGTCCGTCCATGGTCGAGTCTCCCGATACGATGTCTGGGCGCAAGTCTAGGATGCCTGAACCGTCCATCCTTGCCCGATTTCGTCATTCGAAGCGGCATCCGCGACCTTGCAGGCATCGGTGGAGAAGACTGGACAGGGAAGGGCGCGACGATTAGGCGACTCCTATCCCTGAGCAGGAGTCCAAAAAGCCATGACCGATCCCCATGCCGAACGCATTCTCATCGTTGATTTCGGGAGTCAGGTGACGCAGCTTATCGCCCGCCGTATCCGTGAGGCGGGCGTCTTCTGCGAGATCGTGCCTTTCGACAAGGCCGCCGCTGCGCTGGATGGCGATGACCTGCGCGGGGTGATTCTGTCCGGGGGACCGTGCAGCGTCGGCGATGAGGGCAGTCCCCGCGCTCCGGCGGCGGTGTTCGAGCGTGGCGTGCCTGTCCTTGGCATTTGCTACGGTCAGATGTGCATGGTCGCGCAGCTTGGCGGCGAGGCGTCGGGCAGTGCCGAGCGCGAATTCGGGCGCGCTTTCGTGACGGTCAAGAATTCCTCGCCCCTGTTCGCGGGCATGGCGGTGCCGGGCGAGGCGGAAGAAGTCTGGATGTCCCATGGAGACCGGGTGACCGCCCTGCCACCGGGATTCGAGATCATCGGCTCCTCGCCCAATGCGCCTTTTGCGGCCTTTGCGGATGAGGCGCGGCGCTATTATGGCGTAATGTTCCACCCCGAAGTAGTCCATACCCCGCGCGGGGCGGTTCTGCTGACCAACTTTGTGCGTAAGATTGCCGGATGCACCGGCTCATGGACCATGGCCGCCTATCGCGATGAGAAGATCGCGGCGATTCGCGAGCAGGTCGGACCGGAAGGGCGCGTGATCTGCGGATTGTCGGGCGGGGTCGATTCGTCGGTTGCCGCTGTACTGATCCATGAAGCCATCGGCGAGCGCCTGACCTGCGTTTTCGTCGATACCGGCATGATGCGCGCGGGCGAGGCGGAGCAGGTCGTGACGCTGTTCCGCGATCATTACAATATCCCGCTGGTGGCCCGCGATGCCTCAGACCTCTTTATCGATGCGCTGGCGGGGGTCAGCGACCCCGAAACCAAGCGCAAGACCATCGGGCGGCTGTTCATCGATGTGTTCGATGAGGAAGCGACACGGGCAGGCGGGGCGGATTTTCTCGCCCAAGGCACGCTCTATCCCGATGTGATCGAGAGTGTCAGTGCCACGGGCGGGCCGAGCGTGACCATCAAGTCACATCATAATGTCGGCGGCCTGCCGGATCGCATGAAGATGAAGCTGGTCGAACCGTTGCGCGAATTATTCAAGGACGAGGTGCGCGCGCTGGGCCGTGAGCTTGGCTTGCCTGACAGCTTTGTCGGGCGTCATCCCTTTCCGGGGCCAGGGCTGGCGATTCGGTTGCCGGGGGATATCACGCGCGAAAAACTCGACATCCTGCGCGCGGCGGACACGATCTATCTCGATGAAATCAGGAAAGCCGGTCTCTATGATACGATCTGGCAGGCTTTTGCCGTCCTGTTGCCGGTCAAGACGGTCGGCGTGATGGGCGACGGTCGTACCTATGACCATGTCTGCGCCCTGCGCGCGGTGACGTCGACCGATGGGATGACGGCGGATTATTTCCCTTTCCCCCATGATTTTCTGGGTCAGGTCGCGACGCGGATCATCAACGAGGTGAACGGCATCAACCGCGTTGTCTATGACATCACCTCGAAACCACCCGGAACGATCGAATGGGAATAAGCCGGTGGCTTTGAAGGCTGACCGCAGAGATTCGGCATGATGTGCCGGTGCAAAGCGCCCTGATTCGCCCGATGTCGCCGCTCTCTTGCGCCCGAATCCATCGGGGCGAATCCGATCAAGCCCGCGATTTTCTTCGGCGAAAGAGGGTCGTGCCCCGGTCGAGGCCAAGCCGCCTCCCGCGCACAGGCGGGTCGCGCCCGGAATAACGCCGCAGGCGATGATATCCCAGAGCGGCACGGCGGGTTTGATACCGTAAGAGACGCCACAGAGAATCGTCCCGATCAGGATCAAGGCCCGGACCGGCACTTGATCGCGGATCAAAAGCCGACGGCCCTTATCCCCGGTGCAAGATGGCCCCGAAACAGGGCCATTCATCGCCCTCTCGTCCATGGTGGCCTTGTTGTTTTGCCGCGTGGCTTACCTGTCACGACCACCGGCAAAACCGGCGGTGTGAACGGCGCCCTGCCTGTGATGCCCCGTACCATTTTGGCTGAAAAAAGATCATCTTGCGTAACAGATCGATGTTGAAATGATCCCCGTGTGACCCCGCTTTCGGCCGGGCGATCATACGCCCCGTTACACGCCCCCGGCACATGGGGGCCGGATGGCGCGTATCGATAGTACGGTCTGGATGGATATTGGCTGGGGCGGCAGGATTCGAACCTGCGAATGGCGGCACCAAAAGCCGCTGCCTTACCACTTGGCGACGCCCCAACGCGGGCGGGTGATAACGCCTAGCGCGCCCTTCGGTCAAGCGGTGTAACGTGCCAAATGTCGCGGCGGTTTCGCTGGACGATTCAGTTTGTCGGGAATAAGTAAGGCGCAATTGCGTCGCATGGGGCTGTCCCGTGCGTGATTTTGCGCGGATTTCGATGGAGAACAATCTTGGCCCATGCGGATGACAAACACGGCCATGTTGCGGATGAGGACCGCCGCGACATACTTTTCCTCGCGACCGGAGCGACCGCCGCTGTCGGTGTCGCCTCGGCGGTTTGGCCGCTGATCGATCAGATGAATGCGAGCGCCTCCGTTTTGGCCCTTTCGTCGATGGAGGTTGATATCAGCGCGTTGGAGCCGGGGCAGGAGATGAAAGTCTCGTTCCTGAAAGCGCCCGTCTTCATCCGCCGCATGACCGAGGAAGACCTCGCAACCGCTGCGGCGGAAGATGTGGGCGGTCTGCCCGATGCCGATGCCCGCAACCCGAATCATCCCGGCGCCCAAGCGACCGTGGAAGAGCGGCTCGTCGACAAGGACAGCGACATCATCGTCCTTTCCGGGGTCTGCACCCATCTCGGCTGTGTGCCGCTTGGCGATGGTGCGGGTGATTTCAATGGCTGGTTCTGCCCGTGCCATGGCTCGCATTACGACAATCTGGGCCGCATCCGTCAGGGACCGGCCCCTGAAAACCTGCCCATTCCCGTCGCCTCGCTCGATGGCGATATTCTCAAGCTCGGATAGGAGATCACACCATGGGAACGATCCCCCAGGAGCATTACGAACCCAAAGAGGGAACCACAGCAAAGTGGATCAATGACCGTCTTCCGATCATGGGAATGATGGATCACCTCAACAAGTTTCCGACTCCGAAAAACCTGAACTGGGCCTATGTCTTCGGCGGCATCCTCGTGCTGTTCCTCGTGATTCAGATCGTCACGGGCATCGCCTTGGCCATGCATTACCGGGTCGGCGAATACAGCTCCTTCGCCTCGGTCGAGCAGATCATGCGCGACGTGAACTATGGCTGGCTACTGCGATACGCCCATGCGAACGGTGCGTCCTTCTTCTTCATCGCGGTATACTGCCATATTTTCCGGGGTCTCTATTATGGCTCCTACAAGGCGCCACGCGAGATTCTGTGGATCATCGGCGTCTTGATCTACGTCGTCATGATGGCGACGGCCTTCATGGGCTATGTTCTGCCATGGGGCCAGATGAGCTTTTGGGGTGCGAAAGTCATCACATCGCTGTTCGGCGCGATCCCGCTGGTCGGTGAGAGCCTGAAAGTCTGGCTCTGGGGCGGTCCCTTTGTCGGGGAAGCCACGCTGAACCGTATGTTCTCGCTGCATTATCTGCTGCCCTTCGTCATCGCGGGCCTGACCGTGCTGCATATCTGGGCGCTGCATCATGTCGGCAACACGAACCCCACCGGGGTCGAGGTCCGCAAGCAGTCGATCGAGACGGTGAAGAAAGACACGGTGCCCTTCGCGCCGTTCTACATCACGAAAGACCTGTTCGCGATTTTGATCTTCCTGATCGCCTTCGCCTTCTTCGTCTATTTCGCGCCAAACTATCTGGGCCACCCGGATAACTACATCGAGGCGAATCCGTTGGCGACGCCTGCGCATATCGTGCCCGAATGGTACTTCCTGCCGTTCTACGCGATCCTGCGCGCGATCACCTTCGACATCTTCTGGATCATTCCGGCGAAGCTGGGCGGGGTTCTGGCGATGTTCGGGGCGATTGCAATCCTCGCCTTTGCGCCATGGCTCGATACTTCCAACGTGCGCTCGACGACGTATCGTCCGATCTATCGCTGGTGGTTCCTCGTTCTCGTAATCGACTTCTTCGTCCTGATGTGGGCGGGGGGGATGCCTGCCGAGGGCATTGTGCCGCTCGTCTCGTTGCTGGGCACGATCTACTGGTTCGCTCACTTCCTGATCGTCCTGCCGGTGGTGGGTCTGATCGAGAAGCCGTTGCCGCGCCCGGAGACGATCGAACAGGCGTTCAACGAGAAATATGCCGATAAAGATGACGCGGATCGCGGGCCTTCGGGCACTGCCGCCGCACAGCCAGCGGAATAAGGGGACCGATATGAAACGGATTATTGCATCGGTCCTGACCGCCGCCCTGCTTGCCTCCTCTCCTGCCCTCGCGGCAGGGAAGGGGTATCTCAAAGACCACGACTTCTCATTCGACGGGATGTTCGGTGCGTATGACCAAGGCGAATTGCAGCGTGGTTATCAGATCTACGAACAGGTCTGTGCAGCATGCCACGGGATGAAGCACGTTCCCTTCCGAACCCTTGGCGATAAAAACGGTCCCGGCTTCAGCGATGCCGAGGTCAAGGCCATCGCCGCGAATTTCGAAGTGCCGGATGAAGAAG
Organism: uncultured Neomegalonema sp.; assembly: GCA_938008165.1. Taxonomy (GTDB): domain Bacteria; phylum Pseudomonadota; class Alphaproteobacteria; order Rhodobacterales; family Rhodobacteraceae; genus JAHDDY01. The sequence continues at coordinate 76,562 of CALLLP010000015.1, read as the reverse complement.
GCGATCCGGGCGACACCCGCCCGGCGAAGCCGTTCGATTACTTCCCGACCCCGCTTGCATCGGGCAACCCGCCGGATATGTCCCTGCTGGCAAAGGCCCGCGCCGGAGGGCCGCTCTATATCTACAGCATCATGCTGGGCTATACGGGTGAAGAAAAGGAAGTCGGTGGCGCCTTCCTGTATGAAAACAAGGCGTATGGCGGGTATTTCGGCATGGCACAGCCGATCTATGAAGAGGATGTCGAATATGCCGACGGCACCCCCGAAACGCTTGAGCAATATGCCAATGACCTATCCGCGTTCCTGATGTGGGCGGCGGAGCCGAAAATGGTCGAGCGCAAGCAGGCGGGGGTCTGGTCGATCAGCTTCTTGATCCTGTTCGCCACCCTCGTCTGGTTCACCAACCGCAAGGTTTGGGCGAAGGTCAAGCATCCCGAAGATCACGCGTAGCCCCTACACCGCGTGATTGAGCGACAAAAAGAAAAGGACGCCGCTTGATTGTCGGCGTCCTTTCATTGTAGAAACGAACTCCCTTTTTCACACTGGTGGAGCGATTTATGGCGCGCGTAACAGTCGAAGATTGCGTCGACAAGATACCGAACCGATTCGAAGTCGTTCTCCTTGCGAGCCATCGGGCGCGCATGATCACGACCGGCGGGTCGATGATGGTCGATCGGGATGATGACAAATTTCCTGTCGTTGCCCTGCGCGAGATCGCCGAGACCGCAATCACGGCGGATGAGCTGCGTGAAGATGCGATCGCATTCTTGCAAAAGCATGTCGAGGTCGACGAACCCGTCGAAGACAATATGGCCGCATTGATGGGTGAACAGGATGCCCCGGATGACGATATGTCCGAGGCCGATCTGATCCGTGCCCTTCAGGCGGAGAGCACGTCAGGTTGATGGGCGCGTCGGCGGGGGAGACCCGGCCGGAAATTGACGCGCCGCTACCGGCGGCGCGGGCTTTGACGAATGAATACGAAATTCTCAAGACCCGTATTCTTGGGTATAATCCCGAAAGCGATATCGGGCTGATTGAACGCGCCTTCAAACTGGGTGCGCGTGCCCATGGTTTTCAGGATCGCAAATCGGGTGAGCCATATTTCACCCATCCTATCGCCGTGGCAAACCTGCTCGCCGATCTTCGGCTCGACGATGCGAGCATCGTGACGGCCCTGTTGCATGATGTGGTCGAGGATACCGGCTATACGCGCGGCGATATCGAGGAGATGTTCGGCGAGGAAATCGCCGGTCTCGTCGCCGGTGTCACCAAACTCAGCGAAATCGAGGAGCGCGACGCGGTCGTCAATACCCGCGAAGAGGCGCAGGCCGAGAATTTCCGCAAGCTGATCCTCGCCGTTGCCCGCGACGCCCGCGTTCTGCTGGTCAAGCTGGCCGATCGGCTGCACAATATGCGCACCATCGGGGGGCTAAAAGCCGAAAAACAGGATCGCATCGCCGCCGAAACGATGGAGGTCTACGCCCCGCTTGCCGGGCGTATGGGCATGCAGGAAATGCGCGAGGAGCTGGAAGATCTGGCCGTTCGCGTTCTGAATCCGGGCGCTCGAATGTCGGTGTTGCGCCGCTTTGTAAAGCTGCGCCGCAAGCATGGCACCATGGTCGTCGATGAGGTGGAGCGCGATATCGAGATGACCCTCGCCGCCATGGGCATCGTCGCGCGGGTTTCCAGCCGCCAGAAACGCCCCTATTCGATCTGGCGTAAATTGCAGGAAGACAAGGTCGGTTTCGAAAGTCTGGCCGATATCGTGGCTTTTCGGATCGTCGTGAATTCCGAAGATGATTGCTATCTCTCCCTTGGGGCGGTGCATCGCAAATGGCCCCTCGTGCCGGGGCGGTTCAAGGATTACATCTCACAGCCTAAAACGAATGGCTATCGCTCGGTTCATACGACGGTGATTGGCCCGAATGGCTGGCGCGTCGAGGTGCAAATTCGCACCGTTGCCATGCATGAACATGCCGAACGCGGCGTGGCGGCCCATTGGAGCTATCGCGACGGGGTGCGGGCCGAGAACCCCTATGCCGTCGGTCCGACCCTGTGGCTGAAAGATGTGCTGGAGCGGTTGGAGCAGGGGGCGCGGCCTGACGAGTTTCTGGAACATGTCAAACTGGAGATGTACCACGATCAGGTCTTTTGCTTCACACCGACGGGCGATGTGCGCCGCTTGCCGCGCGGGGCGACGGCATTGGATTTCGCCTATGCGATTCATACGAATCTGGGCAATTCCTGTGTCGGGGCGCGGGTTGATGGACATCAGGCTCCGTTCTGGAAAGAGCTGAGAAACGGCCAGAATGTCGAGATCCTGCGTTCGGATGGGCAGCAACCCAGCCCCGATTGGGAAGATATGGTCACGACGGGCCGCGCGAAATCGGCGATTCGCCGTGCCCTGCGCGAAGTCGAGCGGACCGAGCGCGTGCGCTTTGGGCGACAGCTTCTGGACCGTGCCTTCACCCGCGCGGGCTATGATCTTGGTGAGGACGATCTGGCGCGGGCGATCAGCGTGCTTGATCTGCCTAATGCCACGGCGCTGTTTGTCGCCGTTGCCGCCTCTGAATTGCATCCCGATCATGTGCTCAAGGCGGTCAACCCCGATCGCGATGCGAGCGCCGAGATCGCGGCCCGCGAGGAACCGGCGGTCTTCCTGCGCGGCGCACAACGCAGCCCCGTGCATCATTTCTGCCCGGTCTGTATGCCGATTCCCTTCGAGCGAATCATCGGTATCGTTGAAAGTGGCAAGGATGGCGTGACGGTCCATCGGATCGATTGTAATCACCTTGCCGATGATGAGTCGGAGGGCGGCGAGCAGGAATGGCTCGACATGTTCTGGGGCGAGGGCGCCGATGCCGTGGCCCGTTATCGCACCCGCGCAGCCCTCACGCTGGCCAATGAGCCGGGCGCGCTGGGGTCTGTTTGTACCGGCGTCGGGGCCTTGGGCGCGAATATCGAGAACCTGCGGATCGTCGAGCGCAAGCCGAGTTACTATAATGTCGTGATCGATCTGGAGGTGCGCGATGCGCGACATTTGCACAAAATCCTCCGCGCGCTCGATGCACAACAGCGTGTCGACAAGGTTGACCGAATATCCGGCGTTGACGCGGAGACACCGTGACCCCATGTCTGGCCCTGAGATTCTGTAAGAGGGCCTTCCATGACCGTTGATGACCATGATGCCGAAGTCCTCGCCGATTTCCGGGCCGCTGACGCTCTGTTGGAAGGGCATTTCATTCTGTCATCGGGCAAGCACAGTCCTGCCTATCTGCAATGCGCACGGGTGATGATGAATCCGGAGCGGGCCGGTCGGCTCTGCGCTGCGCTGGCGGATAAGCTGCGCGTGGCCCATGGCGAGGAGGCTTTTGATTTATGTGTGTCTCCGGCCATGGGCGGCGTGATCGTCGGGTACGAGGTTGCGCGGCAACTCAGCCTGCCTTCGGTCTTTGCCGAGCGGGTGGAGGGGTCTTTCGTCTTCCGGCGCGGTTTTGATATTCCGGCTGGGGCGCGGTGCCTGATGGTCGAGGATGTGGTGACGACGGGCCTGTCCTCGCGTGAATGTATTGCGGCGATCGAGGGGGCGGGCGGCACGGTAATCGGCGGCGCGGCCTTGGTCGATCGCAGTGGGGGGACGGCGGATATCGGTGTGACCTTGACGGCTCTCGTATCGTTAACCATTCCGGTTTATGCTCCGGATGAGATACCTGAAAGCCTTGCCGCCATACCCGCTATCAAACCGGGTAGCCGGGGTCTTCGGACGTGATGATCGTTGCGGTGCTTGAGCGCCGAAAGCGGAGACCCGCATGATTTTCAAGCGCAGGAAGCAGCCGTCATTCCTGCGGAGGCTTCAAGCCTTTCTCTGGCCGGACAAGGGGTTTGCACGGGGATGGCGCTACATGCGCCACCGGGTCGAGCGCATCAATGATACCCCGACGAATATCGCCATCGGCTGCGCGATCGGGGCTTTCGTATCCTTTACGCCGCTTTTCGGATTGCACTTCGTCGCCGCCGCGTTGATTGCCAAGCTGGTGCGCGTGAATATCATCAGCGCCCTGTTCGGAACGGCGGTCGGAAACCCGATCAGCTTTCCGTTCATTGCCGCCGGGTCAATGTCGGTCGGGTCGCTATTGCTGGGCCGGGTGCAGAGCGAAGATCACGTCGATGGCGAAGGGGTGATGGCCGCTTTTAAGCAGATCTGGCAATTGCTCTATGACGGTACGCGCAGTGCGCTGGGCCTTGCGGAGCCGGGAACGGTTTCGTGGACGACGGCGGCCCGGCAATTGAACGAATTCGGCGATCAGGTGATGCTGCCCTATGCCATCGGAGGCTTTATCTGCGGGGCACCCGTCGCCATCGCGACATTCTATATCGTGCGCCCGACCATTGCCGCCTATCAGAAGCGGCGAGCCGAAAAGCTGGCGAAAAAGCGGATGGAGCGAACGACCAAGAGTCGCGCGGTCGAATCGGGGCATTAGCGCGACCGTCGATCAAGTCGGATCAGGACTTGCGCCAAGACAGACGCCTTTCCCGACACTCTTTGGCTCACCCTTGAGCGCCGGTCATCTAGGATGACGCCTGAACAGGTTTCGCGCGGACCCCCCTGACCATCGCCGCACTGCGCCCTATATGATTCAGCGCAATCGGTAGGAAGGGATGAACCATGAGCGGCCCGCGTCTTGGCGTGAATATCGACCATGTTGCCACCATTCGCAACGCGCGCGGCGGTGGAACGCCCGATCCCGTGCGTGCGGCCCTTTTGTCTGAGCAGGCGGGAGCGGATGGAATCACCGCCCATCTGCGCGAAGATCGCCGCCATATCGGCGATGCGGATATCGATGGGCTGATGGCGGCGCTGACGGTGCCGCTCAATTTCGAGATGGCGGCGACGCTGGAAATGCAGGGCATTGCATTGCGCCATAAACCCCATGCTGCCTGTCTCGTGCCCGAAAAGCGCGAGGAGCGCACGACGGAGGGCGGGCTTGGCGTCGTGCAGGACGAGCGGCGACTCGCGGAGTTCATCACTCCGCTACGCGAGGCCGGGTGCCGTGTTTCGCTGTTCATCGAAGCGGACCCGCAACAGATCGAGGCCAGCGCTCGCATCGGGGCGCCGGTGATCGAATTGCATACCGGCACCTTCGCCGAGGCTCATAATGCGGGTAATGTCGAGCGGCGGGCATATGAGTTCGAGCGTCTGGCCGAAGGGGTGCGCGTCGCCACGGCGGCGGGGCTGGAAGTCCATCTTGGCCATGGACTTGATTTCGATACCGCCCGCATGGTGTCGGCGATCCCGGATATTGCGGAGCTGAATATCGGTCATTTCCTGATCGGCGAATCGGTCTTCATCGGACTGGAGGAAGCGATTCGCCGGATGCGAACCGCTATCGATGAAGGATATGCCGAGGGGAGGGCGGCGGCGTGATCATCGGGATCGGGGCCGATCTCGCCGATATCCGCCGCATTGCCGGAACGCTTGAGCGCCATGGCGAGCGCTTCACCCATCGCGTCTTTACCGAGACGGAGCGCACGCGATCCGACCGCAAACCACATCGCGCGGCCAGCTATGCAAAGCGCTGGGCGGCCAAGGAAGCCTGTTCGAAAGCGCTGGGAACCGGCTTGCGAATGGGTGTGGCATGGCGCGAGATGGGGGTCGTCAACCTGCCGAGCGGTCAACCGACCCTGCATCTGGAGGGCGGAGCACGGCAAAGGCTCGATCGCATGATCCCGGAGGGCTATACTGCCCATATTCACCTGACGATGACCGATGACGACCCCTATGCGCAGGCTTTTGTCGTGATCGAAGCCCTTCGCGAATAAACCGATACTTGATTGAAGGCGTCGTCGGGGGCATATTTAGAACAATTCTAAAAACATGAGCGTTCCTGCTCGCATGAGGAATTCGCACGATGTTCATCCAGACGGAAGCGACGCCAAACCCGTCAACCCTGAAGTTCCTGCCGGGCCGGACGGTCATGGCCAGCGGAACCGCAGATTTTACCAATGTCGAGGATGCCGCGCCCTCGCCGCTCGCCCAGCGCATCTTTGCCGTCGAAGGGGTGGAGGGCGTGTTTCTCGGCCCCGATTTTATTTCCGTTGCCAAGGGCGAAGCGGATTGGGCGCATATCAAGCCCGCGATTCTGGGCGCGGTCATGGAGCATTTCACCTCCGGTCAGCCGGTCATGGTCGACAGCGCCCAGACCGATAGCGGCCATGCCGAGCATGATGGCCCGCACGGGGCGATCGTGGCGCAAATCAAGGATCTGCTCGATACTCGCGTGCGCCCCGCTGTCGCACAGGACGGGGGCGACATCACCTTTCACGGCTTCGAGGAAGGGATCGTCTATCTGTCCATGCGCGGTGCCTGTGCCGGGTGTCCCAGCTCGACGATGACGCTGAAAATGGGGATCGAAAACCTTCTGCGCCATTACATCCCCGATGTTCTGGAGGTTCGGCCCGTTCCGACCTGATCCTGACGGGTTTTATGTACGTTCTTGGAATCGATGCATGTTTGGGCGAATGCTCTGTCGCCCTTATGGCGGGGGATAGCACCTTAGCGCTATGCCGCGAGTCGATGGCTCGGGGCCATGTGGAGCGCCTTGCTCCCATGGTGGCTGAGGTGTTGAGCGATGCAGGGATCGGCGCTCCCCATCTCGATTTGATCGGCGTGACCTGCGGTCCCGGTGGCTTTACCGGGGCGCGTCTTGGGGTCTCGTTCGCGCGGGGGCTGGCTTTGGCGAGCGGGTGTCGGTCGGTCGGTGTGACTACGTTGGAGGCTTTGGCTTTCCCCCATGCGCCACGGCCCCTGATCGTTGCCCTTGACGGGCGGCGAGGCGATCTGTTCGTTCAGGCATTCGATGCCGATGGTCCGATCGGTGAGGCCGGGGCGATTGAGGCCCCCGACCTGCCTGTCTTTGTCGCGAAACATGGCGCTCCCTGTGTCATCGGTCCCGAAGATGTTCCGCCCATCGATCCTGTCGATGTGGCGCGAATTGCGCGGGGGCGTGCCCATGACGGTCCGCCGCGCCCGCTTTACCTGCGCTTGCCGGATGCTAAGGCGGCGGCACGGCCCATATTGCGATGACGGATGATGCGCCGTCTTCGGACCGCTTGCCTGCCGATGCGATCGTCATCGACTGTCACCGCGCGCTCCCCCCTTTCATCCGTGTTGCCGAGATTGTGGGCGTTCACCAGCGCGCTTATGCGCCCATCGGCTTGCGGGGGTGGTCTGGGGCGGAGATCGAATCCTGCATGGCGAATCCGGTCAGTCGATTAGTCATCGCCACATCGAGAAATGGCGAAGTTCGTGGTTTCATGATTGCGAATATCGTGGAGGATGAAGGCGAGATACTCGCTTTGGCCGTTGATCCCGCCTATCAGCGGCAAAATATTGCTTCAAATTTAATTAACAATTTCGTGAACATCGAGAAAGACAAGAAGATCAACAGGCTTGTGCTTGAAGTTTTGGCAACCAATGATGGCGCAGTTTCTTTTTACGAAATCTTAAAGTTTCAGCAAATTGCTTTAAGACGGAATTACTACCTTATTGATGGTATTCGAGTTGATGCGCGACTTATGGAACGACGCTGAAATTCGAATTCTGCTCTATCGGATTAGTGGTTTTTCAAAAAAGAAAGCCGAAAAATATTTTTTCTCTTGCAGTATCAATTCAAATGAATAAAGACACAATAGTCATCCGCGGCAAATCTGCTGCATCTTAGATGCTTTGATCGATTCACTTCTTATGGGGTAACATATGACTGACGCTGTGATAGAGCGTTCCGAAATCCTGCAACTGACATCGGACATCGTTTCGTCGCATGTCTCGAATAACCCGGTGCCGACCGGCGATCTTCCTGATTTTATCGAGTCGATATTCAAAACGCTGGATGTGTTGGCGAATGAGCCAGAAGTAGAGCCGGTCGAAGAGCTTAAGCCTGCTGTGCCGATCAAGAAATCGGTGACACCCGATCATATCATCTGTCTTGAAGACTGTAAAAAACTCAAGATGCTGAAGCGGCATCTTAAAACATCGTACAATATGACTCCTGAAGAATATCGCGAGCGGTGGGGTCTGGCGACCGATTATCCGATGGTTGCGCCCAACTATGCCGCAAAGCGTCAGGAACTGGCCAAGAAAATCGGTCTGGGCCGAAACCGCACGGCCGCAAAGGCTTAACCCCTGCGGCGTTTTACGAGATTGGGCGTGTTCGCATTGCGGACGCGCCTTTTTTGTGCTTTGGGAAGCCCATGAACGCTCCCGTTTCCAAGAAACTGTTCATCCGTACCTATGGGTGCCAGATGAATGTTTATGATTCCGAACGCATGTCCGAGGCCCTGACCGGCGCGGGTTATGAGGCCGTGGATACGCCCGAAGATGCAGACCTTGTGCTGCTCAACACCTGTCATATCCGCGAAAAAGCCGCCGAGAAAGTCTATTCCGAACTGGGCCGTATTCGCAAAATGGCCGATGAAAAAGCGGAGCGGGGCGGACAGATGCGCGTCGGCGTGACCGGCTGCGTCGCTCAGGCTGAGGGCGAGGAGATCGTGCGTCGCCAACCGTTGGTTGATCTGGTGGTTGGGCCGCAGGCTTACCACCGCCTGCCCGCGATGCTCGATGCACTTGAGAGCGGCAAGGGCGCGCAGGTCGTTACGGACTTTCCCGCCGAAGACAAATTCGATGCTCTGCCGCCCCGAATCCGCCGCGCCTCGCCCAGCGCTTTCCTGAGCGTTCAGGAAGGATGCGATAAATTCTGCGCTTTTTGCGTTGTCCCCTACACGCGCGGGGCTGAATTCTCGCGCCCGGTCGAGAAAGTCTTGGCGGAAGCCCGCCGTCTGGCGGCATCGGGGGTGCGTGAGGTGACGCTGCTGGGGCAGAACGTCAATGCCTATCATGGCGAGGGGGAGGGCGGCACATGGTCTCTGGCTCGCCTGATCCGCGCGGTGGCGCAGGTCGAGGGGATCGACCGCATCCGCTATACCACCAGCCACCCTAACGACATGGATGACGATCTGATCGCCGCCCATGCCGATACGGATGAACTGATGCCGTATCTTCATCTGCCGGTGCAATCGGGGTCTGACCGGGTGCTCAAAGCGATGAACCGCAAGCATACCGCCGAAAGCTATGTGCGCCTGATCGACCGTATCCGTGAAACGCGCCCGGATATGGCGATGTCGGGAGATTTCATCGTCGGGTTTCCCGGCGAGACGGAAGCGGATTTTGAGGAGACCCTCGCGCTGATCGATGCGGTTCGCTATTCGCAGGCTTTTTCATTCAAATACAGCCCGCGCCCCGGAACGCCCGCCTCCACCGCCGAGCAAGTGCCTGAGCCGGTCAAGGAAGAACGGCTTTCGCGCCTACAGGATCGTTTGCGCGTGCATCAGGTGCGGTTTCAGGATTCCTGCCTTGGCCGCGTCATGCCGATCCTGTTCGAGAAAACCGGGCGCGAACCGGGGCAGTTGATCGGGCGTAGTCCCTATCTGCAACCCGTTCACGCCTATGCGCCCGATACGGCCCTGCGCCAGATTATCCCCGTTCGCATTGATGCGAGCTTTCCCAATAGTCTGTCCGGAACTCTGATCGAGGATATTTCTTGACCACAGATAGTCCCGCCAATGTCATGGAATTCGAGGATAATCGCGCGTTGGCAGAGATTGTCGGCCCGCATGGCCGAAATCTCGCTGTCATCGAGCGGGCCTTTGAGATCGAAGTGCATCACCGGGGCAATATCCTGACATTGCAGGGTGAAGCGGATGCCGTGCGCCGGGGCATGGAAACATTGGCCAGCCTTCAGGACCGTGAGGCCAAGGGTCGCCCGATTGAACAGGGCGATGTGGAGGGCGCGATCCGCTTTGCCAATGCGCCCAAGCGCGAGGCGGCCACACCCAAGGCATCGGCCATGCCGCGCGGTGTCGAAATCCATACGCGCAAGCGCATCATCGAGCCACGCTCGCCCCGGCAGGCCGCCTATATCGATGCGTTGCTCAATGAAACGCTGACCTTCGGCATTGGCCCGGCGGGCACCGGCAAGTCCTATCTGGCGGTTGCCGCTGGGGTTTCCGCCTTTCTGGAAAAGCGGGTGGACCGGATCATCCTGTCCCGCCCGGCGGTCGAAGCGGGAGAGAGGCTGGGGTTCCTGCCCGGCGATCTGAAAGAGAAGATCGATCCTTATCTGCGCCCGCTCTACGATGCGCTGCACGATACTTTGGGCGGCGAGCAGACGGCCAAGTTTCTCGAAAGCGGGGTGTTTGAGGTTGCGCCCCTTGCCTTCATGCGCGGGCGCACCCTTGCCAATGCTTTTGTGGTGCTGGACGAGGCGCAGAACTGCACACGGATGCAGATGAAAATGTTCCTGACCCGCCTTGGCGAAAACTCGCAAATGGCGGTGACGGGTGATCCGACTCAGGTTGATTTGCCACGGGGAGAGACATCGGGGCTTCAGGAGGCCGTCACCATTCTCGAAGGCATCCCCGATACATCGGTCATCCGGTTCACGGATACGGATGTTGTGCGGCATCCGATGGTATCGCGGATCGTCAAAGCCTATGACAAACTCGATGCGGAGCGCGGCAAAGGCCATGATCGACGCTGATATTCGCATTCACGATGCGCGCTGGGGCGACGGGGACCGAGATATCGATGCGCTGGTATCGACAGGCCTGCGCGCGGCGCTGGCAGAGGTCACCAATGCCCCCGATGCCGCCGAGGTCGCGATTCTCTTTACCGATGACGCGATGCAGCGGCAATTGAACCGGGATCATCGCGGCAAGGACAGCGCGACGAATGTTCTGTCCTTTCCGGCTCAGGATACGCCTTTGCCCCCCGGCATTCCTTGCCCTATTGGCGACATATCCTTGGCCTATGAGACGGTTCTGCGGGAGGCGAAATCGGGTGGTGTCAGTATCGATGCGCATTTGTGTCACTTGATTATCCATGGTTTTTTACATTTATTGGGTTACGATCATGAAGACGACGCCGAGGCGTTGATCATGGAACAGACGGAAACGAGGGCGCTGGCGCGGATCGGCATAGCCGACCCCTACCGCCCCCAACAGGTGTGAGGCGTGTGACACAGCAAGAGACGGGGGCACCGCCCCGCGCCGGTGGAAAGCCGGTGGAAGAGGGTGAGAGCATCGATGAAGGGCCGAGTCGACGGCCTTTGAGCGAACGGCTGTTCGGCGGGTTCGGACGGGGCATGACGTCAATGCTCGGGACGAAGGAGACACCCCCTCCCATGCCCGAAGAAATTCAGCGCCAGCATACCGATCGTCAGAAACTCCTGCTCTCTAATGTCGAGCGGATGGGCGAAATGCGGGTTTCCGATGCCATGGTTCCGCGCGCGGATGTCGTGGGCATCGAGATGGGGGCGACCTATGACGAGGTGGTCGCGGTATTTCGATCCGGCGGTCATTCGCGGTTGCCGGTCTATCATGACACGCTCGATGACGCCGAAGGCTTCGTCCATGTGAAGGACGTCCTCCTTGCCGGTCAGGGAGATGAACCCCCGGCGCCCGATAGCTTTAACCTGCGCGAATTCATGCGTCGCCTGTTGACCGTGCCGCCCTCGATGCGTTGCGGAATCCTGCTCCAGAAGATGCAGGCGGACCGGGTGCATATGGCGCTTGTCATCGATGAATATGGCGGTGTGGACGGTCTTGTCACCATTGAGGATTTGCTGGAGCTGATCGTCGGCGAGATCGAGGACGAGCATGACGCGACCGTCGAGGCGTTTTGGAAAAAGCAGGGCGACGGCTTCTATCAGGTCGATGCGCGGGCATGGCTCGACGAGTTTGAGGCGGAAACGGGCGTTACCTTGTTGGATCGCGAGCAGAATGACGATGTGGATACGCTTGGCGGATTGATCTTCATGATCTGTAACCGGGTGCCTGCGCGCGGTGAGGTGATCCGACATGCAGACGGCCATGAATTCGAGATTCTCGATGCGGATCCCCGGCGCATCAAGCGGATGCGCGTATCGCTTGCTCTGCCGGATTCGTCAGGGGATTCAGATGGTTCTGCCCTTCAGGCGGCGCAGTAGGCGTTGGCTGTGTCCCCAAGGCTTCGCTGGGTTGCTGCACTCCTGACCGGATTGGCCATGGCGGCAAGTCAACCGCCCTGGCCATTTTGGTGGTTGCTACCGATCGGAATAGCCGCCTTTTTCATCCTCTGGTGCAAGGCCGAAACCGGGCGCAGGGCGTTCTGGACTGGCTGGCTGGTCGGAACGGCGTATTTCGCTGGAACGCTGTTCTGGATTATCGAGCCGTTTCTGATCGAGCCGGAAAAATTCGCATGGATGATCCCTATCGCCCTCCCGGCATTGGCTGGCGGATTGGCGATATTCTGGGGCGGTGCCTTGCTTCTGGCAAAGAGGATTGGACGCGGGGTTTGGGCCGAGCCGCTGGCCTTTGCGAGTTGCTGGATGCTGGCGGAAACGTTGCGTGGCGTGGTGCTGACCGGCTTTCCCTGGGCGCAGCCGGGATATTCGTTGGTGGATGTGCCGCCTATCCAGTTGGCGGCGTATGTCGGCATCAATGGCGTGACCTTTCTCGCTCTGTTGGTGGGGGCGTTTATCGGTGCGACGCTGCGGGCGGATCGGTTTGTTCCCAGAGCGGTCTTTGCATCGCTGGCCCTTTGTATCGGTGCAGGGTCGTGGATGGCGGGGCATGCGCGCCTGACAGAGCAGGATATGCCCCGCGCGCAGCCGGTGCAGATTGGGCTGGTGCAGCCAAATGTGCCGCAAACGCAGAAATGGCGGCCTGACCTACGCGATGCCCAGTTTTCCGACCTTCTGGAAAAGACGCGTCTGCTCTCGGACCAAGGCGCCGATATCGTGATCTGGCCCGAAGCGGCGACCCCTCTCCTCATTGCCGAAATGCCGGATATCAGAGCGGCCATCGCTCAACGTTTGCGTGAAGGCAGTGTGCTGCTGGCCGGGGGCATTCGGGTCGAAGGACGGGGCACACCGAACCAGCGTGTCCATAACAGCCTGCTCGCGGTCGGTGGGGATGGGTCTCTGCTGAGGACTTACGATAAGCAGCATCTCGTGCCTTTCGGGGAATACCTGCCCTTCGACGCGGTGCTCACGCGCCTTGGTATGCGGGCCTTTATTTCCCTTCCCGGTGGTTTTGCTCCGGGGATCGCGCAAGACAGAGCGCTGACCATTGGCGCATTCCCGCCTTTTGGTGTCATGATCTGCTATGAAGCCATCTTCGCGCATGAAATTATCGACCGCGATACCGATGTCGATTGGCTAGTACATGTTACGAATGATGCATGGTTTGGCAAAGTAGCGGGGCCGCAACAGCATCTGGCTCAGACCCGTGTACGCGCTATAGAGCGCGGTCTCCCCATTGCACGGGCGGCGAATACTGGCATCTCTGCCATGATTGACGGCCGAGGGCGGATCGTAGAGTCATTGCGCTTAAATGAGGCCGGTACACTATTGGTGTCTTTGCCCGCTTCAGTAGAAAATACGTTGTATAGCCTGTACGAAGACATGGTTTTAATTATTCTGGTTTTGAGTGTGTTGGCGTTCAGCGCACTTATGAGTAGACAGTCACGATAATATCATCAGCTGTGTGTTCTGTGACTTTAAACGAGATGTAGCCTAGTCGGCAAGAATGCATTTAATTCTACTATGCAACTTAAATTTATTGTAGCTTTTGGATATTGAAACTTAAATGACGCTACGTCATCATATGATAATTTGCAAAGTTATGTGTTTTGTTCTTGCAATCGAGACGCAGCTAGATCTAAAATCCCGCAAATTTAAGATGTGCAAGGACATATTGTGACAAAATTGCCTAATCCCGTTGACATACATGTTGGCAGTCGCATCCGATTACGGCGCATGATGATCGGCATGAGCCAAGAACGTCTCGGCGAACGCCTTGGGCTTACATTTCAACAAGTGCAGAAATATGAGAAAGGCGCAAATCGTGTTGGCGCCAGTCGTCTTTTCGCAATTTCAAATATTTTGGAAGTTCCCGTTGAATTCTTTTTCGCGGATATGCCTCATAATATTACCGATGGTATGGAAAAAGGTGATGTTAAGGGCATGTCGGAGCCGGATGAAACCGCTTTCGTAATGGATTTCGTTAGCAGTTCTGAGGGTCTTCAACTGAATACTGCCTTCAAGAAAATCGGCTCTCAGGAGACACGGCGCAAAATCGTCGAACTCATCAAAACCCTCGCTGCCGAATAAGCCCTTCTTCTTCACTGCGATTGATCAAAGCGGCCCGCGCGAAAAGCGACGGGCTGTTTTTGTTCAGCCGCCTGACCCTGCCGATCGGTGAAAGCCGCCGGTGGCAGATCGTCAACTATACGGATCCATCGCGTCACGCAGCCCGTCGCCGAGGAAATTGAAGGCCAAGACCACGAGGATCACGGGGATCATCGCGCTGGCGACCCATGGATAGAATTCGATGATCGTCAGGTCCTGTGCATCGTTCAGCATCACCCCCCAACTGACCGCAGGCGGGCGTAGGCCAAGGCCGAGAAAGCTGAGCGCCGTTTCGCCCAAAATCATCGCCGGGATCGAGAGCGAGGCACTGACGACGATATGACTCATGAAATTGGGGATCAGATGCGTGCGGATGATCCGGCTGGGCTTGGCCCCGATCAACTCTGCCGCGCGCACGAATTCCTCTTCGCGCAAAGATAAAAGCTTTGAGCGTACTGCCCGCGCCAATCCCGGCCAGTCGAGCAGGCCAAGGATGATCGAGATCATCAGAAAGACGGAAACCGGCGACCATTGCGGCGGCACCGCCGCCGACAGCGCCAGCCAGATCGGCAGTTCCGGCAAGGAGCGGATCACCTCGATCATGCGCTGCACCGTGGCATCGACCCAGCCGCCGAAATATCCGGCCATTCCGCCTAAGGTCACCCCGATCAACAGCGAGATCGCAATGCCGATCAGGCCCACGGTCAGGGAAATCCGCATGCCATAGACCAGTCGCGAAAACACATCGCGCCCCAGCTTATCCGCCCCGAGAAGGAACAGCGTCCCCCCCTCAGGTGGACATATCAGGTGAAACCGCCCCTCGATCATGCCCCAGAATTGATAGGTCTCGCCAAGACAGAAGAACCGTACATTCTGTCGCTCGCTTCGATTCTCGGTATAGGTCCATTGGAATTTTTCGAGATCGGCCGTTGCGGTGGTCGCATAGACATAGGGCGCAACAAGCGATCCTTCATGGAAGAAATGAACCTTTTGTGGGGGCGCGAACAGGTGCTGCGCATCGCGCTGGTTCGCATCGTAGGGGGCGATGATCTCCACGAACGGAATGCACAGGTAGAGAAACGCGAGGAACAGCGCCGATACGACCGCGAGCTTATGTTTTAGAAAGCGTCGCCGGATCAGCTTGCCGGTCGGCATGTCCAGATCAGGGCGGGCACCGCCCGTATCGGTATCCGCATCCGGGTTCCATGGCGTGGCATCCACATAGCGCGCATTGGGGTCGATGGGGGAGGGCGCGCGGCCCCCGGCCAGCGGATCGGTTCCGGTTTCCTTCATCGTCCTCGTCCTCCGAAGCGAATGCGCGGATCGAGGATCGCGAGCAGGATGTCGGAAATCAGCATCCCGGCGAGCGTCAGCACCGAGACGAATAGCAGGATAAAGCCCGCAAGGTAATGGTCCTGCGAGCGCAGGGCGGCCAGCAGGGCAGGGCCAAGGGTCGGCAGGCTGAGCACGACCGATACCAGCACCGATCCACTCACCAGCGAGGGCAGCAGATTGCCAATATCGGCCACAAAGGGATTGAGCGCCGCCCGCAACGGATATTTGACCACCCGCTTGGTCGGGTGCAGGCCCTTGGCCTTGGCTGTCGTGACATAGGGTTTACCCAGTTCGTCGAGCAGATTAGCCCGCAAGCGGCGGATCATCGAGGCTGTGCCCGCCGTGCCGATTACGATGGTCGGGACGATCAGATGCGCGATGATCGACTTGAATTTGTCGAAGGAAAACGGCTCGCCTTCAAATCGGCTATCCATCAATCCTCCGATGGGCAGGCCAAGATACCGTTCGCCATAATAGAGCAGGATCAGCGCCAGCAGGAAATTGGGCGTGGCAAGCCCAAGATAGCCGATGAATGCAACGGCATAATCCGTCACGCCACCCGCCCGGACAGCGGCCAGAGTGCCAAGGGGCAGCGACACGGCGTAGATGAACAGCATCGCGGCCAAATTGACCAAGACGGTCAGCCACAATGTCTCGCCGAGCACTTCGGCAACGGGTTGATCGAATTCGAAGGACCAGCCGTAATCGCCCTGAAGCAGCCCGGAATATCCGTCTGGCCCCGGCATGGCCCCGATCCAGATCAGGTATTGTTTCCATAAGGGTTCATCGAGCGAATATTGCGCTCTCAGGAATTCCGCCTTGGCGACGCTCGCGGATTCGCCCTGCGCCTGTAATTCGGCGATCTGGTTCGACAGAAAGTCGCCGGGCGGCAGATTGATGATGAAGAACACGAGAGCCGACACCACGGCAAGGGTCACGGCCATCGTCGCGATGCGATTGGCGAGATAGCGGATCATACATGTGGCCTATAGGGAAAAAACGCTCCCGTCATTCGAGCGCCGCCGCTTTGATCGCGGCATCTTCGAACCAGAATTCGTCGATGCGGTGCAAGCCGAATTGTGCGCCCGGCTCCCATGCGTAGAGGCCCATTTCCGGCACGTTGCGCAGACGTCCACTTACCACAACCGGCTGCGGCGCCTGGGCGACGACGCCGATGATGAACTGTTCGTCGGCATGAATGCGGAGCATCCTGCGCCATGCCTCGTCCTTCGTAATCGGCTCTGCATCGGTCAGCCATCCGGTCCGCCAGCCTTCGTAGAGATTGAGCAATTCTTGGGCGGCAAGCATATCCGGCTGTTCCCCCATGGCGCCCATGGTTTGATAGCGTTGCCCCCATTTCGGCCAAATAAGGGTCGATTGTCGGGTCGGGGCCAACTCCTCCGGCGAGAGATGGGCGGTGGGGACGCCCAGATCCCATCCGCTCCAGACCGTCATCATCGTCAGGCCGGTATAGGAGCGGTTGCGCAGGATATCGCGATCCGAAGGGCGCGCGAGCAGCTTGACGCCGATCTCGCGCCATGTCTCGGTGATCAGCTCTAGCGCATCGACTTCCTCAATGCGCTCACCGGCGGTTTCGACGATGATTTCTAGGGGGCGGCCATCGGGCAGCAGGCGAATGCCATCGCCCCGGCGCTGTGTCAGGCCAAGGTTGTCGAGCAGACGATTGGCGGCATCGGGGTCGTATTGAGCGAAGGCCCGCGAATTCGTGGGATCGTAGAACGGGCTGTCCTCTAGGGCGGAATTGCCGACTTCCTTGGCCAATCCGAAATAGAGCGTGCGATTGATGATCCGTCGGTCGATGCCGAGGGATAGCGCCCGGCGGAAATCCCGGTTTTGCAAAATCTCGCGCCATGCCGGATCGATATAGTTGAGATTCGGATAGAGCGCGATATGCGATGACGCCCCGGTCGGCCAAAGGCGGGTGTCGTATCCCTGCCGGGACTCGCCGCTCTTGAGAAGGGGGACACCGGAAAATCCGAGACCCCTTGCCAGAAGATCGACCTCGCCAACCATCGTCTTGGCCGGAAACAGGCTGGACGCCGCAACCCGCATATCCACCTTGTCGATATAGGGAAGCTGTTGCCCCGTCGTATCGAAGCGATGGTAATAGGGATTGCGGGCCATCACGAAATGCTGGCCCTTCTTGCCGGTCGTGTTGATCCACGGCTGGAGGGTCGGCAGATCCGTATTGTCGTTTTTGTAGAGATTGTCGAAACGGTTATGCAACTGCGCCCAATTGCGCATCTTTTTCTTTTGGATGAGCGGTTTCAGGGCTTCCACATCGGCATAGGCCGCGTGAAACTGGCGCAGGTAATGTGCTGGGCGGTAGATGAAGGGTGGACGCGCCGCGGCGAGCGCGCTCAGGAATTCCGGGTTTTTTCCGCCCCACGCATAACGGATGCGGGTATCGCTCAGGATCGTCACGATTGGGGGTTTGCCATCCACCAGCATCAGGCTGGGCGGTCCCGATGGGCTGAGATCGGAATTATTCGCGACGTCTTCCCACCAGTACCGGAAATCCTCGGTCGTAAAGGGGTGGCCGTCGGACCACCGATGCCCGGCACGCAGGGTAAAGGTGAAAATGCGGTCATCCTCGACCGTTACATCCTTGAGAATATCAGGGCGCAATTCGTAATTTTCATTGTAGCCCAGCAGCCGCGCATAGCCCCAGACGACCATGTAGCGGATATCCTTGGATTTGGCGATCAGAGTATGGAGAGTGCCGCCCTGACGGCCCGTCTCGCGACCCTTTGCGGGCAGATCGACGATCAGGGCATCACGGGGGGCACGGCTTTCGATCGGGGGCAAATCGCCCGACTCGACCTGCGCCTGAAGCGAGGGCGTCTCGATCGGCGTGAAGGCTACGGCGGGATGGGCGAGGCCAAGCGTCCCAAACAGGGCAAGAACAGGCAACAGGTGTTTTCTCATGCATCCATCCTGACATAATGGCGTGTATCCACTTCGCGCAGGGGAAGCGGATCGCGCCGGTCATAGCGATAAGGTTCAGGCCATGCTTCGGGGCGGGCGCCCGCGCCAAGCGATATCGCGTTGAGATCGAGGCGGTGATCGGGATGCGGATCGGGAGCCGCCGCCATCAGCGCCTTTGTGTAGGGATGAAGGGGCGCTTCAAACAACACCTTTGCCGGGGCCTGCTCGACCACGGCCCCCCGGCACATCACCGCGATTTCATCCGCCAGATGCGAGACAACGGCCAGATCGTGCGAGATGAAGAGATAGCTGAGACCGAATTCCTCGCGCAGCTCGGCAAGCAGGTCGAGAACCTGCGCCTGCACCGAAACATCGAGCGCGGAGGTCGGCTCGTCGCAGATCAGCAGTTTCGGCTCCAGCGCGAGGGCGCGGGCGATGGCGATCCGCTGGCGCTGACCGCCCGAAAAAGCATGGGGAAAGCGCGAAAGATGATCGGGTGACAGACCGACCCGGCGCATCATCGCCATGCTGCGCTCACGCCGTTCGGCCCGGTTGCAAATGTCATGGACCTTCAGTGGTTCGGCAAGGATATCCTGTACCGTCATGCGCGGGCTGAGAGATGAATAGGGGTCTTGAAATACGATCTGAACATCTTGGCGAAAGCGCATCATCGCCTTTGCATCGAGGGTATCGGCGGTGAAGGGGCCTTCGCCCATGTCATAGCTGATGCGCGACCCCGCATCGGGTCTTTCGTCCCGCATGATGATACGGGCGAGGGTGGATTTGCCGGACCCTGATTCTCCGACCAGTGCCACCGTGCCGCCGCGTGGAATAGACAGGTTCACATCGCGCAGGGCGTGGATCTTCTCCGACCCGACGCCGAATAGGCCGCGCCCGCGCGATAGATAGGTCTTCGAGACATCTTCGGCCCGAACGATCAGGTCGTTATCGGGGGCAGGAGGGGGGGCGCGGGTGGTGTCGATGGCCGGGGCGGCAGCGATCAGGCGCTTGAGATAGGGATGGCGCGGCGTACAGAGCAGGTCATGGGCCGGACCGGATTCCATCACCTCGCCCTGACGCATCACGGTCACGTAATCGGCCACATTCGCGACCACGCCCAGATCATGCGTCACGAGCAGGACGGACATGCCCGTATCGGCCTGACGCTTCTGGATCAGGTCGAGGATCAGGGCCTGCGTCGTCACATCGAGCGCGGTGGTCGGCTCATCGGCAATCAGAAGATTGGGCACGCAGATCGTTGCCATGGCGATCATCGCCCGTTGGCGCATGCCCCCCGACAATTCGAAGGGATAGGCGTCAAAGGTGCGCTCCGGATCGGCAAAACCGACCGCCTCGAAGGTCTCGATGCACCGTTCGCGGCGGCTGCGGTCATCGCTTTCGCTGTGCAGGGCCAGCATCTCGGAGACCTGCGCGCCGATCGTATGAAAAGGCGAGAGCGAGGACATCGGTTCCTGAAAGATCATCGCGATCCCGTCGCCGCGGATGGCCCGCATCCGGCGTTGGGAGACTGTCAGCAGATTCTCGGTATTCCCGTCGCCGATATGACAGCGATAGTCGATGCGCCCTCGTGTGACCGTCGCGTTGGGGGCGAGCAGGCCCATGATCGTGCGGCAGGTAACGCTCTTGCCGGACCCGGATTCACCGACGAGGGCGAGGGTTTTTCCGGATGGAATCGAGAAAGAAACCCCGCGCACAACCTCATGCGGATTGCGCCCTTTCCCAAAGGTCACGCCAAGATTTGATACGGACAGGATCGTGTCACTCATAGAGTATCACGCTAACGGTCAAAGCGCGCATACGCCAGTGTGATTATCCCATTTTTCGTTTAGCGTACCACCCGATCAGGGGGGATCGGGATATGCCGAAAACCGCACTCCTGATACGGTTTCCAGCTTGCCCGGATCGTCCCTGACAGGGACAGGATCGCCGGTCCGCGCCCTTCGTCAGAACGAGGACTGGAACAGCGATTGCGATGCCGAAGGGCCAAAGCCGGAGGTGATATTGCTCAGCAGCGTTACCGCGGTCGCGCCGCGCACATTGGCCCCGATGGACCCATTCAGGGCTTCATCCAGAACGAGATAGCGCGAGACAACCTTATCCAGCGTAGCCGGATCGGAGAAGATGGCGGGATCTTTGCTGCCGAATAACGTCAAGGCCCTGTTTTCGAACAGTTCCTTTTGTTTGTCGATATCGAAGGACCCAATGTCGGAAGGCAGGCCCAGCGCTGTTTCGAGCACGGCCCGGTTTGGCGTGTCGCCCATCAGCGCGAACCATCCGCGCTCGGCCACATCCCCGGCACGACGTTTGAAATCGAGCGCAAGGCGCAGAGACTCGCTTTGGTCCCCCACGGAAATCTCGAATGTCTGTTCAAGATAATTCGACACGATCCTGTCCTGAACCGTGATGAAGCTCGTGCGCGGAAAATCCGTATCGAGTTTTAGATCGCGGGCCATTTCCTTGTAGGATTGGTTATTCAACCGGCTGCCGAATGCCGCCGGATCGTCGACGCCCTCATCCAGAATACGCCGGATAAACGCGCGCTTGTCGATCTCGTCGCCCAGGCCATAGGCCCCCAGAACGACGGTCAGCAATCGGCGGTCCCCCACAAGCTCCTCGGCGGATGTGACCGAGCCGATATTTTCCTTGAAATAGGCGATATCGCGCTGAATTTCCGGCGAATTGGCATGGGCGGCGCGCTGGGCTTCGCCCGTGCGTTCCAAAAACCGTAATCCGGTCAGACCCCCCAGCGGTATTGCGGGTATGTAGGGCATTAGACTGTGCCTCCCAGCAACTCCTTTTCCAGTGGCAAAACTGGATTCAGTTCGCGCATCGTCTTGTAGAAATTGCGGTCTTCCAGCGCTTCGCTGGCCTTCGAGATGGCCTCATGCGCCCATGTGCCGTCAAAGGCATGGAGCAGGTCGTCCAGACGCGGGCGCAGGTCTTCCACCGCTTCTTTCGGGTCGCTCTGTCCGGCGACGGCGAGTTGCGCGACGTGATAGGCGATGCTGACCGGCCCTTTGACTTCCTCTGGATGCAATGCGTCGCGCAGGCGCAGGACATGCGCGCCGTCGCTATGGACCGTCATCCGTGCTTTCTTGGGACCGTTCTCGATCATCAATCCGTTGATGAGGATACGCTCGTTCGGGGCGAGTTTCAGGACAAGACCACCCATCACTGAACCCCTCGAACGGGGTTCGTTGACGTCGACTCGCCATCGAGACCGGCGATGATTGTCTGATTGACCGCGATCAGGTCGTTGATATCGGCCTCTTTGCGCAGGACGGCGCGGCCCGTCTTCTGCGAATAAATCGCGAGCGAGGCAATCTGACCGCGCAGCGTATCGGGCAATGTATTCTCATCCGACAAGACATCGACCGCCAGCATCGTCCAAAGCTGTGTATTCACATGCACGGCATCGGCAAGATCACTGAAAGGGGCGTTCGGGTTGTCGCGGGCGGCCATCAGCTTGCCATTCGTTTGCCGAAAGATGCGCAATTCGATGTCGCGCGGGCCGAGGACACTTTTGGTGACTTTGGCATAGGCGGCGGCGGCATTGGAAGCGTACATCCAGATTCTCCGGAAAGTCGGTGTGGAATGGGGCCAAAACGAAAAACGATGGGGTCTGGCAGATCGTGACCCAATGGCATTTCGCTTATTGGATAAAGAAAGAGAGGGGCGGATTGACCGCCCCTCTCAAGATCA
Source organism: uncultured Neomegalonema sp. (assembly GCA_938008165.1). Classification (GTDB taxonomy): domain Bacteria; phylum Pseudomonadota; class Alphaproteobacteria; order Rhodobacterales; family Rhodobacteraceae; genus JAHDDY01. The sequence goes on along the minus strand of CALLLP010000015.1, from coordinate 54,328 downwards.
GATTACCGGAACAGCGACAGAAGCTGCTGCGGTGCCTGGTTGGCGATCGACAGGGCCTGCGTACCCAGCTGCTGCTGGACCTGAAGGGCCTGAAGACGCGCGGATGCTTCTTCCAGATCAGCGTCGACGAGCGAGCCGATACCGGAGGTGAAGCTGTCCGTCAGCTTGGACAGGAAGTCGCCCTGAATCTCGATCCGCTTCTCGGTCGTACCAAGCGAAGCCTGGACGTCGATAACGTCTTCGATTGCCTGGTTCACGATGTCGAGTGCGCCAGCCGCATCGGCAACAACATCGATGCCGGAAACGGCACCGAGAGAGCCGGTGCCAGCATCAGCGGACTGACCGGAAACCGTGATCGTGACGGCTGGATCGTTGTTCGTGATGTTCAGCGAACCAGCGGTCGTGAGGTGATCGAGGTCAACATCCAGATCGCTGGCTGCGATCTGCGTGCTGAAGGACTCTGCGACGTTGGCGGCTACGTCACCGGCCTTGGAGACGTAGGAGAAGCTTTCGCCGCCAACTTCGATTTCGTAGGTCTGACCAGCGGCTGCTGGATCGGCGAAGACGATGTCGTCGTTCCCACCGGATGCGAGCGTGAAGCCGAAGTTCGAATCCGCAGTACCTGCCGTGTTTACGCCTGTCGTGCCGCCGAAGGCCGCAACAGCCGCACCCGATTCGGTGGACAGGTTGGTGTTGGTCGTGTCGAGGCTGATCGAACCAGTCGACAGATCGCCAGAGCTGTCGCGGCTGAGCGACGACAGGAAGCTCACGGTGCCCGCGCTGCCGTCAAGCAGGTTGAGACCGTTGAACTGCGCGGATTCAACAACGCTGGTCAGCTGCTCGACGAGCGAGCCGATTTCGGCCTGAATCGTGGCCTTGTCAACGTTGTCTTCGTTCGCGGCAACAACCTTCGTTTTGATCTCGTCAAGCGTTTCATTGAGCGTCGAAGCGGCGCTCGATGCAACGGCAACGGTGGAGGCGCCGAGAGACAGCGATTCCGAGATTGCCTTGAAGCCCGTGACGTCGGATTTCATGACCTGCGAGATCGAGAAAACAGCGGCGTTGTCCTTCGCCGAACCGATTTTCAGGCCCGTCGAGATCTGGCCCTGAACTTCGCCAAGGTTCTTGTTGACGCTCTGCAGGGTCTGCAGAGCAACCATGGCGCCGTTATTGGTAAGAATGCTGGACATTGGATTTCCCCAAATAAAAATGGCACATGCGATGCCATGAACCGACAGCGGATTTCCCCGTGCGGCTCGTTGATACAAAGGGTCGTTTTCGTGACCCGTCGAACACTGTTGCGTCCGATAAATTGACAGTAGCTTTGATGAATTAATGTGAAGTGAAGCGAATACTCTGATATAGTTAATATACGTTTTTTTTAGTTAAGTGGTAAACAGTATATTGACTATAATTACTTCACGCGTCTGTGAATGAATGGGGTGATGCAGAGCGCTGTCAGACCTTGAGGACGGATTGAGCGCTCTGGGCCGATGTGGCGATCTTCTGGCCGGTGGCACCGTAGAATCCCGCTGGCCCGCCGGTATTCAGGCGGTCGATCATCTCGGCGGCCTTTTTTGCACCATTGATCGCCGAAGAGAGCAGGTTCTGGTTCTCCGATGCGCGGCGCGACAGGATCGACGAGACGCCCAGCAGGGATTCGCGCCGTGCTTGGCGTTCGGGGGTGGTTTGCTCGCGCGCCATGCTTTCTGCACGGTTCTCGATCTCGTCCAGAAGCGCGGTTTTCTGATCCGCGATCTCCGAGAGTTGATCGAAGGCACCGGAGAGGATGGCCTTGCGTTCCCTTTGCAGCAAATCAATCCCGAATCGGGTCAAGGCATCGATGCTGCGCAAATTGGCAAGGTCGCTGGTCTTTTTAGGAGAAGGCAATGCGATCGATTCCTTATACGGTGTCTTCTTGGACGGAAAGGGAGCGGACGATGCTTTCCGCCAGACCCAAACCGCCCCGGTCGACGAGTTGTTCGGCGTAGGCGCGATTGACGAAGCTGCCGAAGGGGGCTGCGCCCTCGACGCCTTTGGTGCGGTCAAGGCCCATATGGCTCAAGGCTTCGGCGAGAAATGCCGCCTCGAAGTCACGGGCCGTTTGCTGAAGATCCTGATCGCCTCGCGCTTCATTGCCACTTTTCGCTTTTGTAGCGGCAGATGACAGCTCGATGGGCGAGAAGCCGGTAGTCGAGAGGAGGGTCATGGCGATCTCTGTCTTGGTGCTTGAACTCTGAATAGACACGAGACGTCGTAAAAATTTAGTAACTGTATGAGGTTTTACTCCCGGCAAGAGAGCGCTTAGGCGACCGATTCCCAAGCCGACGGAGCAAGATCCAATGATCCCGGTATTTCCAGACCTGAAAGTGAGCGTTGAAGCCGCCAACGCCAAAGGTGAACCGTCCCGGCTATCGGCCAAGGAAGACGGTTCTGCCCCGAAACCCCCATCCTCTATCTTTGGTGATCTGGTCGGACAGGATAAACCGCCAGCGGGTCGCAAGGGCGTCTTGCCATTTGCAGCGAAAGCCGATGGGACGAGCGACGAACCCCTTCCTGTCCCGCGAGAAGGTGGGGCAGTGCTTCCAAAGGATGCACTTCTGCCCCGCATCGGTCATCGCGCGTTGGCGGCATCTTTTCAGGCATTGCAAGCCGGGGATGCCAGCGCGCAGGCCCCGTCGGTCGCGGGCAATGCGATATCGGAAAAGGCATTGACGGTATCGACGGAACTGACGGCATCGCCTGACGGTCAGATTGCCTCTGGAAAGCACAGCGATCTGGCGGGTTTGCCGTCGCGAGCGGATGCACACACTGCCGGTCATGCGGCGGAGACGCCCAAACCGATCTTTCCCGTTCTGTCGGCTCCCGTTGACACGCGCGATCGGGCTGTTGCGCGTCAGGTTCTGTCTGTGGAAGGGGAGCATACACCGCGTCAAACGGCCCCCGACGCCCCGCCTGCGACCGTGGTTCAGAATCTTGCGCAAGGCGATGCACTCGCCGATAGCCCGGACGCCCCGCCAACAGCACCTCCGCTGCGCGCCGGGGTGCAGGATGCCGGAGAAAATATTTCGGCGAACACGATTCTGCGCGAGCAAGCGTCGACCGCTGAGGCGCCATCGCCTGACTCTAATCCCGATCATCCTCCTGAGCGTCCTGAGCGTCCTGAGCGTCCTGAACGAAATGAGCGAATCGGGGGGGCTGAGAATTCTGTCGATTCCACCCTTCAGGCCGCCGATGTGACCGCCGCCCCGGTGGATGATCCCGCCCGCAGGGTGCCTCAAGGTCCGGAGGTTGAGCGCTTTGCCGCACAAGATACGGCCCCGGACATCGACGAACCGGCGGTTCTCGCAGCGGATGACGCCGAACTTCGCCCCCGCCGCGATGATAGCGATATTTCACCGCCGACTCATGCCGCCGTGGAGGCTCCGCGCCCTGTAGCGGATGATGTCGTCCCCGCATCCTATCGCGAGGCACAATCGGCACAGGTCGTGGAGGAATCGTCCGGTCGTCTTGAGACCGTCACCCCTCCCGCCGAGGCCCCGCGTCCGGCGGCTGGCGACCGGGTGCCCGTGTCGACCCCTGAGCAAATCCTGCAACACGCCGATCATGATGGGCGGTATGCCGCCATTGGCGAGAACGCGGCGCCGGACGAGGCCGCTGCGCGCAGTCAGGCGCCGCTCAACACCACTGCTGAGACGTTGTATTCTGCGGGTGACAATGCGGCCTCCGGTTCCGGTTCCGGTTCAGAATCGGGATCGCAACCGAATGTCGCCGTTGCGCCCAATCTGCAAACCGCTGAGGAGCCTAGCCTGCCGCGCGAGACGCTCCTGCCGCCGCAGGACAGGGCAGGGGTGGAGCGTCAGGCGGCCACGCGCGCCGCGCCTGAAACGAATCACTCTCCCGTCCCGCCGACCCTGCGCGATATGCCTCCACAGCGTGTCGGGGCGGACAAGGCGGATGTGGCCTATAATGTCGCATCCCCCGCGAATGCGTCTTCGACCACCCAAACCGAATTCGCGCCCTATGGCGCCGCACGCAGTGCCGAATATTCTGCACAGGCTGCATCGACCGCCGCGCAGCCTGCGGCCCAACCCGCGACCGCTTCTGCCGTGCAACCTTTGATGGCGGCGGTCCCTCTGCCGATCAATACCGTGATGGAGACTCCAAAGCCGCGGGGCATGACCGACCGGGCCATCGAAACCGAGACTGGCCTTGTCGCCCGCGGCAGCGAGCAAAGTGGTGAAACGCGGCTGACTTCTCCGGTCGCCCGCCCGGTGACGACCGATGGCGCCGATGTGTTGCAGGAAGTCGTCCGCGCCGCCCTCGCGACAAAGGGGTCTTCGACCATCGAATTGCGTCTGGATCCCAGCGAGTTAGGCCAACTCGATATCGAGCTGAGCTTCAATGACGAGCGGGTCTCGATTCTCGTTCGGGGAGACCGCGATGACGGTCTCGACCTGATGCGCCGTTCGTCCGATGACCTGACCCGGATGCTGCGTCAGGCGGGTCTGGACCTCGATACGCTGAATTTCTCGCGTCAGCATTCCGATGACCGCTCGCGGGAGCAACGATCCTTTACGGCGCTGTCGACCGAAATGGTCGAGGGCGGCGGCGAGGGCCTTTCCCCCGTTGCTTCGCGCTACGCCGACCCCCATGCCCGCGTCGACATTCGTATTTGACCCTGTAAAAGGAGCGCCGTGATGACCACGCCTCTCACGTCCACTACCGCCGCAACCGCAGCGACTGCCGCGACCAACACGACGAATGCCGCCCTTGAAGCGGAGATCAACGAGGCGCGCGAAAGCACGGTTTCGGATTTTACGGATTTTCTGACCCTCCTGACAGCACAGCTCAAAAACCAAGACCCGCTGCAACCGCTTGATTCGACTCAATTCGTCGAGCAACTCGCCAGCTTTTCCGCCGTGGAACAGCAGGTTGGCACGAATGAGAAACTCTCGCGCCTCGTCGCCCAAGGCAATGCGCAGGAAATCGGTCAACTCGGTGGGTGGATCGGGCAGACGGTCGATGCGCGCAATGCGGTCTTTCCGTTGGGCAGCGACGGGTTGACCGTCGATGTTCCCTCGCAGCCCGATGCGATCTCCGTCGAGGCGATCATCACCGATTCCGATGGCGATACCGTCATCCGCGTTCCGGTTGAAGACCCCTCCAAGCCGTTCGTCTGGTCGGGGAACAAGGAAGACGGTCAGCTCTCCGCGCCCGGCAATTACGGCGTTTCCTTCGCTTATCAATTCGAAAATCGCAGCGCGACCCGAATCGATGCCAGTTCATCGGGCCGCATCGTCGAGGCCCGCGTCGATGAGGTCGGGCCGCTGTTGATTCTCGAAAATGGGGGGCGGATCAGGCCATCGGATATCTCCGCCCTGCGCCTCAGCGAAACGACGCCTCCGAATGCGGTGGACGATACCTGACGTGATTCCCAAAGCCCCGGACATGATCCGGGGCTTTTTTGGGAGGTGGGTGACACGGCAAAGCGTCGCTATTTCGGGATTTGCGCTTCGTCTTGCAGCATCGCGATGGCGTCATCGAGGCGCATGACCTTCTGGCCTTTTTCACCCAGTTTTCGAACGGAAACAGTGTGCTCGTCTACTTCCTTGCGTCCCACGGCGAGGATGTAGGGCACAGCCTGATCCGAATGTTCGCGGACCTTGTAATTGATCTTCTCGTTCCGCAAATCCGCTTCCGCGCGCATCCCCACGGCGCGCAGGGCCGCGACAACATCGGTCGCGTAGTCATCCGCATCCGATACGATGGTCGTCACCACCACCTGACGGGGCGAGAGCCATAGGGGGAAACGCGCGGCGGTATTCTCAATCAGGATGCCGATAAACCGCTCAAACGAGCCGAGAATCGCCCGGTGCATCATCACGGGGCGCTTTTTCGAGCCATCTTCGGCCACATATTCCGCGCCCAGCCGCTCCGGCAGGTTGAAATCCGCCTGCAACGTGCCGCATTGCCATTCGCGGCCAATGGCATCGGTCAGCTTGAAATCGAGCTTCGGGCCGTAGAATGCCCCTTCGCCGGGGTCGATCTCGTAATCGTTCGTGACCTTTTGAACCGCCCGTTCCAGTGCATTTTCCGCTTTGTCCCAGATGTCATCCGATCCGACGCGGGTTTCGGGGCGGGTCGAGAATTTGATGTCGAATTGCTCGAATCCGAGATCCTTGTAGATGCTCGACAGCAGGCCGATAAACGCGGCGGTTTCATCCTCGATCTGATCTTCGGTGCAGAAGATATGCGCGTCATCCTGCACGAAACCGCGCACCCGCATCAGGCCCGACAGCGACCCGGATGGCTCATAACGGTGGCAAGAACCGAATTCGGCGAGGCGCAAGGGCAGATCGCGATAGGATTTGAGGCCCTGATTATACACCTGAACGTGACAGGGGCAGTTCATCGGCTTTAGGGCATTCACGCGTTTTTCGTTCGCATGTTCCTCGTCGATTTCGGTGATGAACATGTTTTCGCGGTATTTTTCCCAGTGGCCGGAGGCTTCCCAGAGTTTGCGGTCGACCACCTGAGGCGTGCGGATTTCCTTGTAGCCATTCGCGTTCAGCCGCCCGCGCATGTAATCTTCCAGCGCGCGATAGATCGCCCAGCCATTCGGATGCCAAAAGACCATGCCGGGTGCTTCTTCCTGAAAATGGAAGAGTTCCAGTGCTTTACCCAATTTTCTGTGGTCGCGTTTCTCGGCTTCGGCGCGCATGTGCAGATAGGCGTCGAGGTCTTTTTTATTGAGAAAGGCAACACCGTAGATGCGTTGCAGCATCGCCCGGCTCGAATCCCCGCGCCAATAGGCCCCGGCCACGCTGGTCAATTTGAAGGCGTCGGGCGGCACTTGTCCGGTATGGGCCAGATGCGGCCCACGACAGAGATCTTGCCATTCGCCATGCCAGTACATCCGCAGCGGTTCATCGCCGGGAATGCCTTCGATCAGCTCGACCTTATACGGCTCGCCATTATCCTCGTAATGCTTGATTGCGCGGGGACGATCCCAAACTTCAGTGCGAACGGGATCGCGCAGGGCGATGATGTCGCGCATCTTTTTTTCGATCCGCTCAAGATCTTCGGTCGAGAAGGCCTCGGCGCGGTCAAAATCGTAATAGAAGCCGTTCTCGATGACCGGGCCGATGGTGACCTTGGTATCGGGCCAGATTTCCTGCACCGCACGGGCCATGATATGTGCGCAGTCATGGCGCACCAATTCCAGCGCATCCGATGTGTCCTTGGCGGTTACGATGGCGAAGTCGTGGTCCCGCTCCATCGGGATCGATAGATCCGATAGCGCGCCGTCGATACGACAGGCAATCGCGGCCTTGGCCAGTGATTTCGCGATGTCCGCCGCAACATCCGCCCCCGTCGTACCGGACGGATAAGTGCGGGCGGCTCCGTCGGGCAGGGTCAGGGTGATGTCGGTCATGGGTCCGGTTCCTTGATCTCGTGTGAGAAGCCCTTTTCGCGAAGGGGGGGCATGGGGTCAAGGGTGACAATCAGGCAATACGATTGCGCAGGGCCTTGTATCCCACCTTGGGCAAATGAAGGGCATTTCATGATGGCGTCGTCAGTGCGCGATGGCAGGGAAAGGGGATTGGTCTGGCAGGGATTCACAAAAAAGGCTCCGCATCGGATGCGGAGCCTTGTGTCATCGGGCCTGTAAGCTGAAACCTTACTGAGCCGCGATTTTCTCATCGCTGGCGAGGTCGCGGAGCACGTAATGCAGTACGCCGCCATTTTTCACATAGTCGATCTCGGTGCCGGTATCGATGCGGCAGAGGAGGTCGATTTCCTTGGTCTTGCCATCCGCATATTCGATGGTCGCCTTCACCGTCGCACGGGGCGTAACGTCGGAGAGACCCGCGACGGTGATGACTTCATCGCCCGTCAGGCCCAGCGACTCGCGCCCGTCATCGCCGGTGAATTGCAGGGGCACGACGCCCATGCCGACGAGGTTTGAGCGGTGGATGCGCTCGTAGCTTTCGGCGATGACCGCCGTGACGCCCAGCAGCGCGGTGCCCTTCGCCGCCCAATCGCGCGAGGAGCCGGTGCCGTATTCCTTGCCCGCGATGATGACGAGGGGGGTGTTCTCCTCCTTGTATTTCATCGCGGCGTCGAAGATCGGCATGACCTCGCCTGTGGGAATGTGCTTGGTGACGCCGCCTTCGGTGCCGGGGGCCATGAGGTTGCGGATGCGGATATTGCCAAAGGTGCCGCGCATCATCACCTGATGGTTGCCCCGGCGGGCACCATAGGAGTTGAAGTCGCGCACGCCGACCTGACGTTCTTGCAGATACTCCGCCGCCGGGCTGACCTTGGCGATGGAACCGGCGGGCGAGATATGGTCGGTCGTGATCGAATCGCCCAGAAGGGCGAGGATGCGTGCCTTTTCGACATTGTTGATTTCGCCGACTTCGGGGGTGATCCCCTCGAAATAGGGCGGGTTTTGCACATAGGTCGAGCCGGAAGGCCACCCATAGGTGTCGCCCCCTTCGGTTTCGATGCCTTGCCATTTGTCGTCACCGGCAAAGACATCGGCGTATTGCGACTGAAACGCATCGCGCGTCACCGTCTCCTCGACCAGCTTGTTGATCTCGGCCTGAGTCGGCCAGATATCTTTCAGAAAGACATCGTTGCCGTCCTGATCCTGCCCCAGCGGCTCGGTCGTGATGTCTTTCGTCATCGTGCCGAGCAGGGAATAGGCGACCACCAGCGGCGGCGAGGCGAGGTAGTTCGCGCGCACATCGGGGTTTACGCGCCCTTCGAAGTTGCGGTTGCCCGACAGCACCGAACAGGCCACCAGATCGCCCTCGTTGATCGCTTCGGAGATCGGCTCGGGCAGGGGGCCGGAATTGCCGATACAGGTCGTGCAGCCATAGCCGACGAGGTCGTAGCCGATGGCGTCAAGGTCTTTCTGAACCCCTGAATTTACAAGGTATTCGGTCACGACCTTCGATCCGGGAGCCAGCGAGGTCTTGACCCAGGGTTTCGGTTTCAGGCCCTTCGCGACGGCCTTCTGCGCCACCAGACCCGCCCCGATCATGACATAGGGGTTGGAGGTATTGGTACAGGAGGTGATCGCGGCGATGACGATATGACCGTCGCTCATCTCGTAATCCGCATCGCGAACGGAGGTTGTCTTGCCAAGCTGGGGCTGGGCCGCGCCTTCGGCATTCATATCCGCCGCTTCGGAGCCGGGCGCCGCTTCCTCGGCTCCGGATTCCAGCGGAGCACCGCCGCGCATCTCGTGGATCATCTTGTTGAAGGCGCTCGATGCGTCGTCCAGAAGGATACGGTCTTGCGGGCGTTTTGGGCCGGAGATCGCGGGGCGGACGGTTCCGATGTCCAGTCCCAGCGTCGAGGAAAAGACCGGATCGGGCGTCTTGTTGTCGCGCCACAGGCCCTGCACCTTGGCATAGGCTTCGACCAGTGAAATCCGCGCTTCATCGCGGCCCGTCGTGCGCAGGTAGCGCAGGGTTTCGCGGTCGACGGGGAAAAAGCCGCAGGTCGCGCCGTATTCCGGGGCCATGTTGGAGATCGTCGCGCGGTCGGCGAGTGACAGGTCTTCCAGACCTTCGCCATAAAACTCGACAAATTTACCTACGACACCGTGTTCGCGCAGCATTTCGACAACGCGCAGAACCAGATCGGTCGCGGTGACGCCCTCGGTCATTTTGCCGGTCAGCTTGAAGCCGACGACTTCGGGGATCAGCATCGAGACAGGCTGGCCCAGCATCGCCGCTTCAGCCTCGATCCCGCCAACGCCCCAGCCCAAGACCGCCAGCGCATTGACCATGGTGGTGTGACTGTCGGTGCCGACGAGGGTGTCGGGATAGGCGACGCGGTTGCCGTCCTTATCTTCGTCGGTCCAGATCGTCTGGGACAGGAATTCGAGATTTACCTGATGGCAAATGCCGGTTCCGGGGGGGACGACGCGGAAATTATCGAAGGCACCCTGTCCCCATTTGAGGAAGGTGTAGCGCTCCCCGTTGCGCTCGTATTCGCGCTCGACATTTGCCTTGAAGGCATGGGGGGTGCCGAATTGATCGACCATCACCGAATGGTCGATGACCAGATCGACGGGGGAGAGCGGGTTGATCTTCTGCGGGTCGCCGCCGAGCGTCTTCATCGCGTCGCGCATCGCGGCCAGATCGACCACGGCCGGAACGCCCGTGAAATCCTGCATCAGCACGCGGGCGGGGCGGTATGCGATCTCGCGATCGGTTTTGCCGCCATTGGCGACCCAATCGGCAAAGGCCGATATGTCATCTTTTGTAACCGTGTCCCCGTCTTCGTTGCGGAGCAGGTTTTCCAGAATGACCCGCAGGCTAGCGGGAAGGCGCTTGAGAGAGCCGATGCCCTCCGCTTCCGCCGCTTCGATCGAATAGAAGTGATATTCTTCCTTGGCGACGGTCAGTTTGCGCTTGGTGCCGAGAGAATCGTGGCCGGTGGAAACTGTCATGGATGCGCGTTCCTCATGGTGCGTATAAGGGCGCTGTACGGCTCGCATCGATAACGAGGATACGGGTCGGCAGACGCCCGATGACTGCAAGGGACTCGATACCCTGCACGAAATTTGAACGTTCCTTACCGCATTCGGTACGGAAATCAAACAATCCGAATGAATGGCAAATGTGGCTTAGTTAACCGATAACACATTGATAATTAAAATATTAAAGCACTTTTCTGTGAAAGCAGGGCATATTTTTTTATGCGAGTCGGGATCAGCCCACATGCCTTGTGAGGATCATGTCGCTGATAAGGGCGGTCGATTTTGTATGGATCACCTGCGAAACATCCCGGCGCACGGCCAGTGGTCCCGACAGATGCGACAACGCGACTGCCTCGAAATGAAAGACGACAAGCAGCCGGTTCACGATGCCATCCTGACCCGTGAAGGGCAGAATCAGGCGAGTGAATTCGAATGGCTCACCGTTACGTTGCGGCGCGGTGCAGCGCGTCATCGCCATATCCCCGGTCGTCGCCGATTCCAGATAGCGGGGCATGACATCGCCCAGATGCTCGTCGGTGTAGATGGTTTCGATATCTTTGCCCGATCCTTCGCCAAGGGCGAGAACGACAATGCGTCCTTCCAGCCTTTGCTGAAATCGGATGCGCGATCCGTCGTTCTTGACGTGCAACAAAACGGCAGAGGGCAGGGCACGGGAGATGCGGTCAGGGCGAAAGTCGCGCTGGAGCGGTGTGTTACCGTCGATCGCGAGTTGTTGCCACTCGGTATAGGCAAGGGTCTGGCGGTAATCCAGCTCCAGATCTTCCAGAACCATCATATCGGTTTTCTCGCAGTGATGATGCGCTGTAGGATTGGAAAAGCGCTCATTCTTCATCGGTCATTCCCGTACAAGCCGCATCAGTGTCCTGACTCACAATCATTGATGTAAGTTAAAAAACAGTATCGAAGTTTTAATCTTGCTTTGTGATATAGATCACAATCACCCTTTGGAACTTGCGAAAACGGCCATGCTTGGGCACATCCGCCGCCATGGAACAGGGCATTCCCTCCAAATCCTCGAAGGCTCGTGTCGTGACGCTTGGGTGTCGCCTGAACGCTTATGAAGGGGCGGTGATCGAGCGACATGCCGCCGAGGCGGGGGTCGACGATACGATTGTCGTCAATACATGCGCCGTAACGGGCGAGGCAGTGCGGCAGGCACGCCAGACAATCCGCCGACTTGCGCGGGAAAACCCCACATCACGGCTCATCGTTACCGGGTGCGCCGCCCAGACAGAACCGGAAACCTTTGCGGAGATGGCCGAGGTCGATCTGGTGCTCGGCAATGCGGAAAAGGTCGATCCGCTGGAATGGCGGCGGATTGCGGGGAGCAATGCACCCGATTTCGGGGTTGCCGCAGCGGAAAAGCTGCGCGTGAACGACATTATGCAGGTGCGTGACCTCGCGCCGCATATGATCGATGGATTATCCGACCGTACCCGCGCCTTCGTTCAGGTACAAAACGGCTGTGACCATCGCTGCACTTTTTGCATCATTCCCTATGGGCGCGGCAATTCACGCTCGGTGCCGGTGGGCGAGGTTGTGCAGCAGATCACGCGGCTGGTCGATTCGGGACATCTGGAAATCGTTCTAACGGGTGTCGATCTGACCTCGTGGGGGCCGGATTTGCCGGGAACGCCGCGTCTGGGCGATCTGGTTCAGGCGATTTTGCGCCATGTGCCCGATCTGCCGCGCCTGCGTCTCTCTTCAATCGATTCCATCGAGGCGGACCCGGCGTTGATCGATGCGATTGGCAGTGACCGCCGCGTCATGCCGCATCTGCATCTGTCGCTGCAATCGGGCGATGACATGATCCTCAAGCGAATGAAGCGCAGGCATTTGCGGGACGATGCCATAGACTTCTGCCAGACGATTCGTGCCCGGCGTCCCGATATTGTGTTCGGCGCCGATATTATAACGGGCTTTCCAACGGAGACCGAGGCGATGTTCGAGAATTCGCTGCGCCTCGTTGAAGAATGCGGTCTGACCTTTTTGCACGTCTTTCCGTATTCGCCGCGTAAGGGAACCCCGGCGGCGAAGATGCCGCCGGTGCCGATGCCGGACCGCAAGGCCCGCGCGGCCCGCCTGCGCGCCATGGGACAGACGCGGCGGGATGCGTTTCTGACCTCGCGCATCGGCAAAGTCGAGCGGGTGCTGATCGAGCGGGGTGGCAAAGGCCATTCGGAACATTTTGCGGCCATTCGGCTTGAAAATGACCTGCCCGATGGCACACTGGTTTCGGCGACCGTTAAGGGCGTACAGGATGGAAGCCTGATCGGCATCGCCCAGAGATGAACGATAGCGAGGTCGATCGACGAACATGATCTGCGAGTATCTGTGGAACGAGTATGAACTGCTCTACACCACCTATGAAAATTTCAACGATCAGTCGCTGACCTTGAAAAGCTGGTCCGCCACGGTGGGTCTCGCGGCGATTCTGGCGGTCTACAGCGATAAGATCGGTTCCTCGGCCCGCATTGCCGTCATTGCGGCGGCGTTATCGGCCATTCCGTTCTGGGTGATCGATGCATTCTGGAAAAGCTATCAAAACGCTTTTCTCGCCCGGATCGAGGATCTCGAAAAGATCGTGTCGTGCACCAAGGATAGCGCATACCGCTTTGGAATCGTTACGGATTGGCAGGATGCGCATAACTGGTACGACTGGCTGACCGTTTTGCATATGCCCAATGTCGCCTTGCCGCATGTCTTTACCCTGCTGCTGGGGCTTTATCTGGCATGGAAGCATCCGCCGGGGTCATCCCGGTAAAATGCCGGTAAAGCCGGTGAAAATGCCCGGCGGGGATGCGGTTGTTAACCTTATGAAATCCCCGGACACGTATCGACACCCATGAAAGCGCATCCTGACGCATCGTCCGGGGTGCCGCGCATGTTGACGCCGCCGCCTCTGCGGGAGTAGACGGGGCGGGCTTCTCAAGAGGATGACGCGATGACCGAATTCCTGCTCGACTACCTGCCGATCCTGATCTTCATGGGAATAGCCGTGGTGATCGGTCTGGCCTTCATCTTTGCCGCCGCCTTCGCCGCGCCGTCAAACCCCGATCCAGAAAAGCTTTCGGCTTATGAATGCGGGTTCAACGCCTTCGACGATGCGCGTATGAAATTCGACGTTCGGTTTTATCTCGTCTCGATCCTGTTCATCATCTTCGATTTGGAAGCCGCATTCCTGTTCCCATGGGCTGCGTCGTTCGGCACCATTGGCATGTTCGGGTTCTGGTCCATGATGGTGTTCCTGTTCGTGTTGACTGTCGGATTCGTCTACGAATGGAAAAAGGGCGCACTCGATTGGGAGTGAGCCGGTTTCGTTACAAAGGGTTGCCCGCATGAGTTCCACGCTGCTGACATCTTCCGGTCAACCGATGGCGCCGTCTGGCGCAACCGCCGGTCCCGATCGCGAGGTGACGACACGCCAGCTTTCCGCCGATCTGGCGGATAAGGGCTTTGTGCTGACCAGCGCAGAAGACCTCGTCAACTGGGGCCGTACCGGCTCGTTGATGTGGATGACGTTCGGGCTGGCCTGCTGTGCCGTCGAGATGATGCATACCTCGATGCCCCGCTATGACGCCGAGCGCTTTGGCATCGCCCCCCGCGCTTCTCCGCGTCAATCCGATGTGATGATCGTCGCGGGCACCCTGACTAACAAGATGGCCCCGGCTCTGCGCAAGGTCTATGATCAGATGCCCGATCCGCGCTACGTGATCTCGATGGGGTCCTGCGCGAATGGCGGCGGGTATTACCATTACTCCTACTCGGTGGTGCGCGGCTGTGACCGGATCGTGCCCGTTGACATCTACGTGCCCGGCTGTCCCCCGACGGCGGAGGCGCTGCTCTACGGCATCCTGCAATTGCAGCGGAAGATCCGCCGTGTGGGGACGATAGAACGCTAATGCTCCCGCTCCGCATACGTGCGGGGCCTTACTCCATTGTGACAGGCCCCCTGATTGATGCGCGGGGCAGGCTCAAAAGTTCAGGAAGCCATCCATGGCCGACACGACCCTCGCCCTTGATGACGACACCCTCGCCGAACATGGCGAGCATATCTCCTCGTCGTTGGAGGATGCTGTTTCCCGCTTCGAAGTTCGGGCGGGTGAGTTGACGCTGATCGTTCCGCATGACCGTGTGGTCGATGCGCTGACCTTCCTGCGTGACGATGGCCTGTGTCAGTATCGCACCCTGATCGACATTACCGGCGTCGATTGGCCTGCGCGGGAAAAGCGCTTCGATGTGGTCTATCACCTGCTGTCGATGCGCCAGAATCAGCGCATTCGCATCAAGACCTACCTGCGCGAAGACGAGATCGCGGAGAGTGTCGTCAATGTCTACCCCAACGCCGATTGGTACGAGCGCGAAATATTCGACATGTACGGCATCCTCTTCGGGGGCCATCCGGATATGCGCCGCATCCTCACGGATTACGGGTTTACCGGGTATCCGCTCCGCAAGGATTTTCCGGTCACCGGGCATTCCGAAGTCCGCTATGACGAGGAGGCGAAGCGCGTGGTCTATGAACCCGTCAAACTGACGCAGGAAATGCGCAGCTTCGATTTCATGTCACCGTGGGAGGGGGCGGAATACATTCTGCCCGGCGATGAAAAAGCGGAAGGGGACAGCAAATGAACGAGATTACCCCCGTACAGGTCGCCAAGGACGGCTCGACCTCGACCCGCAATTTCAACATCAATTTCGGACCACAGCATCCGGCGGCCCATGGCGTTTTGCGTCTGGTGCTGGAACTCGACGGCGAGATTGTCGAGCGGGTCGATCCGCATATCGGTCTCTTGCATCGTGGCACCGAAAAGCTGATCGAGCAGAAAACCTATCTTCAGGCGCTGCCTTATTTCGACCGGCTCGATTACGTCGCGCCGATGAATCAGGAGCATGCCTACTGCCTTGCCATTGAAAAGATGCTGAACCTGAATATCCCGCATCGCGCGTCGCTGATCCGGGTGCTGTATTCCGAGATCGGCCGCATTCTCTCTCATCTGCTGAACATCACGACGCAGGCGATGGATGTTGGCGCGCTGACCCCGCCGCTCTGGGGATTTGAAGAGCGCGAGAAGCTGATGATCTTCTACGAGCGGGCCTGTGGAGCGCGGCTTCATGCCGCCTATTTCCGCCCCGGCGGGGTGCATCAGGATTTGCCGCAGGATTTGCTGGACGATATCTGGCAATGGACGGAAGAATTTCCGCAGATTCTGGACGATCTGGAAACC
Source organism: uncultured Neomegalonema sp. (assembly GCA_938008165.1). Lineage (GTDB taxonomy): Bacteria > Pseudomonadota > Alphaproteobacteria > Rhodobacterales > Rhodobacteraceae > JAHDDY01. The sequence goes on along the minus strand of CALLLP010000015.1, from coordinate 38,575 downwards.
CTGCTGACCGAAAATCGCATCTTCAAACAGCGCAATGTCGATATCGGCGTGGTGACGCTGGACGATTGCGAGGCGATGGGCTTTTCGGGCGTGATGGTGCGCGGATCGGGCGGCGCATGGGATCTGCGGCGTAGCCAACCCTATGAATGCTATAACGATTTCGACTTTCAGATTCCGGTCGGGAAGAATGGCGATTGCTATGACCGCTATATCATTCGCATGCATGAAATGCGCGAATCGACCCGGATCATGCGGCAGGCACTGGAAAAGCTCGATACCTGTATTGGCGATCCGGTCATGACTGTCGATGGCAAGGTCTCGCCCCCGCGCCGGGCGGAGATGAAGGGATCGATGGAAGCGCTGATCCATCACTTCAAGCTCTATACCGAAGGCTTCCGCGTGCCTGAGGGCGACATCTATGCCGCCGTCGAGGCACCGAAGGGCGAATTCGGCGTCTACATGATCTCGGATGGCAGCAATAAACCCTATCGCCTGAAAATCCGCGCCCCCGGTTTTCCGCATCTGGCCGCCATGCATACGATGTGCAAGGGGCATATGCTGGCCGATGTCAGCGCGATTCTGGGGTCGCTCGACATCGTATTCGGGGAAATCGATCGATGATGAAGGGCGCAGGGCTTGCCATCGCGGCTACGTTGATCGCCGGGCACAGCGCTCTGGCTCAACAATCGGGCGAACCAAGCCTGAAACAGCTTGAGCTTGGCAACGGCAACAGCGGCTATGCCGTGATTCTTGGCGGGGATGGCCATGAATATCATTGCGAGGCACGGGTTACCCGCGAAGCGGTCGATCTTGGTCCCTGCAAGCCGCTGCGCCTCGTCACACCGCTGAAACCCGAACTGGCCGAACCGACGGCGAAGGCCATGCCGACGATGAGTCCCGCCAAACGCAGCGTTGTGGAGTTGTTCGAGCGCAATGGCTGTGCGCTTTCCTATGCCGATCTGAAAGGCGCACTTCAAAATCTCGGAGCGCGGCAGCGTCAGGTCATTGGCCGGACAGTCGCCGAGATGACCGAGCGTGGCGAGATTGCCGATGATGCGATCCGCGAGCGCGCCGTTCTGCGAACCGGCGACCGCTGTAGCTGATACGATTTCCAAGAAGGACGACTCATGACCACCCGCCGCCTTGCCGATGATGCCGTTCAACCGGACAGTTTCGCGTTTTCGCCTGAGAATGCCGACTGGGTGAAGACGCAAGTAGCCAAATTTCCCGAAGGTCGGCAGGCCTCCGCCGTGATTCCGCTTCTCTGGCGGGCGCAGGAGCAGGAGGGCTGGGTCAGCCGGGCCGCGATCGAGGAGACGGCGCGCCTGCTCGATATGCCCACGATCCGCGTGCTGGAGGTGGCGACTTTCTATTTCATGTTCCAGCTTTCACCCACGGGATCGAACGCGCATATTCAGGTCTGCGGCACGACGCCTTGCATGCTCTGCGGCGCCGAAAGCCTCGTCTCGGTATGCGAAACGCTGATCGGCCCCGCCCATGCGGTTTCCGCCGATGGCCTGCTGTCCTGGGAAGAGGTCGAGTGCCTTGGGGCCTGTGCGAATGCGCCGATGGCGCAGATCGATTCATGGGTCAAGGGCGGCTTTCATTCGGATTATTACGAAGATCTCGACAAGGATGGTTTCGCCGCGATTATCGAGGCGTTCCGCGCGGGGGGCTATCCCAAACCCGGCTCGCAAACCGGGCGCTTTGCCTCGGAGCCTCTGGGTGCGCAAACCTCCCTGACCGCCGATCATACCGAACATCATAATGCCGCGGTCGCCGCCGCGATCACCGAGGGCGCAGCATGAGCAGCTTCGATTTCCTGACGGATGAAAACCGCATCTTCACCAATCTCTACGGTCAGAAGGACCGCTCGCTGAAGGCTGTCAAGGCGCGCGGCCATTGGGATGGCACCGCCGATATTCTGGGCAAGGGGCGCGACTGGATCGTGCAGGAGATGAAGGATTCGGGCCTGCGCGGTCGGGGCGGGGCAGGGTTTCCGACCGGCTTGAAATGGTCGTTCATGCCGAAGGAAAGCGACGGGCGGCCCCATTACCTCGTGGTCAACGCGGATGAATCCGAGCCGGGCACCTGTAAAGATCGCGAGATCATGCGCCATGATCCGCATACGCTGATCGAAGGGTGCCTGATTGCCAGCTTCGCGATGGGCGCACATGCGGCCTATATTTATATTCGCGGTGAATATGTGCGTGAGCGCGAGGCCCTGCAACGGGCCATCGACGAGGCGTATGAGGACGGGCTTATCGGTAAGAATGCCTGCGGTTCCGGCTATGATTTCGATTGTTATCTCAGCCATGGCGCGGGGGCCTATATCTGCGGCGAGGAAACGGCGCTGATCGAAAGTCTTGAGGGCAAGAAGGGCATGCCGCGCCTGAAACCCCCCTTTCCGGCAAATGTGGGTCTCTATGGATGCCCCTCCACGGTGAATAATGTCGAGAGTATCGCGGTGGTCCCGACCATTCTGCGGCGTGGCGGGTCGTGGTTCGCGGGCTTTGGCCGCGAGCGCAATGCGGGCACGAAAGTCTTTGCCATCTCCGGTCATGTGAACAGGCCCTGTGTGGTCGAGGAAGCGATGTCGATCCCCTTTCAGGATCTGATCGACCGCCATTGCGGCGGCTTCCGGGGCGGATATGGCAATATGAAAGCGGTGATCCCCGGCGGGTCGTCCGTTCCCTGCCTGACCAATGCGCAGGCCAAGGATGTGCTGATGGATTTCGACGCGCTTTCGGCACTGAAATCGGGCCTTGGGACGGCGGCGGTGATCGTGATGGACGAAAGCACCGATATCATCAAGGCGATCTGGCGGCTGTCAAAATTCTACAAGCATGAAAGCTGTGGCCAATGCACCCCCTGCCGCGAGGGCACGGGCTGGATGATGCGGGTCATGGATCGTCTGGTCGAGGGGCGCGCGGCGGTCGAGGAAATCGACATGCTGCTGGAGGTCACAAAACAGGTCGAGGGTCATACGATCTGCGCGCTGGGCGATGCCGCCGCATGGCCGATACAAGGGTTGATTCGCAATTTCCGCGACGAGATCGAGGAGCGGATCAAGGCGCTCGACACAGGCCGCGTTACGGCGGCCGTCGCGGCAGAGTAAGCGGGTGGCGGAGACGATCCGTCTCGATCCCTATTGGTGGGAGGCGGTCGCGCCTCCCGACCCGACCCACGAGCCGATTGCACCGACCTGCGATGTCGCCATCGTCGGGGCGGGATATACGGGCCTGAGCGCCGCGCGTGTTCTGGCATCGGCTGGATTATCCGTTCAGGTCTTCGATAAACAGCGGGCAGGCGAGGGGGCCTCCACGCGCAATGGCGGTATCCTGAGCGGCAACCTGCGGCTTGGTCTCGGCGATGCGATCCATAAATTCGGGTATCAAAAAGCCGTCGCGCTCTACCGTGAAGGGATGTACGCGCGCGAGTATCTGGCCCATGTCATCCGCGAAAACGGGATCGAGTGCGATTTTCAGATGACAGGCCGGTTCACCGGCGCGCTCAATCTCGAAGATTTCGACAAGATGGCGCGAGAAGCGGATCTCCTGAGCCAACATATCGGAATCCCGGCGCAGGCGGTCCAAAAGGCCGATCTGCCCGATGAAACCGGCTCGACCGCTTATAGCGGCGCGCTGATCCGCCCGGATATCGGCCTGTTTCACCCGGCGAAATTCCATGCGGGCCTGCTCGATCTCGCGACCGGGGCGGGGGCGGTCATCCATGGCGAGACGGCGGTGCAGGGCATCAAGCGGGCAGGGCGGCGCTTTACGGTGGCCACGGCGCGGGGAACGGTCAGTGCGCGGCATGTGGTCATGGCGACCAACGGGTATACCGATGCAAGCGACACGTGGCTGCGCCGCCGTCTGGTGCCCGTCACCAGCCGGATCGTCGTGACGGAGGAACTGTCCGACAATCTGATGAACCACCTGATGCCAAAGCGCCGCGCGATGGGCGAAAATCGCAATCTCTATCGCTATTTCCGCCCCAGTCCGGACGGAAAGCGCATCATGCTGGGCAGTCGCGAACCGCCCCTGACCCGCAATCCCCATGCGGCGGCGGAGCATGTGCGCCGTGGGATGGTCGAGATTTTCCCCGAATTGGCGGATGTGCCGATCACCCATTCATGGAATGGCTACGTCGCCTTCAGCCGCGAGGAACTGCCGCATATTTTCGAGCATGACGGTATCCATTACGCATGCAGCTATTGCGGGTCGGGCACGGTCTGGGCGCATTGGCTGGGCACAAAGGTCGCGATGCGTATCCTCAAAAAATCAGAAGGGCGCAGCGCGCTGGATTTCGGCGCGCCGAGGGCGATCCCGTTCTACGAGGGCCGCCCATGGTTCCTGCCCGCCGCGATGGCGTGGTATGGGATCAAGGATCGACGCAAGGAGCGGCAACCCCGCTGATCCTGCACCCCCGCCTCGCCTGTCTCTCAGATATAGCGCACCTTGTCGCTGGCCAGCAGGTCGAGCGTCGAGGGCGGGATGCGCAGGCCATCGGCGATTTCCGCATCCAGAGCGGTTTCCAGCTTCTTCACCGTTTCCAGCTTTGCGATGACGTCGTCGATCCGGGCATAGGGGACGACGACCACGCCATCATGGTCGGCGACGATCATGTCGCCGGTTTCGACCTGTCTTCCGCCGATCTGGATGGGCAGGCCGACCGAGCCGGGACCATTGGTGAAGGGCGAGGCAGGGGTCAGGCCCGTGGCCCAGCACGGCAGGCCGATCCCGACGATCCCGGCATAATCGCGCACAGGCCCATCGGTCACGAACCCCGCTGCACCCGAATTGCGCAGCATCCCGCAGACCCGGTCCCCGGCGGCGGCACAGCCCTGAAACCCATCAAAAGCGGCGAGCACGATGTCGCCATCCTGTAGGGAGTCAAGGGCGGCCAGCAGCGCAAGGATATCCCCCGCCCCGCATCCCACGGTCAGGGCGGGACCGGCGGCCACGCTCAGCAGATCGCGGCTTTCGCCAAGGGGCCTGATCCGGTTGGACAATGCGCCAGTGCCGAACATCGCATCGACGACGAAACTGGTGGGCACATTCTGAAACGCGGCGACCTGCGCGGGGTCGGGGCGACGCTGATTGCGGGCGATGGTGAGCAGGGGCGGTTCTTCGAGCATGACGGTCCTTTCATCGGGGGCGGTTCAGAATCGCTCCGCGCGCAAAACATCGCAATCGGTCACGGTGACGACGCCGATATGGCGCTCGACGACGGAGAAGACGCTTTCCAGCAAGCCGTCGAGCCGGTCGGGGCGGATGATGCAACTGACTTGTACCATGCCCCCGGCCAGCCCGACCTGTCCCTCCGCGCTCCACGGTCCCGAACGGCCCGAGCCGCCAAGGACGGGCAGGATCGAATAGCCGGTGACGCCAGCCTCCTCGATGGCGGCGCGCAGTCGGCGCTCCATGGGGGCTTCGATGGTGATGGCGACCTGTTTGGCCTTGTGAGTCTGCATGGGTGGTTCATCCTCCACTGATAGCGCGGGCGATGGCGAGATAGATGGGCAAGCCGAGGGTCAGGTTAAACGGAAAGGTAATGCCAAGCGACAGCGTCAGATAGATGCCGGGATCAGCTTCGGGCACGGCCACGCGCATGGCGGCGGGCACGGCGATATAGGATGCCGATGCCGCAAGGATCATCATCAGGAACAGCGAGCCGGTCGGCAACCCGATCAACAGGCCGCCCATCGCCCCGGCCATGCCTCCGATCAAGGGCATCAGCAGCCCGAAGGCCAGCAGGCCGGGGGTGAGCACGTCACGACTGCGCCGCAGGCCCCGCCCGGCAACCAGACCCATATCGAGCAAAAACAGGCACAGCGCTCCTTTGAAGGGCGCGACGAAGAACGACTCGATCTCCGCCATCCCTTCCTTGCCAACGATCATGCCGATGGCAAAGGCCCCGACCAGCAAGACGATGGACCCGTTGAGCAGGATTTCACGCCACAAATCCGCATCGACCGTCGCGCCCGATCCGCCCCGGCTGATAAGCCACAGCGCCGACAGGATCGCGGGGGCCTCCATCGCCGCCGCCACGGCGACCATGAACCCATCCGATGTCATGCCCGCGCTTTCGAGAACGGAGGTGCCCGCAACGAAGGTGACGATCGAGATCGAGCCGTAATGCGCCGAAACGGCGGCGGCATTCACACGATCGAGCCGCGTCATGATCTGGAGCAGCCAAAAGGCCACCAGCGGCATCGCCGCCGACAGGATCACCCCGGTCAGAACGCTTGTGCCAAGGCGCAGGTCGATGCCGTGTTCGGCAACGCTGACACCGCCTTTCATGCCGATGGCAAAGAGCAGATAGATCGACAGCGCTTTTGCCGCCGCTTCCGGGAAGACCAGATCGGATCGCCCCAGCGCCGCGACGACACCCAGAACAAACGACAGGATAAGCGGTGAGCCTAGATTGCTGGCCGCCAATGAAAGAAATCCGTCCACCCGCTATCCCCTATCCAAGATTGTCCATCGATATAGGACGGGGGATGCACGTGTCTCGCCACGCTTGCATGACCGCGCCGCATCTGAAAATAGAACGGCACTTAACAGGTGGATCATCACGGTTTGAATTCGGGAGCGGCCCCATGCAACGCGAGACCCCTTTTCCGCATCGCCTTCTCGAAGGCTATAAATCCTTTCTGACCGGCGCGCTGCCGCGTCAGCAGCAACGGCTCCGCGATTTGGCGGAAAGCGGCCAGAAGCCCGAAACGATGATCGTCGCGTGTTGCGACTCGCGGGCGGCACCGGAGCAGATCTTCGATTCGATCCCCGGCGAGGTCTTTGTCCTGCGAAACGTCGCCAATCTCGTTCCACCCTATGAACCGGACGGCGCCTATCATTCCACCTCCGCTGCGCTGGAATTTGCAGTGCAGGCGCTGAAGGTGAAAAATATCGTCGTGATGGGCCATGCGCGCTGTGGTGGCATCGGGGCGGCATTGGCCCCGGCGGAAAAGCCGCTCTCGCCCGGCGATTTTATCGGCAAGTGGATGAGCCTGCTACGCCCCGCTGCGCAGAAAGTCGCCGCCTATGAATCGATGACCCCAAGCGAGCGCAATACGGCATTGGAGCGTATCTCGATCCGCCATTCCATTGATAACCTGCGCAGTTTTCCTTGTGTGAAAATCCTCGAAGAAAAGGGCCGTCTTGCCCTGCATGGCGCATGGTTTGACATTGCCACGGGCGAATTGTGGATCATGGACGCGCAGACCGGCGATTTTACACGCCCCGATCTCGACCAGATCGCCCGTTAACTTTTCGGCATTGTCTTTCTCCTACGCTGTACACACGCGCTGGAATTCACGAGTGTTTCCGTGTGATAGACGGTTACCGTGCACTAGGAGAGAGACGATGAAGAAGACCTTCGCCCTGACTATCGCCCTGTCGACCCTGTCCCACACCGCGTTTGCGGCGGGAGATTACAAGTATGGCTGGATGACAGGTCAGTTGCCCGGTACGCAGATCATCGCAGCCAATGTCGTGCGCGAACCGGCCTTTTCGGGCAAGCGGGACGAGCAGGCACAGGCGATGGACAAGGCCAAAACCGCGCTCGAAAACGATTACTGCAAAAAACAGGGCGGTGAATTCGTCGCCGATCCGGGCCTGATCGTCTTTGACAAGGGCATCAATGAATGGCTCGTCGGAGGCGTCTGCCGCTAAAGCGGCCGCCGATCACTCTGATCTCGCTCCTGTCGGGGGGGGGCATTACATGGCTTAAAAGCCCATGCGTTCTCCCCGGATTCCCCGGATCTGAGCATCCCACGGCATGCGCGGTGGTTTTCTTGTACGATCATGTGGCCAAATCGGAATTCTCTCTCTAAGATAGCTACTTGGGGCGTCAAGAGGAGAACAATAATGAAGACAGGTCTGACACTCGCAATCTCGGTCGCAATGGTCACCCTGCCAGCGATTGCCGCTGAAGATTTCAGCTACAATATGATTACCGGACAATTGCCCGATACACAGATCGTGGCCGCCGAAGTCGTGCGCCAGCCAGCCTTTTCCGGCGAAAAGGACGAGCAGGTGCAGGCAATGGATCAGGCCAAGACGCGCCTTGATACCGAATATTGCCAGACTCGCGGCGGAGAATTCGTCGCCGATCCGGGTCTGATCGTCTTCGACAAAGGGGTTGGCATGTGGATGATCGGCGGTGTTTGCCGCTGATTGAGGGACGTTTGGCTCTTGCGCTTCGGCGCAGGGTTTGCGAGCGCTGAAAAACAATGATGAAGCGGTTGTTCGGGATTGGCACCAGAGAGCTTCTGCGCCAGTTCTGGACGCGGCTATCCGATCTCGACCAGCCCCGATTATGGGTCTACGCCCTCATTGTCGGGGCGATTTCGGGCTATGCGGCCCTGCTGTTCTATTGGACGGTTGGCGCTCTCCAAACCCTGTTTTTCGGCGAAACCGAAGCGGCCATCGAGACGAGCGTATCGCGGCTCGATTGGTGGGTTGTGCTCAGTGTGCCCACGCTTGGCGGGCTATGTGTCGGTCTCATCCTCGCCCGATTCAGCGATAGTGGCCGGGTGGCCAGCGTTGCGGAGGTGATCGAGGCATGCCGAATCCGGGGCTGCGAGATGTCCCTGCGCAGCGGTACGATCTCGGCGGTTGTCTCGGCATTATCCCTCGGTGTGGGGGCGAGTTCGGGGCGGGAGGGCCCGGTTGTCCATCTTGGGGCGACGCTCGCGGCGGTTTTTTCGCGCTTTGCCCGTGTTACCAAGGTCGAGGCGCGTATCCTGCTCGGCTGTGCGGCGGCGGCGGCGGTTTCATCGTCATTCAACGCACCGATTGCCGGGGCATTATTCGCGCTGGAGGTCGTGCTCGGATATTATGCCGTGCGCGCCTTTGCGCCCATCGTGATTGCCAGCGTCGCAGGGGCCGTGATTTCGCGGTCGCATCTGGGGGATTATCCGGCATTCTGGATACCCGATCGCAGTCTTGAGACATTCTGGGAATTGCCCGCATTCGGCCTGCTTGGGGTCGTCTCGGCGATTACCGCTACGCTGTTGATGGCATCGATCATCGCGACGGATACCCTGACCGACCGCATGCAGGAACGCTGGAGTTATCCGCTCTGGCTGGAGCCTGCGGCGGGGGGCTTTGTCATCGGGTGCATTGCGCTGGTCTATCCGCAGGTGGTTGGGGTCGGCTATGAGACGACATCCGAAGTGCTCTACGAACGCGTGCCGTTCTGGACGATGATCGGCGTCATTGCGGCCAAGGTCGCGGCGGTGGCGGTCACGCTGGCCACGCGGTTCGGGGGCGGGGTTTTCTCGCCCTCCCTGATGCTGGGCGCGGTGACGGGGGGGGCGTTTGGCGTCGTCGCGACGTCGATCTTCCCTGAGCTGTCAAGTTCGTACGGTCTCTATGCCCTTGCGGGAATGGGGGCGGTGGCGGCGGCGGTGCTGGGCGCGCCGATTTCGACTTCGTTGATCGTGTTCGAGCTGACGGGGGATTATCAGACGGCGGTGGCGGTCATGGTGTCCGTCTCGGTCGCGACCGTGTTGACGCAGCAGGTCATCGAGCGCAGCTATTTCCACTGGCGCTTGGGCAATCGGGGCTTGCATCTGGGGGATGGGCCACAGCGTTATCTGCTCGATACGATGCTGGTGGGCACGTATATGCTGCCGCGTGGGGCAGAGGGCAGCCCATCGGAAACCCAGAGCTGGGACTTGATCGAGCAGGGTGTGTCCCTGTCAAAAGACGATACGATGCAGACGGCCCTGTCGATGTTTTCGAAGAAGCTGGAATACATCCCCATCGTCTCGGAAAACGAGGGCGGCGGGCGCACCTTGACCGGCGCCTTATTCCATATCGATGCCCTGCGCGCCTATAACCGAGCCTTGGTCGAGGCGCATGAGGAAGAGCATGGGTGACTATTCCTCCGGTGGCCAGGGCCGGGAATCGTCGGCGGTGATCCATGCCTCGACCCATTCGGGTTTCGCCGGTTGCCATTCGGGATATCCCAGCGCATCGGCCACTTCCTGCGTTGGCAGAATGCGGCCCTTTTTCGTGACGGCGGTGCGGATGAGCGCGGCGGAGCAGGTATCGTCGCCCCGCGTCATCCTCTGCACGAAGTAGAACCATCGCGCATCGCGCCCGATCAGGCGGGTGTGCATCCGATACCGTTGAAAGGGCAACAGGCGCTTGCGATAGCGGATCGTCGATCCGGCGACGACGAGGCCCCACCCCTTCGTCTTGAGCAGTGGCAATAACCCACACCGCGCGCCATAATCGAACCGCCCCAGATCATAGAGCGTCAGGTGGCGCCCGTTATTCATCTCAAAGAAGATGTCGCAATCCCACGGCCACACAACCATGCGCAGCGTGCCGGTATCCTCCGGCGTGAGGGGGCTGCGTTTGGGGCTGAACAGGAACACACGGGCGAGGCGGAACAGGGGATACATCAGCCCGCCTTTCGCTTGGGGCGCAGCACATGCGGTTGATCGGCATCGTAGAGCGCTGAATCGCGAAAATCGACCTCGCGCAGGGCAGGGCCAAGCAGGATGAGGGCGGTGCGGGTGATCTTTTCCGCGCGCACCTTCTCGCGGATGTCCGAGAGCGTGCCTTCGATGAACATCTGATCGGGCCAGCCAACGCGATAGGCGACGATGACCGGGCAATCCGCCCCGTAGAGCGGCGAGAGCGTGCGCTCGATCATCAGCAGATTGCGGATCGACAGATGGATCGCGAGGGTCGCGCCGGTCCGGCCCAGTGTCTCCAGATCCTCCCCTTCTGGCATGGCGCTCGATTTACCGGCGGTGCGGGTGAGGATAACGGTCTGCGCGACTTCGGGGATGGTGAGTTCGCGGCCCAGTGCGGCGGCGGCGGCGGCATAGGCGCTGACCCCCGGTGTCACGTCATAAGGGATGTTCAGTACTTTCAGCCGCCGGATTTGCTCGGCAATCGCGCCATAAAGCGACGGGTCGCCGGAATGGACACGGGCTACATCGTTGCCCATGGCATGCGCGGTGGCCATCTCCGCGATGATCTCGTCGAGGGCCATGGGCGCGGTATCGATGATGGTGCCGGGTGCCTCCGCCACGATCGCCTCAGGCACCAGACTGCCCGCGTAGAGGCAGACAGGACATTCGCGGATCAGGCGCAGGGCCTTGACGGTGATCAGGTCGGGGTCGCCGGGGCCTGCGCCGATGAAATGGACGGTCATGGCTTCGTCTCCATCTTCTTTGCATACCCGCGCGGCGTATACATCCGCCCGCCCGCTGTAACCCGCGATTGCGACGAGCCGATCAGCACGACAGTGAGCATGTCCACTTCGTCCACTTTCAGCGCCGACAGATCGCGATAGACCAGCTTTTCCTCCGGCCTCCCCAGCGACGAGGCCAACAGAACCGGCGTTTCGGCAGGGCGATGGGCGAGCAGGATCTCGCGGGCTTCGGCCAGCAGGGTCCGGCGGGTCTTCGAGACCGGGTTGTAGAAGGCGATGACGAAATCCCCTTCTGCCGCCGCTATGATCCGGCGCAGGATGTCCTCGCGTGGGGTAAGCAGGTCTGACAGGGAAATCGCACAGAAATCATGCCCCAGCGGTGCCCCCGCCCGCGCCGCCGCCGCTTGCAACGCCGATACGCCGGGGGCGGAGACCACCTCGACCCGCGAGGCCGCATCGCTCAGGCCCCCCTTGTCGAGCAATTCGAAAACCAGCGCGCCCATCGCGTAGATGCCCGCATCGCCCGAACAGACAAGCGCCACATCGCGCCCCTCGCCCGCCCGTTCCAGCGCAAAGCGGCAGCGCGCCTCCTCGCCCCCAAGCGGGTAATCATGGCGCGGCTTGCCCGCCGCCAGAGGCCCCAGCAGATCGATATAAAGGCCATAGCCGATCAATTCCTCCGCTTCGGCGATCATGCGCGACGCTTCGGGCGTGCGCCATGCCGCTTGCCCCGGCCCGATGCCAACGAGCGAGACGCGACCCCGCTTGCGGCCCTTTAGGGCGATCAGTGGTTCCGGCATGCGGGCGATGGCGAGGGTGGCATTGGCGGTTTTTTGCTTCTCCACTACGAGGGTGCCCTGCGGTCCCGCTGCCGCCAGTGCCGCCCCTTCACTGACGCCGTGACAGCCGACCTCGGCGAAGACCACTTCGGACGGATTGGCAAGCCGGGGGGTCTCACGCTCCAGCGTTGCCGCATCGAAAACGCGATACGGAACGCCCAGATGAGCGGCCAAGGCATTCATGGCGCGTTCATCCGCCTTCAGATCGAGCGAGGCCACGCAGGCGATCGATCCGGCGGCAATATCGGCATCGGAGAGACTGCGCTCGGTCAGGTCGATCAGTTCGGCGGGGTCGCAATGGCGGGCACATCCGACCCCCAGCGTATGGATTTGCGGGTGATAGACGAGCTGCGCCCCGTTGCCCTGAGCCGGTTTGGCCGTTGCGAGGGCTTTCAGCTCTGAGGCATTGTCGGCGGGCAGGTCATCCAGCCATGGCGTATCCGCATACTCGCCGATCCGCCGCACGCCCTCGCCTGAGAGCATCCGCGCCATGACGTTTTTTGCATCCAGCGGATTGGCCAGCCGCCATCCGGCGGGCGGCTCGTCCAAGGCGATGCCGAGCGCAATATCGCCCGCAGTCGTGACCGCCGCTTTGCCCTCCAGAACTTTGGCGATGTCCCGCGCGAGGCGATTTGCTCCCCGGTGACCGCCCAAGAGCGGCACGATGGACGCCCCGTCATCGGAGATGGCGACCACGGGTGGCTCCGCGCGCTTGTCGTTCAGCAGGGGCGCGACCGCGCGGATCAGGATACCGGCGGCACAGACCCCGATGATCGGCACACCGGCGGCAAAGAGGTCGCGGGCATGGTCAAGGGCATTGGGAAAGACCGCATCGGCCATATCGACCCGACCCTCGCGGCCATGCACGGGCGCGCCAAGGGCGGTGGCAATACGATGCGCCACCGGTTCACCTGACCGCGACAGACACAGGATTACGGGTTCAGCCACGGGTCGTTCCCCTTGTAGATCAAAATCATCGAGAAATACGGTGCCATGGCGGGCGCATCGGCCAAGGGCATGACCTTCTGGGCCGCAAGCGATGCCCGCTCGACATATCCGGCGCAGGCGGTCAGCTCCATCTCCTCCAGCAAAGCCCGAAGCCGGGGCAAATGCCGCCCGACCTTCATGATGGCGATGGCCTGCGCCGTATCGATCCGGGCACGCATCGCGTCGTCTTCCAACGGGCCGGGCAACACGGTCAGCACATCGTTGCGCGCTGTCAGGGGCCGGGCCAGCGCCGCCGAACATGCGGCAAGCGACGAAACCCCCGGCACCACCTCGCAGCGAAACCGCTCCGATAACCGAGCGAATAGATACATGAAACTGCCGTAGAAAAATGGATCGCCTTCGCACAGGACCACGACGTCTTCGCCCGCCTCCAGATGCTGCGCGATGGTCTGCGCCGCCTTGGCATAGACATCCTGCGCCGGAAACCGCTCGACCCGCATGGGCACGATCATCGGAATCTCGATTGCATCCGCGCGCATGGCCTCCGCCGCGATGGACCGGGCAAAGCTCTCACCGGAATCCGGGGCGGGATAAGCAACGATCCGCGCCGCCGAAATCAGGCGATGGGCCTTGAGTGTCATCAGTTCCGGGTCGCCGGGTCCGACGCCGATGCCGTAGAATATGCCGCTCATGTCAACAGGCTCCATTGCGTCACCGGCATCGCCGCGCGCCATCCGCGATAGGGACCGACGGCCTCGGCGCGGGCAACGGAGAGGCGCACCAAATCGCCGCCATGGGCCGCATGGGCCTGTGTGAGCAGCGCTTCGGATTCCAGTGTCACGGCATTCGCGACGAGCCGTCCGCCCCGGCGCAGGGCGGCAAGTGCCGCGTCGATCACCGCTTCCGACAGGCCCCCGCCGATGAACACGGCATGGGGCGCGGGCAATCCCGCCAAGGCATCGGGCGCGCGGCCCTCGACCAGCGCAAGACGCGGGGTGCCAAGCTGGTTCGCGTTGATGCGGGCCATGGTCAGGCGCTCCGCCCGGTGATCGATGCCGGTGGCCAGCGCATCGGGCGCGGCGCGCATCCACTCGACCGAGACGGAGCCGCAGCCACAGCCGATATCCCACAGCCATTCCCCCCGCGCAGGCATCAGCTTTGCGAGAGTCAGGGCGCGGATTTCGCGCTTGGTCATCGTGCCGTCATGGGTGAAGGCATCGTCCGGCAGGCCCGGTATACGCGGCAATAGCCGTCCTGCGCCCGCCACCTCGACCGCGAGGGTGTGGAAAGCGGGGGAGGGGGCGTGCCAATCCTGCGCCAGCCCGTCGATGCGTTTTTCGTCCGGCCCGCCCAGCGCGCCGAGCACCGTCAGGCGCGATTCGCCAAAGCCCCGCGCCGTCAGCAGCGCCGCGATTTCGCCGGGTGTCTGCGCCCCTGCCGTCAGGATCAGCAGGCGCGCGCCGGGCCAGAAGGCGGGAACGATCTGCTCGGCGGGGCGGCCATGGGCGGTCAGGGTTTCGGTATCGGCCAATGACCAGCCCATACGTGCGGCGGCCCATTGAAACGCCGAAAGTTGAGGATGATAGACGATTTCGTTCGCGGGGATATGCGCCTCGTATTTCGGATTGGACAGCCGCGCTCCGACGCTGAACCATAGCGGATCGCCCGTCACCAGCACTACGACCCGCGTGCCGCGATACCCGCGAATCGCCGCGATCATCGCATCGAAGGGCGAGGGCCACGCGACCCGCTCGGCGGTGATATTGGGCGCCAGGGCGTGATGCCGGTCGCCCCCGACGATAACCTCCGCCGTTTCGACCTGTGCGCGGGCGGCGGCGGATAGGCCCGATAGGCCATCTTCCCCGATGCCGACGACATGCAGCCAAGGGGTCATTCCAATCCCCCCGCCAGCGCATTCACCGCCGCGCTCGCCATGGCAGAGCCGCCCCGGCGGCCTTGCAGGGCCACATAAGGCACCCCGCGCGGATCGCGGGCCAGTTCGGCCTTGCTCTCGGCTGCCCCGACGAAACCGACGGGAAACCCCAGAATGACGGCTGGTTTTGGCCATGCGGTATCAAGGCGTTCCAACAGGTTGAACAGGGCCGTCGGCGCATTCCCGATGGCCACGACCGCCCCCGCCAGATGCTCGCGCCACAACACGACCGCCGCCGCCGATCGCGTGGTTTTCAGCTTGGCCGCCAGCATCGCCACGCGCGGATCGTTGAGCGTGACGATGACCTCGTTCGAGGCGGGCAGGCGCCGCTTGATGATCCCCGCCGCGACCATCTCGCAATCGCATAGGATCGGCGCGCCCGCCGCCAAGGCCGCCGCCCCCGCCGTCGCCGCATCCTCCGAAAAAGTCAGGTCATCGGCCACATCCACCATCCCGCAGGCATGGATCAACCGGATGGCGACCGGGTGCAGATTGTCGGGGATACGCGCCAGATTGGCCTCCGCCCGGACAGTGGCAAAGGATTCGGCGTAGATCGCGGCGGGATCGCGTTCGTAGGCGAAGGAGGGGCGATCAGCCATCAGGTCTTGATCCGTCCCCGCACGCTTTCCGGTCCCATCGGATGATCGGCATGGGGGTGCGGATGGTGATGATGGTCGTGATCGTGGGAATGCGCATGGGAATGCCCGTCGCCGTGGTCGTGACCGTGGTGATGATGGTGATGCCCGGCATCCGCCAGCCTGCATGCGCCGGTGCAGAACGTATCGCAATGCTTGCAATCCGCGACATTCGACCCCGGCGCGCTCGCCCCTTGTCCTTCGACATGGTGGTGATGGCTTTCCTGCGCCGCGCCGACCTCCGCCTCGAAGCCAAGCACCTGCGCGCGGTACTTGCACATGGCACAGTTCATCAGGTTCTCGCCCGCCAGAATCTCCGTCACGCGTTCCTGAAAAGTATCGATCACCTTGTCATGGTCGTTGAGATATCCGGCTTTCACGAACTGAATATCGGGATGCGCCGCCGCAACCTCATCGGTAAAACCATAGATCCGGTCGATCAGGATGCCGGTGAACAGGAAATAAGGGAATACGATGATGCGCTTGAAGCCCAGCTTTGATACCTGCTGCAAGCATGGCTCGACCAGTGGAAAGGTCACGCCCGAATAGCCCGTCTCGGCCCATCCGAAGCCCATGCCCTCCCACAGCATCCGGGTGATCTTCGCGACATTGGAATTCGCGTCCGGGTCGCTGGCTCCGCGCCCGATGACGACGAGACACACTTCGTGATTGGGCATCTCGCCATGATCGGCATTCGCTTGCTCGACCGCTTGGCGAACCCGGTGTCCGGCGGCGGCGATCATCTTTGGATCAACGCCCAGTTCGCGCCCGTAGTGAATTGTTATATCGTGTTTTTTGGCATAAGTATTCAACACGGTCGGAATGTCGTTTTTCGCATGACCGGCGGCGAATAACATCCCCGGCACGGCGAGGATTTCATCGCATCCCTTCTCGCGCAGGGCATCGAGACCGTCACGGATGACGGGGTTTGCGAATTCCAGATACCCGTATTCCACGGGCCAATTCGGAAAGCGTTCGCGCAGGCGGGTCGAGACGACTGCGAATTCATCCACCGCCGCTTGCGAGCGCGACCCGTGGCCGCAGACCATAACGCCATATTTCTTGCTCATGCGGGGCACTCCTCGGTTTCGGGGTCGTCGGTTTCGGGGTTCGGCTGTGCCGGTTTGCCCTTGCCGAGCAGCCCGGCGAGGATTGCGGCCCCCGCCAATGCGCCCAGCCCGATCCAATGCCCATGCCCTGCGACCTCGCCCAGATGGCCGATATGCGCCTGTGCGGGCGTGGCCAGCAGGGTCGCGAGAAGTGCCAGTCGTATCATGACGGTCCCCCTTTTGCGCATCGTCACCGAAGGATGCCGCGCAAAAGGAGCGCGCGGCGCGGCAGGCCCGCTTGTCGCCCCCCGGTATGGGTCGGGCTTCTTCGGCGGCTCCGGTCGGCCTTCGGTGAAAAGGCGCACTGTTCCGTGGCGCTTTCCTTACGCTTGCGTTAAGAGCGCGGCAAATGGAAATACGACTTCCGGGGTCATGATGACGACGACGACGATTTTTGTATGCGATACCTGCAAGTATTCGCCCGAAGAGAAATACCATGGCGACAAGACCGGTGGCGAAATGCTGGCCGAGCATGTCGAGGCCATCGCGGAAGGACAGGAAAACCTGACCGTCACGCGCGTCTCCTGTACCATGGGATGCGAGCGGCATTGCAATGTCTCGGTCACCGCGCCGGGCAAGCTGACCTATGTGATCGGCAAGTTTACCCCCGACCGCGAGGCGGCGGAGGCGATTGTGGAATATGCCCATCTTCACCACGCCGCCGAGACAGGACAGGTGCCCTTCAAACAATGGCCGCAGGGCGTGAAAGGGCATTTCGTCGCGCGGATTCCTCCGGCGCAATGAGCGTCTCGCTGGTTCTGGGCGGTGCGCGATCCGGCAAGACGGCGCGGGCGCTGGCATTGGCCGCCACGCCACCGCATGTCTATCTCGCCACGGCACAGGCGCTTGACGGAGAAATGGATGCGCGCATCGCCGCCCACCGGGCCGAGCGCAGCGAGAGCTGGGGTGTGATCGAGGAGCCGCTTGAGATCGCACAGGTGCTGGATGATGTAGAAGACGATAAAATAACGATTCTGGTCGATTGCCTGACGCTCTGGCTGTCCAATCTCATGCATCATGGCCGCGATATCGATGCGGAGACCGGGCGGCTGATCGAGGCGCTCGATGCGATTCCGAACCGGGTCATTCTCGTCTCGAATGAAATCGGCCTTGGCCTCGTGCCGATGGAAAAGCTGTCCCGCGATTTTCGTGATGCGCAGGGACGCCTGAACCAGCGTATCGCCGCCGCCGCCGATCATGTGGAGTTCGTGGCCGCGGGATTGCCGCTGACACTGAAAGGCGATGGCGCCTGACATGATGGGAGTGACACCGCAATCATGACTCCGCGCTTGATGATTCAGGGCTGTGGCTCGAATGTCGGAAAATCGATGTTGGTGGCGGGTCTGGCGCGGGCCTATGCGAATCGGGGATTGCGGGTCGCTCCCTTCAAGCCGCAGAACATGTCCAACAATGCCGCCGTGACCGATGACGGGGGCGAGATCGGGCGGGCGCAGGCCATGCAGGCGCTGGCCGCGCGGATGCCGACGAGCGTGCATATGAATCCCGTCCTCCTGAAGCCCGAAACCGAGCGCGGGGCGCAGGTCGTGGTTCAGGGCACCCGCCTGCGCCATGCCACCGCGCGGGATTACACGGCGCTAAAACCTACCCTTCTCAAAGCGGTACTCGACTCCTTTCATCGCATCTCTCAAGATGTCGATCTTGTGCTGGTCGAAGGGGCAGGCAGTCCGGCGGAGGTCAATCTGCGGGCGGGCGATATTGCGAATATGGGCTTTGCCGAGGCGACGGATACGCCCGTCATTCTGGTCGGCGATATCGACCGGGGCGGCGTGATCGCGCAGGTGGTCGGCACCCAAGCGGTGCTCGATGCAGCGGATGCAGCGCGCATCAAAGGCTTTATCATCAACAAGTTTCGGGGCGATGTATCGCTATTCGACGATGGATATCGGTTGATCGAGACACAGACGGGCTGGCGGGGTCTGGGCGTTGCGCCATGGTTCGCCGATGCCGGTCGCCTGCCCGCCGAAGATGCCTCCGATCTACGGGCGCCGGTTCATCATGGTGCGGTCAGGATCGTGTGTCTTCAGTTGTCGCGCATCGCCAATTTCGACGATCTCGATCCCCTGCGGGCCGAGCCGGGCTGCACCGTCGAAATGGTTGCGCCGGGCCAGCCGATCCCCGGCGACGCGGCGCTGGTTATCATTCCCGGCACCAAATCGACGCGGGGCGATCTTGCCTTTTTGCGGGCGCAGGGATGGGATATCGATCTCCTCGCCCACCGTCGTCGGGGGGGGATGATTTTAGGTGTTTGTGGCGGATATCAGATGCTTGGCCAAACCATCGACGACCCCGAAGGGATCGAGGGTCCTGCGGGTATTTCCGATGGACTGGGCCTGCTCAATGTCGAAACGATCATGACGCCGAAGAAATCCCTGACCCGAATATCCGCGCATCATCCGGCCAGTGGAACCGATCTGACCGGCTATGAAATTCATATCGGCGTGACGACGGGTGCCGATCGCGCGCGGCCCCTGTTCGACATCGATGGTATGGCCGAAGGGGCGGTTTCATTGGATGGGGGCGTGCTTGGCACCTATCTACACGGCATGTTTTCCGCCGATGCGTTCCGGGCCGCGTTTCTGGAACGTCTTGGCGTGCGCGGGGGAGGGGTGGCATATGCGGGCGATGTGGAGACGACGCTGGATACTCTCGCGGCCCATCTCGAAAAACATCTCGATCTCGATGTCATGTTGTCACTGGCGCGTGAGCCCCGTTGACAGAACTGTTCCCATCCCCTTGATCATCCCCAATGCGTTATAACCCCGATCTTCCCTTTGGTATCATCGACCCCGGCATCGCCCCGCGCGTGATCGGGCAGGTTGGTCAAACGCTCGATGGCCGTGTGGCAACGCCGACCGGCAGGTCTTTGTATATCAATGGCCAATGCGCGTTGGCGCATCTTCATCGCTTGCGGGCGGGGGTGGATGCCGTGGTGGTCGGAGTCGGCACGATCATCGCGGATGATCCCCGGTTGACGGTCAGGCTGTGTGACGGTGCCTCACCGGCGCGGGTGGTCATCGATCCGAATGGCCGCATTCCGCCCGATGCGCGCTGTTTGAAAGACGGGGTCGCGCGCACCTTGTTGCTCAACCGGCAGGGACATGCGGAATCGGGTGAAAACCGCATCACCATTCCCGCCGCGCCCGATGGCAGGCTTGCCCCCGCCGCCGTGCTTGCGGCCCTTGCCCGCCGAGGGTTTCGGCGAATTCTGATCGAGGGTGGCCCCACGACGCTCTCGCATTTCCTGCAAGAAGGCGTGATGGACGAATTGCATATCATGGTCGCGCCAAAGATTTTCGGCTCGGGCCGCGCGGGGATTTCTCTGCCCCCGATCGATACGCTGGAGGAGGCATTGGTTCCGGCGGCGCAATCCTATCTGTTCGAGGATGGCGACGTGCTTTTTCAATGCGATCTGACTCGCAAGCGATGACTCGATCCACTTTCTTGAATCGCGGTTTTGGGATAGTGTCGAATGCAGCTTAGGATGACCGGCGATTACGTCGGATCCGGAATTGCGTCAGGATCTGTGCATTTCCGGGCACTCTTTGGCTCAAACTGATCGCCGATCATCGCAGGGGGCCATCATGACCGTTACAGATCAACATTATACGTTCATTCAAAAAGCGCTGCACTGGCTCATCGCCCTGACTGTTCTGGGGGCGCTCGGCGTCGGGGCCGCGCTCGATTGGCTGGGGAACGGGGCGCTTAAAAATCAGCTCTATGCGCTTCATAAAGCAACCGGAATCCTGATTTTAGGGCTGATGCTCCTGCGGCTTGCAGCCCGGTTCATCTTTGGCGCGCCGCCCTTGCCCGCCCATGTGCCGGGATGGCAGAGAAAGGCGTCATCGGCGACCCATTTCCTGCTCTATGCGTTGTTGCTGGCCATGCCGGTCGTCGGATGGGCGGCGACCAGCGCGTTTCCGGCACCGCTGCCCTTTTTCGGATTGTTCGATGTTCCACCGTTGATCGGCAAGGATCGCGAATTGTCGAAGCAACTTTTCGAAATCCACGAAATCATGGGCAAGGCGATCTTTGCGCTGCTGATCCTGCATATCGGAGCCGCGCTCCAGCACGCCCTCATCAAGAAGGATGGCGTGTTGCGACGCATGTGGTTTTAGGCGCATCCTTCGCTGCGATCCCGCTGCGCCATGGGCGGTTGACATGCGCAAGACAACAAACAGAGCCACCATCGTATTCGGGGATGATGGTTAAGCCGGTGCGCCCCGCACGGCTGCATGATCCTGCCAGAAGGCCACTGCGCGGGCATAGGCCGCCGGATCGATCGGCACGCCGGAGCCGCCTTCGGACGGCCCCAAGGCATTGCGGAGCTGAGTGATGGGTGGCATGGGCGGCTCCTGCGGTGTCAGGGTGCCGAGAATGCTGACAATCCCCCAGTCGCAATCGGGCACGTCATCGGGAAAATCCGCTGCCTCGCGGATCATCTGCGCATGGCTGTAGAGAATCACGTCGAGCCATTGGGCGACCGGAGCCTCGATTCCCTCGAACCAGCGACCCAGAACCGCCAGCTCCCCTTCGCGCCGCGCTTCGTAGCCCGATGTCAGAAACCTGCGATTCTCGTCAGTGATGGGCGCAAATCCACAGCGGGTGGGTGACGTGTTGCGGATGAACAGATGTTTGCAAAAGGGCGCATAGCCCGGCACCAGCGCCGCGCCCCGTGCCATCGCCTCGTGACAGGCATCGACCAGATCTTCGGGCGTGATCCCTGTTATCCGGGTTCCGCTGGTGCCCGGTTCCCAATTACGGAGAGCGAAGGGGGTGAGGGCGATGGTCGCGGTCATGACAGAATCCTCTGGCCAGCGTGGCGGGGGCGGTATTTCATGACGTCATATGCCAACGTGCCCTGAGGATGCCATGCCTGTTGCCAATTCCATCGCCGCCGCCGCCGACCAGCTTCGAGAATGGCGGCAGGATTTTCACCGCCATCCCGAACTCGGATATGAAGAACACCGCACATCGAAGGTGATCGCAGAACGCCTTCACGAAATGGGGTTCGATGCCGTGGAAACCGGCATTGGCGGCACGGGGGTCGTCGGGGTGCTGCATGGGCGCAACGGTCCCGGCGACGAGGCGCGCTCGATCATGCTGCGCGCGGATATGGATGCCCTGCCGATTCATGAGTTGAACGACATCGCGCATAAATCCCAGACCGAGGGCACGATGCATGCCTGCGGCCATGACGGTCATGTGACGATGCTGCTGGGCGGGGCGCAGCATCTGGCGCGTACGCGCGCTTTCGAGGGCAGCGTCTATTTCTGCTTCCAACCCGCCGAGGAAGGGGGCGCGGGCGCAAAAGCGATGATCGAGGATGGCTTGTTCGAGCGTTTTCCCTGCTCCGCCGTCTATGGCATGCATAACTGGCCGGGCGCCCCCGTGGGCAGCTTTCACTGCCGCAGCGGGCCGCTGATGGCCGCTTCCGACGAATTTACGATCCGGTTGAAGGGCCGGGGCGGCCATGCGGCCAAGCCCGATACCTGTATCGACCCTGTTCCCTGTGGTGCGGCCATCGTGCAGGCATTGCAGACGGTGGTGGCGCGGCGGGTCAATCCGATTTCCCCGGCGGTGGTCACGGTCACGACCTTTCAGGCGGGGGATGCGTTTAACGTCATTCCCGAAACCGCCCTCTTGGGGGGCACGGTGCGCAGCTTCGATTCGGCGCTGCATACGCAAATCTATGCCCATATCGAGCGCATCGTGTATCAGGTCGCCGCCGCCCATGACATCGAGGCCAGTGTCGAGCGATCCGAGAAATTCTATCCCGAAACGGTGAACGACGCGGAAGCGACGGCCTTTTCTCTGGCGGTCGCGCGCGAGGTGGCGGGGGCGGAAAACGTGCATGATGGCGTCGAGCCGACCATGGGCAGCGAGGATTTTTCCTATTATGCGCTGAAAAAGCCTGCCTGCTTCATGTTGATCGGGAATGGAGAATCGGCGGGCCTTCATCACCCGCGCTATGATTTCAACGACGAGGGTACGGTCTGGGGCGCAAGCTATTGGTCCGCATTGGTCGAGAAAGCCTTGCCGGTGGGATAGAGGTGATCGGCAAGATGCAGGGACGGCGTGGCCTCGATCCGGAAAAAGCGGGGTATGCGACAGGGCAACCCCGCTCCACCTGTTCGGTTTTGTGTCTTCGTGTCTGATGCCTATTCGGTCTTTCCGCGCTCGATGGCCTCGGAGATGAGCTGCCGCGCTTCGTCCATGCCTCCCCAGCGAACGATCTTGACCCATTTTCCGGGTTCGAGATCCTTGTAGCGTTCGAAAAAATGTTGGATCTGATGCAGCGTGATCTCAGGCAGATCGTTGTAATCTTTGATGTTTTCGTACCGACGAGTCAGGCGGGCCGAGGGAACGGCGATGATTTTCTCGTCGCCCCCTGATTCGTCTTCCATCATCAATACGCCGATCGGGCGACAATTCATGATCGCGCCCGGCACGATCGGGCGCTGGTTCGGCACGAGCACATCAATAGGATCGCCATCATCCGACAGGGTATGCGGCACGAAGCCGTAATTTCCCGGATAGCGCATCGGGGTATAGAGAAAACGGTCGACAACCATCGTCCCCGCATCCTTGTCCATTTCGTATTTCACCGGCTCGCCGCCGACGGGCACCTCGATGATGACATTCACGTCATTGGGTGGGTTGTCCCCGACGGCAATTGCTTCGATGCGCATGGCTTGTTTCTCCGGTTGTCTTGATGGTCAGGCAAGTAGTCCATTGCGCGAATGCGTCATGGGGTTTTTGTCCTTCTTATGCCGCACCGCGAGATTCGACACCCTTATCCGTGTATCGCTCCTTGACGCTGGACCGTAAATGATTTGTAAAGCCGCCGCTTGACATCACGCTCGGTCGATCCAAACAAACCGCCGCGACGCCGCAAGCGTCTCGCGGTGGCGGACAGGTCTGGAACCGGCGAAAAACTTTGAGGAGGGGTGAGGATGCTGATCCTCGTTATCTTGTGCGGCTTGTTATCCGTCGTCTACGGCGTATGGGCCACAAAATCCGTTATGGCCGCCGATGCGGGCAATGCGCGGATGCAGGAAATCGCCGGAGCGATTCAGGAGGGCGCGCAAGCCTATCTGACACGCCAGTACACGACCATTGCCGTCGCAGGCGCGATCATCTTCGCCCTCGTCGCGATGTTCCTGTCGTTTCCCGCCGCCATTGGCTTTCTGATCGGCGCGGTCCTGTCCGGGGCCGCAGGGTTTATCGGAATGCTGATTTCGGTCCGGGCCAACGTCCGCACGGCACAGGCATCGAGCCAGAGTCTGGCTGCCGGGCTTGACATCGCATTCAAATCGGGGGCCGTGACGGGCATGCTCGTCGCCGGTCTCGCGCTGCTTGGCGTTGCGGTCTATTTCGGCATTCTGACCGGCCTCGCCGGATATGCCGCCGATGATCGCACGGTGATCGACGCGCTCGTCGCGCTGGGCTTCGGCGCATCCCTTATCTCGATCTTCGCACGTCTCGGCGGCGGTATCTTCACCAAGGGTGCGGATGTCGGCGGCGACCTCGTGGGCAAGGTCGAGGCGGGCATTCCCGAAGACGATCCCCGCAACCCCGCCACCATCGCCGATAACGTGGGCGATAACGTGGGCGACTGCGCGGGCATGGCCGCCGACCTGTTCGAGACCTATGCGGTGACGCTGGTTGCGACCATGGTTCTGGGCGCGATCTACTTCGCGGGCAGCGACATGCTCTACAATGTCATGCTGTATCCGATGGTTATCGGCGCCGCCTGTGTCATCACCTCGATCGCGGGAACGTTTTTCGTCAAACTGGGCGCGAACAATTCGATTATGGGCGCGCTCTATCGCGGCTTCATCGCCTGTGCGGTCCTGTCGCTGATCGTCCTGATTCCCGTCACTGCCATCATGGTGGGTCTCGACGATGAACTGACGACCTCCACGGGCGTCACCTTCACCGGCTGGGATCTCTATTTCTGCGGTGTCATCGGCATTCTGATTACCGGCGTCATCATCTGGGTGACCGAGTATTATACGGGCGTCGAATACCGCCCCGTCCGCTCGATCGCTCAGGCATCGGTTTCGGGCCATGGCACGAACGTGATTCAGGGCCTCGCCGTCTCGCTCGAAGCGACTGCGCTGCCTGCCCTGACGATCATCATCGGCATCATCGCGACCTTCAGCCTCGCGGGTCTCTTTGGTATCGCGATTGCTGTCACGGCCATGCTGGCCCTTGCAGGTTTTGTTGTCGCACTCGATGCCTTTGGCCCCGTCACCGACAATGCGGGTGGCATCGCCGAGATGGCTGGCCTGCCCGATGACGTGCGCAACACGACGGATGCGCTCGACGCCGTGGGCAATACGACCAAGGCCGTCACCAAGGGCTATGCCATCGGTTCGGCTGGTCTTGGCGCATTGGTCCTGTTCGCGGCTTATACCGAAGATCTGAAATTCTTCTCGTCCAAGGCGGAAGAAGGGTCGGTATTCTTCGGCATTGACGCCGATGTGCTGTTCAACCTCTCAAACCCCTATGTTGTGGCCGGTTTGCTGTTCGGCGGCCTGTTGCCTTACGTCTTCGGTGGCATGTCCATGACCGCCGTGGGCCGCGCCGCCGGGTCGGTGGTTGAGGAAGTCCGGCGTCAGTTCAAGGCTGATCCGGGCATCATGGCGGGCACCTCCAAGCCCGACTATGCCCGCGCGGTCGATATGCTGACCAAGGCCGCGATCCGCGAGATGGTCGTTCCTTCGCTGTTGCCGGTGCTCTCGCCCCTCGTCGTCTTCTTCGGCGTCAGTGCAGTATCGAGCTACGCCAACGGGTTTGCCGCTCTGGGCGCGATGCTGATGGGTGTGATCGTCACGGGCTTCTTCGTCGCCGTTTCCATGACCGCCGGTGGTGGTGCGTGGGATAACGCGAAGAAGAGCTTCGAGGATGGCTTCACCGACAAGGACGGCGTGCTGCATGAAAAAGGCGGCGAGGCGCACAAGGCGTCCGTCACCGGCGACACCGTCGGCGATCCCTACAAGGATACCGCTGGCCCTGCCGTGAACCCGATGATCAAGATCACGAACATCGTGGCCCTGCTGCTTCTCGCAGTCATGGCGCACTGACGGCACTAACGATACGCTGTATTCGTATCGAATTTTAATGAAAGTCCCGGCGATCCAGTCGCCGGGGCTTTTTCGTGCTGTGAACACAAATAACAAAAGATGGACGCAGTATCCAATACACTGAACACAGGCAGTAGTGAGCCGTTTTTCGTATTATTCAGTAAAATTGGGTGCTTTATACAGCGTTCGTTTACAAGCATTCACCACATCATACAGGGTTATATTTACCCCTGACGGGCATTGTGTGTTGAAGGCCGGGGGGCCAGAAACGCAATATCCTTTGGGGGATCACACCATGACACGCACCGTGCTCGCATCTGGCATTACCGCTCTTCTCATGGCTCTGACATCCGGTCAGGCACTCGCAGGCGCTCTTGGTGACATCAACGCCGTTTCCTGCGGCACCAACCCTGCCAAGGCGAGCCGCGTCGGCAAGCCGACCGGTGCGTCCTACCAGATCGGCAATCCGGCAATTCTGGCGGCGGGGGCCGACAGTCAGTTTCCGGCGATGATCAAACTGAAGATGATCTATCAGCACGAGGGCTACGCCGAGATCGAGCATTGCGGCGGCACCGTGATCGACAGCCGCCACGTCGTCACCGCCGCCCATTGCGTCAAGTCGAAGGACGGCCTGCAATGGGACCGCATCGAGCTGGTCACGGGCGACCACAACGTCGATAGCTCCAGGGTAATCCGGCGCACGGCGCATCAGGCAGTGTGTCATGCGGGGGCTGACACCTACCTCTCGAACGACATCGCCATCGTGAAGCTGAACGAGCCGCTCCCGAAGGAGATCGTCCCGGCAGTCATCGACGACTTCCGCCGCCCGACCGTGAAACCGGGGGGGATCGCGCTCGCGGCGGGATGGCCGGTGACGGGTCCGAAGGCTGGCCAGAAGTCGCTGCAAAAAGTGCCGCTGTCCGTGACCGATGTGGAATGGCCCGGTTTCATCACCGTGACCAGCCCGTTCGGTCGGATGGAAGGCGTCTGTCAGGGCGAAAGCGGGGGGCCGCTCCTCTCGACCACGAACGGTTATCAGAGCGTCGCAGGCGTGTTGTCGGGCATCGAGCCGGGTACGAACGACTATAACGGCGAGCCGTGCATGAAGGCGGGCTATGACATGTACTACACGCCCATCGCCGCCTATCGCGACTGGATCGAAGCCGTGATCGGTCTGTGCTCGACCAACCCCGACGAATGCCGTGGCAAGGACGAGTCCAGCTTCTTCATGTCCACGCGACCTTCGGGTCAGAGCATTGGCCGGATGGCATCGGTCGGCACCTACGGCAACTGATCGCGAGACAAGGCGCGCCTGACGGTTCGGGGGATCACGATAACAAGAAGAAACGCAGCAGGCGCGTTTTCCGGTCAGTCGGAGGGCTGATCGGAATTGAAGGGGCGGCACTTCCGGGGGGAGGTGCCGCCCTTTTCGTCGAGCGAAGGTGATCAGGTCAGCGTGAGCGGCGCGACGCCGAGCGGAACGGCGAACTTCTCGCACCAGATCCAGATTTCGTTGTAATTGCCGACATCCAGCGAGGCCGGAACCTCATAGACCTGCGCTCCGGCGAGGGCGGTCAGCGGCGAGAGGATCGCTTCCTGCCGGAAGCCGTTGCTGCCGAAGGCGACTTTCGGGTCCGGTGCGCCGTCGTGGAAGAAGTCGGAGGCAAGGCTGACATACCATTTCCCGTTCGACCGGAACACGCTCGCATGGCCGCGCGTTTCGTGGTCGCTGGCACCGACGAAGCTGCCCTTGGCTGTTTCCAGCCCTTTAATGGAATGGGTGAACGCCGCCGGGGTGGCCGCGACCAATGCGGGGGCGGGGGCCGTTGCGCCGGGCGCTGATGTGTTCGACGCGCAGGCGCCGAGTATCATGGTCGAAAAAAGCAAGGCTGGAACGAAGATGCGCATGATGTTTTTTCCTCTGTTGCGTATCAAGAGAGTAGTTGTTTCGATTCAATCTGGAATTCACAGCTTTTGATAAGCCTGCGAGAAGTTGAAACAATCTATGCGCGTCATGGCGCGGGGGACGCTCCGGGCGGCACGAAGCGCGTTCTATAGGCCAAGCGCGAGACGCCGCGCATCGTAGATCGCGGCGTGGATATTGCGGCTGGCGATGGCGTCGCCAATGCGGTGCAGCGCAAAGCCGTCCTCGGGGGTGGGCTGCGGGCGGCCCTCGACCAAGGCGGCGAGGTCGGTCACGCCGTCATTGCCCGCCCCCTCCACCAGTGCATCATAGGTTTCGGTCAGCGGGACGGTGCCATGCTCGATGACGATATGATCGGCGCGCATCTCGATGTCCGGCCCGCCATAATCGCTGCGGAAGAAAGCGCGCAGGGCGTTGCCGTCCCGCGTCACCCGCGCAAGCCGATGGTCCGGGGTCACGCGCACGCCGCCCCGCTGGAATTTCTCCAGATAGCGCGGATAATTCGACGCCCCCATCTCGAAGCAGGGCGCGCGGTCGGGGGTGACGAAGGCAACGCGCACATCCTCGCGCTCGGCCAGATCGCAGACGAGGGACGGGGCTTGGTGCTGGCCATTGTCGTCATAGACCAGCACGTCGCCTTCGACGGGCTGACCGCCCAACACGTCCCAGACGCTCAGACACAATTCGCCGCCCTCCACATGCCCGGTATCGGGTAATCCGCCGGTCGCGATGATCACGGTGTCGGGGGCCTCGGCGAGGATGTCCTCCGCCTCGGCATAGGTGTTCAGACGGATATCGACGCCAAGCGCCTCGACTTCCCCGGCCAGCCAATCGGCGATGCCGATGATATCGCGGCGCACCCTGGCCTGAGCGGCAATGCGGACCTGTCCCCCCAACCTGGCCCCGGCCTCGAACAGGACGACGGAATGGCCGCGTTCGGCGCAGACGCGCGCGGCCTCCATCCCCGCCGGTCCGCCGCCGACCACGACGATCTTCCGCATGGGGCCATCGGAAAGAGGGGTGAGGTGGGCAATGGTCGCCTCGCGCCCCGTGGCGACGTTGTGCAGACAGAGCGCCTCGCCCTCGCCGTAGATGCGGTCGATGCAGTAGCCCGCGCCGACGCATGGCCGGATGCGGTCTTCGCGCCCCTCGATCATCTTGCGCACGAGATGGGGGTCGGCGATGTGCGCGCGGGTCATGCCGATGAGATCGACGATCCCTTCCTGCACCGCATGGCGGGCCGTGGGCAGGTCGGGGATGCGCATGGCGTGGATCACCGGCAGATCGACCGCGCGCCGGAACGCGGCCACGTTCGTCAGGAACGGCGCGAGTTTCTGGAACATCGATGGCACACCGTAATGCGATAGCTCGTAGTTATGGTCCGGGCGTCCGATATTGAGGTTCAGGTAGTCGATTGCCCCGGCGTCGCGCAGCATATTCGCGTAGCGTATCGAGTCCTCATAGCTGGTCGCGCCCTCTATCTCGCCGCCGATTTCCATGCGGATACCGACGACGAAAGCGCTGCCGACTTCGTTGCGCACGGCCTCGAAGACTTCCAGCGCAAAGCGAGCGCGGTTTTCGAGTGATCCGCCGTAGCCATCGGTGCGCAGGTTCAGATCAGGCGACAGGAACTGGCTCAGCAGATGCCCGTTCTGATGAATTTCCACGCCATCCAATCCGCCCTGCTTGCAGCGACGGGCGGCGGCGGCGTAATCGCTCACGATGCGGTGGATATCGGCGGCATCCATCGCTTTCGGAAAGCCGCGATGCGAATGTTCGCGAACCCGCGAGGGCGCGACGACGGGCAACCAGTCCCCATCGTTCCACGTCGTCCGCCGACCCAGATGCGAAATCTGGCAGATGAGGGCCGCGTCGTGCGCATGGATGCGCTCTGCGAAACGCTCGAAATGCGGGATCACCCGGTCACCCGAGACATCGAGCTGGCCGAACACCGAGGGAGAATCCGGCGACACGCAGCTCGACCCCCCGAACATGGTCATTCCAATGCCGCCCTTGGCCTTTTCCTCGTGGTAGCGCTGATAGCGCTCGGTGGGCATCCCGTCCTCGGCATAGGCCGGGGCATGGGGTGTGCTGACGATGCGGTTGCGGATCGTCAGGCCGTTGATCGTGAACGGGGTGAGAAGCGGATCGGTCTTCGCCATGGTGCGTCTCGCGGAAAAGCCTCTGCCCGCATGTCATATCGGACCTGTCCCCATCATTGCTCTGCGCAATCCTGTTCCGGATCAAGATCATAATCGAGGGGTCGGCAGGGTCGTGCGCGTGGCCGGGCCGTCTGATGGCCTCCTGCGATGAACGCTGCAAGGCGATCAGCCTGCGGGGCGTGACGGCCAAGGCCCCTGCGGCGGCGGAGGAAGCGGTCACGACCCTGCGGAACAATTTGGGATCGACCGCCGAAACGCCTGCGGGAAAGGCCTTCATCGACAGCGCGGAAACCGAAATCGCCCGCTTCCTCGAAGATGGCGGCCCGCTGACGATGCGGATGCGGCGCTTGCGGCGGCGCGGCTGCTGATCGCGACGGACCCGATGCAAGCCTATGCGCTGGCCCTCGATGCGGGGGCGGCGGATGCCGATGGCGTCCGTCTCCTGCTCGACCGGATCGAAGTGCAAATCCCCTTCAGGCCCGCGCGGCCCTCGACGGGCAGGGGGTGCGTCGCAGCTATGCCGAACCCCTGTTCAATGCATCCCTTGCAGTGGCGGCAGGGGACCGGACATCGTCGCGCCTCTACGAACGTCTCGTCGCCCGGTTCCAGGCCGAGGAAGACTGGGCCGAACTCGTCCGCAGAAGTTCCGCGCGGTCATTGGAGACCTGGACATCCGGGGGGCTGGGCGCGGCGTTCGCCGAGCGACCTTAGAGCACACTGAATTTCATGCGGATCGCCATTCACACTAAGACGTGTGTGAATGGTGATGCTCCTGATTCAGATAGAATTCAGAATGCTCTAGGCGAGGATTGCCCGCGTTGCCGCCGCCACATCGTCCTGCCGCATCAGGCTTTCGCCGATCAGGAACCGCCGCGCGCCGACAGCCGCAAGGCGGGCCAGATCGGCGGGGGTGAAGAGGCCGGATTCGGCGACCAGCACCCGATCATCGGGCAGCATGGGGGCGAGCCGTTCGGTTGTGGCCAACGACGTCTCGAAGGTGTGCAGATTGCGGTTGTTCACGCCGATCAGGGGCGATGTCAGGCGCAGGGCGCGCTCCATCTCCGCCTCGTCATGCACTTCGACCAGAACGTCCATGCCCCAGCCGATTGCGGCATCTTCCAGCTCGGTGGCCAGCGCATCGTCCACGCTGGCCATGATGACGAGGATGCAATCGGCTCCCATCGCGCGGGCTTCGGCGACCTGATAGGTGTCATAGAGGAAATCCTTGCGCAGGGCGGGCAGGGCGGTCGCCCCCCGCGCCGCGACGAGATAGGCATCGTCGCCCTGAAACGAGGGCGCATCGGTCAACACCGAGAGGCACGCCGCGCCGCCCTCCTCGTAGGCCTCGGCCAGCACGGGCGGATCGAAATCAGCCCGGATCAATCCCTTGGACGGGCTTGCCTTCTTGATCTCTGCGATCAGGGCATAGTCTCCGGCAACAACCTTGGCATCCATCGCCATCGCAAAGCCGCGCACGGGCGATGCGGCCTGTGCAGCAGCTTCCACATCCGCCAGCGAGCGCGCCGCCTTGCGCGCCGCGATCTCCTCCAGCTTGTAGTCGCGGATGCGTTCGAGGATCGTGGCGGTCATGGTGCGGTGGTTCCGGGATTGGTGCCGTCGAAGGTGAAATCGGGCAGCGACGAGAACGCGACCTTCAGGGCGTTGCCCCATCCGTTCGAGATGACGTGGAAATACTCGTCCTCCTGCGTGATGCGGAAGGATTGCGTCACGCGCAGGCTGTCCTTTTCGTACACGGTGACGTCGATGGGCAGACCGACGGACAGGTTCGCCTTGATCGTCGAATCGAACGATACGAGCAACAGCTTGATCGCCTCTTCGAAGGTCATGGTGGGGTCATAGGCACGCACGATGATGGGGCGTCCATATTTCGTCTCGCCGGTCTGGAAGAACGGCGTGTCCTCGCCCGCCTCGATGAAATTGCCTTCGGGATAGATCTTGAAGAGGCGCGGCTGCGACCCGGCAATCTGTCCCCCGAGAATGAGCGTGGCGCGGAAGCTGTCGTTCTGGCCGGGCTTGTTCGTCTTGCCGATGATCTCGCGCAGGGCCTTGCCCACGAGGGTCGCGACCTGAAACATGGAGGGCGCGTCGAGCAGGGTGGGATTGCGCTCGCCGGGGGCTTTCGTGCGCTCGTCGAGGATACTGACAAGAGCCTGCGTCGTGGCGAGGTTGCCGGAGGTCATCATCGAAATGACGCGCTCGCCGGGTACTTCCCAATTCACCATCTTCTTGAAGACGCTGATATTATCCACGCCCGCATTCGTGCGCGTGTCGGACATCATGACGATGCCCCGGTCCAGAGTGAGGCCGACGCAGTAGGTCATCGTGGCGTTCCCGGTAAGCTGAAATTCTACTGCTGAACCTGTATCGCCACGTCGAGCGATTCGCCAGCGGTGCCGAAGCGCAGCCCGGAAACCGGAGCGGCCTCGCTGTAGTCCAGACCCGTGGCCACGCGCACGTAGCGATCGTCGGGGGATATCCCGTTCGAGACATCGAACCCGACCCATCCCAACCCGTCCACATGGGCCTCGGCCCAGGCGTGGCCCGCCTCCTGATCGACCCGGTCGTTCATCATGAGATACCCGCTGACATAACGCGCGGGATAGCCGAGGCGGCGGGCCGCACTGAGGAAGACATGGGTCTGGTCCTGGCACACGCCCGAGCCGGTCGCGAGGGCCTCTTCCGCCGTCGTCTCGGAATCGCTGGTGCCGGTCAGGTATGCGACCGACTCCGAAATGCGGGCGCTCAGCGCATGAAGCCGGTCGAGAGCGGTATCGTCTTGCCCGAGAAGCTCCGCCGCAAGGGTCGCGACCCCTGTGCCGGGTTCCGTCAGCGGCGTCTGTCGCTGGAACAGCCACAGCGGCAAGGCCCTCGGATGCGAGCCGAAGATGCCGTTCGTGTCCTGCGTCTCGACGACCCCCTGGACCCGGATGTCCAGCTTTTCAGTGCCCGGATCGATATTGAGAAGCAGCACGCGGTTCGCGAAATGGTCGTCGTATTCCGCCTCGACCGTCGCACCATCGGTGGTGATGGTCCAGGACAGCACCTTCTGCGATGCCCCGTCGAGGGGGCGCAGGCGCAGGCGTTGCAACCCGTAATCGACCGGCGAGTCGTAGCGGTAGAGGGTACTATGCGCGATCCTCAGATGCATGGGAGACCCGGATCATACTGTCGGGTAGAGAACCTGATCCTTCCGGAACCCTCTCCCGAAGGAAGGGGGAGCGCTATCGAGCGTCCCGTGCAGGAGATCGACTTCGTGGCCTCGCTGGTCTTATTCACTGAACCGGTAATCCTCTTCGATCTTTGCGTTCAATACGTTGTTTTCCTGAATGAAATCCTGAAGGAATTCGTGCAGGCCATAGTCGAAGACATCGTCGATCCGAAGGGCATCCATCCGCGCATTCATCTCCTTGGTGAATGCATTGCTTGGCGCGTCCTCTCCATAACCGGCAACGATATACGCCAGATTGCCCGCGATCCGCGCACGACAGAATGCCAGCGAACGCGGCATACGCTGGTCGAAGATCAGGAAATCCGCGATGGTCCGCGCGCGGGGTTCGCTGCCATGCACCTGCCGGTAGGCCGTCGCGGCGGAGACCGAGCGCAGGATCGTCTCCCACTGCACATTGTCGATGGACGACCCGACATGGGAAACCGAGGGCAGCAGCACGTAGTATTTGACGTCGAGGATGCGCGCCGTGCTTTCCGCCCGCTCGATGAAGGTGCCGATGCGGGCGAAGTTGAAGATGTCGTTGCGCAGCATCGTGCCGTGTAGCGCTCCACGCACCAGCGCGCTTTGCTGGCGGATCGTCTGGAGGGCACGGGGCAGGTCGCGGTCGGCGATCTGGTCTGCCAAAGCCGCGCGCAGAGTCATGCAGCATTCGTTCGTCGCCTCCCACACTTCGCGGGTCAGGGCGGTTCGCACCAACCGCGCATTCATGCGCGCCGCCTCGATCATGGACATGACGCTGTAGGGATGCGTGGTGTCACGCAGCAGGAAGTCCACGACATTGGCGGGGGTGTAGCTGTCGTGGCGCTCCTCGAACGAAGCGGTTTCGCCCGTGGTCGAGACGATGGATTTCCATTCCTCCGCCGCGACGCTCGAATGGGTCAGCGCGATGCGAAAGCCCGCATCCACGAGGCGCGCGGTATTTTCCGTCCGCTCCAGATAGCGGAACATCCAGTAGAGTCCCCCGGCGGTTTTTCCCAGCATCCGCCTAGTCCTCCAGTACCCAGGTGTCCTTGGTGCCGCCGCCTTGGCTCGAATTGACGACGAGCGAGCCTTCTTTCAGCGCCACCCGCGTCAGCCCCCCCGGCGTCACGTCGATTCCCTGCGGCGAGACGATGACATAGGGGCGCAGGTCCACATGGCGGGAGGAGAGGCCCTGCTCCGCCAGAATGGGAACCGTCGAGAGCGCGAGGGTGGGCTGGGCGATGTAGTTGCTCGGCCTCGCGCGCAGCTTGGCCTCGAAGGCCTCCAGTTCCGCCTTGCTCGCGGCGGGGCCGACCAACATTCCATAGCCGCCCGAGCCATGCACTTCCTTGACGACCAGTTCGGACAGATTCTCCAGCACATAGGCAAGGGAGTCCGGGTCGCCGCAGCGATATGTCTCGACATTCTTCAGCTTGGCCGGTTCACCCGTGTAGAACTCGACGATTTCCGGCATGTAGGAATAGATGGCCTTGTCATCGGCGATGCCGGTGCCGGGGGCATTGGTGATGGTGATGCCGCCCGCGCGGTAAATATCCATGATTCCGGGAACGCCGAGCATCGATTTCGGGTTGAAGGTCAGCGGATCGAGGAAGTCGTCATCGACCCGCCGGTACAGCACGTCGATGGGTTTGTAGCCTTGCGTCGTGCGCATGGCGACGCGCCCATCGATGACCCGCAGGTCGTGGCCCTCGACCAGTTCGACGCCCATCTGATCCGCGAGGAAGGAATGTTCGTAATAGGCCGAGTTGTGGATGCCCGGCGTGAGAATGGCCACGACCGGATCGTCGGAGGCGATGGCCGGGGCGCTGGCGGCGAGGCCCCGGTGCAGCATGGCCGGATATTTCTGCACCCGGCGCACCGGGATGCGGGAGAAAAGCTCCGGGAAGAGCTGGAGCATCGTCTCGCGGTTTTCCAGCATGTAGGAAACGCCCGAGGGCGTGCGCGCATTGTCTTCCAGCACGAAGAATTCATCCGGCCCCGTCCGCACCAGATCGACGCCGACGATATGGGTGTAGATCCCGCCGGGGGGCGTGAACCCCGCCATCTCGGGCAGATACGCCTCGTTCTCGGCGATCAGGCGCGCAGGGATGCGTCCCGCACGGATGATCTCCTGCCGGTGATAGATATCGTGCAGAAAGGCGTTGAGGGCGCGAACCCGCTGCTCGATGCCCTTGACCAGCGTGTCCCATTCGCGCGCGGCGATGATGCGCGGCACGACATCGAAGGGGATCAGCCGCTCGGTCGCCCCCGGTTCGCCATAGACGTTGAAGGTGATGCCCGTGCGGCGGAAGAAGGCTTCCGCTTCCTTCGAGACGTGCTGAAGACGCTGGGTATCCTCGCCGTCCAGCCATGCACCATATTCGGCATAAGGTGCGCGTCGCCCCGATCCGTCGCCGTTCATCTCGTCGAAGAATCGCATTTCATCATTCATCGGTCGAACCGTGTCATTCTTGGGCAGGGGTGACAAGCAGGCATTGCAGGATTGTCGGTCGCAATCACGGGCGCGCGAAGGTCAGCGAGGCCCAGTCGCTCGCCCAATCGACGCCCTGTTCTTCCGACCGCTCCAGAAGGACCGCGTTCAGCAGATGCCGTGCGCCGTCTGTCAGCGCGATCTCTGCGTAACCGTCTTCATCGGTGCGCAGGGTTTCGTTCGTCGCATCATCCGGTCCCTTGCGGAAGATCGCGATCTGTATGTCCGGGGCCGGTTTGCCGAAGCGCAGAAGCCGCACGCGCAGCGTCCCGATGTCGGGATCGAAGGGATTACCCAGTGCCACGAGTTCGAAATCGAGGCCCTGCGCCGCCTCGCGGTCTGCCGGATCGACGGGGCCGACCTGGATCAGCGCCTTGGTATGACGCTGGAAATCCTCGCGAAAGCCGGTCTTGGGCAGGTCGGCGGCCAGATGCGCCTCGACGGCCCCGGTCAGCCCTTCGGCCGTCGTATATTTGAGGAAGGTCTCCCACTTCCGGTAGACGAGGGCGCTGGGCTTCGAGACATAGGTGAGAACGGTCAACCCCGGTTTCATCGCTTCGGTCTTCAGGGCGGGCTGATCGCCCTGATGGCCGCGATATCCGCGCGTACCCGAGGCATCGGTGACGGTGAACCGCTCGAAGCGCGATGACAGATAGGGAAAGGGTTCGCCCTCGTATTTCTGGCCGACGCGCAGGCTCGCCACTATCTCGTCGCCCGGCTCTACGCTATGCGATACCGGCTCGATCCAGAATTCATGGGCGGCGAGGGGCGTCGTCAGGGCGAGAGCAGTCAGCGCGAGCGCACCGGGAAGGAATGACAGGAATGAAGGTAATGGCACGGATAGTCCCCCGGTTTCTGGTCGTCACGATCATGGTCATTGCTGCCGTGATGGCAATGGCGGTGCCGCGAGCGGTGGCCCATGAGTTACGCCCGACTATCGTAGATGTGGTCCTCGGCGAGGATGGGGCAATGGCGCTGTCCCTGTCCGCCAATGCCGAGGCGTTGCTCGCGGGCATCGGGCCGGAGCATGAGGATACGGACGATGCGCCGGAAGCGGTTCGCTACGACGCCCTGCGCGCGCTCGATCCGGCTGCCTTGGAAGGCGATCTGCGGGATTTCGTGCCGCGTCTGATCGACGGCATTGCCCTGAGCGTTGCGGGGGAGCCCGTGGCGCTGACGCTCGATGGGATCGACGTGCCGCCGGTCGGCGATCCTTCCCGTGCCCGCGAGACGACGATCCGGCTGAGCGGGGCGGCGCCAGCGGGGGAGACGTTGGACTGGCGCTTCGATCCGGCTTTCGGAGCAAGTGTGCTGCGACTGACCAAAGTAGGCGAGAGCGAGCCATTCGACTCCGCCTATGCAGTGGCTGGCGATGCCGTGGCCCTGCCCATGGGCGAGGCGGCCCAGCCACGCGGCGCGTGGCAGACCTTCGTGGATTACATCCCCATCGGGTTCGCGCATATCATTCCCAAGGGGCTGGACCATATCCTCTTCGTCATCGGATTGTTCCTGCTCGCCACGCGCCTGTCGCCGCTGCTGTGGCAGGTGACGACCTTCACGCTGGCCCATTCGGTGACGCTGGCGCTGGCGTCGCTGGGGTTGGTGACGATATCGCCCGCCATCGTCGAGCCGCTGATCGCGGCCTCCATCGTCTTCATCGCCGTGGAGAACATGCTGACGGATCAGCTTGGTCGCTGGCGATTGCTGACGGTCTTCGCGTTTGGCTTGCTGCATGGGCTGGGCTTTGCCGGGGTACTGGCCGAGATCGGCCTGCCGGCGGGGCAGTTCGTCAGCGGGTTGATCGGATTCAATGTCGGGGTCGAGTTAGGGCAATTGGCGGTGATCGCCGCGTGTTTCCTCGCCGTGGGGTGGTTCGCGAACCGCTCGTGGTATCGCCCGGTCATCGTCTTCCCGGTCTCCGCCGGGATCGCGCTGATCGCCGGTTACTGGTTCTTCGAGCGGATCGGAATGCTCGGATAATGCGGCGACCGGCCCCTCTGCATTAAGACGGGTTAAGGCGTCCTGCCTCAAGGCGGCACACTTCAAGCCATTGCAATAAAAAGGGAAATTATTACGTGTCACAGCAATAATCGTTTTGATGAGAGGATGGCGACATGCCCCCATGGATTTTGGCCCCCAATCTCGATGCCACGCCACCCGCGCAGTCGCGGACGCGCGATACGGACTATACCCAGCGCCACGGCGACAACGACCTTTTCGGCCTGTATTTCCGGGGCATCCATGGGGTCAATACATGGGGCAGCTTCTGGTCCCACTGGGGCGGAATGCTGACGGCGCATCACGTGATCGAAGAGATGGGGTCATGGAGTCCGAAGCACCCCGATGCGGAGCAAGCCCCCCGATTCCTGCGATC
The DNA here is from genome assembly GCA_938008165.1 of uncultured Neomegalonema sp. Taxonomy (GTDB): domain Bacteria; phylum Pseudomonadota; class Alphaproteobacteria; order Rhodobacterales; family Rhodobacteraceae; genus JAHDDY01. Next base: position 658 of record CALLLP010000015.1, on the reverse strand, counting down.
GCCGGAGCTGAAAGGCCCGAATGGACCGGTCTATCTCGATGCCGCGTTTGCGGGCATTCGCCTGCCATCCGATCCGCCGCCAAGGCCCGAAAGCGGGATGCGGGTCGAGGTCTGGGGCTTTCCGGCGGGCTGCACGCGGCAACCGGAAATCCGCAAGGGCTACGTGTATCTGCCCTCGCTCGATCAGGGGCGGCAATCCTACATCATCGTGCTGGATAACGACCAGGTTCCGGTCTCGGGCGGCATGTCCGGCGGCATCGTCTATTGGTCGAAGGACAATGGCGCGCTGGAGCCTCTGGGCATCACCATCGCCATGAGCAGCGCGTTCAATGCCGATGAAGACCCCTTGCTCGAAGACAATGTCAGCATGACGAGCCTCTATCACCTCTGGGCGGCGATCCACGGGAAACAGATGCGGTATGTCACGCTGCTCGCCCCCTATGAGCTGGAAATCGGGGCCGTGCGGGAGGCTGACGATCTGCCCGAGGGCATGATGCGGGACGAGAAGGGCGATCTCTACGTCGATCTCGGCGAAATCGATATCTTCAACGATCCCGACATGATCGTCACGGCGCTGTCGGCACCGGACGGTGCGGCAGGGACAACGCGCCAAGCTGCCGCGAAGGTTCCGGCTCGCAAGCGGGCCGGACGCCGCGCG
>CALLLP010000014.1 GCA_938008165.1 uncultured Neomegalonema sp. | reverse complement strand
CGCGAGGTATACACTCGATCCCATCCCGAACTCGACCGTTAAGACCCGCAGCGCCGATGATACTCCGGGTTACCCCGCGGGAAAGTAGGTCACCGCCAGACTAATAAAATCCAAAAATATAGCTCTCAATACTCTCTGTATTAATCTCAAAAATTCCAAATCGATGTCAGGATGACGCGGTCAGATCCATAAAGATCTGTTCGAGACCTGGTTCGTGGGTCATAACATCTCGAATATCGATATCGCTGTTGCGCACCAGATCCAGAATTTCACCCGGATTGGTTTCGGACCGCGAGAAGGTGATCGCCAGTGTGCCATCTTCGCCAAGACTGCAATCCAGCAATCCATGGGCAGCGAGAAGCGGTGGGATCGTGGTAAAGGGTTCCCCTGCTGTGATCGTCATGGTTTTGCGGTCGATCCGCGATAACAGGGCGCTTTTCCCTTCGTTCGCGATGACTTTCCCATGGTCGATGATCGCGATGCGATCGCACATTTCCTCGGCTTCTTCGAGATAATGCGTGGTTAGAATGACGGTGACACCCTCGTCATTGAGTCGTCTGACATAAGCCCAGAGTTGGCGGCGCAGATCGATATCGACCCCGGCGGTGGGTTCATCGAGGATCAAGACGGGGGGGGAATGGGCGAGGGCTTTGCCGATCAACAACCGGCGCTTCATGCCGCCGGACAGGGACCGCGCCCCCACATGCATTTTGTCGCCAAGGCCAAGGGCCGTTAGCAGAGTATCGGTTTGCCGCGCGGAAGGGGGCACGCCGTAGAGACCGGCCTGAATTTCCATCGCCTCATGCGGGGTAAAGAAGGGGTCGAGATGCAGTTCCTGCGGCACCACGCCGATGGAGGCGCGGGACATGCGGGGATTTTTATCCTGATCGAATCCCCAGATTCGCACGCTACCACTGGTTTTGTTCACCAGACCGGCGAGGATGTTGATTAAAGTAGATTTGCCCGCACCATTGGGGCCGAGCAGGCCGAAGATCGAGCCACGGGGAATGGCCAGATCGATGCCTTTCAGTGCTTCTTTTTCGCTTTCACCGCCCCGCGCAGCATAGGTTTTCCGCAAATCGCGGATTTCAAGGGCATAGCGAGGGGTTTCCGGCGTCGCGGTTGACATCGACACTCCTGTAGCGGAAGAAAAGGCCAAGGCAGACCCCGGCGCGCCTTTGGCTATCACCCGCGCGCCTTCGCCGCAATGCGTGAAACGATGAGGCATCCATGGCTAGTGAAGTCACTGTCATTACACCAGAACAACGTGATCTTGCCACTGTCGAGGTGACTAGCCGCCTCGTTGCGTGCAATGGCGGTGGGGGGCCGTTGGGCCATCCGTTGACCTATTACGAGATCGGGCCGAGTGGCGTGGCGGTATGTAATTACTGCGGGAAGAAATTCGTTTTGGCGGGAGCGCAGGGATGAAGCGCTTTCTCCTCGCGATGGTCCTGTTTTGTGGGCCAGCATGGGGGGCCGAGATCGAAAGCGCGGCTCCGGTCGTGGCGGCGACGCTGTATCCGCAGGGGGCCAGTGTTGAGCGCATGGCGGTATTTGATGCGGAGGCCGGACGGCACAGCATTCTCCTGACGGGGATGCCAGCGCAGTATCGCCGCGAGTCGCTGCGGATCGAGGGGGAGGGTGCCTTTCGACTTCTTTCCATCGAGGAGCGCCGGTCCTCCCTGCGTGCGATGCAGGCGCAGCAGGGCAGCGCGGCAAGGGCGCTTCAAAATCGTATTCAAGAGCTGCGCGACAGGCGTAGTCTGATCGCCAATGCATCTGAGGCGGCGCAAAATCAGCTTACCTATATCGAGGCGATGATCGCGGCGCAGGCGCGGGCCGCCGCCGCCGGTGATCCTCCCGCCCTGATCGATGCCGGACAATGGCGCGCCATGTGGTCCAGCGTGGGCGAGGGCACGAAGGATGCGCTGGATGCCAAGAGTCGCGCGCAGGCCGACCTACGCGCCATCGACGAGCAGATCGCCGAAATAGAGGCTGAGTTACGCGACCGGGGTGCAGAGATGGCCCTTGGTCCCGTGCTTGCTGTCGAGATCGAAGCGGATGCGGCGGTATCCGGGACGCTGACGGTGCGATACCAGATGGATAATGCGAATTGGGCGCCGGTCTATGACGCGCGCCTGTCGCTTGATGGCGATGCGCCGATGATGGCGCTGGTGCGCCGGGCGCGGGTGCGGCAGGGGACCGGCGAGGATTGGACGGGAATCGATCTGGTTTTGTCCACGGCCCGTCCGAGTGGCCGCACTGGCGCGCCGGACCCGCGTTTGTTGTTTGCGCGGATCGAGGAGATGCGCGAGACGCGCGCTTTTTCCAAGGGTGTTGCCGCCGATTCGATGGTTCAGCGTGCCATGCCTGCCCCGCCGCCTATTGCGGAGGCGATGATGGCCGCCCCCGCCCCGCAAGTCATGGCGGTTGCGCAGCTTCAGGGGGAAACGGTCACCTACGCTATTCCGGGTGCGGTCACGATCAGTGGATCGGGCGAGGCCAAACAGGTCTTGATCGACGAGCGTGACGGGGCGGTCACGCTGGAGGTGCGCGCGACGCCATCGCTGGACGAGACCGCGTATCTCTATGCCGAGTTTAAAAATGCCTCCGAGGCTCCGATTTTGCCCGGCACGGCCTCGCTGACCCGCGATGGTGTGTTTGTCGGCACGACCGTTCTGGCGCGGATTGCCGGGGGCGAGACGGCGCATCTGCCTTTTGGGCGCTATGACCGGATCAAGGTTAGCCATGCCGAACGCGAGCGGATGGAAGGCGAGGCGGGGATTATCCGCTCGCGCCAGACCGAACAGCGCCGCTATGCCATGACCGTCGAGAATCTGGGGGACAAGGCGTTGCAGGTCGCGATCCGCGATTCGATGCCCTATGCCGAGGATGAGGATGTCGAGATCACCCTGCGCGCCGATCCCCGGCCAAGCGAGCGGGATGTGGATGACCGCAAGGGCGCGCTGCTGTGGCGCTTTACGCTCAAACCGGGAGCTCAACGCGAGATCGCGCATGGATATGATGTCAGCTATCCGGCGGATGTCACCCTATTCCTGCCGCGTTGAGGGGTATTCTTGCGCCAAGGGCGACATGAGAATCGATAGAGGATAACCCATGCGGATCTTTATCATGGCCCTTGCTCCCCTGCTGTTTGCGGGATGTGCGGGGTCCGATGCGGTGCCATTCCAGTCCCTTGCTCCCCAGCCCGTGCCATCCCCGGCGCAGGTGGTGCGTGCCTGCACCCCGCAGGCCGTACTCAATGAGGGTCGCGAGACGCGGCAATACCCGGCCAATTGTCCCGATACGCTTGCTTTGCAGGACCGTTATGCCCTTGGGCGAGAGATTGCGCGGCTCGAAGAAGAATTGCGGGAGGTTAATTATCTGATCGCATCCCGCGACGGGCCACGTCTGATCGGTGGGCCGAGTCGCGTGTTCAACCGGGGATTCGGGTCAACGGCCTTCCTGATCGGACGCCGGGTCGATCTCAGGAATGCCCTGCGCCAGCTTGAGGCACAGGCCGCTCGATCCCCGGAGGCGATCTGAGAAAGCCATGGCCAGCGCCCCGCGTCGCGGTGTAATCCTGTCCCTGAATAGAAGGGGGCACCGATGCCATTCGACAAGGACGATCATCTCTACCTCGTGGACGGCTCCGGCTTTATCTTCCGCGCATTCCATGCCCTGCCGCCTCTGACCCGCAAATCCGACGGGGCACCCATCGGGGCGGTGTCGGGCTTTTGCAATATGATGTGGAAGCTGGTGGCGGATGCCAAGGAAGACAGCGAGGGCGCGCCGACGCATATGGCGGTCGTCTTCGATGCGTCGTCCAAGACGTTTCGCAACGATCTGTATGACCAGTACAAGGCGAACCGATCCGATACGCCCGAAGATCTGATCCCTCAGTTTCCCATGATCCGCGATGCCGTGCGCGCTTTTTCCATCGCCTGCGTCGAGCAGGAGGGATACGAGGCGGATGACCTGATCGCGACCTATACGCGCGAGGCGCGCGAGGCTGGCGCACGGGTGACGATCGTGTCGTCGGACAAGGATCTGATGCAGCTTGTCGGGCCGAATGTAGTGATGTTCGACGGGATGAAGAACGTCACCATCGATGAGGACGGGGTCTATGACAAATTCGGCGTGACCCCCGATTTGGTGATCGATGTGCAGGCATTGGCCGGGGACAGCGTCGACAATGTGCCCGGTGCGCCCGGAATCGGCGTGAAAACCGCCGCGCAATTGATGGATGAATTCGGCTCGCTCGATGCATTGCTGGAGCGCGCGGCAGAGGTCAAACAGCCCAAGCGCCGCCAGACCTTGATCGATCATGCCGATCAGATTCGCCTGTCGAAACTGTTGGTCACACTGAAGGACGATGTACCCGATGCGGGATCGGTGGGGGATTTTGCGATCCCTGAACCCGATGCGGCGCTCTTGCTGGATTTTCTGGCCGAGATGGAGCTGAATACCCTCACCCGCCGGGTCGCGACCGCCTATGACCGCGAGGCCCCTGCGCCGAAAGCGGCCCCCGCGCCGGTGCTTGCCAGCACTCCGGCAGGGGAGGAGGGTGCGCTGCCCCCCATCGATCCGCGCCTGCTGGAGCCGGTCGATCATGGCGCCTATGAAACGATCGGCGATGCGGCGGCGCTGACGATGTGGCTCGACCGGGCGCGGGCGCGGGGTTATGTCGCCGTCGATACCGAGACGACCTCGCTCAACGAGATGGTGGCGGAGTTGGTCGGCGTGTCGCTGGCTGTGGAGCCGGGGCGCGCCTGCTATATCCCGCTGGCCCATATCGAAGGGGATGGCGATCTTCTGGGGGCCGCGACCCGCGCGCCGGGGCAAATGGCGTTCGAGGAGGCGCTTGCGGCCATCAAGGATGTGCTGGAAGACCCTGCGATCCTGAAAATCGGCCATAACCTGAAATACGATGCGAAGGTTCTGGCCAAATACGACATTGTGCTCGCGCCCTTCGACGACACGATGTTGATTGCCTATGCCCAAGGAGCCGGGGGCGATATGTCGGGCGGCTATGCGATGGATGCGCTGTCAAAAGCCAATCTCGGCCATACGCCCATACCGATCAAGGAGTTGATCGGCACCGGCAAGGCGCAGGTGACCTTTGACAAGGTGCCCATCGAGAAGGCCGCGCCCTATGCTGCGGAGGATGCGGATATTACGCTGCGCCTGTGGCACCTGTTCAAGCCGCGCCTGCCTATGCGGCGGGCGACCACCGTTTATGAGACGCTGGAACGCCCGCTGATGCCGGTCCTCGCCACGATGGAACGCCACGGTATCGCGGTGGATCGCGATATGCTTTCGCGCCTGTCCAACGGGTTTTCGCAACGGATGGCGGGGCTGGAAGACGAGATCTATGAGCTGGCAGGGCAAAAATTCAATATCGGCTCACCCAAGCAGCTTGGCGAAATCCTGTTCGATACGATGGGGATGCAAGGGGGCAAGAAGACGAAGACGGGGGCTTGGGCCACAGGGGCGGATATTCTCGAAGACCTCGCCATGACCCACGATTTGCCACGGCGCATCCTCGATTGGCGGCAATTGTCAAAGCTGAAATCAACCTATACGGACAGCCTTCAGGGCCATATCAATGCCGAGACGGGCCGCGTGCATACCTCGTTTTCGATGGCGGCGACCTCGACGGGGCGGCTGGCCTCGACGGACCCGAACCTACAGAATATCCCCGTGCGCACCGAGGAAGGACGCGAGATTCGCAAGGCGTTCGTGCCCGAAGACGGCAATGTGCTCGTCAGTCTGGATTACAGCCAGATCGAGCTGCGCATCCTCGCCCATATGGCCGATATTGCCGCGCTGAAGACCGCCTTTGCGGAGGGGCAGGACATCCATGCCGCCACCGCAAGCGCGATGTTCGGCGTGCCCCTCGATGAGATGACACCTGAGATTCGCCGCCGGGCGAAGGCGATCAATTTTGGGGTGATCTATGGCATTTCGGGTCACGGTCTTGGGCGTAACCTGCGCATTCCACGAGGCGAGGCGCAGGCTTTCATCGATGCCTATTTCGAGCAATTCCCCGGCATTCGCGCCTATATGGATGCGATGAAGGCCAAGGCGCGCGAAGATGGCTATGTTGAGACCCTGTTCGGGCGGCGCATCTATACGCCCAATATCAATGCGAAGGGGCCGCAGCGCGCCTATCAGGAACGGGCGGCGATCAATGCGCCGATTCAGGGGACTGCCGCCGATGTGATCCGCCGGGCGATGATCCGGGTGCCGGGGGTTCTGGCGGCGCAGAAGCTATCGGCGCGGATGCTGCTGCAAGTGCATGACGAACTGGTCTTCGAATGCCCGGCAGCGGAAGCGGATACCTTGATCGAGAAGGTCCGCGCCGTGATGGAAAGCGCCGCTGACCCGGTCGTGAAGTTTTCGACCCCGCTTGTGGTCGATGCGGGGCGGGGAGAAAACTGGCAAGCGGCGCATTGAGAGCATGTGACGCCGCCGCCTTCTGGGTGCGGTGGAAAATGATCCGCCAATCACCCTAGCTGTGGATCAACTCCGCAACGCGCTCTGGCATTGCGGCGTCCAGCCATCGGCGGCCAGACCCCAGCGGTATTCCAGCGGTGCATGGGGGTCTGAGACGAGACGACCCGCACTCAGCCCGCGATACAATTCGCGCAGGGTCATATTGCGCCCCCCCCGGATGTCGAAGGGCACGGCACAGAATGCGCCGACCGCGTCTTCGCTCATCGTATTTGCGGGCGCGAAGATCGCCTCGATCACCGGCTTTTCGGGAAAATCGGCGTCGTCCCATGCGGGATTGGAGCGCAGGGCATCGAGAACGCGGAATTGCCCGTCCAGCTTCTTGTCGCGGCCGGGGGTCGAATATTCGGCATATTCACCGATGCTCATACATTGGCGACCGTGGTTTTCTTCCATGCGGGCCAGATAGTTCAGTCCATGATTCACGATCTCGACCCGCTGGGCCGCATAATCGCATAGCGAGGCAAAGAGGCGCGAGGCTTTTTGCTCCAGCGGCTCCTTGATCGAGGCCAGAGCGTCCTGTGTGGCGAGGGCGAAGGCTTCGCGGCTGCCGCCCAGACGGGCCGCGATTTCCCATTGTTCCGCGCTCGCGCCGGGCACCTTCATCGGGGCCGTGCGCAACATCTCGATCGGTTTGAAGCGGCGGTAGCCGTCGCGTTTCTTGGAATCTTCGGCGACTTCGGCGGGAAAGTCGTTGATCTCGGCCATCACGCGCCATGCGCGGGGGCTGGAATGAGACAGGGTAGTCATCGCGCCGGTCGGCTCGATATCCTTGACGATATAGGCATGATTGCGGGGCAAAAGGAACATATCCCCCGGCTTGATATCCTCCAAGGCCACCGGATAGGTATCGTTGACGAGGTTCAGCGTGCTGGTAACATCGCTGACATATTCGATGAAGGCGCGGACCTTATCGGCCTCGGTATATTCGGGGCCTTTATAGGTGCGCCATGAGCCGTCATCGAGTTCCTCGCGGCGGGTTTCGCGATAGCCGTCCCATTTGGTGAACTCGTTCGACAGGGTGCGCCGCTTGCCGGTTGGATCGTTGATCGCGAAGGGCAGGCTGTTCTCGTAGGCATACATGATCCGCATCGCGTAAATCGCGTCGGAGCAGTCGAGGGCGAGACCGAAGACGGTCGTTTTTTCGGGCTGGTGAAAGTAATCCTTGTCGAATTCTTCCCGGACCCATTCGGCATAGGCGCGCTCGTGTTCCTCGCTCCAGTCATTCGTCGCTTCCCATATCGCGGCATGGGCGGGCAGGGCCGAGAGGCAGAGCAGCGCGCAGGCAGCGCTGGCGATACGACGGGCAAAACGCTTCACCATAATAGTCTCCCGCGAAAACATGGTCGATGAAGAGATATGTAGGCTACGCCGGTAACCATGTCCCGGCGTAACCCTGTGTCTCAAGTCATTGTGACATTATCGAGTCAACGCCCGATCAGCCAACAAGTTCGATACCCGCGAAGAAATAGGCGATCTCGATGGCCGCATTTTCCGCGCTGTCCGATCCATGGACCGAGTTTTCGCCGATGGACTGGGCGAATTCCTTGCGCACGGTGCCTGCGGCGGCTTCGGCGGGGTTGGTCGCGCCCATGACTTCGCGGTGTTTCTCGACGGCGTTTTCGCCTTCCAGAACCTGCACGACGACCGGCGAGCGGGACATGAATTCGGTCAGTTCGCCATAGAACGGACGCTCGGCATGGACCTCGTAGAATTTTTCCGCCTGGGCGCGGGTCATGTGGATGCGCTTCTGCGCGACGATGCGCAGGCCCGCGTCTTCGAAGATCGCGTTGATCTTGCCGGTCAGGTTCCGCTCGGTGGCATCGGGCTTGATGATCGAAAAGGTATGCTGCATGGCCATGGGAAGGCTCCTTGATAAAGCTGCAATGAGGTCGCGGCGCGCTTACCACGGGCGCGGGGCAAGAGGGAACCGCTTTTCCACAAAATGGCTCAGATTGACCCGCTCGCCTCACGGGCGAGTTCGTGTTTTGTATCAATAAAATGGCCTAATAGCATTGAAAATCAGGGATGATTTAGGGATGTGTGACCCCTGTTAAATCTCTCGAAATTAAGCGCTTTTCCGGTTAGAATTGACGCAGGATCGTTACGGAAGACGTTGCGACAAGTTCTGGAGATACGTACAATGACAATCGCCCTCGTGCTCAATGTGCTCATGATCATCATCGGTGGCGCCTTCATCGGCTGGCTGCTGAGGTGGAATTCCGTTCAGGGCAGCGATCCGATCGATCCGCGCGACCTTGCAAGACGCGAGGCAGAGCGCCATGCAGCGGCTCAGGAGCGGTCGGTATGAAAACTCTTCTCCTCTATCTGTTTCCGCTCGCATTGATGCTGGGCGGTGCCTTTCTTGGATGGCTGGCGCGGTGGTACAAATATGGTGGCCGATGCGCGCCGGGTGGCATTGCGAAGGGTATCCCGAATGTCGATATGGAACGCGGCTTGGTCATATTGGACGGTTCAGCATCGGCCGCGTCCGCTGACGCAAAGGCCGCGCTCGGATCGCTGACGACAGGATATGAAGACGGTAAGCGCGACGGTGCGGCGACTATGTCGGCGGGAGCCAAGATCGGCGCTGCTGCGGGCAGTGCGGTGGCGGCTGTCGGCACAGGTGTCGCCGGGGCATCGGATGCCCTTCGCAGTACGGCAGGCACGCTCAAGGACAAGGCCTCCGATGCGGTGGATGCGACCCGCTCCTCGCTGTCATCGGCCAAAGAGGGCTATGCCGAGGGCAAGGCCCCCGGTGAGACGTCCGGCGTATCTGCGGATGGGTCTGGCTCGGCGAAGATGGGCGCGGCGGTAGGCGGCGCGGTCTCTGCGGCGCAGGACACGGCTGCCAATACGGTTGAAGGCACGAAATCGGCCCTTGCGTCGATGGGTGACGGTGTTGCCTCCGCGACGGACAAGGTTGCTGGTGCCGCGGGCAGTGTCGCCGATTCCGTGACCTCGGCATCCTCCGGCGCAGTGGATGCGACCCGCTCCTCGCTGTCATCGGCCAAAGAAGGCTATGCCGAGGGCAAGGCCCCCGGTGAGACATCTGGCACACCTGCGGATGGGTCTGGCTCGGCGAAGATGGGCGCGGCGGTAGGCGGCGCGGTCTCTGCGGCGCAGGACACGGCTGCCAAT
>CALLLP010000013.1 GCA_938008165.1 uncultured Neomegalonema sp. | reverse complement strand
ATCATCACCCAACCAGAGGATAACAACCAATCCAAAACTCCGCCAAAAAGATACGTGCGTGACATAAATCCCAACTACTCACAAAAGTAGCCAAGCCACCCACATATCCCTTCATGGTATCTTCTTATTTTCAAAGAGCGTGTCGTCGGTTTGTATCCCGGCGAGGAGGCGGTTTCTACGAGTTTGAGCCGTATCTGTCAAACACAAAAAACATCAATTTTGAAAAAACTTTCCCAACGCCCCGATGCAGCACGACTCTCCTTGAGAGGAAGCTTTTTAGTTGTTGAAAATAAACAGCAATCCTTATGTTGACACAGACTCAATATCCCGTCATTTTTACAGGAGCCGATCAAATAGGTCGTTTTCCTTCACTATGAAGGAGCGTTCGCTTGCGATCCGGTTGACGATAATGGAATCGCTGGAGTCCGCTGCATGACGCTTTACGCGCCCCCTACGGATAGTCAGGCCTGCCGACTGGTCGCCCGACGACTGTTTCTCGGACGCCCGGCCGTTATGGCCCTGTGTGTTACGGCATTCGTTTCATCGATCGTGACATCGGGTCATTCGACTTTCCTCTCGGAAGATGCCCTCGAAGAATCCTTCGAGACCCCCCTGTCAGCGCCCCCGCCGCCCGCCGTCACCCTTGCCAGCATCGCCTTGCCTGTTCCGGCGGCTCTGACCAAGTCTGTGGAGACGATGCCCGTTACGCCCATCTTTGACGATGCGGATACGATGATCCGGGCGACGGTCAAGGCGGCCCATCCGAAATTCGAAGCCCGGCCCCTGCCCGACAGTTCTTTTACACCCGATCACAGCCCTGAGCCGGTCTCCCTCGATCAACCGGATGCTACGGTGCTCATGGCGAGCCTTGTCCCCCCCGAAGCGATCAATGACTTTCCGGGGGATCGCCTGTTCCCAAGAATGCCCGATACGTCATCGCTGTCGATCATACCGCCCAAATTGCAGACGCAGGATCAACGGGACCGTTCCGCGGCGATCGATACGAAGAGTGAGCCGCCCAAAGGGGATATCAACCCTGTAGAAGATACAGGGTATCGCATCGAAACCGTTACGGCGGTGGGGGGCGAGACCCTTGAGCATCTTCTCGATGAATTCAGCATCAATGATGACGACAAGCGGGCAACTCTCGTCGCCCTGCGCGCGGATTCGATTGCCGAAACCCTGTCGACAGATGACCGGGTCGATCTGGCCTTCACCCCCAATCGCAAGTTGGGCACGAACAGGCTGATCGGTATCCGTCTGCATTTCGATGCGGCGAAGGTGGAAGACCAACGTGTCCTCGAACTGCGCTGGGACGGGGAAATGCACGATCTCTGGGCAGCGATTGAAATGCCGGAGGAAACGGTCGAAGAGGCGGCGTTCCGGCCTGTCACCACCACCGAAGCTCTCAACGGCCATGCGCTTGGCACCGGAGAGCCGGAGCGCGTCTTCCTGCAAGGGGTCGTGAAGACCTCGCTCTATGCAGCGGCGGATGATGCGGGCATGACCCCCGGCGAAGCGACAACCCTGACCGATATCTTTCGCTATCTGGTCGATTTCGAGCGCGACCTGCGCGCCGGGGACCGCTTCGAGGTGTTGTTCGACAAGAAGCCCAATGGCGATTACGGCGACATCGTATATGCGATGATCGAGAATCAGGGGCGTCAGATTACGCTATTCCGGGGCCGGACCGGAACGGACGACACCGAATATTTCGACAGTGAAGGCAAGACGAACAAGCGCTCATTGATGCGCACGCCCCTTGCCTATGCACGGATCAGCTCGAATTACGGCATGCGCAGGCATCCGATCGATGGATACCGGAAAATGCATAAGGGCGTGGATTTCCGGGCAAGCACCGGAACGCCCGTCGTGGCCGCCGGTAACGGCGTAATCGAATATCTTGGGCGACGCGGCGGATATGGCAAATATATCCGCATTCGCCATAACCGGACCTATAAAACCGCCTATGCGCATCTCTCCCGCTATGCCAAGGGTCTCAGCTCGGGCATGCGGATCAAGCAGGGTGACGTGATCGGCTATGTCGGCAGCACGGGGCGCTCGACAGGCCCGCATCTGCATTTCGAAGTCATCGAAAACGGCACGCAGGTCAATCCGATGACCGTCGGGGATTTTGGCCCGATCCGCAGTCTTTCGGGGTCCGATCTTGCACGCTTCAAGGCGGGAATTGCGCGGATCAATCTGGTCCTTGCCGAACTGCGCCCGAAAACGGTCGTTGCAAAGATCGCCGAGTAGGTCGGCACAGCATCTTCGGGGTGGATTTAAGGGATCAGGCGCTATCGCGCTCTGCGCGTATTGCACGCAGATCGACCACCTCGGCCGCGCCGTAGAAATTGCCTTGCAGACAATCGACGCCCATGTCGTTCAGCAAGGCACCCGCTTCCTCGTTCTCGACCATTTCAGCCACAACTGTCATGCCGTAATGGCGCGCCAGCTGTGTCAGGCTGCGCACGAAAAGCTGGTTATCGGGACTGTCCACAACATCCCGGATATAGGACCCATCGATCTTGACGATATTCAGGTTCAGGGTCTTGAAATACTTGAACGACGTATAGCCTGCTCCGAAATCGTCGAGGGCGACGGCACACCCCCGGTCGGTGAATTCCGTCAGCCGCTCGACCGCATGGCGGGCATCGTGAATGGCGTAGGATTCGGTAATTTCGATGATCAGGCGCTTTGCCGCTTCGGGATCGGCCATGGTCAGACGATCGAAGCTGCGCCCCCATCCGACATCGTTCATCGTCTGAGGCGACAGATTGATGGAGAGATGCAGCGACGCATCCGATGACAAAACCTCGAAGGCCAATTCGAGAACGCGTTGATCGATCAGGCGAACAAATCCGAGCTGTTCGGCCACCGGCATGAACTTCGCAGCGGGAATCAACTCGCCCGTACGGTCAACCATCCGGGCAAGGCATTCGTAGAACACGACATCATCCGTCTTCGCCGCATTGACGATAGGCTGGAAGGCAAGGCAGATCCGCTCCTCGCGCAGGGCCGCCGACAATTCCTCGGCCATAACGATATTCGCGCGCCGGGTTTCCGCTTCCCGGTCATCCGGCTCATGCAGGGCAAATCCCCCCGGCGCGGTGTCTTTCGCGACGGTCAGGGCATCCTCGGCCGCGGCAAGGGCATCCTGAGTCGTGCGCGCCTGAGACGGCAGATCGACCATGCCGATGGAGACGGTCACGGCAACCGGCCCCGACCCGGTCAAGATGAATTCATCACGGATTGCCGTCTGGATCATGCGCAGTCGGGTCATGGATTCTGCGGGCGATCCAGCATTCAGGATGACGCCGAATTTGGAGCTTGCCACCCGACCGATCGCCTCGCCATCGAGCAAACGGTCGGAGATGCGCCGCCCAACGCCGGTCAGCACTTCATCGGCAATGTCATAGCCGAAGGCGTGGTTTACCCCGGCCATATTATCGAGACCGATCAAGGCGAAAGAAAAGCTGTTATTCTCCGCAAAAGCGGACACCAGCGACTGCGCAAGCACCGTTCGCAGCCGCGCGCGGGTAAAATGGCCCGTCAATTCGTCAAAACAGGCGAGATAGGTCAGGCGCTCCTGATAGGCTTGCCATTCGGTGACATTGCGCATGAAGCCAAGGCAGACGACCGATTGCCCCTCGCCGGAGATGCGCACGAGGCGCTCCTCGATCCAGTGATCGACGCCGCCATCCTCGACCCGGTGAACGGCCACAAACCCGCTGACGGGGCGCAGGCGATCGAGCCAGTTGCGCCGCCGCTGTTCATGATCATCGCAATAGCGCGCCGCCAGCGCATCACCCGTCATGCACTCGCCCAGCGAAGCGAGGGTACGGTCGAGAACGCTGCGATCCAACCATTTGATCGAATCATCCCCACGATCCCAGACAAATACAGCATCGCCCGCCCGCGCCAGGGCGTCGATCATGGCTGTTACCGTCAGGGCATCGTTTGGAATCATGTTTGCATTGCGCCTCAGTCGGAGATCAATGAACCGTGCGCCTGTTTTCCCTTACTGGTCTTAAGCTTTCCCTTACCGCACGCCATCTTTTGGCAGGGATCGGGCAATCACGGTCTGGACCGTAAGACCCTGAACGATTATCGAAAAAATGACCACCCCATAGGTCATCACAAGAACAGCCTGTTTACCCTCGAAATCCGGTAAAGATAGGGCGAGAGCCACCGAGATGCCGCCCCGCAATCCGCCCCATACCAGCACGGGGATCGATCCTTTTTCCACCACACCGCCGGATTTGCGGATAATGAGGGTGGGGATGCTGACCGCCAAACCGCGCCCCATCAGCACCACCGGAATAATCAGCAGGATCAACAGCGCGAGCGTGGTCGAGAACGGAATCACAAGCACCTCGAAACCGATCAGCAGGAACAACACGGCATTCAGCACCTCGTCGATCAGTTCCCAGAATTTAACCAGATGCTCCTGTGTCACCTCCGACATCGCAAACCGGCTGCCGTGATTGCCGATGAACAGGCCCGCGATCACGACACCGAGTGGACCGGAGGCGTGGACATAAGCACAAAGCGCATAGATCCCCATCACCAATGCGAGGCTGATAATCACCTCGACGACGTAATCGTCGATCCGGCGCATCGCGGCAAAGGCGATATAGCCCAGCACGAGGCCGATCAGCACGCCGATCACCACCTCCTCAAACAGCAAAACGCCGATTTCGGAGGGCGAGACATGCCCCGTGGGCGAGGTGGCGATGCCCAGCAACGCGAGAAAGACGACGACGCCGATCCCGTCATTGAACAGGCTTTCCCCCGCGATCTTGACCTGAAGCGTTTTCGGAACCGTAAGCGTCCGGATGATCGATAGGACGGCGACGGGATCGGTCGGGGAAATCAGCGATCCGAAAACGAGGCACCAGATCAGCGACACTTGCCAGCCCAGCGCTCCGAGCAGGTAATAGGTCGCGAAACCGATGAAAAAGGTCGAGATAACAACCCCGACCGTCGCCATCAGCAGGATATGCCACTTATGGCGCAACAGGGCCTCAAGATCGGTGTGCAGCGCCCCCGCGAACAGCAGCAGATGCAGCATCCCGATCATCAAACTGTCATGGAAATCGATCTGAGCCAGCGCCGTGCGTGCCCGCTCCCCAAAGCCAAGATCAAAGGCGACATCCAGCCCCGTAACCGCCAAAGACGCCAAAAGCGCGATCACCATCAGACCGATGGTCAGCGGCAGGCGCAGGAACATCGTGTTGAGCCAACCAAAAAAAGCGGCGAAACCGAGTAAAATAGCCGAGATGTTCAGAAGGGTCGCAGCATCCATGACACTTGTTCCACTTCTTGAGGTCTTTCCATGGCGGCGTCTACCCGATAATCTGACGCATTGAAACGCTTGAAGCGGGATATTGAGTGTATTTTTAAGGATGTAGACAGATGATTAACGGTCGATGCGATTGGTGCGGCACCGATCCGATCTATGTCGAATACCACGATACCGAATGGGGCGTTCCTGAATATGACGACCGGGCGCTGTTTGAAAAGCTGATGCTGGACGGGTTTCAGGCGGGGCTGTCCTGGATCACGATCCTGAAAAAACGTGACAATTTCCGCAAAGCCTTCGACGGATTCGATCCCGAAACCATCGCCCGGTATGGCGAGGCGGATGTGGCGCGTCTGCTGGCCAATGCGGGCATCGTGCGCCACCGGGGCAAGATCGAGGCAACCATCGGCAATGCCCGGTCATGGCTGTCGATGATGGAGCGTGGCTCCTTCGCGGATTTCATGTGGAATGCCGTCGATGGCCAACCGATTCAGAACGGCTTTCGCACCATGGCCGATGTGCCCGCCCAAACCCCGGCCTCGGTCGCCCTGTCAAAAGCGCTGAAGAAAGAGGGCTTCCGGTTTTGCGGCCCCACCATTGTCTATGCGGTCATGCAGGCCTGTGGATTGGTGAACGATCACATGGTGGAATGCGCCCGGTACGAGGCGGTGAAGGGCATGGGGCGCAAGACGGCCCCCGATGCCTGACCCTGCACGCCCTCTGCGGATCGATAACAGGACCGCGCGCTCCTTATGGCTTTGGTCCCAAGGTCTGGGATCGGCCCCTACGGGTCCCCTCGATCTGCTCGGCACGATCCGCGATCTCGGCTTTGTTCAGCTCGATTCCATTCAGGTCGTCGCCCGCGCGCATCACCACATCCTCTGGAGCCGAAACCAGAATTACCGCGAACCGATGCTCGACGCCCTGCTCGGGCATCCCGAAGGCGTGTTCGAACATTACACCCATGATGCATCGGTCATTCCCATGGCGTTCCTGCCGATGTGGCGGCGGCAGTTTCGGCGAAAGAAGGAATGGATCGGATCCGCCTCGTGGTTTCGCTCGATGCCCGATGAAGACGGCAGGGCGGCGATCAAGGCCCGCATTATGGCCGAAGGGCCGTTATCCACCCATGCCTTCGATACGAAAATCGATGGACCGAAGGAAATGTGGTCGAGACCGCCCCATAAGCTGGCACTCGACTACCTGTGGTATGGCGGCGAGCTGGCGACCTGTCACCGGGTCAATTTCACCAAATTCTACGACCTCGCCGAACGCGTCTTCCCTGAGAACCTGCGCATAATCGAGCTGCCCGATGCCGCGCAAATCGATTGGCTCTGCGAGGGCGCCCTCGACCGGCTGGGGGCCGGAACGCTGGGCGAGATCAAGGCTTTCTGGGATGCAACCGACCGCAGTGAAGTCTCCGCATGGGCAAAACGGGCAGAGCGGGCGGGCGGGCGCATCCGGCCCGTAGAAGTGGAATCGGCGGCGGGAGACTGGACCAAGGCCCTCGCCCCCGCCGATATTGAACAACGGATTGCAGCACTGAAACCGCCGACATCGCGCTTGCGCATCCTCAATCCCTTCGATCCGGTAACGCGGGACCGGGCGCGGCTGCATCGTCTGTTCGGTTTCGATTACCGCGTCGAGATGTTCATTCCAGCGGCACAGCGGCTATGGGGTTATTACGTCTTTCCCATTCTCGAAGGCCATCGTTTTACCGGGCGGATCGAATTGAAGGCGGATCGCAGGGCTGGCGTCTTGACGGTCATGAAATTCTGGCCCGAACCGGGGGTTACATGGTCGGCGCGGCGACATGAAAAGCTGGAGGCGGAACTTGCGCGCCTCGCCCGGTTTGTCGGGGTGCCGCGTATCCTGCGGCAAGACACAGCCTTTCCTTAACCTTATCGCGCCACACTGCCCGCCGTTCTTTTTCGAATGAAGGGCCGACACGATGCGCCTCGCCTTTTTTCTTCCCCTGATCATCCTTGCCGGATGCTCGCAGCCCCCTTCTGCCGTCGATCTGAAAGCGGCCCTGCCTGCACCAACCGCCCGCGCCAGTACGCAGGGAACGGCGGTTGCATCCCTCGCACGGTGCCAGAAAGCGAATTGGCGTGCGACGGGGTATCGGCACGGATTGTCGGGGTATCCGCTCTCGGCGCTGAAACAGGTCAGTGCGGCCTGTGAGGGCACGGGCGTCAAGATCGACCGCCTCGCCTATTCGACCGGGCGGCTGGAGGGACTGACCCTCTTTTGCTCGACCGAAAGCGGATACCGCCGCGCCAAGGCCGGAGAGCCGATCGACAACCCCTGTCCCCCGACACTCGCCAAGGAATACGAGGCCGGATATGCGCGGGGACTAGCAGAGCGATAGGTCATTCGGAATGATCTATCGCGTTGTTTTGACGTGACCTCCGAGGCGGGCACGGTGTCCCTTGGTCTTTGGATCGCGGCTGCTGTCAGTAAACGTTCTCACCCTCATAAATCGCCTGCTCATCCACCGGAGCAACGCGCAGGATGTTGGTCGTACCGGGGCGACCGAAGGGCACACCGGCGGTGACGACGATACGGTCACCCTCCTCCGCAATGCCCATCGCCTTCGCGGCACGGGCGGCGGAGACGACGGCCAGCTTAAAGCGCGTCACCTCCTCCGACACGATGCAATGAAGACCCCAATACATCGTCAGTGCCCGCGCCGTGCCGACAACCGGGGTCAGCGCGATGATCGGGGCATGGGGCCGCTCGCGGGCGGCAAGGCGCGCCGTTGTGCCGGAATGCGTAAAGCAACATACCGCGCTGACATCGACCGCATCGGCAACCTCACGCGCCGCAGCGGTGATCGCGGTGGCGACACTCGCCCGGCCCGAAGTGCGCGACGCGTCGATCCCTTCGCGGTATTGCGGGTCCGCTTCGACCCGTATGGCAACATTCGCCATGGTCGCAACCGCCTCGACCGGAAACTCCCCCGCCGCCGATTCCGCCGAGAGCATCACGGCATCGGCCCCCTCATAGATCGCCCCGGCCACGTCGGAGATTTCGGCGCGGGTCGGCACGGGGCTTGAGATCATGCTTTCGAGCATCTGCGTCGCGACAACCACCGGCTTACCCACATCCCGGCATGACCGAATCAACGATTTCTGGATCGCAGGCAGGTCGGCGAGATCCATCTCGACCCCCAGATCGCCGCGCGCGACCATGATCCCGTCAGACGCATCGAGGATCGAGGCGAAATCCTTTACGGCGGCGGGCTTTTCAACCTTCGTCATCACGAGCGCCCGGCCCTTGATCAGCTCTTTCGCCTCCTCGATATCCGCCGATCGCTGCACGAAGGACAGTGCGATCCAATCGGCCCCAAGGCGGCAGGCGAATTCCAGATCCGAGCGGTCCTTTTCGGACAGGGCAGCGACGGGCAGCACCACGTCAGGCAGGTTGATCCCCTTGCGGTCCGAAATCGGGCCACCAACCAGCACCTCGGCCACCACTGCATCCCCATGCGCCTCACGCACCGTCATGCGGATCTTGCCGTCATTGACAAGGATGGTCGAGCCTTCGGTCAGGACTCCGAGGATTTCCGGATGCGGCAAGCGCACGCGGGTCGCATCTCCCGGCGCGTCATCGAGATCGAAGCGGAACATCTGTCCGACTTCAAGCTCATGCGGCGCATCGGCAAAAACCCCGCAACGGATTTTCGGACCCTGAAGATCCGCGAGTACGCCGATGGGGCGGCCTAGTTCATGCTCGATCTCGCGAATCAGCTCATAGCGGTCGCGCTGATCCTCCTGCGTGCCGTGACTCATATTGAGGCGAAAGACATCCACCCCGGTCTCACAGAGCGTTCGAATCGTCGCCCGGTCGGACGAGGACGGGCCAAGAGTAGCGACGATCTTAACGTTTCTGGACTGGTTCATGGAGGGGGCTACCTGAGTTTTTCTTGCGATTGTTATTCACTATCCAAACGACTTAACAAGAGTGAGTACAAAGTCACGCGACTCGATGCGAATTTTTCGTATTCTGTCGATTTATTGTCCGGGAACATCATCATGAAAATCGTTTTTCTAGACCGCGACACAATCGGTCCGACCGTCAGTATCACACGCCCCCGCTTCGATCACGAATGGATCGAGCATGGCAAAACGGCCCCTGACGAGGTGGCCGCACGAATCGCCGATGCGGATATCGTGGTCACGAACAAGGCCCCGATCCGGGCCGAGCAACTCGCCGGAGCGCCAAGACTGAAGATGATCGCCATCGCGGCGACGGGGTATGACGTGATTGACATGCCCGCCTGCAAGGAGCGGGGGATCATCGTCTCGAATGTGCGCGGCTATGCCACCAATACGGTGCCTGAGCATGCCTTCTCGTTGATCCTCGCCCTGCGCCGATCGATTGTCGGCTATCGTCAGGATGTCATCGATGGCGAATGGCAGAAATCAGGGCAATTCTGCTTTTTCACCCACCCGATCAAGGATCTCGCCGGATCGCGCCTCGGAATCATCGGCGAGGGAGCCTTGGGCCAATCCGTCGCACAGATCGCCCGCGCCTTCGGGATGGAGCCGGTTTTCGCCGCCCATAAGGGCGCGACCGGCCTTGGCCCGCTCTATACGCCCTGGGACGAGGTGATCGAAACATCGGATGTCCTGACCCTGCACGCCCCGCTGATGCCCGCCACCCGACATATGATCTCGACCCCCGAATTCGAAGCGATGAAAAAGAAACCGATTCTCGTCAACACCTCGCGCGGCGGATTGGTGGACGAGGCGGCGTTGGTCGATGCCCTCGACCGGGGCTTGATTGCCGCCGCCGGATTCGACGTGCTGACAAAGGAACCGCCCGAAGCGGATAATCCACTGCTCAAGGTTCTGGACCGCCCCAATGTCATCGTCACCCCCCATGTCGCCTGGGCGAGCGAGGAGGCAATGCAGACCCTGTGGGATCAGGTCGTCTCGCATGTCGATAACTTCGAGGCCGGAACACCCTCGAACGTGATCGGGTAGCGCGACCCGCCGAAACGATACGGCTGCAAACGGCCACAAAGAGCATGACCCGGCTCAATGCGGGCCGGGTCTCGTCGGTTGTACTTTCTCAATACCTTCTCTTTACGCTGTTTTGCCATGATTGAGGAAATGCTCCATAGCAAGCCTTTTGACGTGCCGGAATGCGATACCGCATTTCAGGCACGCAATGCGAATCGCCGGTTTCTCATACGGTGCGGCCTGCTTTTTTCGGGCGTGTTTATCGCCATCACTTATGCGCTGCTCGACGCGATTCTGGATGCATCCGTTGAAAAGCTCCTGCTGTTTCGCTTCACCACCATGGCGGCCTTGCTGTCCTTTACCGCGATCTCTTACGTGAAGGGATGGTTCAAGGGCCGCGAATATCTGGGGTTGATCAGCTTTCTGGGTCTGACCGGGATGTCGATTCTGTGCATGGCCACCATCCTGAGCGTGCCGATGGGCAAGCTCTATCTTTCGGGAATGATCACAGCCGGTTTTGCGGTCTGGATTTTCTTTCTACCATCCTTTCGCGCCACGCTGTTGGCGTCAGCGGCCCTTATGCTGGCGCTGCTGATCACCGTCGCCTTATCCGATCTGTCGCCGACGGAGACCTATACAAATCTGTATTTCGGAAGCATGAGCTGTATCACGCTGATCGTCGGCATGCTGTATCTGGACCATGCCGAGCGCAGCGATGCGAGCCATCGGAGCGATTTGCAGGAAACCATCGACACCCTGCTCGAATCAGAGCGCCGGGCCGTAGAACTTTATCGCGAAGCCAAGATGGCGGAAAAGGCCAAGGATGAATTCCTCGCGGTGGTCAGCCATGAACTGCGAACCCCGATGAACGCGATCATCGGATTTTCCGAGCTGATCTCGACTGAAATGCTCGGCAAGATCGAGCCGCCCCAATACCGCGATTATGCGTTTTATATCCGCGATAGCGGCCATCAACTTCTGAGCCTGATCAACGATATTCTCGATGTCTCGCGCGCACAGATCGACAAGATGAGCTTCGACATGAGGGATTTCGATATCGCCTCGACGGTCGATTCGGCGATTCTGGCCTGCACAGCCAATGCCGAAGCGGCGGATATTCAGGTCGTCCGGCATGTTCCGGTCCTGCACGACCTGATGTTCAAGGGAGACGAATCACGCCTGTTGCAAGCCATGACAAACATCATCGGCAATGCGATCAAGTTTTCCGACAAGGGCGGAGCCGTGACGGTCGATCTGGCCTTTTCGTCCGATGGAACCCTGTCCTTCAAAGCGACGGATAGCGGCATCGGGATCGCACCCAACGATCTCAAGCATGTCAAAAAGCCGTTCAAACAGGCCGAAAGTGCCTTTGTGCGCAGCAATGGCGGGCTGGGGCTGGGGCTTGCGATCTGCAATATCGTCGCCAAAGCCCATGAAGGCACACTGGATATCGAGAGCACGCTGGGCGAAGGAACGACCGTCTCGATGGTCCTGCCCGCCGCGCGTGTCCTATCCGCCGCTCCCCCGATGGCGGCGCCCCCGCAGGCTCAGGTATCATCCGGCTTGGGCAACAGGGCATCCGCGTAGGCAAATAGCGCCGGTTGTCCACCCGTATGCCAAAACAAAACCCGCTCCCCCGCCAAATGCCCGCGCTCATGCAGCGTGATCAAACCGGCCAAGACCTTGCCCGTATAGACCGGATCGAGCAGTAACCCCTCATCCCGTGCAGCGCGCAGGATCGCCCGGTGTGTCGCCCCGCTCATCTGGCCATAGCCCTGTTCACGCTCGTCATGGAAACAGCGCACATCCGAATCCGGAATCGTCACCGCCAGCCCGGTCATCGCCGCCATGTCCGTTAACCGGCGGGCGACACGGGCTTCCTGAATATCTGCCGGGCGGCGCACGCAAATGCCGCGCACGGGGATTTCGATCCCAAGGGCGCGCAGGCCAAAGAGAATGCCGCAATGAGTCTGCGCACTGCCCGAAGCGACGACGATCTCGTCATAGGGCGGCGAGCCTCCATGCTGGGCGGCCAGTTCCAGCGCCCCGACCACATAGCCCAACGCCCCAAGGGGCGGCGTGCGAGCGGCAAGGCCGATGATATAGGGGATGCGCCCTCGTAACCGCAGATCTTCAGCGATCTTGGCAAGGGACGCATCGGCGGCATCCTCGTTCTCGCCTTCGGGAAAGCTGTAGACGGTCGCACCGAACAGGTGGTCGAGCAACACATTGCCATTCTGCCGGTGCGTCGCATCAATATCGGGGACGCGCTCCTCCAGCTGTACACGGCAATCCATTCCCGCCCGCCGGGCCATGGCGGCGGCGGTGCGAACGAAATTCGACTGGACCGCGCCGGTAATCAGGATCGTATCCGCGCCCTTCGCCTCCGCAGCGCCGATATAGAATTCGAGCTGGCGCACCTTGTTGCCACCCATCGCGACCCCGGTACAATCGTCGCGCTTGACCGTCAGATCGAGACCAAGCGATGCGCCCAGACGCGCCATCGGCTCCAGTGCCGTGGGGGCATGGGTGGCATGGATTCTGGGAAAGCGGCCCAAGGCCGCTTCGATGGCATCGGCTGAAAACATGGTGTGTCCTGTCGCGGCGGCTCTGCTAAGAAGGGATCAACTATTCACGGGGAGAACACCATGACACGGAAGATCGCCTTGGTCACGGGGGCCGCACAGGGAATCGGCCTCGCCTGCGCAAAGGCATTGGCAGAAGACGGCGCACAGGTCGTGATGGCCGATATCAAGGCCCATGCAGTGACCGACGCCGCCGCCGCCCTTGGCATGGAGGCCATCGGCCATGGTGTCGATGTGGCGGATCGCGAAGCGCTGCTGGATCTGTTTAACCGGGTCGAGACCGATCACGGGCCGGTCTCGATCCTCGTCAACAATGCCGGAATCGCGATGCCCGAAGATTTCCTGTCGGTCACGCCGGACAGGTTTCAACAGGTGCTCGACCTCAACCTCGTCGCCCCGTTCATCGCGACCCAGCGGGCGGCAAAGACGATGATCGATCAGGGGATACATGGCGCAATCGTCAATATGTCCTCGATCAATGCCCAAGTCGCGATCCCGTCGATTCCTGCCTATTGCGCCTCGAAGGGCGGGATCATGCAATTGACCAAAGCCGCCGCGCTGGCCCTGGCCCCCCATGGCATCCGCGTCAATGCGGTCGGTCCCGGCTCGATCGATACCGAGATGATGGCGGGGGTCAATGCCGACCCAACGGCGATGAAGCGCGTCCTGTCGCGCACACCCTTGGGCCGGGTCGGGGATGCGCGCGAAATCGGCGATGTGGTGGCCTTCCTCGCCTCCGAAAAAGCCAGCTATATCACCGGCGAAACCATCTATGTCGATGGGGGGCGTCTTGGCATGAACTACACCTGTTGAAAAAAGCGGGAAACCGCCGTATCCTCAAAGGCATGATGGATATTTCTTCTCCCGTAGCCTGCGAATGCAGCGCGGCGTGGCTCGCACGGGCGGGCCTGCGCCCGACACGGCAGCGCCGCGCGCTTGCGGATTTGCTGCTGGCAGGCGGCGATCGGCACCTGACCGCCGAAACCCTGCATGGCGAGGCGAAACAGGCGGATGCCGATGTGTCGCTCGCAACGGTCTATAATACGCTAAAGGCGTTCACCTCGGTCGGATTGCTGCGCGAAATCGTGATCGAGCCGGGGCGCGTCTATTACGATACCCGCAGCGACGATCATCCGCATTTCTACTATGAAGATGACGGCACCATCGCCGATGCACCCGCAGGCTCGGTGGCCTTCGCGTCCCTGCCGGATGTGCCCGAAGGGATGGAGATTGCGGCGGTGGATGTGGTCGTACGGTTGCGCCACAAATAACCCGCCCCCCCCGGAGCGGTAACTCTCCGCCCTCCTCCTACAGCTTTGCCATCACCGCCCCCCGATCTCGATTCGGGGGCGTCTTGACGCAAAAAAAGCCCCGGATCATGTCATGTCCGGGGCAAGGGAAATGTCAAAGGCTGGCCGGTATCAAATCGCGAGATACTGGTGCAGCAATTCCTCGTCATTGAGCACTTTTTCCGCTGTGCCGTCGAAGACCACTTCACCGCTATCGAGGATGACCGCCCGATCCGCAAGCTTTAGCGCAGCGACCGCGTTCTGTTCGACGATGATCGTCGTGATGCCCGCTTCCTTGATCTCGCGCACGATCCGCTCGATTTCCTGCACGATCACGGGGGCAAGGCCCTCATAGGGTTCGTCCAGCAACAGCAGTTTCACATTGCGGGCCAGCGCACGGGCAACCGCAAGCATCTGCTGCTCACCGCCCGACATCGTGACCGCTTCTTGCTTGCGGCGTTCGGCCAGACGCGGAAACCGCTCGTAGAGCGCTTCGATGGGCCAGCCGACCGGCTCGGCGATCTGGGCGAGTTCGAGGTTTTCCTGCACCGTCAGACCGGGGATGATACGCCGGTCTTCGGGCACCAATCCGATCCCCGCAATCGCCGCTTCGTGCGATTTCATCGTATGCAGCGGTTGACCGTCGAGCCAGACTTCGCCCTGTCGCAATTCGGGCGAGCCGATCTGGGCGATGGCGCGCAGGGTGGATGTCTTGCCCGCCCCGTTGCGGCCCAGCAGCGCCAGCACTTCGCCCCGGTCTATCTCAAGGCTGACGCCCTGCACGATATAGCTTTCACCGTAATAGGCGTGGATGTTCTCGGCGGAGAAGAACCGCTTCGTACCCGCGATATGCGCGCTGTCGGTCGCGCTCGCGGGGCGTTGCTCGATGGATGTGTCGGTCATTCCGCCTCCGTTCCGAGATAAGCTTCTTTCACGCGGGGATCGCCCTTGATCAATTCGGGCGTGTTCTCGGCAATCACCGTTCCCTGTGCCAGCACCGAGATGTAATCGGCCAGCGAGAAGACGACATGCATGTCATGCTCGATGATCACTTTCGTCAGGCCACGCGTCTCACCGAGACGTTTGAGCAGGTCGATGGTGGCATTGGTATCGGCGCGCGACATGCCCGCTGTCGGCTCGTCGAGCAACAGAAGCTTGGGATCCTGAGACAGACACATCGCCATTTCCAACCGCCGCTTGTCGCCGCGCGACATGGAAGCGGCGATCTCGAAGCGTTTTTCGTAGAGGCCGATTTCCTGAAGCACGTCTTCCGCATGCTGTTGCACGTCGCGCTCGGTATCGACCCGTGGCCACCAGTTCACCTTGAAATCGCCATCGCGTTTAGCGAAGCTGGGGATCATCACGTTTTCCAGCAGTGACAGGTCACCGAAGATTTCGGGTGTCTGGAATACACGGCTGACGCCCGCCTGGTTGATCTCGTGCGGCTTGATCCCAAGCAGGGATTTACCATCGAACATCACCGTGCCGGTATCGGGCACCAGCCGTCCGACAAAGCAGTTAAGCAATGTCGATTTTCCCGCCCCATTGGGGCCGATGATCGCGTGGACCGACCCTTCCTCGACCGAGAGGTTCACGTCGTTGAGGGCTTGCAGCCCCCCGAACCGCTTGGAGACGTTGCGGACTTGCAGGATTGCCATATCGTCGCCTTTCCTATTCTGCCGCTTGGGTCTTGGACGCGGGGGTTTTCTTCTTGCGCCGTCCGATGCCGAACAGACGCCCCGCCCCCTCGACCAGACCACCGGGCAGGAAGATCACCACCAGCATGAACATCAGGCCGAGTGTCAGGTGCCAGCCGCTGCCCGTGAAGAAGTACAAAACCCAGACAACCGCATCGCCAAGGGTATCGGGCAGAAACTCGAACCAGCCCTTGAGAATGCCTTCGTTGATCTTGGAGAAGATGTTCTCGAAATACTTGATCAGCCCCGCGCCCAGCACCGGCCCGATCAGCGTGCCCGCACCTCCGAGAATGGTCATCAGCACCACCTCGCCCGAAGCGGTCCACTGCATCCGCTCGGCCCCGGCCAGCGGGTCCATCGCCGAGAGCAGCCCCCCCGCAAGACCGGCATACATGCCAGAGATGACAAAAGCCGCCAGCGCATAGGGCTTGGTATTCACGCCCGTATAGTTGAGGCGGTTCTGGTTGGTTTTCACCGCGCGCAGCATCAGCCCGAAAGGCGAGCGGAAAATGCGGATCGACAGGTAGAACGCAATCAGCATCACGACGGCACAGAAGTAAAAGCCGACATTGAACTGAAATTCCCACGCGCCGTATTGCACCACTTCAGTCGTGCGCATCGGGATGCCGAACAAATGCGGCAGGTCAGGCGCGCTGTCCGAATGGAAGATCTGCGGATCACTGTTATAGACCTGCAACCCCGTCTCGCCATTCGTCAGGCCCCCCTTGAGGCCAAACATATCCGTGCCCAGCACCGAATAGGCCAAGGCAAAGGACATCTGCGCAAAAGCCAGTGTCAGGATCGAGAAATAGATGCCCGAACGCCGCAGCGAGATATAGCCGATGGCAAGCGCGAAGATCGCCGAAACGATCACCGACAGGATGATCCCCGGCAGGATATTGTAGCCCAGCAGCTTGAACATCCAGACACAGGCATAAGACCCCGCGCCCAGAAACGCCGCATGACCGAAGGAGAGATAGCCGGTCAATCCGAACAGGATGTTGAACCCGATCGCGAAGATGCCAAAAATCACGAAGCGCTGCATCAGGTCGGGATACCCGGCATTGAACTGCGCGAGGCTCGATTCGGTCGGGAAGGGATTCATCAGGATCGGCGCTGCGAAGGTAATGATCGCGACGAAGATCAGGAGGAGAGTATCTTTTCTGCTCAGTCCAAACATGTCGTTATTCCTCCATCACGCCTTTGCGGCCCATCAGTCCCCTTGGTCGGGTCAGAAGGATCAGGATGGCGACGACGTAGATGATGATCTGGTCGATACCGGGGATGATTTCCTTGGCCCAGTTGGTCGAGGCGAAGCTTTCGAGAATACCGAGCAGGAACCCGGCGGAGACGGCACCGGGCAGCGAGCCCATACCCCCCACGACCACAACCACGAAGGAAATGACGAGGAACTGCATCCCCAGCTCATAGGAGGGTGGCTTGATCGGCACATACATCACCCCCGCCAGACCCGCGACCACCGCCGCGATGGCGAACATGATCGTAAAGCGCCGGTCGATATCGATCCCAAGCAGACCCACCGTCTCACGGTCGGCCATGCCAGCCCGCACCACCATGCCGAAGGTCGTGAAACGCAGGAATGCGAAGATCACACCGATCACCAGCATCGCAAAGGCGAAATAGACCAGCCGCCATGTGGGATAGGTCACGTTGATATCGCCCATCCCCAACAGCGCGCCCACATCGGTTACGCGAGACAGCGGCTCGGGCGCGGGAACCTGAATCTCGGTCGCGCCAAAGCTTGCCTTGACGATCTCGCCGATGACGATGGCAAGGCCAAAGGTCACGAGGATCTGGTCGGCATGGGGGCGCTTGTAGAAATGCTTGATCAGGCCGCGCTCCATAACGATGCCGATGATCAGCATCACAGGAATGGCCAGCAGGATCGCGAGGGGAACGGACCAGTCGATGATGCCCTGTCCGATCGCCTCGCCGAACCAGTTCTCGACATAGGGCGTCTTGACCTTGAGAGGATTACCAAGGAAATCGGTCTTGGTTTCATCGATGGTAATGGCCGAAATGGTCAGCAGTTTCTGCAATGAAACGGCACAGAAGGCGCCGACCATGAACAGCGCACCATGGGCGAAGTTCACAACGCCGAGTGTGCCGAAGATCAGGGTAAGGCCGAGGGCGATCAGAGCATAGGCGCTGCCCTTGTCCAGCCCGTTCAGCACCTGAAGAAGTATCGCGTCCAAATCCATTGGAATCCTCGCACTTGTCCCTCATGCGCCGCACCCTCAAGGGCGCGGTCACGTCCGCTTTCGTCTTGTCTTTGATGATCGGTCGGGTCGGGTCTATGCCGGGGCATCGTCCCGAAAAAATGCCGCGCCGGTTGATCCGGCGCGGCAAGGGAGCTTATGCGCCCGGATTGCACTCACCGAGATCGCCGCCAGCGAACATGGGGTGATCGGGGGCGTATTCGACCTGTGCGCGAGGCGTGACTTCGACCACTTCGAGAACGTCGAATTCGGAATCGGGGTTTTCTTTACCCTTCACGACGAGAACGTCCTTGAAGCACTGGTGGTCTTCGGCGCGGTAGAGGGTCGGGCCGTTGCCCATGCCGTCGAATTCCAGACCTTCGAGGGCCTCGACAACGCCGCATGGGTTGAAGGTTCCGGCGCGCTCGCAGGCATCTGCATAGAGCAGCGTCTGGACGTAGCAGGTATGCGCGGCCTGCGAGGGCGGGAAGCCATATTCTTTACCGAAGGACTGAACGAACGCTTTGGAACCTTCATCCGACAGCGACCAGTGCCAGTTCGTCGACCCGAAGATGCCCTTGACGTTTTCGCCAGCACCCTGAGCCATCAGACGCGAGTAGAGCGGCACGACGATCTCGAAGTTATGGCCGTTGACGACCTTGTCGCGCAGACCGAACTGAACGGCGGAGGTCAGCGAGTTGACCATGTTGCCGCCATAGTGGTTCAGGACCAGAATATCGGCACCCGAATTCACAACCGGCGCGACATAGGACGAGAAATCCGTGGTTGCGAGCGGGGTGAGAACGTTCTGGACGGTTTCCCAACCCTTATCTTCGGTCGCGTTCTGGATCGATTCCTGCTGCGTCCAGCCCCAGGTGTAATCGGCGGTCAGGTGATACGCCTTGCGCTCCTTGCCGTACATTTTCTCCAGCACGGGTGCGAGAGCGGCACCGGACATGTAGCCGTTGAAGAAGTGGCGGAAGCCGTTGGCTTTCTTGTCTTTACCCGTCGTGTCATTCGAGTGGGTCAGACCGGCCATGAAGATCACGCCCGCTTCCTGACAGAGACCCTGCACAGCGATCGCAACGCCGGAGGACGAACCGCCGGTGATCATCACGGCACCGTCTTTTTCGATCATCGACTTGGCCGATGCGCGGGCGGCATCCGATTTCGTCTGGGTATCGCCCGTGACGTATTCGACTTTCTTGCCGAGAACACCGTTGCCGGTCAGCGCGGATTTGCCGCCGTCGATCATCATCGTGTTCATCATGCCGCCGTCGCCTTCACCGTTCAGGTGCTTGACGGCCAGCTTGTAGGCGCGCAGCTCGTCCGCGCCCTCATCGGCATAGGGGCCGGTCTGGGGTACGTTGAAGCCGAGCGTTACGCTCTTGCCCGTGGGGGCATTCAGGTAGCCGCTATGGGCGGCCGCGAAGGAGCGGCTGTCGAAAAAGGTCGGCGCGGCAAGGCCAACACCGAGGGCAGCGCCGCCCTTGATCAGGCCACGACGGCCAATTGTGGTTTTGGAGAACGTCATATCGGTTTCCTCCCAAAAGGATTCTATCGTTATTCTTGGTGTAAAGGCGCTCAGCGTCCGTCACATCACAGCGACCTTTAGGATAGCGCCGTCAAACTCTCAAGAAGGCATTGTAAATCTTGTCTGATTTTGTAAAAATTTATTGTGTCATCATCAAGATAATGTAAAAGATTTACAAAACCGAACGAGGCGATCACCCGTGGCCACCCTTCCCATCGGACACCGCATCAGGGCACAGCGGCGCGAACTGGGGATTACCCAGACGGCCCTCGCCAAAACGCTGGGCATCTCCGTCTCCTATGTCAACCTGATCGAACATGACAAGCGCAGCATCGGCGGCTCGTTGCTCAATCGTCTGGCCGAGGCGCTGGGGATCGAGCCGGGGGCGCTCAATGGCGCGCAGGAGCGGCGCGTTCTGGACGAATTGGCCGAAATCGCCGCCGGAACCGTCGAAGAAGGGACCAGTCCCCACCCCGAAAGCGCCCGCGACCTCTTGGCCCGGCATGAACCCTGGGCCCGCGCCCTGCTCTCGTTGCACCGCGCGACAAAGCGTGATCAGGGGACAATCTCGGCCTTGTCAAACCGGCTCAATCAAGACCCCGTGCTCGATGCCTCGGTCAACGATATGCTGGCTTCGGCCACGGCCATTCGCTCGGTCGCGGATATTCTGGCCGATGCACCGGATATGGAACAGGATCAACGCGCCCGCTTCGACGCGATCCTTCAGGAAGAAGCGACCCGCCTGTCGGATGTGGCGCAGACTCTCGCGCGGGCCTTCGAAGCGGGACAGACCGACGTGTCGGGCCTGACCGCCCCCGAAGAGGTGGATGATTTCCTCTATCGCCGCTCGAACCATTTTCCCGCGCTGGAGGAGGTGGCACAGGGTCTCGGCTTCGGCGATGCCCCCGATACGGCCACCCTCGCCACGTTTCTGGAAGAACGGCACGACGTCGCGTTGCACCGGATAACGCAGAACGACGCGCCCCGTGCCAGTGTCTTCGATGCCGATAACCGAAGGCTGACCGTCGCCCCCTCCGCCGCCCCCGCAACCCTGCGATTCGAATTGGCCCGCCGGATCGCGATGCTGGAAGCGACCGAGGCCATCGAAGCGGAGATCGCGGATGCGCCGGAACTGACCTCCGAAGCCGGACGCATCCGTGCCATGCGGGCGCTCGCCGCCTATACTGCCGCCGCCATCACCATGCCTTATGCCCCCTTTCACGATGCCGCCGAGACGCTGCGCTATGACATCGACGCGTTGACCGTGCGGATAGGGGCCAGCGCCGAGCAACTCTGCCATCGCTTCACCACCCTGCGCCGCCCCGGAGCCGAAGGCGTGCCCTTCGCCATGCTGCGCGCCAATGCCGCCGGATACCTGACCAAGCGGTTCCCGCTGCCGCGCCTGCCAATGCCCCGCCATGGGGGGGCGTGCCCGCTCTGGGCGGTCTATTCGGCGATGCAGACCCCGGACCTGCGCATCGCCCGAATCGCGGAATTTCCCAATGGGGAACGGTTTTTCATGCTCGCCCGCGCCACCCGCCCACAGGCCAGCGCCTATGGCCAGACCCGTCCGACCTATACGCTGATGCTGGCCTGCGAGATCGTCCATGCCGACCGGCTGATCTATTCCGACGGTCTCGATCTCGGCTCGACCGGGCGCGCCGATCCGGTCGGGCCAACCTGCCTTCTCTGCCCCCGCGCCGACTGCGCCCACCGCCAAGAAGCCTCGATCCGCACGAACATGCGTTGAAAAACTGGACATTCGGCGTTCTTCGGGCAGAAATGAAAAGAAAAAACCGGGGGGGAACGATCACCGTGGGAAAGCGGGTCCTGATCGCAGAAGACGAACGCAATATCGCGGAGTCCTTACGCTTCTTGCTGACGCGCGCGGGGCATGAGGTCAGCCTTGCCCTTGACGGTGCCGAAGCACTCGTCATGGTGCGCCGGATGCAGCCTGACGCGCTGGTGCTGGACCTGATGTTGCCGAAGGTGTCGGGCTTTGACATCCTCAAACAATTGCGCGCCGAGGAGGAGACCCGGACACTGCCGATCCTGATGCTGACCGCAAAGGGACAGGCGAATGACCGGCAGACAGCGCAGGATCTGGGGGTCGATGCCTTTGTCACGAAACCCTTTGCCAATGACGAGGTTGTCGCCGCCGTCGAGCGCCTGCTGAACGGCGCTGCCCATGGCTGAGGAAGACCCATCATCCCGCGCACATGATCTGGCGATCATCGTACCGATCTTTGGCGTGCTGTTGCTGATGCCGCCACTGGTCGGCCTGTTTGCACGGCCTGCGCTTGGGGTGTTCGGCATCCCGTTGATCGTGGTCTATCTGTTCGGCCTGTGGTTCGCCCTGATCGGAGCGGCGCTGCTGATCGCCCTGCGACTGAGAAAAGCGGACGAGGCGGATAGCGGATGAGCTTACGCGAGCTGGCGCTGATCGCGGCGGTCGGGTTTGCGCTGCTGCTGTTTGTAATCGCCTTTCTGGGGGATCGCGGAAGCGACCGAAAAGGGCGGCCCCGGTGGCTTGCCTCCCCCCTTGTCTACACCCTTTCCATCTCGGTCTATTGTACGTCATGGACATTCTATGGCGCGGTGGGGTCGGCGACGCGAAACGGGCTGGAATACCTGACCATCTATCTGGGGCCGACGTTGGTTTTCATCGGCTTCTGGTCACTGTTGCGAAAGATCCTGCGGATTTCGCGGCGGGACAGCATCACCTCCATCGCCGATTTCGTCTCCTCGCGTTATGGCAAGAGCGATGCGGTCGCGGCCATCGTCACGATTCTCGCGCTGCTGGCCGCCGCCCCCTATATCGCGCTCCAGATCAAGGCGGTCGCGACCAGCTTTCAGGTATTGGGCGCGGCGAGCGAAGACCCGACCGGCACGGCGGTTGCCGCGCCCGGTGTCGGCATTGCCTTCTGGATCACGGTGGGCCTTGCCCTTTTCACCATTTTTTTCGGCACCCGCAGTGTCGATATCAATGAGCGCCATTTCGGCGTTGTCGCCGCCATCGCCTTCGAGGCCCTCGTCAAGCTGGTGGCATTGGTCGCGGTGGGCCTGCTCGCCGTTTTCGGCGTGGCGGATGGACCGGGCGAGGTGTTCGAGCGCATGGCGGCGAGCACCGCCCATTCGGGCGACGAATTCGGGATGCGCTGGGTTGGATTGATCATCCTGTCCGGGGCGGCCATCGTCTGCCTGCCACGTCAGTTTCAGGTCACTTTCGTCGAGAACGATACCGAACGGCATCTCTTTACCGCCGCATGGCTGTTTCCGCTTTATCTGTTCGTGCTCAGCCTGTTCATCCTGCCCATTGCGATCATGGGTCAGGCGATCCTGCCCGAAGGATCGAACCCGGATATGTTCGTCCTGACCATGCCGATTGCGGCGGGTCGCACAGATATTGCGCTGCTGGCGTTTCTGGGTGGGTTTTCATCGGCAACGTCGATGGTGGTCATCTCCTGCATCGCGCTCTCGACCATGATCTCGAACCATATCCTGATGCCCCTTGCCCTGCGCTCGCGGACTTGGCGATTATCGGGGGGCGGCGATGTCCAACGGTTCCTGCTCTTGTCGCGTCGATTTGCGATCTTCTTTATCCTGTCCTGCGGGTTTCTCTATCTCCAGACGGGAGCGACAAGCGCCGGATTGGCCTCCATCGGGCTGATTGCCTTTGCGGGGGCCGCACAGGTGCTGCCCGCCTTGCTGGGGGCGCTTTACTGGGAAGGGGCAAATCGGCGCGGGGCGTTGATGGGCCTGATCGCCGGGGGGGTAATCTGGACCTATACGCTGTTCCTGCCGAATATTCTGGCTGGGGGAGCGGGATGGGATGCCTTTGCCGCGCAGGGGCCTTGGGGCCTGCCATGGCTGCGCCCCGGTGCCCTGTTCGGGCTGGAGACCGACGACGCGTTGATGCATGCGCTATTCTGGAGCCTGACCTTCAACGCCCTCGCCTTCGTGCTCGGATCGCTCTCGCGCCTGCCCACCCCGATCGAGCGGCTGCAAGCGGCCCTGTTCGTACGGGTCTTCAGCGACCGGGGCGGATCGGGGGCGCTGCGAGGGCGGGCCGCCTCCGCCGATCAGCTCTTTGATCTGGCCCAGCGGATCATGGGCGCGGACCGGGCCTATGGCATCTTTCGCAGCTATGCGGCATCCAAGGGAGAAACGACGGAATTTCCGGCTGTCGACGATGCCTTCATCGCCCATCTGGAGCGCCGTATGGCGGCCAGCGTCGGTGCGGCCTCGGCCCGCGCGATGATCCTGAGCGCAACGGGCAGCGAAACCATCAGCCTCGACGAACTGGTCCGCATTGCCGACGAGACCGCCCGCCTGATGGAATACACCGCCGAAGTCACCCGCAAATCCGACGAGATCGAACGCGCAGCCGCGCAGTTGACCGCCGCAAACGAGCGCCTGCGCACCCTCGACCGCCAGAAAGACGATTTCCTCAGTCAAGTCAGCCACGAGCTGCGCACCCCGATGACCTCGATCCGCTCCTTTACCGAAATCCTCGCCGAGACCCCCGATCTCGACCCGGCAGAGCGCCAGCGCTTCATCGGCATCATCAATGCCGAGAGCATCCGCCTGACCAGCCTGCTGGACGAGATTCTCGATATGGCCATCGTCGAGCGGGGCGATACGGAACGCCCGCTCGAACCCGTCGACCCGGAACACGCCCTCGGCCAAGCCCTCGACGCTTGCCTCGGCCTGTCGCGCACCGCCGGGGTGCGGATAGAAATGACCCGCACGAGCGAGACGGTCCGCGCCATGGGCAATCATGCTCGTCTCAGTCAGGTTTTCATCAACATTCTGTCGAACGCGATCAAATACGGCGTTCGGGACGATCCGGTCATCCGCGTGGAAAGCCGCGTGGAGGGCGGCACCTATATTGCGGCCATCGCCGATAATGGCCCCGGCGTCCCCCGCGAGGAAGCCCATGCGATCTTTGACAAGTTCTCACGCGGGCGCGCAGGCGAAACGACCACCGGGGCCGGGCTGGGCCTCGCGATCAGCCATGCGATCATCACCCGGTTCGGGGGCAGTCTGCGCCTGCTGCCCGGCAATGCTGGCGCCTGTTTCGAGGTCAGATTACCAGCGGTCAGTCAAAAATGAACATTGTTCAAAGCCCAAAACGCTCGCATAGCTCATCGAGTTGATCGAGCGATTTATACGTGATCTGGATTGTCCCGTTTCCGGCAGGACCATGCTTGATGGTCACCTTGGCCTTAAGCGCCGCCGCGAGATCGCCCTCCAAAGCCAGCGTATCGGTATCCTTCGCCGGGGGTGCAACTTTCTGCTGAACCCGCTTTTCGGTCGATACGCGCTTTTCAGTCTCACGCACCGATAATCCCAGCGCGATAATCTCCCGCGCGATCGTATCCGCATCCGGATGCCCGACCAAGGCCCGCGCATGGCCCGCCGTCAACTCTCCCCCGCGCAAGGCATCGCAGACCCGAACCGGCAATTTCATCAATCGCAGCGTATTGGCGATATGGCTGCGCGATTTGCTGACCGCTTCGGCGAGTTGCTCTTGCGTATAGTCATGCGCTTCGATCAGGCGCGTATAGCTTTCCGCTTCCTCCATCGGGTTTAGATCGACCCGCTGGATATTTTCGATCAACGCAACTTCCAGCGCTTCGGTATCGGAGAAGTGCTGGACGAGGACCGGCACATCATGGAGCGCCGCCTGTTGCGCCGCCCGCCAGCGCCTCTCGCCCGCCACGATTTCATAGCGGACCCCCCCGCGTGGATTGGGCCGGACGAGGATCGGTTGCAGGATGCCCTTTTCACGGATCGATGCGGCGAGCGAGCCGATCTCATCGGGCGTAAAGCGCTTGCGCGGCTGATCCGGGTTCGGCTCGATCTCGGTCAGGGAGACGATCTCGATATCCCGCGTCTTCTTCTGATCCAGAACCGGATCATCACCCAAAAGCGCCGAGAGGCCCTTGCCCAGACCCTTGCGGGAGGATTTCGTCGACATACCGTCTCCTTTCAGCATCACGCAGCAATCAGGTCGCGTTCACGGCGCAGTAATTCACTGGCAAGCTGGATATAAGCCTGACTGCCCGCGCAGGCATGATCGTACAAAAGCGCCGGTTTGCCATGGGATGGCGCCTCGGAAATCCGCACATTGCGGGGGATGACGGTCTTATACACCACATCGCCCATATGCTCGCGCACATCCTGCGCCACCTGCCCCGACAGGCGATTACGCGCATCATACATGGTCAGAACGATCCCCTGAATTTCCAGATCGGGATTGAGCGAAACCCGCACCCGCTCGACCGTGCGCAACAACTGGCTCAGCCCTTCCAGCGCATAGAATTCGCATTGCAACGGCACCAGCACAGCATTGGCCGCGGTCATCGCATTGATCGTCACAAGGCTCAGGGATGGCGGGCAATCGATGATGACGTAATCATAGGCCGCGTCGGTTTCCTTGGCCAATGCATCGAATAACAGATGCGCGCGGCGATCTTCGCCCACAATCTCCAAATCGACACCGGACAGGTCGGCGGAGGCTGGGCTGATATGCAGTCCCGGCACTCGGGTCGTATGAATCGTCTCGCGCAATGCACGCTCGCCGGTCAACACATCATAGGATGTACTGCGCCTCTCCTCCGGCGACAAGCCCAGCCCCGTGCTGGCATTGCCCTGCGCATCGAGATCGATCAACAGTACCTTTCGCCCCACGGCGGCCAGCGCCGTGCCGAGATTAACGGCGGTCGTCGTTTTACCGACCCCGCCTTTCTGATTCACCACCGCCATCACGCGGCGTCGTTTATCGGTCATGACTTGTCCTGTCGCCGCTCCAGCCCGCTGATGCGGAGGATCACGGATGCCGGATCGATCCGGCTTTTATGGTGCTCAACCTCCATGTGCCAGCATTCGAGGGCATCGGTCAATTCGCTTTCGTACCGCGCGCCTTTATGCAGGATCGCATGGCCTTCTTTTCCAAGGATCGGATATGCCATCCCCAGCAATCGCTCCAGCGCCGTAAAGCCCCGCGCCGTCACCACATCGACAGGCCGGTCGAGATGCTCGACCCGCTGAACCAACACATCCGCATAGGCGCCTGTCTCCCGGATGACTTCGCGCAGAAAGATCGATTTCCGGCGGTCGCTCTCGACCAGCGCAACCTTGAACGGGCGCTCCTGCTCCCGCGTCAAAATCGCCAGCACCAACCCCGGAAACCCAGCCCCTGACCCCAGATCGGCGACCTCCCGCGTATGATCCGGCATCAAAGGCATCAGCTGAGCCGAATCGAGCACATGCCGCGCCCAAGCATCGTCCAGCGTCGATTTCGCGACGAGATTGATTTTCGGCGACCATTTTTTCAGGAGCGCGACATAGGTTTCCAACCGCTCGATTGTTTCACGTGAAACATCCAGATCACTCAACAGCGAAACCCGTGTCATGCGTTGACAGCGCGCGCAGGTGAACGGCGAACATGGGCCAGCAATGCCGTGAGGGCCGCCGGTGTCATCCCCGGAATGCGCGATGCCTGACCAAGCGTCATGGGCCGCACGGATTTCAGTTTCTCGACAATTTCGCCCGTCAATCCGCCAATCCCGGCATAATCGATATCGAGGGGAAGCTCCAACCCCTCATCCCGACGAAAAGATTCGATATCGGCGGTTTGTCGGTCGAGATACCCGGCATAAAGCGCTTCGATCCGGAGTTGATCCCGGAGCGGAGCGGCGATGGTCGATGCTTCGGGGATTGCCGACAGGAACGCCGCATCGTCGATCTTGGCATATCCGAGCAACTCAAACGCATTGCGCCGACGGCCATCCTGATTGATCGGCAAACCTCGCTCAGCGGCTTGCTTGGGCGACATCGAAAGCGCCTGAAGCTGTTCTCTGGCATCGTTCAGCGCGGATTGTTTCACGTGAAACATCGACGCGCGCTTCGACGTGACACAGCCGAAGGCTTCACCTTTCGGCGTCAGTCTTTGATCCGCATTATCCGCACGCAGGGTCAGGCGATACTCGGCGCGGGACGTAAACATGCGGTAGGGTTCGGTTACGCCCTGAGTCACAAGATCGTCGATCATCACGCCGATATAGCCCTCCGATCGATCGATCAGACAGGCTTTCGAGCCAGAGGCATGGGCAGCCGCATTCAGACCAGCCATCAGACCTTGCGCCGCCGCTTCTTCATATCCCGTGGTTCCGTTGATCTGGCCCGCGAGGTACAGCCCCGTCACACCGCCCAGAGCCAAAGTCGGATCGAGGGATTTAGGGTCTACATAATCGTATTCGATCGCGTAACCGGGTTGCAGGATCTGCGCCTTTTCAAGACCGGGGATCGTCGCGATAAATGCCTTTTGAACATCGACGGGTAAAGACGTCGAAATACCGTTTGGATAGATCGTCGGATCGTCTCGCCCCTCCGGTTCCAGAAAAATCTGATGATTATCCTTCTCCGCAAAGCGCACGACCTTATCCTCGATAGAGGGGCAATACCGTGGCCCGATCCCGTCGATCCTCCCGCCATAGAGCGCGGAACGCGACAGATTTTGCTCGATGATCGCATGGGTCGCAGGGGTCGTGCGGGTGATATGGCAATCGAGCTGCGGCTCAGGCAGCTTTTCGGTCAGGAACGAAAACGGCATAGGGTCGGTATCGCCCGGTTGCCGGTCAAGCGCAGTGTAATCGATGCTGCGCCCGTCAAGACGCGCAGGCGTACCCGTCTTCAAGCGCCCCATTGGCAGGCCCATGCCATATAGCCGCGCCGCGAGAGCTTTTGCCGGAGGATCTCCGACACGGCCCCCGGCAACTTGATCGTCACCCGTATGCATGATGCCATTCAGGAACGTCCCGGTTGTCAGGACCACCGAAGCAGACCTGTACTCCCCCTTGGGCGTGACGACGCCCTCGACCACAGCTCCATTCATCAGCAGGTCGCTGACTTCCGCCTCGATGATCGTAACGGTCGAGAGATCGAATTCTGCCTGCATTGCCTGCCGATAAATCGCACGATCCGCCTGCGCCCGTGGTCCGCGTACTGCGGGGCCTTTCGAGCGGTTCAGGAGGCGGAACTGGATACCCGCAACATCGGCGACCCGCGCCATGGCACCGTCAAGGGCATCGATCTCGCGCACCAGATGCCCTTTGCCCAGACCACCAATGGCAGGGTTGCACGACATTTCGCCGATCCGATCCCGGCGATGGGTTATCAGCGCCGTGCGCGCACCGGCACGGTCGGCGGCAAGGGCCGCTTCGCTGCCAGCATGACCACCGCCAATGACGATGACATCGAAATCGAATTGTTTCACGTGAAACACCCGCCACTATTTTCCGAGGCAGAATTCCGAGAAAATCACATCGAGCAAGCGGTCGATCCCGCGCTCACCCGTAATTCGCCCGAGCGACTCCCATGCCTCGCGCACCAACTGGGCCGCCAGTTCGGGAGCCGCTTGTATCCTATCGGGGTCGGTGGATGCAAGGTCGGCATAATCGTCCAGAGACCGCAAAGCCTGGGCCATCGCTTCGCGATGCCGTTGGTGCAACAGCAAGGCATCGGCGGGAGGATCGGCGATATCAGCCATGGCGCGAAGACGCTCGATCACCGTATCAAGCCCCTCGCCCGACCGTGCCGATAAAGCGATATAATGTGGCTCCGGTGACGCGGCCCGATCCATCTTGTTCCACAGAAGCAGATCGTTTTTTTGCAAGAGAACGGTGACATCTTCGGTCAGCCTTGCATCGGGCGCCGCAACGGCAATGCGTAAATCCGCCTCCCTTGCTACGCGATTCGCACGCTCGACTCCGATTCGCTCGATGGCATCATCAGCATCACGGATACCGGCAGTGTCGATCAGTGTTACGGGGTAACCGCCAAGATCGAGATGAACTTCGATACTATCCCGTGTGGTGCCCGGTATATCCGACACGATGGCCGCGTCCCGCTGTGCCAACGCGTTTAACAATGTGGATTTGCCCGCATTCGGCGCGCCGAGGATCGCAATGCGCCAGCCATCGCGCATCCGCTCCGATGGATGCGCCGCACCAAGATCGGCACGAATGGCATCGCGGACCCCGACGATTTCATCCGTTGCAACCTGCCATGTTTCAGCGGGGATTTCTTCATCCGCGAAATCGATGGTTGCTTCCAACAGGGCCAATCCACGGGTCAGACGAGCCGACCATGCCCGGCACCGCGCGCCAATCACGCCGGAATACTGGTGCAGGGCTGCCCGTTGCTGGCTGGATGTTTCGGCAGAAATCAGATCGGCCAAGCCTTCGACTTGCGACAGGTCAAGCCGCCCATGATCGAAGGCACGGCGTGTAAATTCCCCCGGTTGCGCGAGACGCAGGCCATCCCGCTGCCCCAGAGCCTCCATCACCGACGCAACAACCGCGCGTCCGCCATGCAGATGCAGTTCCACGACCGGCTCACCCGTGAAACTGTGTCCTTCCAAGAAACGCAGGACGAGTGGATGATCGAGATTTTCTTCTGTATGCGGATTAAAAAGACGCCGTAGAACAGCCTTTCGCGGTTCAGGTAACGGTTTATCCGTCATGGCGGCGAGGGTGTCATCTGCCAAGGGACCGGACAGTCGGATCACGGCAATCCCCCCCATGCCGGGGGGGGTTGAAACTGCAAAGATCGTCTTCCGGGCCATGGGCTGCCCGAATCCGTCAGGTATTCATCGAATTGAAGAAATCGCCGTTCGTCTTGGTCTGCTTGAGTTTGCCCAGCAGGAATTCCATCGCGTCGATGGTGCCCATCGGGTTGAGGATACGGCGCAGGACGAACATCTTGGCCAGCGTCTCCTTATCGACCAGCAATTCCTCTTTCCGGGTGCCGGAGCGCAGGATGTCGATGGCGGGAAAGACGCGCTTATCGGCAATCTTGCGGTCGAGAATAAGCTCGGAGTTACCCGTGCCCTTGAATTCCTCGAAGATCACCTCGTCCATGCGGCTGCCCGTATCGATCAGGGCGGTGGCGATGATGGTGAGCGAGCCGCCTTCCTCGATATTGCGCGCGGCGCCGAAAAACCGCTTGGGGCGTTGCAGTGCATTGGCATCCACACCACCCGTCAGAACCTTGCCTGAGGATGGTACGACGGTGTTGTAGGCACGGCCAAGGCGGGTAATCGAATCGAGCAGGATCACCACATCGCGCCCATGCTCGACCAGACGTTTCGCCTTGTCGATCACCATCTCCGCAACCTGCACGTGGCGCACGGCGGGCTCGTCGAAGGTCGAAGAAATCACCTCGCCCTGCACGGTCCGCTGCATATCCGTCACCTCCTCGGGGCGTTCGTCGATGAGGAGGACGATCAGGTAACATTCGGGGTGGTTATGGGCGATGGATTTCGCGATATTCTGGAGCAGAACCGTCTTACCCGTGCGCGGGGGCGCGACGATCAGGCCGCGCTGACCCTTGCCCATGGGGGCGACAAGCTCGATGATGCGCCCGCTCTTATCCTTGAGGGTCGGGTCTTCGATCTCCATGATCAGCCGCTCATCGGGATAGAGCGGGGTCAGGTTATCGAAATTAACCTTGTGGTTGGCACGTTCGGGGTCTTCGAAATTGATCGTGCTGACCTTCATCAGCGCGAAGTACCGCTCGCCATCCTTTGGGCTGCGAATCACGCCCTCGACGGTATCCCCGGTCCGCAGAGAGAAGCGGCGAATCTGCTGGGGACTGACATAGATGTCATCGGGACCGGGCAGGTAATTGGCCTCAGGGCTGCGCAGGAACCCGAAACCGTCCATCAGGACTTCGAGAACTCCGTGGCCGGTAATCTCCGTCTCCCGCTCGGCCAGCTCCTTCAGGATTGCGAACATCATGTCCTGACGCCGCAGGGTGCTGGCGTTCTCGACATCGAGATCTTCGGCGAATTTCTGAAGGTCGGTGGGAGATTTGTCTTTCAGAACCTGAAGTTTCAGGGTCGAGTCATCCATGGGGAATTCTTTCGGCTCATGGGCGGAGAGGGGGGGATCGAGAGGATCGTCTCTCAGAAAAAGGAAAGATCGTCACAGCGGAATAAAATAAACATGCCGGGCGGCATCGTCACTGTTCGGTTGGAGGAAATGGACGTATTCGCAAAATTTGTCAAGCGCCTTGTCGATGACGCATGATATGCGCATCCATCGCCGCCAGCCCGTCATCCAGCCCTGTGCGTCCGAAACCGAGGCGGAAACGATCGGTCGGGGTCGGGCCAAGATCGGAACGATAGATCGTGCTGGGCAACAGCAAGACCCCGCTTTCCTCGACCAGCGCGCGGCAGAATTCCTCGACCCCCTCCGCGCCCTTGTAACGCGGAAAGGCCATACAGGACCCATCGGGTCGCCGCCATTCGAAGAGATCGGGATAGCGGCCGAAGAATGCCTCCCATTTCGGCAAATTCTCGTCGATCAAGGCGCAATTGCGAGCGAGGAGAGCCGCGCGATGGGTAAGCGCGATGGTCGCCAATCGCTCGCTAGGGCCGGAATTGCAGATGGACAGGTAATGTTTCAGCCGCTCCATCTTCGACAGGGTATCGGCGTCCTGAGCGGCGATCCAGCCGATTCGCAGGCCCGGCAGGCCATAGGATTTCGACATCACCCCTAAAGACAGGCCCCGCTCGTAAAGATCGGCGATATAGGGCAGGTGCTTGGTGCCGGTCGGGCCAAGACCATTGAAAATCTCGTCATGCAAAATCCAGATGCCATGCTTTCGGCACAGCGCAATCAGGGCCTCGTAACGGTCCAGCGGCAGGATCGCGCCGGTCGGGTTGTGGGGAAAATTGATCGTGACCAGCTTTGTATTCGGTCGGATCGCCGCCGCCACCCGGTCGATATCCAGTGACCAACCGTCATCGGGATCGAGCGGCACGCCGGTCGCGGAACAGATCGCGGATGGCAAGGTTTCGTGGGACTGGTAATTGGGGGTGACAACGATGGCATGACTGTCCCGGTCGAGCAGGACCGTG
Organism: uncultured Neomegalonema sp.; assembly: GCA_938008165.1. Taxonomy (GTDB): domain Bacteria; phylum Pseudomonadota; class Alphaproteobacteria; order Rhodobacterales; family Rhodobacteraceae; genus JAHDDY01. Next base: position 45,849 of record CALLLP010000013.1, on the reverse strand, counting down.
TTGGCCGCGAAAATACCCTCGCTTGCCCCGGCAAAACACAAGACATTTGCGGCGTCCTGCCCGGCATAGGTCTGGGCGATGGTCGCGCGCAGATCCGGCGCGCCCCATGTCTCGGTATAGCCCAGCCACATCCCCTCAAAACTCTCGCGCTCGGCAGGGCTGGCCATGGCGAGCAGGTCGCGCAGGCTGACACTCTCGGCATCGGAAGCGGTCATGTGATGCCGGGCGCTGAATTCCCATTTCGCAAAATGGGTTTCGAGACGAAAATCGGGAAGGGTGGTCATGGTGAGCGGGTTTCCCTGCGCCGGATCAGAACGGCTTGAAAATCACCAAACCGACGATCACGATCAGAAAGACGGTCGGTACTTCGTTCATCATGCGAAAGAACCGGCCATCACGGGTCGAGCGTCCGGCGGCCAGTTCCTTGCGCCACTTGCCACAGATACCGTGAAAGCCGGTCAGGGCGATGACGCAGGCGATCTTTGCCACAATCCATAACCCGCCGACACCGATAGAGGCGATCAGCAGGATACCGGACACCCATGTTACCAGCATCGCCGGGGTCATGATGACCTTCATCAGCTTTGCCTGCATCACCGAAAGTGTGGCGCGCACCTCATCGGAGGTGGCCTCAGCGTGATAGACGAACAGGCGGGGCAGGTAGAACAAGCCCACCATCCATGAAATCATGGCAACGAGGTGCAGCCATTTCAGCCACGGATATGCAGCGGCCAGCATGTTCTATCCCCGAATCCGGCGCAGCAGCGCCTCGACATTGGCAGGATCGGCCTGGGGCGTGATGCCATGGCCAAGATTGAAGACGAACGGCCCGCCCGATAATGCCGCGAGAATACGGTCGGTATCGCGCAGCAGGGCATCTCCGCCGGTGACCATATGCATCGGCTCAAGATTGCCCTGTACCGTGCCATGGGGTTGCAGTGCCTCAGCAGCCCATTCTGGGGCGACATTCTGGTCGAGACTGACCCCGTTTACCCCGGTTTCCTTCAGGAAGCTGGCATAGGACGAGCCAACTCCGCGCGGAAAGCCAAGGATCGGTGTATCGGGATGCGCCGCGCGCACCGTTTCGACAATATGTTTCGTCGGCTGCACACAATAGCGGTCAAAGGCATTGGGGGCGAGGGCGCTGGCCCAGCTATCGAAAATCTGGACGGCCTCGGCCCCCGCATCGATTTGCCGGATAAGATAGGATGCCACCGCATCGGCCAAACGGTCGATCAGGGCGGCAAAGCTGTCGGGGGAGGTAAACATCCACTGGCGCGCCGCTGCCTGTTCGTCCTTGCCACGACCGGCAGCCATATAGGTCGCCAAGGTCCATGGGGCACCGGCAAAACCGATCAGCGCCGTCTCGGCGGGCAGGGATGAGCGCAATCCCTTCACAGCCTCGTAGACGGGTGCGAGATGAGCGTGAAAAGCCTCTGCGTCGAAGGCAGGCAGAGCCTCGCCCACCGCCATCGGATTGAGGCGCGGGCCTTCGCCCTGCTCGAACCAGACATCGCGGCCCAGCGCATGGGGCACGACCAGAATGTCGGAAAACAGGATCGAGGCATCGAACCCGAACCGACGGATCGGCTGCATCGTGGCTTCGACGGCGAAATCGGGTGTGTAGCAGAGGTTCAGGAATCCCCCCGCCTGTTCACGCAATTCACGATATTCGGGCAGGTAGCGACCGGCCTGACGCATCAGCCAGACGGGCGGCACGCCGGTCGCCTCGCCCTTGAGCGCCCGGATCAGTAATTTGTCTTCGGTTTTCATGGCGCGACCCTGCGCGGGAATGCCTCGTCTTGGCAAGACCGTTCGATCATTGTTGTGCCGTGACAGGCCCTTCTTTTTTCCCCTCTGAATGAAATATTAAAAAAGGATGATGATTGTTGTTTATGCCTGTGGATTACGGGGATCATTGGCTTGCGACTTCCATTCACAGAGTTATCCACAAGTGTTGTTCCTTTTTCTTGGGGATCAAAGGGGACCGGGGGATTAGGATTTCGGTAACAAATATGAAGATATGCGCCGATTCGTGAAAGTCATAAATGCCAGTAATACCTTATACGGACAATTTTTGACGACGAACCCGCATGGCGCGAATAAATCTATCCACATCGGGACAGATGGAAGAACAAAAATGAATCACCGGGACGAATCGCCCTGTGCCCTTTGCGTCGGCGAGTTTTGCCCGTTATCCACATCGCCATGTCAGAGCACACTTGTATCCATATTATCTCGGATTCGACCGGCGAAACCATCTCATCGGCCTTGCGTGCCACGATGCCGATGTTCGGAGAGGTCGCGATTCGCTATCGCCGCCATGTGATGATTCGCAATGCCGAAACGCTCGGTGGGGCGCTCGATGCGGTCGAGCGCGAGCCGGGTCTGGTTTTTCATACGGTGGTCGAGCGGGATTTGCGAACGCAGCTGGAGCGTCGATGCCATGAGATCGGTGTGACGGCGGTGCCGTTTCTCGATCCGATGATCTCGATCCTGACGGGATTTCTGGGGCGAAAGGCGGAACTGACCCGGCCCGGTGCGCAGCATGTGGTCGATGAGCGCTATTACCAACGGGTTGCCGCGCTCGATTTTGCGCTGGCCTATGACGACGGCAATCTGGCGGAGCGGCTGGCCGAGGCGGATGTCGTGTTGATCGGGGTCAGCCGAACCTCGAAAACGCCCACCTGTGTCTATCTTGCCGGACGGGGGATCAAGGCAGCGAATCTGCCCCTTATCGGGGGCAAGGCGCCGCCCGACGCGCTCTGGGATCTGCCCGGAAAGGGCACGCCGGTCGTCGGGTTGACAGCCAAACCCACGCGGCTGGCCCAGATACGGCAGAACCGGCTCAACCGCTTTGGTGAGCCGGATTTGTCCGAGGGCGATTATGCCGATCTGGACAGCATCAAGCGCGAGGTGATCGAGGCGCGCAAGGTGATGGATGCGCTGGGTTGCCCGGTGATCGATGTTACTCGCCGTTCGGTCGAAGAAACGGCGGCGGAAATTTTTCGGGGTCTGGAGACCGGCGGGCAGGAGCGATTGAAATGAGGGTTGTGCTGGCATCGGCGAGCGAGGCGCGGGCGATCATGCTGCGCGAGGCCGGGGTTGCGGTCGAAATCGTCCCGGCGCGCGTGGATGAGGACGCGATCAAGGAAGCTTTCCGCGCCGAAAACGTCGCTCCCCGCGATCTGGCCGATGCGCTGGCGGAGGCAAAAGCCCGGCGGGTGGGGATCAGCCATCCCGATGCTCTGGTTATCGGGGCCGATCAGGTGCTGGTGACGGCGGGCAAGATATTCGACAAGCCGCGTGACCGGGCCGAAGCCCGCGCGCAATTGATGCATCTGCGCGGTGGATCGCATGAATTGCTGAGTGCGGCGGTCATCGTGTCGGGTGGCGCGCCGGTCTGGCGACATATCGGAGCGGCGCGCCTGACGATGCGTGCGTTTTCGGAAGACTTTCTCGATGCGTATCTGGATGCCGAAGGGGACGCGGTGTTGTCCACCGTCGGCGGATACCGGATCGAGGGGCGCGGAGGACAGTTGTTCTCGCGCGTTGCGGGGGATTATTTCTCGATCCTTGGGATGCCTCTGCTCGAAATGCTGGGATTTTTGCGTGCGCGAAAGGTGTTGATGGAATGAGCGATACGGTTCCCTTGGCCGGGGTCATCGGCTGGCCCATCGGGCATTCATTATCGCCGAAGGTGCATGGGCATTGGCTCGCCCGCTATGGCCTTGCGGGGGCCTATGTGCCGCTGGGCGTGCGTGAGGCGGATTTCGAGGGGGCCTTGGCGGCCTTGCCGAATCTGGGCTTTGTCGGGGCGAATGTGACCATGCCCCATAAGGAACGCGCCTTCGTTCTGGCCGATGAGCGCTCTGCCATGGCCACCCGGTTGGGGGCGGCAAATACGCTGGTATTCGATCCGGATAAGGGGGTCGTGGCGGATAATACCGATGGGTTCGGCTTCATCGAAAATCTGCGTGAGGCACAGCCCGGATGGCATGCCGGGGCGGGGCCGGTGACGGTATTGGGCGCAGGCGGGGCCGCGCGGGCAGTGATCGTGGCGCTGTTGGAAGCGGGGGTGCCGGAATTGCGCCTGCTCAACCGCACGGCATCGAGGGCCGAGGCCCTGCGCGACGAGATTGCGCCGGAGGTCACGGTATTGGACTGGGCCGGGGCAGAGGATGCGCTGGCGGGGGCCGCGCTGGTCGTCAATGCGACCAGTATGGGCATGGCCGGGGGACCGGAGATGACGCTCGACCTGCACGAGATCGGCCCCGGCACCATCGCGACCGACATTGTATACGCGCGCGGCGAGACGCCGTTCCTGTCCGCCGCAAAGGCGCGGGGGGCGCGTGTCGTCGATGGGTTCGGGATGCTGCTGCATCAGGCGCGCCCCGGTTTCGAACGCTGGTTCGGGCGTGCGCCGGAGGTGGATGATGCTCTGCGCCGGGCGGTTCTGGGATGATCGTGCTGGGTCTGACCGGCTCGATCGCGATGGGCAAATCGACCACCGCTGCACTGTTCGCCGAGGCGGGTGTGCCGGTCTGGGATGCCGATGCCGCCGTTCACCGCGCCTATGGATATGGTGGCGCTGCGGTCGAGCCTGTCGCGGCCCTCGTACCGGATGCCCGCGCCCCTTCGGGCATCGACCGCGAGGCCTTGCGCCGGGCCATTGCCCGTGACCCCGCGCTCCTGACGCAGATCGAGCGCCTCGTCCATCCCATCGTCGGGGCGGATCGCAAGGCGTTTCTGGAGCAGGCGCGGCAGGCGGGCGAGCGGGTCGTGGTGCTCGACATTCCGCTGTTATTCGAAACGGGTGCGCAGGCCCATGTCGATGCCACGGTCGTCGTGACCTGTGACCCCGATGAGCAACGCCGCCGCGCCTTGACCCGCGAAGGGATGACGCCGGAGCGCTTTGACGCCATCCTCGCCCGGCAGACCCCTGATGTTGAAAAACGCACCCGCGCGGATCATGTCATCGACACCGGCGAGGGGATGGAGGCGGCACGGGTGCGGGTCGCGGCAATACTGGAAAGCCTGTCATGAACAAATACCTGCTTTCGCTGACGGTCATCGGCATGGTCGCTCTCGGATTGGCTGCCTGTGGCAATAATGCGAAACTGCCGCTTTCGGATGGGATCGGCGCATCCCCGGTGCTGCCCCCGCCTGCGCAATCCGTCCTGCCGACCGTGGCCATCGCATTGGTGGATGGATGGGGCGAGGGTGAGCGGCCCGTGGCGGCGCCGGGGCTGACCGTCGGGGCCTATGCGCGCGGTCTGGACCATCCCCGGTGGATGCATGTGCTGCCTAATGGCGATGTTCTGGTCGCAGAGACGAACAAGCCGCCGCATCCGGCCGGGGGCCTGCGCGCCTATGCCGAGAAACAGGTGATGGCATTGGCCGGGGCAGGGGTGCCGAGTGCGGATCGCATTACCCTGCTGCGCGATGCGGATGGCGATGGGCTGGCGGAGCAGCGCCATATCCTGATCGACGGTCTGACATCGCCCTTCGGGATGGCCCTTGTCGATGGCTCGCTTTATGTCGCCAATACCGATGCGTTGATGCGCTTTGACTATACCCCCGGCGAAACGCGGATCGAGACCCCCGGCGAACGGATCGTCGACCTGCCAGCCGCCGGAACGAACCGCCACTGGACCAAGGGCCTTGTCGCGGGGCCGGATGGCACGCTCTATATTGCCGTGGGGTCCGATAGCGACCATGCGGAGAAGGGGCTGGCGGCGGAGGAGGGCAGGGCGATGATCCATGCGCTCGATCCGGGGGCCACGGCTTTGCGCCCTTTCGGCACCGGCCTTCGCAATCCTGTGGGAATGGATTTCGAGCCGGTGACCGGCGCGCTCTGGACGGCGGTAAATGAGCGCGATGAGCTGGGCGGCGATCTGGTGCCCGATTACATGACGTCGGTTCGGGAGGGTGGTTTCTATGGCTGGCCATGGAGTTATTACGGCCAGAATGTCGATCCGCGTGTGACCCCCGCGCGCCCGGACAAGGTGGCCGCGGCCCTTGTGCCTGATTATGCCTTGGGCGCGCATACCGCTTCGCTCGGCCTGACATTCGCGCCCGGTGCGCGGCTGGGCGAACGCTTTGCGCAAGGGGCGTTTATCGGCCAGCATGGAAGCTGGAACCGAAAGCCGCGCAGCGGATACCGCGTGATCTTCGTCCCCTTTGACGAGGGCAAACCGGCGGGTGATCCGGTCGATGTGCTGACCGGCTTTTTGCAAGAAGGCCGCGCGAAAGGCCGCCCTGTCGGGGTCGCGATCGCCCAAGACGGCGCGCTGTTGGTCGCCGATGATGTGGGCAACACGATCTGGCGTGTCTCGGCGCAATGACATAGGGTCAGGCCCATGAGCGACATACGTGAAATCGTCATGGATACGGAAACCACGGGTCTCGACCCGGCGACGGGCGACCGCATCGTCGAGATTGGGGCGCTGGAACTGGTGAACCATGTTCCCACCGGCCGGACCTATCACCAATATATCAATCCCGGCATCCCGATGCCCGCCGAGGCATTCGCGGTGCATGGCATCTCCGATGATGACCTTGCCGACAAGCCGCGCTTTGCCGAGGTGGCGCAAGCCTTTCTCGATTTCATCGAGGGTGGGACGCTGGTGATTCATAATGCGCCCTTCGATATCAAATTCCTGAATGCGGAACTCGCGGCGGTGCAGGCGAAGACACTGGCGCTGGGCGAAGCGGTCGATACGCTTCAGATCGCGCGAAAACGCTTTCCGGGGGCACAGAATTCGCTGGACGGGTTGTGCCGCCGCTTTGGCATCGACACCTCCAAACGCGTGAAACACGGGGCGCTGCTCGATAGCGAAATCCTCGCGGATGTGTATCTGGAACTCTGCGGCGGCCGCCAATCGCGCCTGACGATGGATGTCGCCCGCAGTGGAGTGGAGGAGGGCGAAGTCGCCGCCCCCTATCGTGCATCGGCCCGTCCCGGACCGCGCCCCGTGCTGCTAACCGACGCGGAACAGGAACAGCACGCATCCTTCATCGCGGAGATGGGCGACGAGGCGCTGTGGGTGGCCGCCAATAAGGAGTGATGGGGGCCGTAGGATAAGCGGGATCAAAAATGTGTTTCCCGACCCTCGTTTCTCACCCGATCGCCGATCACTCTTCAGAACGATTACAACATTGCGATAAATACGGTATTTTCAAACCAGCCGAATATCAATCATTGGATGATATTTGCACAATTATCACCCCAATAACGTGCTTGTATAACAGGCGGCGTTCGCATTGCCGGGCAAGTATTGTATGGATGGGGTGACAGGGTATCCGTCTCGGCCAACCCTCCGAGGCAAGATCGACAAAGACGCATCGAGCATGAAGCACTATTTGATTGCTGGCCTTCATGTCCGTTCGGATATCGATATTCCCTTTGCGGCAGAGACCGGCGCGGGCGCGGCGTCCATCGATGTGACGATCCGGGTTGTCGATGACATTGGCATACCGGCCGATCCGGTGGTCCGGGGACAGACCTACATTGCCGGGGATCGCGATCTCGTCTTCTATCCTTCTCCGGCGCTGGGATTCAGAGTGCGGGACGGGCGAACGGTGCGGGTTTCGTGCCGGGGCGATGTTCCGACGCGGGAGATTCACGCGTATCTGCTTGGCTCGGCCTGGGCTGCCCTGTGCCATCAGCGCGGTTTGCTTCCGTTGCATTGCAGTGCCGTCGCCCATGACGGAACGGTCTTCGCCCTTGCAGGTAGGACCACGACGGGCAAGTCGACCCTTGCGACGGCGCTGGCCCTGCGTGGTCTGTCCCATGTCAGCGATGATGTCATCGTACTGGAGACCGGCCCGGAGCGCCCCGTTATCCATGGGCTGCCCAAGGGGATCAAGCTGGCACCCGAAACGGTCGCAACCTTTGGCCTTTGTCCCGGTGAGCCGGTCGGCGCGGATGTGGGGAGCGATAAGGTTTATCTCCGCGATCCGCTGGAGGGTCCGGGCGGGCCGTTCGGGTCGCTGGTCGTCTATATGCTCGATGACGGGCCAGAGCCGGATATCACCCCGATCACGACTGCCGACAGCTTTCCCGCGCTCTTTACCAGTGTGTTTCGCCGGACATGGTTGCCGCTGATCCGGCCTCGGGAGGATGTTTTCCGGCAGGTCGCGGCATTGGTCTCGACCATCCGGGTCTTTCGGTTTGCGCGGCCACGGGATATGACATGCTTTACCGATGGGGTGGATATGCTGGTCACCCATATCCGGTCGTTGCCCGCTTCTACCAGTCTCTCGAAGGACGGATCATGACTCTCGACCCCGCATGCACGATCGCCCGAACCGAGACCCATGTGGAGACCGAACTGGATGACGAGATCATCGCCATGAGCGTCCAGACCGGGCTGGTCTTTTCCTTCACCAATACCGCGCGGGAAATCTGGGCGTTTCTGGGCGAGGAGCGCCGTTTCGAGCAGATCGTTGCCCATATGATGGCCGAGTTCGATGTGGCGCGCGATGCTTGCGAGGCCGATATCGCCCGGTTCATCGAAACCTTGGCGGATCATGGGATGGTGCGTGTCTCGGATGCGTAACACGCCCATCGCACAGAAACGGATATAGGGACCGATGGGCGCAATTGCCGTCCTCTTTCACCGAACGGATCAGCCGGTCGAGCGCCCGGCAGTCGAGCGCATGGCGGGTGCCCTTCGTGCCTATGGGCCGGATGGGGTGACCTGCGAGGTGGCGGGATCGGTGGGATATGGGCATGCCCGCATGATCCTGACCCCCGAAGACCGCACCGACCGACAGCCCGTCTCGGCGGCGGCGGGGCGGTTCAGGGTTTTGTTCGAAGGTCGCCTCGATAACCGGGACGATCTGCTCCCCCTGTTGCCGGTGGAACGGGATGCACCGGATTCCGTACTGGCCGCCGAATGCTGGGCGCGATGGGGCGATGGGGCGGTCGAGCGCTGGATCGGTCCCTATACGGCGATTGTGGTTGACCGGGCCGAGCGATGTGTAACCGCCCTGCGATCCCCATCCGGTCAGCGTGTTCTGCATTATCACTTACGCGCCGACCGCGTCGTCTTTGCATCCTCGCCCCATGCCCTGTTTGCCTTGGGCGATATTCCCTGCATACCGGACCGGCAGAAGATCGCGGATGCCCTGTCTTTCTTTCCCGCCGATGCAGCACGCAGCTATTTCGAAGCGGTCCAGCGCATTCGCCCCGGCGAGATGATGACCGTTACGCCGGACACGGTGCGTCAAACGGTGTTCTACCGGCTGGAAGATCGGGTTCGGGAGGTGCGCCTTCCCTCGGATGACGATTATGTCGAGGCCGCGCGCGAGCATCTGGATCGTGCCGTCACCGCTCAATTGCGCAGTGCAAGACCTGTGGGATCGCTGATGAGCGGCGGCTTTGATTCATCGAGCATGGCGGTGGTGGCCGCTGCAAAACAGGGCGCGTTGACAACGTATACATCGGTGCCGGACCCCGCATGGCATGGCAAGACCTCGCCGGGCGCCTATGGCGATGAAACACCTCATATCAACGCGATTGCGAGCATGGAGCCGCGCTTGTCTCCGGTTTTCGTCGATGCGGCGGGGCTGGGCCTCTATTATGCGCTGGATGCGCGGGTAAGGGCCATGGCGATGCCCGTGCGCAATGCGCTGAACGCCTATTGGCTCCATGCGATCATGGGCCGGGTGAAGGCAGCGGGCACGCGGGTTTTGCTGGATGGCACCATGGGGAACCTGACGCTCAGCTATCACGGAAACGATGTGGTGGCGTCGCTGTGGAGACAGCGGCGCTTTGGTCAGGTGATGCGGGAATTCCAATGCTCAGGCCGGGGCGTGGGAGGCATGGCCCGGATGGCGGTGGCGCAGGTGCTCGTACCACTGGGACCGGATGCGCTATGGCGCTGGCACCGGGGCAGGCACCGGCCCGGCCCAGAACCGCTGCGGGCCATCACCTCCGATTTTGCCGCTGAAACCGGCATGAAGCAGCGCATCGCGGCCCATCGCGCCGATTATGCCGGGCATCCCGAAGGGCGCATGGGGCATCATCGGGCCTGTCAGCGCATCATGACCCAGCATATCGCCCCCGAAATCGGCGATATCATCCAAGGGTTTATGGCCCAGCACGGGGTCGAGCTGCGCGATCCCTTCAACCATCAACCCCTTGTCGAATGGTCCATGGGCGTACCCGAGGATCAGTTTCAGCGCGGGGGTCAGCCAAAATGGCTCATCAAGCGGGCCATGGCGGGGCGTCTTCCGGATTCCGTGCTGTATAAGCGCATTCCCATGGGTCGCCAGACGCCGGACTGGTATCTGCGCCTCTCGCGCGACAGGGAGCGCATCCGCGCGGATCTCGACACGATGGCCAATGATGCGCAGATTGCCGGGATGATCGATGTGCCGATGTTGCAGCAGGCGGTACGGGACTGGCCCGATGAAGACGCCCTGACACCCGGCGACCCCAGAACGGCCATCCTGTCCTTCATCCTGCCCCATGCATTGCAGGTCGCCCGGCTGATTCAGCTTTTCAGAGCCTGACCGGGGGGTGGCGCGGCACCGTTGGGGGCAATTCGCAAATCTGATAGGTGAATTTCGGTTTGTCATGGCCGGGGATGGTCGCCATTTGCCGGAATCGATAGGTCATCCCGCAGGGAAAGCGCCGGTTGATCCCCGCGATGAACCCGGCGCGATCCTGTTCATGTTCGGGTGTGTCGGAGACGAAGCGAAACTCGACCGTATCGATATCGACCTGCGCGGTTTGGTGTATGGTCGCGTTTAGGCATCTCTGCCACAGTATCGGTGAAATACCGGGCACAAAGCTTTCTCCATTAGCAAAATAAAAGACCTCGCGCAGCCGCCCCTCGACCGAAGCAAGGGATGTCAGCCCCCGGCCACAGGTGCAGGGCGCGCCCGGTACACCGATATCCCCGGTCCGATAACGGATGAGCGGCATCTGATAATTGTAGAACGGAGTCACGACGATCTCGCCCGGTTGGCCCGGTGCGCAGGGCTGGTCATTCGTGTCGAGAATCTCGACCAGCAGATGATCGTCATTGATATGCAGGTGGTTTCCGCTGGGGCATTGGCAGGCGATGCACCCGGCCTCCTCGGAGGCATAGGTATCCCAGATCGTGCAGCCAAAGGCCCGCCGTACCAGATCGCGATAGGCATCGGTCACGATTTCACCGCATGAAAATATCGCCGCAATATCGGGTTTGGCTTCACCCGCCAGCACCAATTCCGCCAGCCGTATCCCGCTATTGGGAATGATCGACAGATAGCATCTGCCCTTTTCGCGCAGCCATGCCAATTGTTGCCGGTGCGGGGTGCTGTGGTCGAGCTGGTGCCATGTGCCGCTGCGTCGGTCATTTGCCCAGATGGGCGCCCAAGAACCGTCGACCGCTTTGCCGGGATAGGTAGTATCGTGTCCCTGCACATGATGGATGATCTGCGCCCGGTTCAGGTGATAATCGACGCCTACCCATTGCTTTGCGCGGACCTGCATGATGGCGGTGTGCATCCTCGCAAAGGATGTCGTCACCCCCTCAAGCGGCAACCCGCTGGTCCCTGACGATGCGAAATTGTGTAGCATACCGTGTGAAACCGGCAGGGATGTCGTCTGCAAGCGGTCGAGATTTTCCGCCACCATTGCCCGTGACAGGGGCTGCACCGATGGCCAAGCGTGCCGGTTCAGCGTGCCATCCGGTGACAGGACATCGATCAGACGATCCGCATAGAAAGGAACCGTCATCCGGGCATGCCGTATAAAGGCCGCTAGCGCCTTATCCTGATGCGCCCGAATATCGACGGGTGATGCCCATTGCAGCCGGTCGGACGCTTGGGCAAAGGCGGCCGCCATACGGATGATATCCGTGCGGCGATCGGGGTCGGGCGCTGCAATCAACTCGCTTCGTTGAAAACTTGATCCATTAAATCGAATGCGCCAGCGTTGCTGTTCCCGATGTCGCTAGAGGATGCAACGATCACCCGTGCCTCCGGTGAAACCCATTCGCGGTGGCCTTTTGGGATATCGATTGCAGCGCGATTTCCGACTTTTTTGTCTGTCATTGCAGCATTCCGATTACGTTGTTAATTTTTTGTTGATAAAACCTGTGCGAGTGACCGTCAATCACGCTGTTGAACCCCGGATATGCGCGGGGATAAGGTGGTGATTGGCATCCCTTGTCATACCGATACCCTGTCTGCCGTGGCGGGGTCGGTTTTCTCGACCGGAACGCATATGATCGGTTCTGCCCCCCGCACTGTTCTGCGTATTCTCGGAACCTATCGGTTCGTGCTGGTCGAAGCCCTCGTGCTGCTCTGCCTCGCCCGGATATTGAGTATCCTTCCCATGCACCGTTACACGCGTCTTCTGGGTATCGCGCAGCGTGTGCATGGCGGTGCGGTCGGCGCCGACGATATCGCGCGGGCCGAGCATGTTGCCCGTGCGATCCGGGGGCTGGCACCGAACATGCCTTTCCGGGCCTTGTGCATCGAACAGGCGGTCGCGACCCGATTGGCCCTGCGCTGGCGCGGCATTCCCGCAACCGCCTATATCGGGGTTTTTCGAGATGCGGCCCAGCGCGAGCGCGATCATGCCGGACATGCATGGCTCAAAGTCGGGGACCGCGTGGTCATCGGCGGCCCAGATGTTTCCGCATATCTGCCCCTCATGAGCTTTGCGTGATCGCGGATTTGTCGGGTAATCAGTTGCGCTGCGCGATCGTCACAGTGATCGTATCCGAATAAGTCCCCGCCCGAACCTTGCCAACCGCCGCCGGAGCAACCTCGACCGATAATCTATGCGAGGGGGTGCCATCGAGAGGCGCATCCAAGGCCACGGGGGTCGTCGGCGTTTCGGCGGCGTTGAACGTGACGATGTCATCGTCGAATTCAAGGGCATAGGGAATCTGCCATGCCGTTGTGACCCTGTCGTCATCCTTGATTTCGAGCATGCCGTTCTTGAGGCTGCTGAAAGCGATCGTATAATTCACATTGGTTTCGAGCGCGATGCCGATCATCTTTTCGGTCGTCGCGTCCCGGCTCAACACGCCCAAATCAAGTGTATGCGTCGCTCCCGATGCGCTGGTCCCGGCAAAATGCGCCGATAGATGCGGAACGACCTCAACGGAGACATCGCGGTTCAGGTCTATCTCGATTTCGGTGCTGCCCATCTCGGTCACCTGAAACCTGATGGGCACCCCGGTTTCCGATACCGGGGTCAGGAATGCCTGATCCGCATCGGTCTGGACATAATATGTCAGGGTCCGGACCGGATCGGATGTGGTTGTGGACCGGGTCACGAAGGATCCGGGTGATCCCGATGCATTGCTGTAGAAAACCGTGTTGCCCACATTATCCGTCAGTATAATGAACGGCAAATTCGCGGGCCTGCCATCGCCTGATGATGGAAAGAGCGCCTGAACGATGAGTTGACCGCAATTCCCGTCAGTTGTCAGCACAAGGTCGTATGTCTCCACTGCCTCAGCCGCCGCAAAGGGATTGTAGGCGAGCGTGCTGCCGGTCAGCGTCGCATCGGTCACCGCACAGGCCATCGCTGCGCCGGTGCCCATCGCGAAAAAGGTCGAGACAGCGATTCCGAAAAAGCATTCGCGCATGGGTATCACTCCGCCTGAATAACGCCGAGGCGCACGAGACCGGTCGCGTCCTCAGGAATGTCGATCGTGAATTGGGGCGCATCGCCCCCTTCGAATTCGATGCGCCAGCGGCCCGGCCCGATCCCCTGCATCGCAAACCGTCCGCGACGGTTGGTGAAGACCGAGACAACCGGCGCATCCTCGTCGTCGAGCGAGCGAGCCGTGCCGATCAGCAATGCGGCAGGCTCGCCATCGGCATCCGTCAGCTCACCCAGCGCGGTGACCGAAAAGGCGCTGCCGACACGCAGGGCATACCCGCTGCGATAGGTGGGATTCACATTGAATACCCCGGTGCCAAGGTCATAGCCCAGAGGCGCTTCGCGCACGTCGTAATCCACTAAATTATCGCGGTAATCGCGCACATCCACGACCGCCGCACCCAGAAGGCCGGAGCGCGCCAGATACTCATCTTCCGAAGGGTTCACATAGACCGGCTCACCCGAAAGGCTGGAATGACCATAAAGGAGCGCAAAACTGTCATTGATCCGCCGCCCAACCCCGATCTTGCCATCTGCAATCGCAATCGATGTTTCTAAATCCAATGATGTCCGTTGACCGATTTCGTCGCCATCCAGCGTTTCGAGATCGAGGTCATGGGCGAGCCGGACGACGCCGCGATTCCCCTGATAGCTGAAACTACCGCCCAGATCGGGCTGTTCATCCTCGATCGAATATGCGGCGGTGACGCTCGCATTCCACGCCCCTACCCCGTTGCGTTCGGAGCGGCGGCGATAGGTGGAGCGCAGCTCATCCTGTCGCAGATCATAGCGGGCATCGATATCGCTCAATGGGTCGATGCGATAGGATAAGCGCAAAAAGCCGGTTACATCGTCTTCATCACCGAATTCATAGCCCAGATCGGCCGAGAAACTGAAGGCTCCGAAGTTACGTCCCATGCCGATGCGGGCGTTATACGTATCCTCCGACCCATCGAAGGCGTCCAGTTCTGCATTCGCTCCCACGCTGAACCGCCAGGGTCCGAGATTTTGCGAATAGCCGAGAGAGAGATCGAATTTGTTGTTTCCGGTACTGCCGAGTCCCTGAAGGGAGGTGGTAAAATCCCTGCTCTGTACACGGGCGGTCGCGGTCAAGGATCGCGCATCGAGCGGATCACCATCTGGAAACCAGACCGAGCTGACACCGATCGCGCCATACGCCCCGAAATCATCGTCGGAATTGGAGGCCGCAACCTCGAAATCAAACAGGCTGTTGAGGGCCGATATCGTGGCGACCGCCCCGCCTACCTGTGCATCTGGCGATAGCTTGGCATAGGCGCCCGCCGTCACCCGCTCCGTCACCCCGCGTTCGTAGAAACCGGCGACAAAAGCGCCATCGAACTGAAAATCATCATTGCCGGTTTCCTCCAGAACCCCGACCGTCAGGGCGAAGGCATCCTCGCCGACCGGGCGAAGGCGGCGGTCGTTGAAGGTATCGAAGGTCAGCAATTCACGGCGGCCCAGATCGTCCTCAACCTCGACCGTGATGCGGTTCAGGCCCTCGTTGACCGGAAAATCCCGGATGTCGAAATTACCCGGTTGCAGCAGAAAGCTGCGCGTCACCACGCCGTTCACGAGAATACGGACTTCGCTTTCGCGCTCCAATGTGAAGGTGGTTGGGCCGGTTTCGATGGCAGTGTCCTGACGGCGCAGGCGGACCTGTTCGCTGGCGACTTGAAGCGCAAAAGCGTTCTCGCCCCCTTCGACGCCCAAGGTGGGAGAGGTAACTTGCCCGAAACGCCAGCGACGGTCCCGCTCCGGTTGATCATAAACGATACGAGCGGAGCCGAAATCGAATTCGCCGTCGCCATTCAGCGAAGACGTTGCCTCCAGTGCCGCATGGTCGAGTTGCGGCACGGCCAGCACGCTGTCGAAGCGCAGGGTGAGATTGTTCACGGTATTGTCGTCGATCTCGAAATCGTCCACATCCAGCCCGGCGCGGATATTCGTGTAAAACGAGATATCCGTCGGCTCGATCCCGATTTCCGGGCGCTCGCGGCTCTGTCGGCTTGCGAATAGTGATTCGCGTTCCCGCGCTGAACCGGGGGCCGTGATCGCCAAGGCCAGTTCGGCGGGGTCGTATTCGAGCGTGAAGCCTTCGTCGGCAAGGGTGTCTGGCCCGATCCGCCCATCGGAATCGGCGGCGGATAGCAGGCGTGCGGTGGCCGCTTCCGTCAGCAGTGGATCGAGCAAGGTGGTCAGGGTATCGGCGTCGATCGCGATAGCGTCGGTTGCCGACAGGTGCATGACCACTTCGCCCAAGATGCGGCCGCGTTCGCGCAGGGGCACCGACAGCGCGACAGCGCGGCCCGTCGGGTTGAGCACCTGCGCAAACGCTGTATTCGGTACACTTATCGGTCCAATGCAAAACGCCGCAATGAATGCGGCGCAGGCAGTTGTGGAGAGAAAAGATCGCATTGTGATTACCGCGGTCTTCTTGCGGTGATCTCGACCCGCGCCGCAGTGGCACGGGCGGCGACATCAGCCGGAATTTCAAAGGGAAATACGTAGCGACGGCTGCCCTTGGCTGGAACAAGGCCGACGCCGATTCGGCTGCCACGCTGGGAGGCGTTGGGATTAATCGACCATAGCACGGCCCCCGATCCGTCAAGGGCCGAGAGACGCAGGGTGCTCTGGCCCAATGCAGCATGGACGGAGCTGGCATTGTTGATGGTTGCCCAGATCCGGCGTTGCCCCTTTTCGTCGGATTCGATGCCAGAGGCGGAAACCGACAGGGCGGGGTCTCCGATGGGCGGCTTCACATTTACCATGGTGCGGATGTTGAAGACGATCTGCACGAACACTTTCTGTGTCCGGTCGACCTCGACAGGCACTTGCTTTGCGACGATATAAAAATGTTCGCTGGCGGCGATATCGGGATTGCCGAGCCACTGCACCCTGACATTCTGTCGCCCGAAGGGCTGTACGATTGCCTGAGGCGGAAAGATCAGGAAGTCATCCTCGCCGTTCCCTAGAATCACCACGTCGCCATTCGAATCCACCTTGAAGCGCTGGATCTCGAATTCGACCGGCAAGGGGCGGTTAGAGGGGTTGGAAATCGAAATATTTCCACGTGAGCGTGAGCCGACACTTTCCATCTCGATGACGAGAGGGTTGACCTGCATTGCCGATACCTCGGCGAGCGGCATCGAGAACATCACGAAAAGAGAAAACAGGAATGCGCGCATGATAACCCTGAACAAAACAAACATTGAAAAATGGCGGAGGCGCAGAAGCGTCTCCGCCAAGCCGTTTCAAACGAGGATTATGCCTGTGGTCCGAGTGTAACCGTCAGGGTATCTGCATAAGTGCCGGTCAGAAGAGGTGTGCCGTCGACGTCACCGCCCAGATCATCGATCGTTACGGTCAGGCCGTTTGCATCGCCATTACCGCCGGTGGCCGCTGCGTCATTGCGGAATGCGGTGTCGATGTCGACATCGTTATCTTCAGCGGCACCCGTTTCAGTGTCAGTGCTCGTGTTCAGCGTCAAAGCGGCACCCCATTCGCCATCGGCAATGGCAGCGATGTAATCGATCGAGGATGCGATGTCGTCCGACGTGCCGGGGGCGGCAAGACCGTCTGCATCGTCATTAACCAGCGCCCCATTCTCCGACGAAAGCGTCAGGGTATGGGCAAAATTACAATAGGAATCGCCGAAGCTGACTTCCGCATCGATGTCGCCAGATGCAAGCACGGCGTCATCACCACCGAGCGTTCCAAGAGCAACATCGGTGTCTGCTGGTGCGGTCAATACGCAGACATTCGCCTGTGTACCTTCCAGGTCCAGATCATCGGTAGCGGTATCATTTGCGAAAGCAGCGCCGCCGAGCATCGACAGGGCGGAGACGGTGGAAACAAGAAAACGAGTTTTCATAGCTCAGGTCCTTTTCAACATTTGCCCATGATCAATTAATCCACCTGCTCCGGGCCAGAAGCAGGGAAATAGGTGCATTATTGCGGTTTGATCTCGATCGTCACTGTTCCGCTATAGGAACCGGCGAGAAGGGGGTCGGTCTGCGCGATGGTCGTCACAACGACTTCCAGACCGTCATTCGTATTGCCGGTTCCGCCGGGAACGGCATCGTTGCGATAGGCCGTATTGATGTTGGCAAAGGCGACGTCGTTGCCTGAATCGCGTGAAGACGTATCCGCCTCCAGGGTTCCGGCGCTTTCATCCCAGTTAGAAACGGTCACGGTGTAGTCGATCGTATCGTTAAACGTATCGCTGTTCGCGCCGTTGAACGGATTACCCGCCTCGGCAATCCGTGACATTTGAGCCGCGGTGATCGAGATCGAATGTGCAAAGTTGCAGTAGCTATCCCCGTAGGTGAAGCTCTCTTCGGTTGCATTGACGATCGCGTCTTCCTCGCCTGCGCCATCGAGATCGAATTCAATCGATGAATCGGCCGTTCCGGAAGGTAGGTTGATCACGCAGGTATTCGTCTGAGCACCAGAGAGACTGATTTCCTCCGGATCGTTGTCTTCTGCCATCGCCATATTGGCCGATAGCGCCACAATGGCGGTTGCGGTCAAAAACCTTTTCATATCAAACATCTCCATCATACTATTGAACGGTAACGGTCAAGGTCAGGGTGTCGGCGTATTCGCCCGCGAGCAGAGGTCCGCCTGTGGCTGGTGCGCTGATTTCCACTGTGCCAGTCTTGTCGAGCGCGATGGACGTGCCAGAATCGGTGAGGGAACACCCGCCCACACCATCCAGAATATCCGCACTGTCGCAGGTATCGCTGATCTCTGGCGTATCGCCGTCTTCCAGCGGAATGGTGGTTGTCACGCTGTAGGGCACGAACCCGGCGATCATGTCCGAGGTGCTCGCCAACTGCATCGAGCCGTCATGCGCCAGCGCTCCGTTCGCGGAGATCAAGCTGTAGGCAAAGGGTGTATTGCAATCGACCATGAAACTCGCCGTGCCGCTCAAGGCACCGGGCAAATCACCCTCCAATGTCAGCGAATCATCTGTAAACTCGAATGAACAGGACGGAGCCACCTCGCCCTCAACCGTCATTGTCAGGGTCTCCTGCGCATTCACCGCGCCGGATAAAGGGAAAATTATCCCCAATGCGATAGTCAGAAACCTGAACACGCTCCCCTTAGTCGTGACAGGAGACATGCCATGTCTATTTCGATGCTCCGGGCCGGAGCAGCCCTGTTTCTCGCCCTCGCCGCCGGTGCCGTCCATGCCAGCGACCGTGCCAGCAGCGGCCTTAATCTCAGTATGACGGTGCCGCTGGTCTGTAAGGTCGAGGTCCTCGACACGCGCGCCACCGATTCGGGTACGGTCACGCGGCTGAAGGAATTTTGCAATAATCCGCGCGGATTCCGCGTTTGGATGGCCATGACCGGTCTCGATGACGGCACCCGGATTCTCTACGACGGAAAGCCCGTTCGGCGCCTCGGCGATCGCCTGTTGCTGATCGATGCGCTGGGTGGACGCAACCGGGAAACCGAAATCGAGGTGATCGCGACGGGACCAATGACAGCAGAGTTGAGTCTGCAATTGGAAGCCATTGCGCATTGAGACCCGTGAAAACGGTAGGGTAGAGTCGCACTGTGTGAAATTGGCTACCATTATTCTACCTGATCTGCTTTTGATGCGTAGAAAATGACACAATATCAAAGGTATCATCTTCACCGCGTCCCTTCTCAGAACATAACCTTAAGTAGATTTTAACGGTGGCGATAACTCCATTTGGGAGGGGGTCGACCGAGATTGGAAAAATAGACAGCGTAATTCAGTGCAAAACCCGCAGTTGTGTGCGGCGCTGCGCCTACCCCCCGATTTCTGGAGTCGCCTGAATGATCGCACGGACCAGTTGCGGCTGACTCCTCACGCCGAGTCGTTGCATGATTCGCTTTGAGAGATCGCGGACATACACCTCTGAAAGACCTGTTTTGGCCGCATATTCCTTGATCGTCTGGCCATCGGTGATTGCCGCGGCCAGGCGGGCTTCGGCGGGGGGCATGCCATGTATTTCGCGCATGACGGCATCGACCGAGTGGATCGGCCTTTCCGTATCCTTGAGGAAAATGGCGGCGACGGCGGTTTGGGGTGCCAGATCGTGTTTCGGGAACAGATCATTGAGCGGCTCGATCACCGCAAGAAGCGGCGGGCCTTTCGGCTGATCGAGGCGAATCAGACGATCCTCCTCCGATTGATCGGAGCCGATCTCCTTTACGGCCAGACGAGCACGCTTCATGGCATCGGCACATTCGAAGCTGAGCCGCTGCCTGTGCAGCCGGACCACGCCGTTACGCTCCAGCGTCTGTGCCGGGGCATTGGCCAGCACGACCGAAAGATCTGTATCCACCAAAAAGATCGGGGTCTTCAGCATATCGAGCAAGGCGAGGGCAGTTTGTTCTCGTGCGGCGGTCTTCTCGATATGCGAACGGAGTTTTTTGGCCCGAAACAGATGTGGCGATACATCGACCAGAAAGGTTATTTCGTCACGCGTGAAAGGTGCGGTCTCCCTGCGAAACAGAAACGCCGCTTCTATTTGCGGAACGGCATCGCGCAGGATCAGCCAGTATCCGTCATGGCCATCTTCTGGCCCGATGAGGGTGCAGCAGGATAAATCTGCCTCAAGCGGCGCGCAATGCGATGATTGCTCAAGAACGGCGCCATATGCCTCCTCATCCAGCCGATCTGGATCGAGAACGGTGAAGACCCGCTCAGAGGCGAGGCGCGCTGTGTCATGGCAACAGGCGATATCCTCGATCTTCAGCAACGCCGAGATTTCGCGGAGCATCCGCAGCCAGCTCGCGGCATCGCTGCATCCGAGATAAATCCGGTCGAGCAGCGTATCTTCAATGCTTGTTGACGGAGTCTGGTGCATTGCATTTTCCCCCGTCATCCAATCGACGCGGGTGTCGCGTTACATGAAGTCACAAAATAGTGAGTCTTGTAACAAGCCAGAAATGCGCAAAATATATGGTAGTTGAAAAAACAACTAAAAATTGCACATATGTTAAAAAGCGAGCATTTAATTGAACTTCCCATGGCGTACACATTCCAACACATAAAAGCGAGTAACTGAGGAGCTACGTTACCAACAGTAGAATACTTGGCTATGGCCAAATCGTGCTATGGTAGTAAAAAAGGTTCATGCGTAACAGTCACTGCCCGTCGATCTCAATAAATTGACATCGTCGAAGGGGGGGGGTGAATCATCGAAAAACTGATTTCTGACGTCATCAGACATGCCTATGGTGCTGTTCTGGATAATACCCATTGGGACAAGGTTCTCGATGCAATCGCCGATGCGCTGGGTGCGCGCGGTGCCGTGATCGTGTTGCATGAAAACGACCAATCCTTCGATGGATTCAATGCAATGAGCAAATTCTATCGGGATCAAGGTCAGGATTTTATCGATCAGTACCACCGCGAATACGCTCACATGGAAGCTGCGGCATGGCAGGAGATCGCACGGCAAAAAGTGGGGGAATTGTATTACGACGATGCCGCCGGGATGACGGCGTCGCAGCTTGATGCGTTACCCCATTACGTGCATACGCTCCAGCGTCTGAATATCCGCCGCCGCGTCGGGTTCAGACTCACCGATAATGCCGGGTGGTCCGACGGTATCGCCCTCGCCTACGATGCCTCTGTCCAGACAGTTCCAGCGTATGTGCAACCGGCGGTTCATTCGTTGGTCCCGCATCTGGGGCAGGCGGTCGATCTGGGTCGAACGTTCTTGCTGTTGCGACAGCGCTACAAGGCCGTGATCTCAGTGCTGGACAGACTGCATGTCGGCATTGCGATCGTCTTGCCGAATGGCGAGGTTATCATCACCAATAACGAAGCATCTCGGATGCTGGATCAACGGGATACCATCCGGCTGAGGCACGACAGGAAAATCGACCTTATTGATCCAGATCTGACCGCGAAGTTGTATGAGATGCTCCGTCGGTCGGCAAGGATGGCCAATGGCATGGATGATGTGCTCACTGCGCCGATGCGAATCGAGAAAAAGGATGGACAGAAACCCCTACTGCTCAGCATGACGCCGTTACGGGATGTAACCGCCGAGATCGAGAGCGATCTGACGGGCGTGATCCTGCTGATGATCGACATGGAAACGCCCCCTGACCTTGATGTGCAGAGTTTTGCACGGCTCTACGGTCTGACGAAGGCAGAGACCGATGTCTGTGCGCTCATGATCGAGGGGTGGAGCACCACCATCATCGCCGAGAAGCGCTCTACCTCACCACATACGGTTCATAATCAGGTGCGTGCAGTCCTGTCTAAGACCCGGTGCCAAAGCCGCGCACAATTGTTGCGGCTGGTGATCCAGACATTACCCCCGATCTTCTGACACAGGGCATGTTACCGGCGCTTGCGGGGGAGCGCAGGCGCCAAAGGAAAACCGGGTCGATCCTGACGACAATGTGTGCGGTCATGGGGTCGAATCTGCGGGTAAAACGGGGTATGATGACAGCCTCAACTCAATCCGTTTTCAGGGAGGGACGAGACGTGAGCACCCGGAATCATCACTCCCCAAACCGAACTCGCCGATGGCTCATCGCTGCGGGTGGATTGGCGGTGACAGCGTCGGCTGGGGGCGCGGTGACATGGTTCAATGTCTTTGCGGATGCGGCCGCCGATGGGGCGCTGACGGTCGAGGAAGTCCACAAGCGGGCGAACGCCGAAGATGTCTATCTGATCGATATTCGCAGGCCCGATGAATGGAAGCGTACCGGCATCGCCTCCTCCGCCATCCCGCTCGATATGCGCCGCGATGATTTCGAGACGACCTTGCGGTCCCTTATCGCGCAGAAGGGCGAGCGCCCCGTTGCCCTGATCTGTGCACGGGGGGTGCGGTCTGACAGGATGAACAGGCGGCTGATGGAAGCGGGCTTTACCAATATCATCGATGTGCCCGAAGGCATGATCGGCTCCGGTGCCGGGCCGGGATGGATCGCCAGGGATTTGCCCCTGCGCCCCCCGACGGCCAAAGAACTGGACGGACAGATTCTCTGACAGTCAATCGATGAGCAGGAATAGGCGGTGCGCATTTTCAGCGGATCACCAGTCGCTGAAAAAGCTTTTAGAACTGGTTCATGAACTTGCGGTCGATATGGTCCTTCAGCCGCCAGACCAGTCCGCCGGAAAAGCCGATCCCGAATTTCTCGCCAAAGGCGCGCTTGCCGCCCAAGGAGACGAGTTTGAGGTAATCCGATTGCGGGACGTAATCCTGCGGCGGCGATCCGGCGAGCGCGCGGTGCAGGTTTTCGAATAAGACAGGCGCTTCGCGCACGGCATAGACCCCGGCTTTCGGGCGCGGATTATCCACCAGATGCGCGCAATCGCCAACGGCATAGACTCCGGTCGCAGAGACCCCGGCAAGACTGGCACGCAGCGCTTTATCGACCTTGATATAGCCGTGGTGCAGGTCGAGACCCGTCCGGGCGATCCATGGATGTGGCGTTGCCCCTGCGGCCCCGACCACGAAATTCGCCTCGATCGTTGTTCCACCTTCGATCATGACCCCACCGGGTATAACCTCGCGCACCGGGGCGCGCTCGATAACCTCGACGCCATTGCGGTCAAGTTCTGCCCTGACGTTTTTGCGCGCGGTATCGCTGTTATCCGCGAGGATGCCGCTTCGATCGATCAGGCGTATCGTGGTGTTCTGGCGATGGCGCAAGGCATAGGCCATCGCCATCGCCAACTCTGCCCCCGCGATGCCGCCGCCGATCACGGCCACGGATTTTGCCCCTGCCTCCTTGCGATAGGCATCCCACCGCTCGGCAAAAATCCCCAGCGGCTTGGCCGGAACCCCATGATCGGCAAAGCCGGGAATGCGGGGCATGGCGGAGGTGATGCCCACATCGAAACTCGCCAGATCGTAGGGAAGCGCCGCGCCATCCTCCAGCAGCACCATGCGTGAATCGGGGTCCATGGCCGTGGCGCGGCCATCGATAAAGCGTGCGCCCACATCGTTACACAGCTGTGCAATGTCGATATCGAGCGCTGCGCGGGAATAATGCCCGGCCACGAAGCCCGGCAGCATCCCGGAATAGGGCGCTGTACGGCCCGGATTGATGACGGTCACGGCGGCATTGATCAGCGGGCGCTGACGCATGGCGTGCAGGACGAGGGAATGGGTATGCCCGCCCCCGATGAGAACAACACGGGATGCGGGTTCGCTGTCTTGCGCCATGATGTCGTCCTTTTCGCGGCTCGCTCTATCAAAAAACAATCACCCTTGCGATGGCCATCGAAACAGCCATCGCCTTATGGAAGATCTCTCTCATAAGGCTGTATCCGCGCCCATCCTGCCATGGAGATGCGACCTGCGGGCGATAGGGCCTTCGACTTCACGGAAATATGGGCGATCGTGATGAGGCCGGGTGACGGTGTTACCGCAAACGGTGCTATTCTTTGCCGAGGGCGTGACGGATGGCTGCGATCCGAATTGCCGTTGCATAAAAATCTGGCCGATGCGCAGCTTTGGGCCATTTTTCGACGAATACTGGATGTCTGGAGCGCTTTATGACCTCTTTTTTCCAAAACCTTCGCAGAATTGTCGCCATCGCCTTGGCCGTTATCGGGATGACCACCGCCGCTCTGGCCGGGGCCACGGCGAGCGCGAAGCTGGATCGTTTCCATGTCAATCTGATGCAGCGCTATGGCGATGTGCGGCATCTGTCGACCGATGAACTTGCCGCGATGAACCCGGAGGATGTGGTCCTGTTCGATGTGCGCGATCAATCGGAATACGATGTGAGCCGGATCGATGGCGCGATCCGCGTGTCGCCCTCGATCAGCGCGCCGGATTTTTTGGATGATCATGCCGATGCCTTGCGCGGCAAGACCGCTGTTTTCTACTGCTCTGTCGGCGAGCGCTCCAGCCGCCTTGCCCAGCGCGTCATGTCCAGCGCCCCGGAGGCGGGGGCGGTCTACAATCTCGCCGGGGGGCTGTTCAAGTGGCATAACGAATACAAGAATGTCGTGGCCAAACAGGGCGAAACCAGCGCGATCCATCCTTTCAATCGCAAATGGGGCCGCCTGATCGAGCGTCAGGATGCGATCCGCATGAAGCCTGAATCCGGGTCGTGACAGGCGTGATGGGATCGATCCGCCTGTTCTGCGCCGTCCTGACGATTCAGATCGCGGCGGCGGCCAGCGGTTTTGCCAATGAGGCGGTGATCCATCTGCCCGCGCGGGACGTCGCCGCGCTGATCGACACAGACCGCGATATTCGCGTTCTGGATGTGCGCTTCGGCTTTGAATACAGCAAGGGACATATCGAGGGGGCGCAGCGTATCAACTATCTTTCACCGTTCTTTCGGCGGGATGTATCCAGACTTGACCGCAGCGCCCGGTGGGTCGTGCATTGCAAAAGCGGCCATCGCAGCATTGGAGCGGTGCGGATCATGGCCGATCTGGGGTTCATTCAGATCATCCATATGGATGGGGGCTTCGATGCATGGCGAAAGGCGGATTTGCCGATTGCCCAATAAGATAATCTCTGCGTGCCCCCCGGTGCGCCCCCAGATCCGGCATTGCGATATCCGATGCGGTCCCGCCCGTCACCGGTCTGCGCCTTCTCCAAAAAAGGCGAGGAATTCGCGCAAGACATCCTCCGGCAGTTCTTCGGCCAGATAATGCCCGCCGGGCAGGGCATGTCCGCGTATATCCGCCGCCCGTTCGCGCCACAGGGCCAGACAGTCGAAATGCCGCTCGATGGCCCCGTTTTTTCCCCAAAGGACCAGCAGGGGACAGGCCAGCTTGCGCCCGGCATCCTCGTCGTCATGGCGTATGTCGATGCTCGCGGCGGCGCGGTAATCCTCGCAGGTCGCGCGGATTGTCTCGGGCGTGAAGGTGGCAAGGTAATCGGCCAGCGCTTCGGGGGCGAAATGATCCAGCCCCTTGCCTTTGCCGCCGCATTTCCAACGCCAGAACCCCTCCGGGTCTGTCGCCATCATCCGCTCGGGCAGGGGGGCGGGCTGGATCATGAAATACCAGTGCCAGTAGTCGCGCGCGAATCCATCCGTCGCGTCGCGATACATTTCGCGGGTCGGGGCGATGTCGAGCAAGGCCATGCGCAGGACGCTTTCGGGCCAGTCCATCCCCAGCCGATGCGCCACCCGCGCGCCCCGGTCATGCGCTGCGATATGAAAGCGCGCATGCCCCAATGTCTGCATCACCTGCACCATATCGGCGGCCATGGCGCGTTTTGAATAGGGGGTGTGGTCCTCGGTGCTGGGCGGTTTGGACGAGCGGCCATAGCCGCGCAGGTCGCAGGCAACAACCGTGTATCGCTCGGCCAATGCGGGGGCGATCCGGTGCCACATCGCATGGGTTTGCGGATTGCCATGCAGCAATAACAGGGGCGGTCCCTCGCCCCCCGTGACCCCATGGATCACCGCGCCCTGCGTCTCCAGATCGATTGTCTCGAACCCCTCGAACATGCGTCTTTCCCCTCGTTTTTCGGTGAGCATAGGACATCGCGCGGGGCGGTTACAGTCATGAGCGGTTGCATGGCGCTGGCTGTGGGGTCAGGATCGGTCCCTGACCGAACCAGCGACAGGCACCCCGCCCATGCCCGAAATCTATGCCGATTCCGATATCCTGCGAATCCTGCGATCCGTGAAGACCATCGCGCTGGTTGGGGCCTCGGCAAAATGGCAAAGGCCCAGCTATTTCGCGATGAAATATCTCCAGACGAAGGGATACCGCGTACTGCCGATCAATCCGGGGCTGGCGGGACAGGAAATTCTGGGCGAGACGGTATATGCCAGCCTTGCCGACACGCCCGGCCCTTTCGAGATGGTCGATGTCTTTCGCAATTCGGCGGCGGCGATGGGCGTGACGGAAGATGCGATCGCGCTGGCTTCCGAAAAAGGCATCCGCGTTATCTGGATGCAGCTGGGCGTCGAAAACCCCGAAGCGGCCGCCTTGGCCCGCGCGGCGGGGTTGGAGGTTATTATGGACCGCTGCCCGAAGATCGAATTCGGACGCCTGAATGCGGAGCTGAGCTGGGGCGGCTTTGATTCGGGCGTCATCACCGCGCGGCGGCGGCGGGTTTGACCCGCTTGGCCAAAGCGTATGATCCCCACAAACGGGTGGTGATCCTGAGTGTAAAGGGAAGCCCATGACCCGACGCAAAACCCCCGAATACGGTTTCGAGACGCGCATGGTCCATGCCGGGGCACAGCCTGAGCCGGTGACCGGCGCGCGGCAGACGCCGATTTTTCAGAATACGTCCTATGTCTTCCATGACGCGGATGATGCGGCGTCTCTGTTCAACCTGCAAAGTTTCGGCTTCATCTATTCGCGCCTGACGAATCCGACCGTTGCCGTGCTGGAGGAGCGCCTCGCGAGCCTCGAAGGCGGGCGGGGCACGACTTGCACAGCATCGGGGCATTCGGCGCAATTGCTGGTCTTCTTCGCCCTGATGGAGCCGGGGGACCGTTTTGTCGCCTCGAACCGGCTCTATGGCGGATCGGTCACGCAATTCGGCAAGACATTCCGCAAATTCGACTGGCAATGCGATTTCGCGGATTTCGAAGATCCTGAGGCGATCCGCACGGCCATTGGGCCAAAGACCAAGGCCATCTTTTGCGAGGCGCTGGCCAATCCCGGTGGAGTCGTCACCGATCTGGAGGCCGTGGCACAGATCGCGCGGGAGGCGGGGTTGCCGCTGATCGTCGATAATACGATGGCGACCCCGTTCCTGTGCCGTCCGATCGAATGGGGGGCGGATGTGGTGCTTCATTCGACCACCAAATTCCTCAGCGGGAACGGGACGTCGATGGGCGGGGCGATGGTCGATAGCGGTCTGTTCGACTGGAGTGCGGTGCAGGACCGCTTTCCCGGCCTCGCCGCCCCCGAACCCGCCTATCACGGCCTGAATTTTCATGAGAGTTTTGGAGATATGGCGCTGACCATGCATGGCCATGCCATCGGTCTGCGCGATCTTGGCCCCACCATGGCCCCGATGAACGCGTTTCAGACCCTTCTCGGAATCGAAAGCCTCGCCATGCGGATGCGCCGTCATTGCGAGAACGCGCAGATCGTCGCCGATTTTCTCGATGGTCACGAGCGGGTGGCGTGGGTTCGCTATGCGGGATTGCGCGATAATCCCTATCACGCGCTGGCAACGAAATATCTGGAGAACGGGTTTGGCTCGGTCTTCACCTTTGGCGTGAAGGGCGGGTACGAGGCGGGGCTGAAGGTCGTCGAGGGATGCACGCTGTTCAGCCACCTTGCCAATATCGGCGATGCCCGCTCGCTGATTCTGCATCCGGCCAGCACGACACACCGGCAACTGACCCCCGAACAGCGCGACGTGGCCGGGGCGGGGGATGACGTGATCCGCCTGTCCATCGGGGTCGAGACCCCCGAAGATCTGATCCGCGATCTGGACCATGCCCTGTCGTCGTGAGCGACCGGCCCGCAGGCGTGGTGGAATGGCCGTGTCATCGGGATAGCTTAGTTACCTGAGGCTGCGCTACGGTAGCGGGGCCGTATCCTGATCGTGAGATGCCCCATGTCCCTCAACCGCGATTCCCTCAACGACGATAGTTTCAAGCAGAAGATGCTCGATGAAGCGCCCGGTGAAATGACGCTCATGGACGAGGCGGCATTCGAGGCATCGCGTCAGGCAATTCTTGAAAAAGCGCGCGAAACCGGCGAGCTGTGGGTCTTTGGCTATGGCTCGCTGATTTGGAATCCGCTGGTCGAGATTGCCGAGCGCCGCGAGGCCCGTCTGAACGGTCATTCGCGCCGCTTTTGTGTCTGGGCGCCCATCGGTCGCGGCTCGCCGGAATGTCCCGGCCTGTGGCTGGCGCTGGATGAGGGGGGCACCTGCGACGGTGTGGCGCTGCGCCTTCCCGACGGAAAATGGGACGAGGAGACCACGATCCTCTGGCGGCGCGAGATGATCTCCGGCGTCTATCGCCCCGAATGGCTGACGCTTGAAACGGCGGAGGGTCCGCTGCCCTGCTGCGTCTTTTTGTCGAATCCTGCCCATGACCGCTATTCGTCTGTCATCCGGCACGAGGATCAGGTGACCGCCATCGCCCATGCCGAAGGATCGATGGGCACCTGTCGCGCCTATCTCTACGATCTGGCGCAGGGTCTGGATCAGTATGGCTTGTCGGATCCGTATATCGACCGGCTGAAACGCGATGTGCAGGCTGTGCGGGATTCCGATGCCTGAACTGCCTGAGGTCGAAACCGTCCGGCGCGGTCTTGCGCCGGTGTTGGAGGGGCGGCGGATCGTCGGGGCGGTCCAGAACCGCGCCGATCTGCGCTGGCCCTTGCCGGAGCGATTCGCCGAGCGGCTGACCGGACGGCGAATTCTGTCGCTGGGGCGGCGGGCGAAATATCTGACCGTCGATCTGGATGGCGAGGTGCCGGAGACGGTGTTGATCCATCTGGGCATGTCGGGGCGGCTTCTATTATCGGGCCTTGGCGATGGCCCGACAAAGCAGGGCGCGCAGTTTCACTATGCGGCGGCGGTGGGCGAGGCGGCGCGCAAACACGATCACATCATCCTCGATCTGGGAGACGGAATCGGGCTGGTCTATAACGATGCACGCCGGTTTGGATCGATGGATTTATGGCCGACCGGGGCGCTGGCCGATCACCCATCCCTCGCCCTCCTTGGGCCGGAGCCTCTGTCGAACGCTTTCAATGGCGAGGCGCTGGTGGCGGCGCTGGCCCGGCGGCGCACGGCGATCAAGGCTGCTCTGCTCGATCAGCGCCGGGTCTCTGGATTGGGCAATATCTATGTCTGCGAGGCGCTCTACCGCGCGAAAATCTCACCCCTGCGCGAGGCGGGCAGCCTGTCGGCGAAGGAATGCCAGCGCCTGACCGCCACGATCCGCGATGTCCTGTCCGAAGCCATCGAGGCGGGCGGGTCGTCGTTGCGCGATTTTCACGGGGCGGGGGGCGAGCTGGGCTATTTCCAGCATCGCTTCGATGTCTATGACCGGGAGGGTGATCGATGCGCCGCGCCCCGGTGCAGCGCCGAAATCGAGCGCATCGTACAGGGGGGCCGCTCGACGTTTTTCTGTCCCCGGTGCCAAAAATGAATCGGCATCGCCGCCCGTGACAGGCAAAAAGACTTCGTTAGAGACAGACAGAAAGCCCGCTTCCATGTTCGACCAACATCCCGGCCTGATCGATGCCGTCCGCGATCGCTTTGCCCATGTCGCGACCTGCCCCGCGCAAGGGGAGCGTATCTTCTTTGAAAATGCAGGCGGGGCGCTGACGCTGAAATCCGTGGTCGAGACCTCGGCACATTACGCGGCGATTCCCGATAATCAGGGCCGCGACAATGCCATGTCGCGCGATCTGGTCGATGTGATCGCGAAGGCCAAAGCCGATATGATGACCTTTCTCAATGCGAAAGAGGGTCAGGTCTTCGTTGGCGAAAGCGGGACGGAACTGCTGTTCCGCATGATCTCGAACGCCATCATCGAAAGCGCGGAGGGCGGCACCGTCATCGGCACGACACTGGAACATCCTGCGTCGCGCAGTGCGGCCCAGCGCTGGGCGAAGATCGCGCGCAAGGATTATATCGCCGTGCCCCATGACAATGGCACCGGCTCGGTCGAGGCATCGGATTACGCGGCGCTGGTGCGCCCCGATACCCGCGTCGCGACGATCATCCATACCTCGCCGGTGACCGGCATGGCGGTGGATGTGGCGGCGGTGGTACAGGCGATTCGCGCCGTTGCGCCCGATTGCTACATCATCGTCGATGGCATCCAGCACGCGGCCCATGGGCGGCTCGATATCGACAGCTATGGCATCGATGGCTATGCGATCTCGCCCTATAAGGTGTTCTCGCGCCATGGCTATGGCATCGCGTGGATTTCCGACCGCCTGACCGCGCTGCCCCATGACAGCCTGATCGACGGGCCGGAGGGGAATTGGGAACTGGGCACCCGCGATACCGGCGCCTATGCCACATTATCGGATGTGGTCGGATATTTCGATTGGCTGGGACAGCATTTCACCGGATCGGACGATCCGCGTACCCGGCTGGAGGCGGCAGGCAAGGCGATACACGGGCATGAGCAATCCCTCACCGATGCGATGCTGCACGGCACCGGCAATCTGAAGGGCCTCGCCGATATGCCGCAGGTCCGCATCATCGGCGGGCTGGATAATCCGCGTCGCGAGGGTCTGGTCGCCTGCTGGGTCGAGGGGCGCGATACGATAGACGTGATCCGGGCGCTCAGCGATCGCGGGATTCGCGTGCATATCCGCAAGGCCGACCATTATTCGGGCAATATTCTTGATCCGCTGGATCGCCCCGACTGTATCCGGGTTTCAATGTGTCATTACAATACTGTGTCCGAAGTTGCCCACTTCCTGACCGCCATGCGCGAAATCGTGGAGGCGGGCTGACCGATCGGGGCGCGCACCCGTCGCGTTGCGCTCCGGATCGATCCGGGATAGGACACCGCCCTCATCGGGGCGACGAGGAATACGATCCATGGCATTCGAAACTATCACCGTCGAGACGCGCGGCCATGTCGGCGTCATTACGCTGGACCGGCCTGAGGCGCTCAATGCGCTGAACGCGGCGCTGATCGTGGAATTGGCCACCGCCGTCCGGCGCTTCGACGATGATTCGGGTGTCGGGTCCATCGTCATCATCGGATCCGAAAAGGCGTTTGCCGCCGGGGCCGATATCAAGGAGATGGCCGAGCGGACCTACCCTCAGGCGTCGCTGGACGATTTCATGGGCGGCGACTGGCTGGCCGTCAGCCGCGCCCGCAAGCCCGTCATCGCCGCCGTGTCCGGTTATGCGCTGGGGGGCGGGTGCGAGCTGGCCATGATGTGCGACATTATCCTCGCAACCGAAAGCGCCCGATTCGGCCTGCCCGAAATCACGCTGGGGGTCATCCCCGGAGTGGGCGGTACGCAGCGATTGGTCCGGGCGGTGGGCAAGGCAAAGGCGATGGAGATGATTCTCTCGGGTCGCTTCATGACCGCCGAGGAAGCCGAGCGGGCCGGTCTGGTCAGCCGAATCATCCCCGATGCGGAGCTGCTGGACGAGGCCGTCAAGGTTGGCGAGAAAATCGCGGATATGTCGCTCCCGGCGGTGATTCTTGCAAAGGCATCGGTCGAGCGGGCCTTTGAAACAACGCTGGAAGAGGGGCTGAATTACGAGCGTGCCGTCTTCTATTCGCTGTTCGCCACCGACGATCAAAAAGAGGGCATGGCCGCTTTTGTCGAGAAGAGGCAGGCGCGTTTTCGCGACCGGTGATAACGATTGTGCAAAGCGGTTGACGGGTGGGGTTTTCTCGCTGTAAAAGCCGCGCCTTACAGATGAACCATTAAGTACGAAAGCGCCCCATGGCCAATACGCCCCAAGCCCGCAAGCGCATCCGCCAGATCGAGCGCCGCACCGACATCAACAAAGCCCGTCGCACCCGGATGCGTGGCTTTCTGCGCAAGGTCGAGGAAGCGATTGCTTCCGGTGATTCCGCTGCGGCCCGCGAGGCGCTTCGCCTCGCTCAACCTGAGATCATGCGCAGCGCCAACAAGGGCGTTGTTCACAAGAATACTGCCAGCCGCAAGATTTCGCGTCTTTCAAGCCGCGTAAAGGCCCTCTCCAACTAGGTCTTGTATTGCTGCCCTGAATGAAGCCGCCGCCCACGAGAGAATCGGGGCGGCGGTTTTTTTGTGCTGTTCAGGCGTCAACTTATTTATTCAAAAGATCGCATGCCAATGGTCTTGCTACACCTATTCATGACGGGGTATTCTCGTCGTGACCACAATACATGAAAGAAAAGGCCACGGTCTATTTCGTGTTTGTAATGTGTAAGGTTTTTATTTTGGGACGAAATAAAAGGTGAACACTTAATCAAGTAGATGATTTAAATCAAAATACGTTGTCGATTATGCGTATTTAGTTGCCGGAATTAAGAATCAATAAAAACATTCGATTGAACGGCGTTGTAGCAAAACGAGATTTCAGGGGAAGACGGGGTTATGGAGCTTGGGGATGCCGAAAGAACGTGGGACGAGATTCGGACCGCATTCCGGGGGGAGATCGGGGAAGCGAGTTACCGAAGCTGGATCGGTGTTTTGACGCTGGACGCCATCGACTGCGATATCGTTCATCTGGCTGCACCGAATCGTTTCATTTGTGAACGTGTTTCCGGGCGCTTTGGCCCCCGGCTTCAGGAGTTGTGGCAGGCCCATGCCGCCAATGTGCGCGCCATCGGATTCGTCGTGAAATCGAGCGCCGATGCCAAAGCCTCCGACCCGATTCCCGTGCCCGCCCCCGATGCGCCGTCCAAGCCCGCATCCCCCGCCGCGCCCCGGCTGCGCCTCAGCGCCGATGATGCGGACGCACCCGCCCATACGCCGACCACCTTCAAGCTGGATAAGCGGTATCGATTCGATAGTTTTGTCGTCGGCCAGTCGAATGAGCTGGCCAATGCCGCCGCGCGCCGGGTGGCCGAAACCGCGACTCCCGCCGCCGCCTTCAATCCGTTGTTCCTCTATGGCGGTGTGGGCCTTGGCAAGACCCATCTGATGCATGCCATCGCGTGGGAGGCGCAAGCGCGCCACGCGGATCGCCGCGTCCTGTATCTCTCGGCGGAAAAGTTCATGCACCGTTTTGTTTCGGCGCTGCGCTACAAGGACACCATCGCCTTCAAAAACGAGTTCCGCTCCGTCGATTTGCTGCTGGTTGATGACTTTCAGTTCATCGCCGGGAAGACATCGACTCAGGAGGAGTTTTTCCACACCTTCAATGCCCTGATGGATGGCAACCGCCAGATCGTGATTTCCGCCGACCGCTCGCCCAACGATCTCGAAGGGGTCGAGGAGCGGATCAAATCGCGCCTCAACTGGGGCCTTGTCACCGATATCGGTCCCACCGATTACGAATTGCGCCTCGGGATTTTGCAGTCGAAAATCGATGAGGCCGTGCGCGACAATCCGGGCCTGACGGTCGAGCCGAAGGTGCTGGAATTCATTGCCCATCGCGTCTCCGCGAATGTGCGGGTGCTGGAGGGGGCGCTGAACCGGCTTGTTGCCCATGCGACGCTGGTGGGGCGGCCTGTTACCCTCGATATGGCGCATGAATCGCTGGGCGATCTCGTGCGGGTCTATGACCGGCGCCTGACCATCGACGAGATCCAGCGCAAGGTCGCCGAGCATTATAACATCCGCCTGTCGGATATGCTCTCCCCCCGCCGCGCCCGTAATATCGCGCGGCCCCGCCAAATCGCGATGTTCCTGTGCAAGGAGTTGACCGACAAGTCACTCCCAGAGATCGGGCGCAAGTTTGGCGGGCGCGATCACACCACCATCATGCATGGCGTAAAGCGCATCGCCCAGCTCTGCGACGAGGATGCATCCCTGCGCGAAGATGTTGCGGTCCTGCGGCGGTCGCTGGAATACTGAAGCGGCCCTATGACGGGGCGTAGACCGGCGCGCTGCGCTGTGCCCTCTCTGCCGTCAGCCGATGATAGATCGGCAGATAGCGGCTCGCGACCGCCGACCAGCTTCGGGTCATGCGCACGAAGTCGAGGGCCGGGGCGATCATGGCGGCATTGCGCGCCTCGTTCGCCGGGTCCAGCGCATCGAGGGCGGCAGCGGCCAGCGCCGCCGGATCGTCCGATCCGAACAGCCGCCCCGTCACGCCATTCTCGACCAACTCGCGATGCCCGCCCACATCGGATGCGATGAAAGGCCGGGTCATGGCCATCGCCTCCAGCGGTTTGAGCGGCGTGACCAGATCGGTCAGGCGCATTTTCAGGCGGGGATAGACGAGCAGATCGACCACCGAATAATACCGCCGCACATCCTCCGGTCCCACGCGCCCGGTGAACAACGCCGCCTTGCCCAGCGATGCGGCCTTCGCGCGCAGGGCCGCATCCTCCGGTCCGCCCCCGACAAACAGCAGCCGCGCAGTTGGCCAGCGTTCGCGGATGCGCGGGAATGCGTCGATCAGCAGATGCAGCCCTTCGTAATGGTAGAACGAGCCGAGAAATCCGATGACCGGCCCTTCACCAAGGCCCAGTTCGGCGGCCAGCGCACTGTCCCGCTCGGTGATGGGGGGCAGGCGCTCCGGCTCGATGGCATTGGGTGCGAGATCGATTTGATCGGGCGCGATTCCCCGCCCCATCAGATCGTCGCGCAAGCCATTGCAGATGGTGAAGACATGCCCGGCGCGGCGCACGGCCCGTGTCTCCATTGCGCGAGTCATCCGATAGCGAAGCGAGCCTTCGGTGGTTGTGCCCCGATCGACGGCGGCATCCTCCCAGAAGGCCCGAATCTCATAGACCATCGGCAGGCCCATGCGCCGGGCGACCCGCTGCGCCGGAAAGGCGTTGAGCACCGGCGAATGGGCGTGCAGCAGGGCAGGGCGTGTTTCTTCGACCGCTTGTTCCAACCGCCGTTCGGTGACCTTCATCTCGGCGATAAACCCCAGACCCGGCAGGGCGCGGGGCGGGATGGGGCTGCGGTGAAAGTCGAACCCGGCGACTTGCTCGACGGGCTGCGCGGGGTGGCCCGCTTCGGCCCCATGGCGCGGGGAGGTCAGGGCGACGGGGTCCAGCCCCAATTCCCGCTGTGCCCTGAGAATTCCGAGCGTTCGTGAGACATAGCCGCTTTGCAGCGGTGCGGAATGGTCGAGGACGTGAAGAACGCGCATGGCCGAGGCTCCCGTAGGGGTATTCAGCCCCCGGTATGCCCGCTTCGCGTCAAGATCGGCTTAAGCTCCGCGCTCAATCATATCCGCAGGCATGGCGCAGGCGGATATAGCGGTCGAGAAAAGCGTCGCGGGCTTCGGCGGGGGGCATCGGAGTCAGGCGAATCGCGATTTTTCGGCGAAAGCGGGGGCGGGGGAAATAATGCGCCGCCTCCTCCTCGGTGAACCCGGCCAGTTGCGTCGCCTCGAACCCCGCCGCCGTCAGATCGGCGCGTTTGATCGCCTTTTCGGCATAATCGGGCATTCTCTCGGGCAGGCCCGCGCGCCGGTGGATCGCGGCGAGAAGCCGTGCTTCGAGGGTCTTGTAATCGCCCCCGACCACGGCCTTAAACGGCGAGATCAGATCGCCGATCACGTATTCCGGCCCGTCATGCAGCAGGGCGGCCAATCGCCATTGGGGCGCAAGGTCCGGCGTGGCCAAGGCCGCGATCCGCTCGACGAGGACCGAATGTTGTGCCACGCTGAACGCCCATGGCCCTTCCGTCTGGCCGTTCCAGCGCGGTACTCGCGACAGGCCATGGGCCACGTCCTCGATCTCGACATCAAGGGGCGACGGGTCGAGCAGATCGAGCCGCCGCCCGCTGAGCATACGTTGCCAGGCGCGGTTTTTCCCGGCGGTTGGCGTATCGGGCATTCTTGTCCTCTGGATATTTTTCGGTCAATGTGTCTGCAAGCGCCACCTGCGCCCCAATTTCGCCGTTCAAGTATGACACATGCTTAATCTTCCGGGCAGTCAGAGCGTGTCTATCAGAAAAGGGCCAGCGAACCATGTCGCTCTTCGTTTCCCGTTTTTCCCTTGGCCTCCTCGCGATTGCCGCGATTCCGCTGGTTGCGCTCGCGGAGGAGTTCGTCACGGCGAAGGGCAAGACCGTTGCCATGCCCGAAATTTCGACCATGACCTGCGAGCAAATCGAAATGACCCTCGCCAAGATCGATTCGACCCGGTATCGCGATAATACGCCGGTCAATCCCGACCCCGCTGACGATGCGCTGTTTGCTTATGAACAGGATTTGGCACATGCCTTGTTCAAGGTCTGCATCATGGAGCGCAAGGTGGGCATGAAGCCGGGCGACATGCCGCACACACCGGCGGTGGACACGCAATAAGCATTCGCGAACGGTCTTGACCGGGGCGACGGACAGGACGGGCATGGGTATTTCAGGATTCAATATCGTGACGGTGCTGATCGTCTCGGTTCTGTCATGGATCATCGACCGGGTGTCGAAACTCTACATCCTCGAAACATTATCGCTGAATCCGGGGGATGCGGTCGGGGTGATTCCCGGTGTCCTGACATTCGTGATGACGTGGAATTACGGAATCAATTTCGGCATGTTCGCCTCCGATGGCGGCATGATGAAAACCATCCTGAGCCTGCTGGCTCTCGTGGTGAGTATCGTGCTCTTTATCTGGGCCGCGCGGCACCCACGGGACGGGATATTCGCCGTCGCCATCGGTCTGGTCATTGGCGGTGCGCTTGGAAACGGTTATGACAGGCAGGTCTACGGCGCGGTTGCGGATTTCCTGAATGTGACATGCTGTGGTATCGATAATCCGTTCGCGTTCAATATTGCGGATGTGACGATCTTTGTTGGCGTAGCGATCCTGTTGCTGCGCCCGTCGGGCGAGGAACAAAATGATGCGTGAGACAACGGGAATGATGGCGATGGGCGGGCCGTTCATGCGGATCGCGCTGGTGGGAATGGCCCTTGCGCTAGGAGCCTGTCAGACGGATCGCGCGGCGCAGGCACCCGAAGAAGAGGACGTTTATGACGACCGCTTCCAGATCACGTCGCTCATCGGATCGTTGCAGACGGCCCCGGATGAGTTCAGCGTTCTGACAAAGCGTCCGCTCGAGCTGCCCCAGGATTTCACGGCCCTGCCCGTGCCGGAGCCGGGTAAGATCAGCAGCCGCGATCCCAATCCGCAGGCCGATGCCCGCGCGGCGCTCGCCTTCGATACCGCGCCGGTCGCGGCCACGGCCACGGCGACTGCGGCCCCATCGGTGACCGAAGCGGCGATCCTGTCTTCCGCAGGTC
The DNA here is from genome assembly GCA_938008165.1 of uncultured Neomegalonema sp. Lineage (GTDB taxonomy): Bacteria > Pseudomonadota > Alphaproteobacteria > Rhodobacterales > Rhodobacteraceae > JAHDDY01. Next base: position 8,457 of record CALLLP010000013.1, on the reverse strand, counting down.
CCGCCGATCCGACGATTCGCGCGACGCTGGCTGGCGAACAGGCCGAGTATGAGGCCGAGCAGAATCTCTATCTTCTCGACCGGGTATTCCCCGCCCTGCGCCGGGTGCGAGGCGATCTCGACCGCGATGCGATCGATGCCGAAGCGGAGCGCCTGCGTCTTCTGGAGGAGGGCATCACGCCCCAGCGGGCGGCGAGCCTCTCGCCTGCTGCGCCGCTTACCGGGGTTCCCGCGGCGCCGGGTCCGGTGGATGTGATCCCCGTTCCCGCCGCGACGATCCCCGCCCCGGCGGCCCCGGCCACCAGCACGACGCCAACCTTTGGCGTTCTGGTCCCTGAAACAACGGGTGCGGCACCGGAGCTGATCTACCTGCCCGAATAGGTTAGGATCGGCGTGCGGGGGTCTCCTCTGCCGCGCTTTGGGGTGCATATCCCGGCGGCCCCGGCCCGATCCGCGCGCATCCCATGCCGATAGCGCCGCGATCACGATCGCTCGTGCAGCCGCGACGACTCGCGCGGGTGACAGGGTTAATGTGCTATTAATACTGTACTGAGTAAGGGGTGGACCTTCGGGCCATCCGTACCCATCTAACGGCCAACGGTCCGGCGCGCCGTTTCGCGCCTCACATGCATCATTCGGGGTGATCCATTGAAAAGACTCGCCACCATCTTGTCCCTCGCGGTTGCCATGGTTGCAGGCGCATTGCCCCTCGGCACCGCCGAGTCCAAGCCCGCCATCAGTGACTTCACGTTGGAAAACGGCATGCGCGCCGTTGTCATCGAGGATCACCGCGCGCCGGTCGTCACCCATATGGTCTGGTATCGCGTCGGATCGGCCGATGAGCCGCCCGGCAAGACCGGAATAGCCCATTATCTCGAACATTTGATGTTCAAGGGCACCGACAAGATCGCACCCGGTCAGTTCTCGCGCATCATCGCCGAGAACGGGGGGCAGGATAATGCCTTCACCTCCCGCGATTATACCGCCTATTTCCAGCGCATCGCCAAAGACCGTCTTGGGCTGGTGATGAGCATGGAAGCCGACCGGATGCGCAATGTGAATATCCGGCAGGAAGACATTGTCGCCGAACGCGACGTGGTGCTGGAGGAGCGCAATTCGCGCACCGATAACGACCCCGCCGGACGCTTTCGCGAGCAATACATGGCGGCGCTCTACCTGAACCATGCCTATGGCATTCCCGTCATCGGCTGGCGCGAGGAGATCGAATCGCTCGACCGGGATGATGCGCTGGAGATGTACGAACGATTCTACGCGCCGAATAACGCGATCCTGATCGTCGCGGGGGATGTGACCCCCGACGAGGTGCGCGCGCTGGCCGAAGAACATTACGGTGTGATCGAGCCGGTCGACCTGCCCGAATCCGTGCGCGCGACCGAGCCGCCGCATCTGGCCGCCCGACGCCTGACAATGCGCGACCCGCGCGTGGCGCAGGAGCGACTTTGGCGCGGCTATATCGCCCCGTCCTACGTGACCGACGGGGACAGCGCGGCGGCGCTGGGCCTGTTATCCGATATTCTGTCGGGGGGCACGACCCGCCGCCTGCCGAAGATGCTGACGCTGGAGACGGATCTGGCGCTTTATGCCGGGGCGTATTTCTCTGGCATGGCGCGGGATATGGGCGAATTCGCCTTCTACGCCGCGCCCAAGGGCGAGACGACCCTGACCGAATTGGAGGGCGCGCTCGATTGGATGATCGCCGACCTTCTGGAAAACGGCATCACCGAAGAAGAACTGGCCCGCGCCAAGAAAGCGGCCATCGCCTCCGAAATCTACGCTCAGGACAGCCAAGGCTCGCTCGCGCGCCAATACGGGGCCGCCCTGACCATCGGGCTGGAGCTGGATGACGTCATCGGCTGGCGCGATCGCCTCGAAGCGGTGACCGTTGAGGATGTGATGGAGGCCGCCCGTCTGGTGCTGGTGCCTGAACGATCCGTCACCGGCTACCTGATGAAAGCCAAGACCGAAGGAGCGGACGGATGAGAACGCTAGCCATTGCATTCGCGGCCTGTCTCGCCGCCCTGCCTGCCGCCGCCGCCGCCGAATCCTCGCGCATTCAGGAGGTCGTCACCCCCGGTGGTCTGACGGCGTGGCTGGTCGAGGAACCGTCGATTCCGATCGTGACCGTTCAGATTCAGTTCGATGGCGGTGCGCGTGTCGATGAGCCGGGCAAGGAGGGGGCCGTCAACCTCGTCGCCGGGCTGATCGAGGAAGGCGCGGGCGATATGGACAATCAGGATTTCGCCGATGCGCTCGACGACCTGAATTCCTCCATCGGCTTTGGCGCGAGTCGGGACAGCTTTTCGGTCAGCGTTTCGTCGCTCTCCGAGAATATCGGCCCGACGATGGGTCTGCTGCGCGTGGCCCTGACCGACCCGCTGTTCGACCCGGACGCCATCGAGCGGGTGCGAGAACAGGTGCTCTCCAGCTTGCGTTCCAGCGCCAATAACCCGCAATCTCAGGCGGGCAAACGCTGGTTTGCCGAAGTGTTCGGCGATGCCTCTTATGCCACGCCCGTTTCCGGCACGACCGAATCGGTGATGGCCCTCACCCGCGACGACCTGCTCGCCGCCTATGGCCGCATGGTCGCGACGGCACGGATGAAGGTTGGTGTGGTCGGCGATATCGATGCTCAGACCCTCGCCACCCTGATGGACGACACCTTCGGCGCGCTGGCGAAGGGCGAAACGCTCGACAAGACGCCGGTGCCCGTGCGCGAAACCGGCGGCCTGATCGTGATCGAGGAAGACGTGCCCCAGAGCGCGGTGGTTCTGGGTCACAAGGGTATCCTGCGCGAAGACCCCGATTACATCGCGGCCTATGTGATGAATTACGTCCTCGGTGGAGGGGGCCTGACCTCGCGCCTGACTGACGAGGTACGCGAGAAGAACGGGTTGGCCTATTCGGTCTATTCCTATCTCAATCCTCTCGACCGGGCGGGTCTCTATATGGGTGGCGTGGCGACGTCGAATGCGCGGGTTGCCAAGTCGCTGGAGCTGATCCGGCAGGAATGGGCGCGCATGGCCGATGAGGGGCTGACCGAAGCGGAGCTGGAAGCGGCGAAGAAGTATCTGACCGGGGCCTTTGCCCTGCGCTTCGATTCCAATTCAAAGATCGCCAGCTTCCTTGTCGGGGCACAATCGGCAGACCTGCCCATCGATTATATCGATACCCGGAACGGTCTGGTCGAGGCGGTGACGCTGGAGGATGTGCAGCGGGTCGCGAAACGCCTGTTGAAACCTGACGACCTGTTCGTCGTGGTCGTCGGCAAGCCTGAGGGCCTCGAAACAGCCGATACGCTGATGGAAGGGATCGGGGGGTAAGCCCTCGCCAACATCGCCCCCATCCGGTAGGATCGCAGGGCGGGAGGTGAGCATGGCGAAGGACGATTATTGGTTCCCGGACGAGGCGGCATTCCACGCATGGATGCGCACGCGGCCGCCGGGGCAGCGGTGGCAGTATATTGGGGGCTATGCCGTTCTGACGGATGGCCTGTGGGACGGTGAGCATTGGTATGAGGCGCCGTCCCGCCCCGCGCGCCTGCCCCAGCGGTTTATGCGTGCCCTTGCCGCCCGCCGTCGTCCCGATTTCAGGACAGCCGAGAAGTTTCTCGACTGGTCGAGCCGCAAGAGAGATGATCCATGAGCGCCCCTGAGGTGACAGCCTTCGTGCCGATCCTGCGCAGCTTTGACGAGGCGCAGACTCGGGATTTCTATCTCCGGTTTTTGGGCTTTGAGCTTGCCTTCGAGCATCGCTTCGAGCCGCAGACGCCGCTGTATATGGGGGTGCGCCTTGGGGGGCATGAATTGCACCTGTCCGAGCATTATGGCGATGCGACCCCCGGTTCCGCCGTGCGGATCGAGATGGCCGATGTCGCCGCCTTCCATCGCGGGCTTCAGCAGCGCGGCCACCGCCATGCACGACCCGGCATTCAGGATCAGGAATGGGGCTGGCGCGAGGTCAGCGTATCGGATCCCAGCGGGAATCGCCTGATTTTTTGCTCGCCTTTGTCCGATGCCTGACCGGATATGATCGATTTTCGCGACATGCAGCTTCTGACCGCCCTCGCGCAGCATCGGCATTTTGCCCGCGCCGCCGATTCCTGTGGTATCTCGCAGCCCGCTTTTTCGGGCCGTATCCGCAATATGGAAAAAGACCTCGGCGTGCCGCTCGTGCAGCGGGGGAACCGTTTTCTCGGTTTGACGCCGGAGGGCGAGGTGGTGCTGGGATGGTCGCGCAAGATGTTGGCCGATGCCGAAGGTCTGCGCCAGGAGATCGCCGCCCTCAAGGGCAGTTTGACCGGCAGGCTGGCCATCGGAGCGGTGCCGACCGCCCTGTCCTTCATCGCGCAGGTGCCCGCCGCGATCCGGGCGCGCCATCCCGATCTCAGATTGGAGATCATCTCCGCTTCTTCGACCGCGATCCGCCGGGGGTTGGAGGATTTCAGCCTCGATGCGGGGGTTACCTATGTGGACGAAAAGGACGGCCCCGGCTTTCGGTCGGTGCCGCTCTATGACGAAACCTATGTCCTGCTCTCGCCCCCGGCCTTTGCCCCGCGCGAGACGGGTACGGCGACATGGGCCGAGGCCGCGACCCTGCCGCTCTGCCTTCTGACCCGCGATATGAACAACCGCCGGATCATCGATGCGGTTTTCGAGGATGTCGGCGCGGTGCCCAGACCCGTGATGGAGACCAACGCCTTCACGGCGGCATTCTCTCAGGTGGCGAGCGGGGCGGCGGCGACCATCGCCCCGGTGAAATTGGCCGACAGCCTGCCCCTCGCCGCCGGAACGATCCGCCTCGATCTGGTCGAGCCGACGGCCCGCCACCAGATCGGCCTGATCACCGTGGAGCGCGATCCGGTTCCGCCTTCTCTGACCGCCTTGGCCGAGGTGCTGAAAGGGTTGGCGGGGGGGTAGGTTTATCGCCCCTCCCTTATCGCCCTGTCGTCAGCGCCCTTTCGATCACTGCCTGAATATCCGGCACGGTCAGCGGGCGCGGGTTTGTGCCTGCCGCACTGTCCTGAATCGCCTTTTTCGCGATTCGGGGGGCGCAATCGGTGGGGACGCCGATCTCGCCGAGGGTCTTGGGGATGCCCACATCGTCGAGCAGGGCGCAGATCTTGGCGTGGAAGGCCGTATAAGTCGGTTCCGTCAGGCCCATTGCCTGTGCCATCGGGGCGATCTTATCGGCAATCGCCGGGGCATTGTGGTCGAGAGCAGCGGGCAGCAGGACCGCGTTGGTCAGGCCGTGCTGGGTGTCGAATTCTGCCCCGACCATATGCGATACCGCATGGACCAGCCCCAGCCCCTTCAGAAATGCGATCCCGGCGAGGCACGACCCGGCCAGCATCGCGCCCCGCGCTTCCAGATTATCCGGCTCGGCCACCGCGACCGGCAGCCATTTGGCAACAAGGCGCAGCCCCTCCAGCGCCATGCCGTCGCACAAGGGATGAAACCCCGGCACGCAATAGGCTTCGATGGCATGAACCATCGCATCTACCCCGGTCCACGCGGTCAGATGCGCGGGCAGGCCGACCGTAATCCGAGGGTCGAGGATGGCGAGGGACGGTTTGAGGTCCGGGTGCCAGATACACCATTTCATCAACCGCACCGTATCGGTGATCATCGCGGTGCTTTCGGTCTCCGCGCCCGTGCCTGCGGTGGTGGGGATGGTGATTAGCGGGGGAAAGGGCGGATGCCCGGTCGGGGGTGTTTGCTCGTATTCAAAGGCCCAGAGATCATGCGCGTTATGGGCGACCAGCGCGATGGCCTTGCCGCCATCCATGCCACTGCCCCCGCCGATGGCGATGATCCCGTCATGGTCTCCGGCATGATAGGCCGCGCGCCCCGCCGCGATTTCATCGTCGCGGGGATTGGGCGAGATGCCGGTATAGAGACCTGAGGCCATCCCCGCCCCCTGCAACAGCGATTGCAACTCGGCGATATAGGGCAGATCCGCACTGCCTTTATCCGTGACGATCAGGGGCGCCTTCGTGCCCACCGACAGGCATAAAGCGCCGATGTCCGCGAGACGGCCGGGACCATAGGCGATGGGAACCGGAAAGCTCCAGTCTTGCGGGTCGAGAAAGCTCATGGGCGGTGCTCCGGGTGGCGGGTGTTTTCTCAGGGTCGACCAGCGCGGCGCAATCTTCAAGGGGGTATGAGCGTCTATTCCAGCTTGCGAACGGCGGTGACACCGGCATGGATGGCCTCGCCGCCCTGAAGCCACGCGGTCACGCTTTTCGGCACGCCGTCTTCGCCATCGGTCACGAAGGCACAGCCATCGGAATCGGGTTCGAGGGTCACTTTGGCACCATGCAGCTGGCCACTGCCTGACAGCGCGATCCAGTTGCCCATGGTATCGAAGGTCCCTTCGGTCAGGGCGATGTCGATCTCCGGCCCGGTGATAAAGCCCTTGTCATCGGTGGTGATCGAGACGAATTCCGCACCATGGGGGTTGGGGCCGAGCATGTAGACCATGCTCAGGGTGCTGCCGCCCGCCTTTGCCTTGCGCGCCATGGCCTGAAGGCCGGGACTGTGCAGGAGCAGCGCTTCGAGCGTCGTGGGCGCTTCTTGCAGGGCGAGGAGGGGGCGGCCCTCCTGTGCGCCTGCCGTCTCGGCCATCGTGCCGGTCGTCCCGAGGGGAGAGGCGGGGGCCTCCATCATAGTGGGGGCGGTTGCGGCGGTGCGCTCGCCGCCCGCTGTGGCGGTCAGGGGCAGCGCGGCGGTGGCCGCAGGGGTCGAGGCGGTCCCTTGTGCGCCTGCACTGCCCTGCGCGCCGGTGCTTGTGGGGGCGGTTGCGGGGGCTGGAACCGTCGTTCCCGGTGTTCCGGATGCTGGCGCGCCCCCGGATGCCGCAGAGCGGGTTGTGGAGGTTTCGCCTGACCGGGTTTCGGCTCCGGGGGTGCCGCCTATGGCGGTTTTGCCAAAGAGAGGGCCATCTTTTCCGCCCGCTTTTTCCGCGATACCTTCCTGAATCGTCTGGGCTTTGGTCAGGGCGGAATCGATCGCCTTGCCCAAGGCGGCAAAGGCCGTTTGCGAGGTCTGTGCGGCCGTGGTCATCGTCTTGGCGAGGATTTGCCGCGCCGAGTCCTGCACCCCTTTCAGGATTTTGCCAGCCTGCGCAGCCTTGAAATCGACCCCGACACGCTGGGAGCCGGGAACGCTTTTTCTGGATTGCGTGGACAAGGCCGTGCGGATGCCCGATTCCGTCGGTGTCCTGCCAGCGGATGTTTGGGACAGTTCACGGGACAGCACTTGCTCAAAGCGCGACTGTGCCTGTTGTCCTGCACTCGCTTTCGTGCCGCCGTCGATGCGCATGGCAAATTCCTGACTCAGCTTCCCGTCCGTCGCCCCCTTATAAACTGTATCATAGTGGGACTAAGGCAAGAATGTCATTAAATTTCATACCCCGACGATAAACGGAGCAACATCCGCCATCCGCAAATCCGATTTGAAAAGGGTCGGCGTTCCATTCTTCACTGGATCAAATTCGACTCCGGCAAGGAATGCGCTATGGCTCCGCTCGACGATACGCAAGGCGTCTGGAAATCAGGCAAGGGCAAAGGTCGCAAGACACCCAAGGGACGGCAGGTGGAGCCGCAGGCCCTGCGCGACATCCGTACCCTGCTGGGGTGTGATCCGGATGATGGACAGCCCCTGCGCCGGGATCTGTTGATCGAGTATCTGCACCGGGTACAGGATACCTATGGCCATCTCTCCGCCGCGCATATGGCCGCGCTGGCCAGCGAGATGAAGCTGGCCATGACCGAGGTGTACGAGGTCGCGACCTTCTACGCCCATTTCGACGTGGTAAAGGAGGGCGACACCCCGCCCCCTGACCTGACCATCCGCGTCTGCGATTCGCTCTCCTGTGAACTGGCCGGGGCGCAGGCGTTGAAATCGGCACTGGAATCGGGGCTTGACCCTTCAAAAGTGCGTGTGCTGCGAGCGCCCTGCATGGGCCGGTGTGATACTGCGCCGGTGCTGGAGATCGGCCATAATCATATCGATTTCGCCACCCCTGAAAAAGTCGATGCTGCCATCGCGGCGGATGATACCCATGCGCATATTCCCGCGTATCAAGGCTTCGATGCCTATGCCGCCAAGGGCGGTTACGAAACGCTCAAGGCCCTTCGGGGCGGGGACAAGACACCCGATCAATTGCAGGATGAACTGCTGGCCTCTGGCCTGCGCGGTATGGGCGGGGCGGGCTTTCCATCGGGCAAGAAATGGTCTTTCGTCCGCGCAGAGGCCGGGCCGCGCTACATGGCCGTCAATGGCGATGAGGGCGAACCGGGCACCTTCAAGGACCGCTACTTCCTGGAGCGCGAACCGCATACTTTCCTTGAGGGAATGCTGATCGCGGCTTGGGCGGTCGAGGCGGAGACCGTGTTTCTCTACATGCGCGACGAATACCCCGCCGTGCTGCATATCCT
>CALLLP010000012.1 GCA_938008165.1 uncultured Neomegalonema sp. | reverse complement strand
CATCCGGTGTGACTTGATCGACCCGACGATTGCCGATCTTCGGAAAGGCGTAAGTGCGAAGTGTCGTGATCCATTGCGCGCGGTGCTTGGCGTTCTTGCCAGTCGGCTCGACAGCCTCGCGAAAATACTGTTCCGCCGCCGCCTTGAATGTCGGGATCGTTCGTTCCGCTCGCTGCGCCCGGCGTTCCTCGATTGGATCACGCCCTTCCTTCGCGGCGGCGCGCATGTCGCGGGCGATCTCGCGCGCACGGGCAAGCGAAATATCGGGATAACCGCCAAGCCCTATGTCGCGCCGTCTTTGCTGCACATAGATGCGGAGCACCCAGCGACGGGCCGGGCGTTCTATTCCCTCGCGTGGTGGATCGACAATCAGCGTCAACCCCTCGCCGTCGGTATGGCGACCTGGGGGCAAGCCCGGAATAGCTTTGACAGAAAGTGCTGTGCGTATCATACCACCAAAAATACCACGATGATCGTGGTATAGCTAGAGATTATGTGCGTCCCGCTGATGCGGTACACTTACGCTACTGCCATATAATTCAGTGACTTATGATACGCCTAGAGGTTCATAGAGAACAAGATATGGCGGTCATCCTCTCCGCCATTTACCCTACAGATCAAAGCCATTGACGCTCTTGTTTCTTTGGCCTCGGTTGCGTGAAGGAGAAGCCTGAGCATCGATGATGCTTTATCGGAACAGCATGACCGGGATTTTGCAGGATCGGATCATTTCGGTCGTTGTGGAGCCGATGATGAGGTTGCGGATGCGGGAATGGCCATATGCGCCCATGATCAAAAGATCCGTCTCGCCCGCATCGGCCATATCCGCGATCACCTTTTCGGGCTGCCCAGGCTCGATCCGCGCATCGGCGACATACCCGGCTTTGCGCAGAATATCGCGGGCCTCTTCGATCTTTCGCCGGGTTTCCGGCTCCTCTGGACCAACGGAGAGCAGGCGAAAATCCAATCCGTCAAACCCCTTCAGGCCCGCGAGGAAATCGACGGCCTTCGTGATGCTGCGCCCCCCGTCAAAGGCGATCAGCACCTTTTCGATAGGCCGGAATGCGCGGGAGGCGACGAGTACCGGCTTGGTGCTCGACCGCACGACCCGTTCAAGATTTGACCCCAGATGCAGCCGTGCGAAATCCGCCGCCTCGCCGCGTTTGCCGATGACGATCAGATCGCTGCCCGCCTCGTATTCCTGTATGGTCTCGACGATATCGGCATTGCGGAGCCGGGCGCCCACTTCCCTGACCCCCGCCGCCCTGATGCGGTCCCGCGCATCGGCGAGGATCGCGCGCCCGCGTTCCTGACCCAGCTTGGCGGCTTTCGCGTCGCTTTCGGCCAGTTCCTCAAGCAGGGCACTGCGCGCGCCCAGCCCGATGCTGCCGCTCAGGTTGCCCGGTACGCTGGACAGGGAGCGCCGACCCAGCACATGCAGGATTTCGACCTCCGCCCCGGTGCGCTTGGCGATCCATGCGGTGTGGTCGCAAACGCTCTGCGAGTAGGTCGATCCGTCGATAAAGGCGATCAGCTTGGCCATGACAGCCTCCTCAATGTCCGAGCAGGTCGTCGAGCGCGCCCGGCTTGTCGTGTACGGCGAGGCGGTCCACGATGGTTTCGCTCGCTTCGTTCAGGCCGACAATATCCACATCGGCCCCCTCGCGGCGGAATTTCAGGACGACCATGTCGAGGGCGGTAACGCTGGAAATATCCCAGATATGCGCCTTGCTGACATCGATGACGATTTTCTCGACGGCCTCGCGAAAATCAAAGGCGGCGTTGAAATCATCGACTGAGGCGAAGAACAACTGCCCCTCCACATCATAGCGGCGCGTGGTGCCATCGCTGGAGAGGGTGGAGGTCACGCGGAAAATCTGCGCGATCTTCCAGGCGAAGAAAATCCCCGACAGGAGCACGCCGATCAGAACGCCGATGGCAAGGTTATGGGTATAGACAACCGTAATCACCGTCGCGAGCATGACGATGGACGAACTGCCGGGATGCTCGCGCAGGTTCTTGATCGAGGACCAGCTGAACGTACCGATCGAGACCATGATCATGATCGCGACCAGCGCGGCCATCGGGATGCGCCCGACCCAATCGCCCAGCACGACGATCAAGAACAGCAGAAAAATCCCCGCGCAAAAGCATGATAGCCGACCGCGCCCGCCCGATTGCACATTGATGATCGATTGCCCGATCATCGCACAGCCCGCCATCCCGCCGATGAAGCCCGTGGCCGTATTGGCGATGCCCTGCCCGATGCATTCTTGATTCTTGTCGCTGGTGGTATCGGTCAATTCGTCGACGATGGAGGCCGTCATCAGGGATTCGAGCAGACCGACAGCCGCAACAGCCGCAGAATAGGGCAGGATAATCTGCAAGGTCTCAAGCGTCAGGGGAATATCGGGGATCAGAAAGACCGGCAGTGTCGAGGGCAATTCGCCCATATCGCTGACCGTGCGCAGATCGAAGCCAAACACCATCGACAGCGCGGTAATGACGATGATGCAGACCAGCGGCGACGGCACCGCCTTGCTGATATAGGGGAAAAGATAGATGATCCCCAAGCCCAGCGCGACCATGCCGTAGGTCAGGATCGGCACGCCGATCAACTCAGGCAATTGCGCCATGAAAATCAGGATCGCTAGCGCGTTTACGAACCCCGTCATCACCGAGCGCGACACAAACCGCATGACGGAGCCGAGCTTCAGCAATCCGGCGATAATCTGTAATATCCCGGCCAGAACCGTGGCGGCGAGCAGGTATTGCAACCCGTGTTCCTTCACCAGCGTGACCATTAGGACCGCCGTGGCCGCCGTGGCCGCCGAAATCATCCCCGGTCTTCCGCCTGTTATCGCGACGATCACGGCGATGGAGAAGGAGGCGTATAGCCCGATTTTCGGGTCCACGCCTGCGATGATCGAGAAGGCGATGGCCTCCGGGATCAGGGCGAGGGCAACGACCAACCCGGCCAGCACGTCCCCGCGCATATTGCCGAGCCATTCATCGCGCAGGCGATGCAAAGGGGGAAAAGTCAAAGCGTTCTCCAGCCGAACGCGCGTTCGGATGCGGGATGAATAGGGAGCGTCAGTCCGGTGTCGAGGCGTTCTATGACACGGATACTGTGATGTCGTTTCTTTTATCGGGTTTCGCAAAAGATAAAATCATCGCCCTGATTGGCAACTGGAAAAACCCTCCGCCCGCTATCTGGGGCTCAACCACGCGGCGGTTGATAAAAAATCATGATCCGGTTGGAACCAATGTCCGGACACCGTGTTACATTGACGAAGGTTATCACAGCAGGCGCTTTTCATTGCTACGTTGTGGTTTGTTCACCACCTGAACTCCCTCCTCCCGGATGGCTTGCCATCCGGGGATTTTTTTGTCTGGGGGGGAGATGCTGTCGGGTTATTTCGTGCCGAACAGTCGATCACCCGCATCGCCAAGACCCGGAACAATATAGCTTTTCTCGTTCAATCGCTCATCCATAGCGGCGGTGAAGACCGGCACATCGGGATGGACAGCGTGGAAGGCGTCGAAGCCTTCGGGCGCGGCGACGAGCGAGAGAAAGCGCACATCCTGCGCCCCGGCTTTCTTGACTTCGGCCACCGCCGCCGCCGCCGAGCCGCCCGTCGCGAGCATGGGATCAACCACAACGGTTGTTCGCTCGTTCATATTATCGGGCAATTTGTTGTAATAGCTGACCGGCTTCAAGGAGACCGGATCGCGGTAAAGGCCGATATGGCCGACCCGCGCCACCGGCACCAGATCGAGCAACCCCTGAAGCAGCCCATCGCCTGCGCGCAGTACCGAGACGAAGCAGACCTTCTTGCCCTGGATCGTTCGGGCCTTCATCGGGGCGACCGGCGTTTCGATCTCGATTGTTTCCATCTTCAGATCGCGCAGAACCTCATAGGCCAAAAGCATCGAGATTTCGCGCAGCAACCGTCGAAAGCTGGCTGTTGACGCCGTTTTCTCGCGCATGAGGGTCAGTTTATGCTCGATCAGTGGATGTTCAACGATGGTGAGGTTGTTCGACATGGACAGGCTCCGTCGGTGCAGGAAAAAGGCTCCGAGGGGGGTGTCCCCGGAGCCTGAAAGGATCAAGCGAGCGGATCGGCTCAGTTCAGCGCTTTATCCGTAATCTGATGCGTCCAAGCGCCTTCGGGGGCCTTGGTAATCACCGGATCGGAATCGGCGCTCATCAGCGAAATGACCGTTCGGGCATAATCGGCAAAATCCAGCGCGCCGTTGGATCCGGCGGTCAGCTTGGCGATTTCGCCCATCATGCGCTTTTGGTGCTTTTCGGTCTGTGCACCGGAAGCATCGTTGTCGAGTACGATTTCGGCGGCTTCGTCGGGGTTGTTTTCCGCGTATTTCCACCCCTTCATCGAGGCGCGCACGAAGCGGACCATCTTGTCGACAAAAGCCTCGTCCTTGAGGTTATCCTCCAGAACATAGATGCCGTCTTCCAGCGTCGAGACGCCTTCATCCTCGTATTTGAACACCACCAGATCCTCGGGCGACAGGCCCGCATCGATCACCTGCCAGTATTCGTTATAGGTCATGGTCGAGACGCAATCGGCTTGCTTTTGCAACAGCGGATCGACGTTGAACCCCTGTTTCAGCACTTCGACGCCCTCATCCGAGCCGTCGGTGGGAATGCCAAGCTGGCTCATCCAGTTCAGGAACGGGTATTCGTTGCCAAAGAACCAGACGCCCAGCGTCTTGCCGCGAAAATCCTCCGGCGAGGTGATGCCGGTTTCCTTGCGGCAGGTCAGCATCATGCCCGAAGATTTGAACGGCTGGGCGATATTGACCAAGGGCACACCCTTTTCGCGGCTGGCCAATGCCGACGGCATCCAATCGAGCACGACATCCGCGCCGCCACCGGCGATTACCTGTGCGGGGGCGATATCCGGCCCGCCGGGCTTGATTTCGACATCCAGCCCTTCTTCTTCGTAAAACCCTTTATCGGCGGCAACGTAATAACCCGCGAACTGAGCCTGTGTGACCCATTTCAGTTGCAGCGTCACCTTATCGGCGGCTTGGGCGGCAAATCCGGTTGCCGCCAGCGCGGCGGCGAGAGCGATGGTTCCGAGTTTCATGGTAGTCTCCCCGATCAATGTCCTGTGACATAGAACACCGAACGATTAAGTGCCGCCAAGGTTTTTTCGCCCTCCGGGCAGGCTCAGGCGGAAACGGAGCAAATGACGTAATGCTTCCGCACATAGGTCGCGACATGCCAGACGGGTTGCAGTCCATTATCCATCACGAAGGAATCGCCTGCCTTGACGGTATAGGTGTCGCCGCCCGGTATCTCGATCGTCGCTTCGCCTTCGAGGATGTGGCAAAATTCGATCTGGTCGTTCATCGGCCCGCGAAAGACCCCGGCGGTGCAATCCCACATCCCCGATTTGACCGTTCCTTCTGCCCCGATAAAATGGCTCCAGACATGCTGTTCGGGCGATCCTTCGACGATATCGGCGTCGAGGGTTTTCCTGACCGGCTCGATTGTCTGATCGGCGAATTTGATAAAGCGCATGGTGTCTTTCCTGTGGTGCAAAGGGGAATGGGTCAGGATCGGATCGACGGATGCCAGAACGTCACGGCCCGTTCGATCAGGCTGATAATTCCATAGAACAGCGACCCGGCGAGCGCCGCCATGGCGATTTCGGCCCAGACCATATCGATATTCATGCGGCCCACCTCGGTCGAGATGCGAAAGCCCATGCCGACGGTCGGCGTGCCGAAAAACTCGGCGACGATGGCCCCGATCAGCGCAAGGGTGGAACAGATTTTCAATCCGTTGAAGATGAATGGCATCGCGGCGGGCAGGCGCAGCTTTGTCAGGCCCTGCCAATAACTGCCCGCATAGGTGTGCATCAGGTCGCGCTGCATGACCTCGCTGGCCTTCAGCCCCTCGACCGTATTCACCAGCATCGGGAAAAAGCACATCACCACGACCACCGCCGCCTTCGACTGCCAATCGAAGCCGAACCACATCACCATGATCGGCGCGATTCCGATGATCGGCAGGGCCGCGACAAAATTGCCGACGGGGACCAACCCTTTTTGCAAAAAGGGCGAACGGTCGATCGCGAGCGCCACGAGAAACGCCGCCGCGCAGCCCATCCCATATCCGGCCAGAGCCGATTTGAGGAAGGTCTGCACAAAATCCGCGCGCAGGATGTCGAGCGAAGTGGTCAGCTTTGTCCAAATCATGCTGGGCGGGGGCAGCAGGATGGGCGGAATATTCGCCCCCCGCGCGATCCCCTCCCACAGCACCAGCAGCGTCACGCCGAACAGCACCGGCACAAAAAACCGCACGATGCGCGACGCCGGAAACCGGTTCGCCAGCCATACATTCAGCGCCCATGCGCCCAGCCAGAAGGCGATGGCCCCGATGATAAGACCCCAGCTCATCGCGCGAACCCCATTTGCCGTTCCACGATCCGCCCGATCAGCCCGACAATGGCGACCAGCGACGCCGCAAGGATGGCGGCGCAGATCAGCGCGGACCAAATCTGGATCGTCTGTCCGTAATAACTGCCCGCCAGCAATCGCGCGCCAAGGCCCGCAACAGCCCCCGTGGGCAATTCACCGACGATGGCCCCCACGAGGCTGGCCGCTACCGCAACTTTCATCGACGCGAACAGATACGGCATCGATGTTGGCAGGCGCAGTTTCCAGAAGGTCTGCGATGCACTGGCATTATAGGTGCGCATCAGGTCGGTTTGCAGGGTATCCGGCGAGCGCAGACCCTTCACCATCCCTACGACAATCGGAAAGAATGCCAGATAGGTCGAGATGAACGCCTTGGGCAGTAATCCACTGACCCCGACGGCATTCAGGACGACGATGATCATGGGGGCGATGGCGAGGATGGGGATCGTCTGGCTGGCGATGACCCATGGCATCACGCTCATATCCATCGCCCGGTTATAGACGATGCCAATGGCCAGCGCGAGGCCGAGGATCGTGCCGAACAGGAATCCGAGCAGGGTTGCCGACAGGGTAATCCACCCGTGATAGATCAGGCTGCGCTTCGAGGTGATTTTCTTCTGGACCGTCGTTTTCCAGATTTCCTGTGCCACCTGATGCGGGGCGGGCAGGACGGGGCGCTCCTGCGACATGGTGTTGGACAGGGCGTCGGTCAGGATGAATTCGACCTTTGCGCGCTCCGCTTGATCGCGCTCCCATGGCAGATTCAGGATCGCGGCGGCGGCGTACCACACCATGAAGATCACCGCGACGACCGTGAGCACGGGCAGGGCGGCCCCCTTTGCGCGGGTGAGCATGCCGGGGCGTTTGGTCATGGCGCACCACCGCATTGATCGTGATGATCGCGTACCATCCTCATGTGTCGCCCCTGTTCCTCGATCCCTTATCGTTCAGGGTGTGATGGTTCTTTCGCACCCAAAGCAGGTCGCAATATGCGTAGAGGGCATAGACCAGCAGCAATCCGGCAAGGGAAACCGGCAAGGGGAGCGTGCGGGCGCTATCCGTGCCGTCGTCCAATCCGAAGACAAGAAGAACGATCACGAAAAGCCCTATGATACAGGCCGAAAAGATCAGCGTTCGCCGCCGCCAGAGGCGCATGATTCTTGCGTTGTTTTCCGCGTGTTCAGTCATCGCTATGCCCCGCGCGCAACCCTTCGCGAACCCGATGCGCGATTTCCAGAAACTCCGGCGATTCGCGGATGTCGAGGGGGCGCTCGCGGGGCAGGGTGCTTTGGATGATGTCGGTCACGCGGCCCGGCCTTGGCGACATGACGACGATCTTGGTCGACAGGTATACCGCCTCCGGGATCGAATGGGTGACAAAGCAGATCGTCTTGTTCGTGCGTGCCCATAGTGCCAGCAATTGCTCGTTCAGATGATCGCGTACGATCTCGTCGAGGGCGCCGAACGGTTCGTCCATCAGCAAAAGGTCAGCATCAAAGGCCAGCGCCCGTGCGATGGAGGCGCGCTGTTGCATACCGCCCGATAACTGCCATGGAAATTTCTTGCCGAACCCTGCCAGATCAACCAGCGCCAGCGCCTTTTCGACCCGTTCGCGGCGCTCGGCCCGCGGCAATCCGATGATCTCCAGAGGCAGGGCGACATTGCGCCCGACACTGCGCCACGGATAAAGGCCCGCCGCCTGAAAAACATAGCCATAGGAACGATTTAACCGCGCTTCTTGAGCGGAGACGCCGTTAACCGTGATGCTGCCCCCGGTCGGCTGTTCGAGATCGGCGATCACACGCAGGAAGGTGGTTTTTCCACATCCCGAAGGCCCGATGAACGACACGAAATCTCCCGCTTCGACGCTCAGGTCCACATCCTTCAGGGCATGGACCGGGCCGTCATTGGTCTCGAAGGTCAAGGAGAGGTTCTGGGCGGAAATGACGGTCACGGTCTCATTGCCCCGATGTTGAAACCGGGGCCTCCCTCGATGATGCGATCCGCCTGTTTCTGCCCGATGAGCGGCAGATCACCAAACAGAACCTTTCATCTCAGCGTTCATCCTGTGATGGCGTCAAGGATTCGCGGCAGGACCATCTCTTCGGTCAAGGGCGCCAATGGCCCGACATGGGGGGCGTCGGAATGGACCCAAACGGCCTCCGC
The DNA here is from genome assembly GCA_938008165.1 of uncultured Neomegalonema sp. Classification (GTDB taxonomy): domain Bacteria; phylum Pseudomonadota; class Alphaproteobacteria; order Rhodobacterales; family Rhodobacteraceae; genus JAHDDY01. The sequence goes on along the minus strand of CALLLP010000012.1, from coordinate 17,397 downwards.
GATACCGTCTTGTGGCGTAATGTCGGTCAGGATGGCGCGGGCGGCGTAGACCTCGGCATTCACAGGCCGCATCCCGCCGTCAATGGCCCAGGTGCCGAAGGTTCCGATCAGGGCGAAGGAATCGCGAGGCAGGCTGAGGCCCAGATCGTCCCATAATCCCCGGCGCAGGGTATCCAGCGGATCTCCATTGGGGGCGACTGGCGCGTCTGGTTGTGTGAAAAAGCCCGTATTGCGCCGCCGGATGACCAGAACCCGCGCGTCGCGGTCGGTCAGGATGGCGACAGACATCGTGGATTGTGTCATGGCGGCTAGGCTCCGATAACGTCAGTCGTATCGAAGCCTAGCACCAAAATGCAGGGGTTCAAAAACTTGCGGGTGCAGGGGAATGAAGATGGCTTTGGGGTATTCTCCCCCGCGCAGGGTCAATGCCCGCGCGGAGGGGTGGTGCAGTGGATCAGGCGGCGATCTGCGGCAAAGGGCAAATATGACCCGACCGCGCCATCAGGCTACCGGCATCCTCAAGGTGTTGCAGCATAGCGCAGGCCAGAACACCGGGATCGGTCAGGCCGGACAGGCGGGTGTATATCTCCCCGTCCACGAAAAGCAGCGCCGATGGCAGGGTCGCGATCTGGTATTTCTCGATCAGATCGGGCGCATCGTCGAGATCGACCTGCTCGAACCGTGCCATGCTACCTGCCAGATCGTTTTCGAGTTTACCCATGTAAGAATTCTGAACGCCGCACACGCCATCCGCACAGGCGCCGTTGTAAAAGCTGACGAGAACGGGGCCTTTTCCATCCGAGATCATGGCATCAAGGCGTTTCGATAAGTTGCTCTGCATCATTTGGAAAACTCCTTTTCAATATTCGGCTGCGTTTTCTTTCGTGTGAATGAATTTGGACCGGATCGACTGACCAGCAAGGTGTTGTTTCTTGTGTTCAAGCGAACGTCATTGGCTGTGCGTGGATCGCGATGAAATTGAAATTTATCGCCGTATTGGGCCGAACAAGCCAAGAACACCGATTGCGTCCCGGTTTGCGCCGCGTTAGGTACGAAGCATGTCCGATCCATTCGCCGATGAAGAATTTGCCGCCGACCCGCGCCCACTCTCCGCGCGGGCGATGGCCGTTGCGCCCGTTCATGCGCCCCAGACGCCGTATCTCGATACGCTCAATCCCGCGCAGCGCGAGGCGGTCGAGGCGCTTGATGGTCCGTTGCTCGTGCTCGCGGGGGCGGGGACAGGCAAAACCCGTGTCCTGACCACGCGCCTAGCCCATCTGCTGCGAACGGGCAGGGCGCGGCCCAATGAAATCCTCTGCGTGACCTTCACCAACAAGGCCGCGCGCGAGATGCGCGAGCGGATCGGCTCGTTGGTCGGTCATGCGGTCGAGGGGATGCCATGGCTCGGCACATTTCATTCCGTCAGCGCGAAGATCCTGCGCCGCCATGCCGAACTCGTCGATTTGCAATCGAATTTCACGATTCTCGATACCGACGATCAGATTCGCCTGTTGAAACAGCTTGTTCGCGCCGATGGCATCGACGAAAAACGCTGGCCGCCCAAGATGCTCGCGGGGATGATCGACGGGTGGAAAAACCGGGGCCTGACCCCCGAAAAGGTGCCCGCCAAGGAAGCCGAAGCCTATGCGAATGGCAAGGGCGGGGTGCTGTATCTCGAATATCAAAAGCGCATGAAGACGCTCAACGCCGCCGATTTCGGCGACCTTCTGCTGCACACCCTGACGATCTTTCAGAAAAACCCCGACATCCTCGATCAATATCAATCGTGGTTCCGCTACATCCTCGTGGACGAATACCAAGATACCAATGTCGCTCAATATCTCTGGCTTCGCCTGCTCGCGCAGAAGAACCGGAATATCTGCTGCGTCGGCGATGACGATCAGTCGATCTACGGTTGGCGCGGGGCCGAGGTCGGCAATATCCTGCGTTTCGAAAGCGATTTTCCGGGCGCGAAGATCGTGCGGCTGGAGCAGAACTATCGCTCCACCTCGCATATCCTCGCCGTCGCGAATGGGGTGATCGAGGGCAATCAGGAACGCCTGAAAAAGCAACTCTGGACCGACGAGGGCGATGGCGAGAAGGTCCGCCTTATGGGCGTCTGGGATGGTGACGAGGAGGCGCGCTGGGTCGGCGAGGAGATCGAGGCGCTGCAAAAAGGCACCCGTGGCCTTGATCCGGTCAGTCTCGACGACATGGCCGTATTGGTCCGCGCAACGCATCAGATGCGTGCATTCGAGGACCGTTTTCTCAGCATTGGCCTGCCCTATCGCGTGATTGGTGGCCCGCGTTTCTACGAGCGGCAGGAAATCCGTGATGCCATCGCCTATATCCGGGTCGTGTCGCAGCCCAATGACGGGCTGGCCTTCGAGCGGATCGTCAATGTCCCCAAACGCGGTCTGGGCGACAAAGCGGTTGCCACGGTGAACGAGGTGGCGCGCCGCCATGACATCCCGCTGGTCAAGGCGGCGGCAATGCTCTGCGAGGAGGAGGGCAAGACGCTGACCGCCCGCGCCCGCAACAGCCTGGGCCGCGTCATCGCCGATTTTGCCCGCTGGCGCGAGACGCTGCTGGCCGGGAAAACCGCGCCGTGGGAGCTGGTCGAAACCATCCTCGACGAGAGCGGCTATACAGATATGTGGAAGAACGAGCGGTCGGCGGATGCGCCGGGGCGGCTCGAAAACCTCAAGGAACTCGTGCGATCGATCTCGGAATTCGAGACGATGGAGGGGTTTCTCGACCATGTTTCCCTCGTCATGGACAATGCGCAGGACAAGGGAATGCCGAGCGTGTCGATCATGACGCTGCATGGCGCGAAGGGGTTGGAATTCGATGTCGTCTTCCTGCCCGGATGGGAAGATGGCCTTTTCCCCTCGCAACGCTCGATGGACGAGCTGGGCCGCAAGGGGCTGGAGGAGGAACGCCGCCTCGCCTATGTCGGCGTCACCCGCGCGCGAAAGCTCTCCACCGTGACCTTCAGCGCGAACCGGCGCATCTATAACCAATGGCAATCGGCGATGCCCTCGCGCTTTGTCGATGAATTGCCGGAAGCGCATGTCGAGGTTTTGACCGCGCCCGGTCTCTATGGCGGGGCCTATGGCGGCGCGAGTGCCTATGGGGGCGGTGGTTCGGCGATGGAGGAGCGGGTCAGCAGCGCCGACAGCTATAATTCGCCGGGCTGGAAGCGGATGCAGGACAATGCGGCGCGCACGGCCCGGCGCAATCCGGTTGTCATCGATGCGAAGGCCGTGCCCGATTTCGAGCCGGGGCAGCGGGTTTTCCATCAGAAATTCGGCTATGGCGAGGTCTTGCAGATCGATGACGACAAGGTGGCGGTCGAATTCTCGACCGGCATGAAAAAGGTCGTCGCCTCCTATCTGGAAAAAGCGGATAAGGGAGATGCCGATGTCCCGTTCTGAGCACCGGGAAGTTGCGTGGGACCGCCTGAAAGCCCATGAATTGCGCGCTTTGGCGGATGAGGATGCTGTCGTCATCTTTCCCGTCGCGGCAACGGAACAGCACGGTCCGCATCTGCCCACCATGACCGATACCCGGATCGGGGCTGAGGTCGCGCGGCGGGCGGCGCAGAAGGCCTTTGCGCGTCAGCCCACCGTGGTCGCCCCGGTCGTCTTTGCGGGCCTGTCCGGCCATCATATGCCCTTTGGCGGCACCCTGACTCTGGACCACGAGACCTTTATCGCCGTGGTCCAATGCCTTATCCGCAGCGCGGTCCATCACGGATTTCGCAAGATCCTGCTGTCGAACAGCCATGGTGGCAATATCCTCGCCATGCAATTCGCCGCCGACCGCATGGCGCAGGAAACCGGCGCGGCCATCGTCGCCACCACCTATGCCAGCGAGGGCGCGGCGGCCATCGCCCCGATTCTGGAGGATCAGGCGGGTATTATGCATGCGGGCGAAGGGGAAACCTCGATGATGCTGGCGCTGGAGCCGGATCTCGTCGATGCCTCCGATCTGGCGGCGCTGAACACGGATCGGGGCCGTGGCTTTCTCTATGCGGGACAGGCATCCTATCGCTGGCGCCCGTTTCAGCACATGACGGGCAATGGCGTCTCCGGCCTGCCCGCGAAGGCCAGCGCCGAGAAGGGCGAAAGATTGCTCGACGCGGCCTCCGACGCCATCGCCGCCCTCATCACGGACCCCGAAACATGGGCCGATCCGCAGGATAAACGCGGCCCCGATGTCGGAAATGTGCCGTTTAGGCGATGATTCCTATGGTCCTTGCGATCCCTTGTCCCGCGCCGACCGGAAAAACCGATTCTCTTGCACGGTTGTTGCAAGTTGCACGGTTGTTGCAAGGGATGTTTCCAACACAGTGGATGACCACGATAGGGAGAGGCTTAGTGGAAGACAGCACCCGTAAAGTCATTGATCCACCCTGCATCGGGCAGGATTGACTGGATATCGTTTTCATCGAAACGGATGGTCAGGTTGACAAAGGGGCCTTGGGCTGTGGCGTTGGCTTCGCTGAAATCCTCGTCGTCGAATCCGTCGAGATTGTACCCGGCCCTCACCGTGATGCCCGGACGCGGGCTGTAGCCGAGCGATGCGCCATAGGAATAGGCCGCGTTGCCGTCCAAGGACACAAGCGCATTGCCATGGATGCCGAAATCCCAATTCTGCGCGAGCCTGAAATAGGCATCGGCGGCAAAGAACTGCGTGATGGACTCGTATTTTGATCCATCGAGATCCTGTAGTCGGAAGCGAACGCCATGGGCCGCAGCGAGGGTCAGCCATTGGGTCGGCTTTCCCTCGACCGTCATTGTATTGATGAAGGTGGCCCGGTCGCTGCCATCGGTATCGAAGGCCGCGCGCAATCGGTGCAGGCCCGTCAAGTTCCGATGGGCCGGTCGATAGGCCGCGCCAATCGTGAAGGTGCCGCCCTGACTGGTGCCGTTTGCGGCGGTATCGGTATTGGTGATCGTTCCCGCCGCTGCAACGGTCAGGTCGTCGGTGAGATCGCCGATTGTCCCGGCGGCGAGTCGCTGGCTGCTGCTGCTATCGCTGCGGCGAATATCCACGCGCACCGAGGCGCTCCATCCCTTGTCGTTATAGCCGATCCCGGCGGAGGCGTTTGTCGCTTCTTCGGCGGGTCTGAAGGCCGTGAACAGGCTGTCGACCACCGGCGAATCGGTCCCTGCGAGATGCTGGGTATGATCGAGGCGCAGCCCCATCGACAGGCGTTCGGTGAGCTTGAAATCCTGTGCGACGCCAAGGGTCGCCGCGATGCGCTCCCCGCTTTCCTCCGAGGCGGTTTGCAGGCCGTTCACGCCCAGATCGATGCGCCCGCCCGTCCATGGCTCCGCCGATAGGCCAAGATGCAGATTGGCCCCGTCGATCGAGTCTCCGTCAAAGGCTTCGATGCCAAGGGTCGCGCGGACCCTATCGGTCACGCGCGCGCGAATGCGGGCGAGGGTGCTGTCCGGTTCCCAGCCTTGTCCGCTATTGGCGATGGTCTGATTGCGTTCGATGCTGACCGCCGCCCTTCCATTGAGGATCGTGGCGCTGGCTTTTCCCAGAAGCTGATGCGAGCTGCGCTTTTCGCCCGATGCAAGGCGGTCATGCCGGGCACGTAGGCCGATGCCGACTGTGCCGTCGCCGTGTTTTCCATACGTGACCGCGCGCGAAATCGTGCCTTCGGCCTGATCGCGCCGGGAATCGCTCGTCAGGTCTTCGTCGCGAAAGATTTGTCCGCTGACGGCATATTGTTCCGGGTCGGGATCGTCTTTATCGGCAAGCGGATCGTCGATACTGGCGCGCAGGTCGACGCCATAGGTGCGCCGCCCGCGCGTGGCGACGGATTGCTGTGCAATGCCGAAATCGGCATCCGATTGCTTCAGGTAGACGCGCGCTCTCCACCCTTCTTGCGCATAGGTTGCTTCGGCGCGATAGGCGGTGCCGACCCGCGTGTCGCCGTCTTCCTGAGTCCGGCTCGCGGCAATCTCGGCGATGACATCGAGCTTGTCATTGATCGAGGCGCGGGCATCCAAGGCCACCAGATCGCCAGAGGCATCGATTCCCCCGCCTTCTTCGTGGATGGCGCTGGCCCCGATTTCGACCGTATCGTCGAGCAGGGTAACGGCGGCGCGTCCCCCGACGGTTATCTGGCTCGGATCGGGTGAATCCGTTTCGAAATCCACGACCAGAAAGGCGGGGTTAAACGCCTCGTCGGCGGGGGAGGGCGCGCGTTGCAGCTCCACTTCGCCGGTTTCGTAATTGATGGTGTAGTCGACGAAAGGGGCCAGCACGATTTCCGAGATCACGGTGTCCAGTTGCTCGCGCTCTCGCACCAGCAGGCGCACGGTTTCGGAATTGCGCTGAATATCCGTCACACCCAGAGTATAGGGACCAATGCCCCGATCCGCCGTCAATTCGACCCGCTGGAATTGTTGATCCGCTTCGGCGGCGAAGGCGAGCACCTGAAACTGATCGCCCTCATAGACGCTTTTGAATCCGCTGAGCGTGCGCTCATAGGCGGCCAGTTCGGTGCGGTTCATCCCCGTGTTGTAATCGCCGAACATCGCGAAAAACTGGCCACGTTCCAGACGCACGAACAACGGATAGCGGCTGGGCGCGGTTTGCTCTTGGGTCGAGGCATCGCCATAGACGGGATAGAACGCGTTGGGGTCGATGCGGTCAAAGAGGTCATTGTCACGTGGATTGCGGTTTTTGTCGCTGTCATAGGCGAGCGTCAGGAGCCAATCGCCCCGGATCGCGCCCTTGGCGTAGAACGCCATGCGCCCGTCGCTGAAAATCTCGTCCTCAAGCTCCGCTTCCTCGGCGCTGACCATATTGCCGCTGATGGCATTATACCCCAGTGTGCCATCGGCGATCCCGACCAGGATCCACGGTCTCGGCGCCGGGGCTAGCCATGCCCGCAGCTTTTGGTCGCGATTGAGCAATTGCAGCGTCATATCCACTTCGCCCGCCCGTGATGTGGGGCGCAGGCGCACCAAGGCGATGCCGTCCGGTCCCACCTCGGCCATCGAGCGGGTCGAATCGCGCTCGGTCAGGGGGTCGTCGGCGAACCGGGCAAAGGATTCGGATGTCTGATAGGGGGGCGCGATGATGATGGGCACGCGCCGCCCGGCATGGACGGGGCGACCTGCATCGTCGGTGATGCGGATCGCGATTTCGGGGGCGCTCTGCCCATCGGCAATGGTCGTGGATAGATCGGGCACAATCTCCGCGTTTACGGGATCGGTCACGTAATGAACGGTGCGGGCAATGCGGTTCAGCTCGCGGCCCGTGCGGTCAGTGATCGTCGCCTCGATCCGCGATGGTCCGTCCGGCAGGTCGATCCCATGCCAGCGCCGCATCGCCAGACCGGCCTTGCGATTCGCAATCGTCTGGTGGGATGACAGATTGCTCACCTTCTCCCCGTTGACGAATAATGTGACCTTGCGGCCAAAGGGGTATGTGATCCCGATGGCCAAAGACGGGATATCCATGCTTGCCCCGTCTTCGGGATAGACGATGCGCAGCTCTTTGGGCAGATCGGCGAGCCGGTCTTCGGTCCATTCTTCCTGCTCGGCCTCGGTTTCCGGCGAGGCGGTGTCGTCTGCGCGCTCGACACGCCGAAGGTGGAACGTCACATGCCGCAGCAAGCCACCCTTGACGCCGATGCTGCGCGCGGTGGCCGTATCGCCGTTGCGCAGGTATTCGGGGCAGGCATGGGGAACCAGATCGTCGGGCAGGCTTTGCTCGTCGAGCCGCAGGGCATGCGCGTCCGTGCCGAGATCATCGACATGAAAGCGCCCGTCGTCATCGGTGATGATCGATTTGCCGGTTTCCAGATACAGGCGCGCCTTGATGCCCTCGCCGGAATCCGGGCCACGACATTCGCCGATGACGACGCGCCCCAAAACGGTGCCGCTCTGGGAGAGCAACTCATCAACAACCGTCAGGACCACCTCCGCCCGGTTCGAGCGAAAGCCGCCCGTGGCCTGCGCCGTGGCGCTGCCGGTTACGGTGCCAAAGCGCACCTGCGCGCCGACTTGGGCGATATAGGTCAGTTCGCGCCGTTCGCCCGATGGCACCGGGCCGACGGGAATGGACAATTCCGTGCCACGGTCCGATACCTGCGGATCGTCGATGATGGCGTCATCCAGACGCAGCGAGCCGGGGACAAAGCGAAACCCTATCGGCAAAACATCGGAGATGACGGTCTGTTCGCCCGCGCGGTCATCGTTGTTTTCGAGGATCAACCGGAAACGAACGAAGTCGCCGGGGGCAACGTCGGTATCGTCTGCCGTTTTGGTGAGCTGGAGCGATCCGCGCGGATCGAGCGGGATGTCGAATCTCGGTGTGCCGCCCGAGGGCAGGTCGAACACCGCGCCTCGCGCGGCATCCGCCAGCCTGAAATTACTATCGGGCAGGGCGGCGATTCTGTCATTCGATACGTCCGACGCGAAGATATAGCCCGGCGGCGGCTCCACGGCGATCTGGTATTGGCCCGGATTCAGATAGGGAATGCGTATTTCGCCATCCCCGACGTCATAGACGCGGCCTGACGTATCGGTTGCGGCTTTGCCACTCACGATCGACATGCCGATGATCGATGTCGCGTCTGTGCCCAGAATGGGCATCGCTTCATTCGTATCGGCGTCGAGCACCCGGACGATGGCTCCATTCACGGGCGCGCCGGTCAGGGCATCGAATACCGTCATTCTGGGGTCGATGATGGCGACCGCGCCGGAATTATCCGAACGGTCGAATTCATCGACAAAGAGGGCTTCAATCGTGGTGTTGACCGCCGTTGCGACACGGCCATCGCCAGGGATGGCCTCCTCGATCCCGACTGCAAGAGCAAAGCCGTAGAAGTTCGGAGAATCAGGGCCATCGGCAGAGATTTCAAAGATCTCATTGTCGCCATTCGCGCCCTCGATCGTGATCGAGACGGTTTCGATGATATCGGGCTGATGGTTCAACCCCTCGTCTTGAAGATGAAAGAAAATCAGATCGCCGGGCAGAAACGAATCCGTCGGAATCAGAATCACTTCTTCCGAAGGATCGAATCCCTCGATGAATTGCGATTGAGCCCCTGTGTTCAGGCCGCTCTCGGACAGAAACGACACGTCCCCGATCTGCGTGGGTGTGCCCTGTGTCGCGTCCCGCGTAATTCGCTTCCATTGCAGCCGAGAGGGCGTGCGTAGGGGTTGAATCTGGACCAGCGGGTTATTCGACAGCAGCGACAGCTCTCCCTTGACGCCGTCTACAAGATACGTGACGGTCGCCGAGGAGCCGATATACGTGCCAGCTGCGACTCGTGCCGCCTCGGCATGCTCAATCGGGAGCAGCAAAGACAGCGACGCGATGGCGGCGCAAACTGACTTTTTGACTGTCGGACACCACATGGCGCCTGTCCCCCCCCCCGGTCCAGCTTCAGTTCGTTCAATCAACGGTGACGCGGTAAACCAGATCGGCCGTCTCTCCGGGTGCCAGAGGGTCGGTCAATGTGGCCGTGATCGTGCCGCTGCTCTCGGCGGGGGTGGTCCAGTCAGTTGGGCTGACGAATGCCGAGAAGGTGATGCCACTTTGCAGGGTATCGCTGATCGAGATGCCCGTGGCGTTCTCGCTTGCGCCGCTGCCGTTGCTCACGGTGATCGTGTATTCTAGGCAGGCACCGGGAATCGCCCCTTGCGTGAGATCATCGATGGCCGGGTCGGCGTCTGTCGTGCAGGTGAAGTCCCCTTGGGTATTCTCGCTGACGATGGTGACGGCTTTTGTGACCGTCAGGGCCGCCGAGGAAACCTGAACGAAGGTGTTGTCGGTATGCTTGCCGTCTTCGGCGATATCCGTGCCGTTGCTTCCGGCCGTGCCGGGTCCATCGGCAAAGACGATATCGACGGCGGCGGAAGGATCGCCCTCGTTGTCCAGTCCCTGATTGAGCGTTTCTGTCAGGGCGCCGTCTTCGGTGGCGTTCAGGGCTGTGGCGCGCACGCTGAATGTGACGGTTTCGTCATCCTGCGCATCGGATGGAATATTGAGCAAAATGATGACGTAGAATGTATCGGTCGTCGCACCGGCATCGAAGGCCAAAGGCGAGGCAGCGGTGCTGAAGCCCGTCGGATCGTAGACGGTATCGGAGCCGTCCCGGACGTTATCCGTCGAGATATAGACGCGGTATTTGCTGGGATCGAGCGTGCCCGTGGTCGTATCCAGCGTGAAGTCACCCGCAAGATCGCCGGTCAAATCGACATCGATGTCGAAATCCTGAGCGTCGTTACCCTCGTTGATGACCTGATAGATCAGCTCGCGATCTGTCTGCTTCGGACGGCCATTGGTGATCGGACCGTTATCGATCACCTGCATGTCGATCTTACGGTCAACGACAAACCCGGTGACAGCCGATCCCTCGTCCTGGCTGACGCCGCCGACGCTGAAGTTGACGGTGACGGTGTTTGTGATTCTGACGCCTGATGCCGTTGCGAAGGCTTCGGGGGTCATGATGAAAGTCGCTGCTGCAAAGGAGGCGACTCGGTATGCGTATTTTAATAGTGGCATTGTGTGCCCCGCTAGAATGATCGTCAGTATGAAACGATAGCAGGGCTTCGATAAGAACCAGTAAACCTACAAATTAATTATATTAAAAAAAGAGGGTTAACTGGTTTATAAATGATTTATTGGAAATATATTAAATAATAAATTTTTAAAATGATATTTTATTATTGGTTGTACCTATTTTTTATTTCAACGTTTATTTTAGTACGGCACGAAAACCTACTGAAATAGGACGATCTGGCATAACGGCGCTATTAAGAACCCATCGAATATTTGTTACATCATCTGAGTTCGCGTCTCTCATGGTGCCGTCCACATCCATGACCTTCAAGTTTTCTTCTTTTTCGTAGACGGTGCCGCCATCTGCAGAAAACAGAACGCCATGCTTGGTTGCGCTGCCGCGAACGTAGCGCATATTGGAATCGACGGCCGTATTGACGACGACGCCCTCCGCATTTTGGGTGCCCTGATTGTTGACGATGTAGCGATAGACGACGATATCGCCGGGAACCACAACATCCGCCGGGACGATTTTTTCGGTCTTCTTGCCCGTGGTGTCGATCGTTTGGATGGCCTTGCCCTGAAAGATATTGATCTCGACAGAGGATGCCAGAGCGGGCGTGAAAGCGAGAGAGGAGCACAGCAAGAGTGCTGCGACGCCCGAAGGTTTCAAAGCAGAGTTTTTCATGGTTACTGATTCCGGTTCATTGACTGAACCGATGTAACGATCTTCGGTTAAACGACGATGAAATATCGGTACAGCGTCGGGCGTTAAATCGCATTTCGTATGATTTGTCGCATTTTACAACCATAATCTAATGCGAAAAGTTACATGCACTCAATCATCGCGAGGCGCGCGATCCGAGGTCGGTTCCAGCGGTGAAAGTCACCGGACCGAAGGCCGTGTGCACATCCCCCGCCATGACCCACCGCCCCCCACCGCACGCATCATCGAAACGATATGCGCGGGGAGGGAGGTGATGTCAGGGAAGGGTTTTAGCTGTCGCGGGTCAGGATCTCGCCGATCAGGACGGCCTTCACGTCATTGCCGAGCACGCTGCGGGCGCTGAGAAGCAGGTCGTCGCTCAGCACTTCAAAACCTTCGGAGCCATGCACTCTGGAGAACCCGCCCTCATGGGCAAAGCTCATCACCGTCCGCAAAAAGCCGTCGCGAAGCTTCGGCTCGTGCTTGCTGATGATGTCTTCCAGATCGGCTGGCACTTCCAGATGAATGTCGAGCCGAATGAGCGTGTGTCGATTGTTGTTCTGCAAAACCGGCGCGAAGAACGGCTTTTTGAGACCGACATAGATATGATCGTTGCCCTTGTCGGACTTGCCATATTTGCTCGGTTTGCCGTAATCGCCCCCATCGCCTTTGCCATCCTTGGCGTGGCCGTCTTCCGAGGCGTATTTGTCGCCCCCTTCTTTGTCGGCGGCATGGGCTTCGCCCGCTATAGCGTCGGGTTTCATGACGGTCCCGGCGGCCAATCCGCCCACGAGTCCGACGACGGCGATTATAATCGGTAGAAGTTTCTTCATCGATGCCTCCCCCAAGGCCGATGCCGAAAGCTGAATTCTGTCAGAGTGCAGCACACATGCGATAGGCCCGGATCGGATCATCCTCTAACGAGGGTTTTTCCGATCCAGACTGACTGCGCAATGCGCTAAAACGGCGAGATCATGTCCAAGACCTGCTGACCGTACCGGGGTTGTTGCATATCAGAAATATGCCCCCGGCCTCCGTAAGATATTCGTGCCTCCGCCATCTTGTCATAAGTGATGTCGTTGTTGCGCGTCACGTCCTCCGGCCTGATGAGACCGACAATCTGTAGATCGCGCAGTTCAAAATTAACACGCACCTCTTGTCGTCCGGTTATCAGCAAGTGTCCCGTAGGCAGTACTTCTATAACTCTTGCTGCAATTTTTAATGAAATCTCTTCATTACGCTGTACTTGACCTTGTCCTGACGCGGTCGATGACGAGCTGACAGATACCCCCGGATCAAGCCCGCCACCGGGCAAAACCTTGTTCACGATGGTTTCGAAACCGAATAGGGCCGTGGCAGTTGCGTCCTCGTCGCCTGCGCGCTGGCGCGACGTGGTGTTGGAAAGCTGCGCCTCGTCATCGATATTGATCAGGACCGTCAGAATATCGCCGACCTTCTTGGCCCGCCGGTCGCCAAACAGGGATTTTGGCCCCGAACTCCAAAGTGAGCCTTTCGCCAGCGAGGAACCGGCAGAAGACCCGAACATCGGGCTGCCGAAGCCGCCACCGCCGCCGCCATACTGAGAATTGGCGTAGCCGGTTTGTGCGGTGCCCTGGGTATTGGCATAGCTGGCCGGGGAGGGCGGCCTGTCATATTGGCGCGCGCGGGCATGGCTCAACGTATCGCCATAGCTGCGATCCTCGATCTTTGCGGGGCGCTGCTGCTCGTCCTTCGGGTTAAGCGGGGGCATGGTCGGGTAGCGCGAAAATTCGGTGAAGCTCGGCTCGCGCCCCAGATGGTCCAGTCTTCCACAGGCGGTCAGGGCCGTCATTCCTAGAAGGAGTGCTGCGGCAGCAGTCTTATTCAGCATTAGCGCGATACCTCTACTTTTCCGTGTCCACCGACGCGCCCGGTCACGATGACGCGCGAATCGAGGTTCATCACTCGGATCGCCTCTCCCTTGCCGCCATCGCGCAGGGCGCGGCCCTCGCCGCGAATGACGAGCGACCCACGGCGGTACACGATATCGACAAGCTGATTGCGCTTGACGAGGATCGGGTGGCGCAGATCCGATTGGCGAATGCGCCGCCCTTGCCGGATGGAGGCGCGAACCTCCATGCCGATGGCCTGATCGAGACTGTCGATTTCCGTGCGGCGCGGTTCCACATGCGACATCCGCACATCCGATTCGTGGATGATCGTTCCGGAGCGCAGCGTGCGCGTCGCCTCGACCGTTCCGGCAAGCGCAGCGGCACTTGGCAGGAGCAGGGCGGCGGCGAACGCTGCTTGCAGCACGATACGGATCATCGAATCTGCACCGTCGCGCCGAGCATCTGGTCGGCAGAGCTGATGACCTTGGAGTTCATCTCGTATCCGCGCTGGGCCTCGATCAACTCGGCGATCTCGGTCACGACATCGACGGTCGATTGTTCCAGATAGCCCTGTCGCACCCGCGCCAGTCCATCCTGTCCCGGCTCGCCGACCGTGGCGGCCCCGGATGCGCCAGTCTCAAGGAACAGGTTGTCGCCGATGGCTTCCAGCCCCTTTTCATTGATGAACCCGGCAATGGTGAGCGAGCCGATCAACTGACCGTTGGTGTCACCGTCGAAATAGGCGTAGATCTCGCCATCCGCATTCGCGGATACACGGCGCGCATCTTCGGGGACCGTGATCTGATCGGCGATCGGATAGCCTTCCGACGTAACCAGCGTTCCCTCCGCGTTGAGCTTGAACGACCCGTCACGCGTATAGGCGACATCGCCCGAAGGCAGCTCGACCTGAAAGAAGCCCTTGCCTTCCAGCGCGAAGTCGAAATCCTGACTGGTCCGCTCGATCGATCCCTGTTCCAGCATGATCGAGACCGAGGCGGCGCGCACGCCGAGGCCAAGCTGAACGCCCGTGGCGAGCGTCGTGCCGGTGCGCGAGGAGAGGGCGCCCGGCGAGCTGGTCTGCTGATAATGCAGATCAGCAAAATCGGCACGGCGGGCCTTGTAGCCGGTGGTGCTCATGTTCGCGATGTTGTGCGAAATGACCTCGACGCGCGTTTGCTGCGCGTCCATTCCGGTCGCGGCGATTTGCAAGGCTCTCATGGTCGGGTCTCCTGTCGTTTCATCATGTGATCGTCCGGTTTCATCAGACTGAGCGTCCGAGAGTCTGGATCATGGATGTCATGCGGTTGTGTTCGCGTTCCAGCATCCCCTGTCCCATTTCATAGGCGCGCTGCACCTCGATCAGACGGGCGATTTCTGCCACGCTGTTAACGTTGGATTGTTCAAGAAATCCTTGCGCGACCTTGAAATTTTCTGCCGGTTGCGAGCCATTGGTGGCTCGAAACAGGTTGTCGCCTTCGCGTTGCAGGGTTTTGGGGTCGGCGGTGGAAACGCCGATCTGGGCCAGCGCCTCGCCATCCGCCGAGATTTCACCATCGGATGAGATGGCAATGGTGCCGGTGCCTTCGGGGATTGTGATGGCCCCGCCATCGCCACTGAGGACACGCTGGCCGTCCGTCGTGACCAGCTCGCCGGTATCGTTGAGCGAGAAGTTGCCCGCGCGGGTCAGGCGCTCCCCGTTGTCGGTTTCGATGCGAAAATAGCCGTCGCCCTCGATGGCAACATCGAAGGGGCCGCCCGTGCGCTTTAGAACGCCTTGGGACTGGTCGATATAATGGGCGCCCGCCTGTGCCATCGACAGGCTTTCATCGCCGCCTTGCTTGACGTATTCGGAAAAGACGACCCCTTCGCGGCGATAGCCCACGGTGCTGGCATTCGCAACGTTCTGCGCGAGGGTGCGCAGTTCGGAGGCGAGGCCGCTTTGTCTGGTCAGGGTTACGTATCCGGCGTTATCCATCTGCCAGCAACTCCTCTATGATCGAAAGATCGGCATCTGCGTCATTCATCAGGTCGCGCGCGGCGGAGATGGACGCCTCCTCCGGTGGTCTTCCGACGGGGGTGAACAGGGACCGCGCCGTATCGGCGCCGGTATTCCCGATAAGCGTTGTCATGCGTTCCTTTAGGGCGGCGCTGTCTTCGTCTTTCATGCCCTTGAGCAATTTCTGCGCTCCGGCGGCATCGCCCATGAGCAACCGCGCTTCGGCCACGATGCGCCGTGCTTCTGCCGAGCGTTTCATGATGTCGGGTTTCAGGACGCTCTCCACGATATGCGCGCCGCCGACATTCATCAGCTTGCGCGTGAGCGAAAACTTGGCCGCATCGGATTCGGGCGAATCATCGAGATATTTGAGCGAGGCAAGGATCGTATCGAAATCATGGGGGCGGGCCACGGGGTCGGCCCCTTTGGTCGCGACCTGAATCGTATTATGCGCGATGCTGCGCCAATGGGCGGCGCGTTCGGGCTGGTCATCCGCTTTTTTGGCAAGCACCGTCAGCGCCGCCGCCAGATCGCCATAGCGCGCCTTGAGCTTTGCATGGGCCAGGCTGAGATCGGATTCGTATTCCGTGTCCCGGTAGATAAAGGCCAGATCGTCCAGCACGGCGCCCAAGCGTTCCGCCTTTGCGCGGTCGCCGCCCTCCATAAGAATCTTGCCTGCCCGGATGGCCGCTTCGCCCGCGATTGGCAGGTTTCTCTCGGACAGGTTGATCAGGCTGTTCAAGGGGTTGTCGTAACGCGCATAGGCGGCCAGAAGCAGCATTTCCGGGGTATGCGGGCCTTCGGCGACCTGAAGGTTGCGCCACAGGCGCATCGCGGATTCGCGGTCGCCTTCATCGATCAACCCCAGCGCAATGCGCGCTCCGAGGATTTTTCGTAAAGGGCCGGGGACGTCAAAGATGGCCTTGCTTGCCTTCTCATAAGCCTCGCGAACCGTGCCATCCATGCCTTCTGCCGCGACCATGGCGCGCCAGACGGCCGCGCGGGGGCCGCAATCGGGCTTGACGAGAACACTGTTCGCGATGTCCGAACCGTTGCCTTCCAGCACACTGGCCATATCGAGGATCAAGCGCTCCGGCGCGCCCTTGGTATCGAAGGCGCTGAGAACATTGCGGGCTTCTTCGCCAAGGCCGAAGGCGACGAAATGCCGGGCAAGATCGCGCACTGCCGCAGGGTTGACCTGCTTCATCTCGTCATACACTTCGCTGCGCAGGGAGGGGATCGCCTCCCGGAATTTTCTGGACCCGATCAGACGCTTGAGGTCGAGGGCGTTTTCATCCGGGCACCCGGCGGGCACGTAGTTCAGGCTTTTTTCGCTCGCAACGGTATCCATCGTGATGCGGCCCTGCTCGACGCCGAGAGCCAGCGTTTCGAGGATGCTGTCGCGCAGGGAATCAATAGCCGGATCCGTGCTTTCCGTCGCCTCTACTGCCGTGCGTTCCGGTTTGCGGTTGGGTCTCTGGTCCGGCTTGCGGCGGGGCTGGGGGGTGGCAACCAGCACATTGGCCAGCCGCCATGTTTCAACCTCAGCCTTGGGTTGGGTCTTGGGTTTGGGTTGCGTATTGGCTTGCGCCAGGCGCGTGGGCGCGACTTTGGGTTTTGCCTTGGGGGTGACCGTGATCGTGGCTGCGGCAGGGACAATCCGGTCAGGCTGTGGGGCCGTTGCCCGTATGATCGGTTTGGCGGTGGTTGCTGGTCCAGCAGTCTTGGCCGTTTTCGCGGTGATAACCGCCTGAGTGGCCTTTGCCGGTACAATAGGCTTTGGCTTGGGCGCATTTGCCGATGTGGCAGGCTTGGCCGGGGAGGGTGGTTTGACAGCGATGACCGCTTTTTCCGATGCCATAGGCTTGGAAGGTCGAGCGGTTTGGGGCGCGTCCTGCGGCTGGGGAGGAGTTGTCTGTTCCAGCTTCGCCACCTGTGACGGTTTGGAGGCTTCCTGCGCGGTTTCCGCCGGTTGTGATGCGCTCTCCCGCTTCGGCGCGAGCACTTTTACAATTGTCTGATTCCAGCCGCTGATAAAACGGGGCGTCGCATGGATCGCGGCGACCTTCTCGGTGGGTTCAGCCTTTTCGGCCTTCTCGGTGGGTTCAGCCTTTTCGGCCTTCTCGTTCGGTTCAGCCTTTTCGGCCATCTCGGTCGGCTCAGCCTTTTCGGCCTTCTCGTTCGGTTCAGCCTTTTCGGCCTTCTCGTTCGGTTCAGCCTTTTCGGCCTTCTCGTTCGGTTCAGCCTTTTCGGCCTGCTCCGTCGGCTCAGTCTTTTCGACC
>CALLLP010000011.1 GCA_938008165.1 uncultured Neomegalonema sp. | reverse complement strand
ATGAGCGCCAAGATGTCTATCGGCAGATTCGGGAAATGAGCACCGATCCGATGGATATTGATCTTGCGCAGCCGGTGAAATGGGTTCAGCCCACCCAAGCGCAGGAAGAAAGCGGCTCTGTTACTGACCTACCGCGCTACCCCGATCATCTCATGTGCGACAATGATGGGACTTTCCCCGTCGAACTCTCGACAAGCTGGGAAATCGAAGTCGTCAGACGGGAATGCAGCAGAGAGGGCTTTGTGGGATGGTATCGTAATCCCGCTCGATCCAGCCAGGACTCGCTGGGCGTAACCTACGATTTTGACGGCAAGGCCAAAATCATGCGCCCCGACTTCATTTTCTTTTCCGAGAGCAGCAGCGAGATTGTCGCGGATATTGTCGATCCGCACGGCATCCAGTTTGCCGACGCATTGCCCAAGCTGATCGGCCTTGCCGACTATGCCGAAGAGCATGGTGAACAGTACCGTAGGATCGAGGCGGTCGCCAAAGTGGGAGAGGATTTTCGTGTGTTGGACATGAAGGAAGCTTCGGTTCGTGACGCGACGAGGCGCGCGGAATCAGCGCGAACGCTCTATGAGTCGAGCGCTGCTACAGATTACTGAAATTTGGTGTCAATGTTTTGCCCAACGCGATGCCTTGTGCTGCGTTGGGCGACAAGCGCTCTCATAAAGTAGGCATGCAAGTAGGCACAGCATAAGCCTTCAAGAAAATTTCGTAATTAATACAATATGTTGAATTGGTAAATTGGCGGAGAGGATGGGATTCGAACCCACGAAGGGGGTTAACCCTTACTCCCTTAGCAGGGGAGCGCCTTCAGCCACTCGGCCACCTCTCCGCCGACCCTGATAAGGATCAAAGCCACCCGGATCAAGGGGATTCTGGCGATCTGGTGTATTCGGATGTTTTTGCAGGGTCACAGGGGGTTTCGCGGAGCGGTGATCGGCCAAGGAAGGCGGCGCGGCGGCGCATTTGATCGGAATGGCACGGGATGTGGATGGGTGGCTACATGACCGTCAAAGACATTCTCGCACAGCATCTCGATGCCCTTGCCGCGCTGGCACCGGGTGTTGGTGGGATGGTGCTCCACGCTCACGATGCGCCCTGCGTCATGACACGGGGTGTCCGGATCGCGGGGCGGATCGATCCGGTGGTCGAGGGCGATGCATGGCATATCGGGTCCTGCACAAAGGCGATGACGGCCACCCTTTTGGCCCGCTTACAGGCGGCGGGAAAGGTCGATCTGGGGGCCGGTCTGGCCGAAGCCCTGCCCGGACTACCGATGCACCCGTCTTTTGCCGCCATGCCTTTACGGGCCGTCCTGCGCCATGAGGCCGGAATCCGGCGCGATCCGCATTGGAGCGTTTTTGCGAGACTGCGCGCGAGTCGGGCACCCGTTCGCGATCAGCGGCGGCATCTGGCCGCGCTCGCGCTGGCCGAGCGGCCCGTGACGAGGGCTGGGTATTCCAATCTTGGCTATATTGTTCTCGGCGCGGCGATCGAAGCGGCAACCGGAATGGATTGGGAGAGAGCCATCGCCCGCGATGTCTTTGCCCCGTTGGGAATGGCCGGGGCAGGACACGGGCCGCCGCCTCTGCCCGCGTCGGTCGGTCATCGATGGGACGCGGCCCGTTGGCGGCCCAAACCGCCCGGACCATGGGCCGACAATCCCGGTCTGTACGGTCCGGCGGGGCGCATCCATGTGCCGCTGGAGGACTGGGCGCGTTTTGCAGCGGTTCATCTGGGGGTCGGGTCCGCAGAGTATCTTCCCCCCGCCCTTCTGCGAGAGATGCACCGTCCGGGCACGCATGGCTATGCCGCCGGATGGGGGGCGGGCACCACGGCGGACGGGGCGCGCATCCTGCGCCATACCGGCTCCAATACGATGTGGTTCGCGGATATGCGTCTGTTGCCCGCGCATGGGATCGGCACGGCAATTGTTTGCAACGCGTTCAGCGCATCGTTGCGAATGCAGGTGCTCAAAGCGGGCGATGCGCTGCTTGACGATGCCTCACAGCTTTTCAAAACGGTGCGGATGCGATAGCCCTGCCGCCGTAACAGTGACGGGCGCCCCATGACAGACCAGCAAAAAGCAAACGGCCTTACCTATCGCGACGCAGGCGTCGATGTGGATGCCGGGAATGATTTCGTCGAGGCGATCAAGCCTGCCGTACGCTCGACCGCGCGCCCCGGCATGATGGGCGGAATCGGCGGCTTCGGAGGGTTGTTCGATCTGAAGGCGGCGGGGTTTGACGATCCCGTTCTGGTCGCGGCGACGGATGGCGTCGGCACAAAGCTGAAGATCGCCATCGAAACGGGATTGCATGGCGGGATCGGGATCGATCTGGTCGCCATGTGCGTCAACGATCTGCTGGCGCAGGGGGCGCAGCCGCTGTTCTTTCTTGATTATTATGCCACCGGCGCCCTCGATATCGAACAGGGTCAGGCGATCGTCGAAGGCATTGCAGAGGGGTGTCGTCAGGCGGGCTGTGGCCTGATTGGCGGCGAGACGGCGGAGATGCCGGGTCTCTATGCCCCCGGCGATTACGATCTGGCGGGGTTTTCGGTCGGTGCGGCGGAGCGCGATTCCCTGCTTCCACGACCGGCACAGAACGGAGACATCCTTCTCGGTCTCGCCTCCACCGGCCCGCATTCGAACGGCTATTCGCTGATCCGCAAGATCGTGGAGACGGCAGGGCTGGACTGGCACGATCCGTCGCCTTTCGGGGGCGGCACGGTTGCCGAGGCCCTGATTGCGCCGACGCGTATCTATGTTCGGGCCGGATTGGCGGCGGCGGCACATCCCGGTTTGCGCGGCTTTGCCCATATCACCGGCGGCGGATTAACGGAAAACGTGCCCCGCGTCCTGCCCGATGACCTTGCCGCGAGGATCGATCCGGATGCATGGCCGCGCCCGCCGGTCTTCGACTGGCTCGCGCAGGCGGGCGGTGTGGAGGAGACGGAGATGCGCCGTGCCTTCAATCTTGGGATCGGGATGGTCGCCGTGGTCGCGCCCGCCGCCGTGGCGGAAATCCGCACCATCCTCGAAGCCGAAGGCGAAACCGTCTTCGAAATCGGCACTCTCTGCCCGCGCGACGAAGCGGCGGTCGTCTACGGGCCGCGTTAGAATGCGCGTCGCCGCCTTCATTTCCGGGCGCGGTTCAAACATGCTGGCCCTGTCGGATGCATGCGCGGATCCCGGCTTTCCGGCGAGTCTGGCGCTCGTCCTGTCGAATTCGGCAGAAGCGCAGGGCCTGGCACTGGCCCGCGAGCGCGGAATTGCGGCCGAAGCGGTGCCCCATCGCCCCTTTGCCGGGGACCGCGAGGCCCATGAGCGCGCCATCGATGCGATCCTGACCCGCGAGCGGATCGATCTCGTCTGTCTTGCGGGCTATATGCGCTTGCTGACGCCTTGGTTCGTGGAGCGCTGGCGCAACCGGATCATCAATATCCATCCCTCACTCTTACCCGCCTTCAAGGGGCTGAACACCCATGCCCGCGCGTTGGAGACCGGCGCACGGTGGCATGGATGCAGTGTGCATTTCGTCCGCGTGGCGATGGATGAAGGCCCGATCATCGCGCAGGCCATCGTCCCCGTCGCCGCCCATGACGATCCGGCCTCCCTCGGCGCGCGGGTTCTGGCGCAGGAGCATCGCCTCTATCCCCATGCGCTTGGGCTGGTCGCATCGGGGGCCGCGCAGGTCGAAGGGGAGCGCGTGATCCTGCGCGATCATGCCCTTCCCCCCGCCGCGATCAATCCGCCGGATGGGCGCAAATGACTGTCCTGCTGCGGGCTGAAGCGCGCGACACCGAACGGCGAACGCCCCTGATGCCTGCGGATGCGGCGCGTCTCGTGGCCGCCGGAATGACGGTTCAGGTCGAGCGCAGCCCCCGGCGTATCGTGGAAGATGCGGCCTATGCACAGGCGGGATGTACGCTGGTCGAGGCCCGATCATGGATGAATGCTGCGCCGGAGACCCTCATTCTGGGGGTAAAGGAGCTGCCCGACCACCCCAAAACCCTGTCCGGCACCTACGCCCATTTCGCGCATCTGTATAAGGATCAACGCGGATGGCGCGATGAACTGGCCCGATTCCGACGCGGCGGGGGCACACTCTACGATCTCGAATATCTGACCGGAGACACCGGCGCGCGGGTCGCGGCTTTCGGATATTGGGCGGGATGGCTGGGGGCGGCGCTGGCGGTTCGCGGATGGTGCCTTCGCGAGCGGGGGACCAAGGCCGGGCCGGTGGAGCCATGCCTCTCGCGCGATGCCGTCATCGAGGATATTCGCGCACTGCATACCGGAACAAAGCCTCCCCGCGCGATCATCATCGGCGCGAAGGGGCGCTCCGGGCAGGGCGCAAGCGACCTGTTCGACACGCTCGATATTCCAGCAACCCGGTGGGATAAGGAGGAGACAGCATCGCTCGACCGCGCCGCCCTCCTCGATCATGATATCCTCGTCAATTGCGTCCTGCTGCACGGGCCGGGACTGACCCTTGCAACGGATGCCGATCTGAGCGATCCGGCGACGCGACTGGGCGTGATCTCGGATGTCGCCTGCGATCCCTTGTCCGATTTCAACCCATTGCCCGTCTACGATGCCCCGACCGGCTGGGCGGAGCCATTCCTGCGGGTCGGCAGGGATCGGCATATCTGGCTGACCGCCATCGACAATCTGCCATCTCTTTTGCCGCGCGAGGCATCGGAGGATTTTTCGGCGCAGTTATGGCCCAGTCTGCAATCCTATCCCGATGGAATCGCGTGGCGAAATGCCCGATCAGCCTTTGAAACCGCCCTGCATCGCGCCGAAACCGCGCCGAATAAGGCGCCCGGCGATCAAATCGGATCACCCTGATTGCACCATACAAAAACCCCGGCAAGCGTATGCTTGCCGGGGCGAGAATCGAAGGATCGGATCGTCGGGGAGGTGGATCAATCCACTGCGGCACCGCCGCCACCACCGCGCATCCGCATCATACCACCACCGCGCATCCGGCGCATGCCCCGGTTGCCACGCATCATCCCCCGGCCACGGTTGATGATCACCGTCTGGTTGACACTGCGCCCACCGCTGACAAAACCGCCACCGAAGAAGCCGCCGCCAAAGGTCGGCACGAGCAACGGCTGTTGCACGATCGGTGCAGGCTGCTGAATGATCGTCGGAGCCGGAGCCGGGGCAGCGATGACATTGATCGTCACCGTGCTGGCCCGAACAGGTGCAGGCGCGGGCACCGAAACGGTCTCGAAGACAGTTTTCGGAACGCGCTTATAGGTCGTCGTCGGCACGTTTTCGTAGACCGTTTTCTGGCGGGTTTCGTAGACCGTCTTATTCACGGTGTCATAGACGGTTTCGTCGACCGTCTTGAATCCCGTGCGCTCGACATTTTCGACGACGGTTTCGGGCACGACTTTCGTGACCAAGCGCGGCACCTGCTTCATGCGGGTCTTTCGGACCTGTTTGTAGGTGGTCACAGGCACCGTCTCGAAATATTCTTCCTCGACCGTATCGATCACCGTTTCCTCGACCGTGCGCTCGACCGTGCGCGACACCTGATCGGTATAGCTGTATGGCACCTGCTTGCTGACGACGCGAGCGACCTGCTCGGTTTTGGTCACGGGCACCTGCTCGGTGACGGTCCGCGCGACTTGTTTGGTGGTCGTGACCGGCACATTTTCATAGACCGTGCGCGCGACCTGCTGCGTCGTCGTCGTGGCGGGGACATGGTGTGTTGTGGTTCCGCAGGTCATATAGACCGGCATATTACATCCACCCGCGATTGCCGGAACAGCGTATCCACCGCTGATCACGATTGCGAGTGCGCTGAGAAGCCCTGATCGTTTCATCGTCTATACCTCTACGCTGGCGTGACGCGAAATGGGACGTCACTCTCGCCCATCATGGCATAGTATGCCCCGATTTGGGAAGGTATATTCGCAGTTTCGCGCGATTGCCCGTTGCAGATGTGCCATTATGGCCCATACTCGCGGAAAAGTGCTATCTCGTGCATTGTGCGCCAATGCGCCGACCCGAATCGGCGCATCCGTGGAGGATCACCCCCGTTACGCGACAACGCCGGAGCACCGCGCACAGGTTTGCGGCGCGGCATGCTGGCCGACATCGGGCAGGATTTTCCAGCACCGGGCGCATTTTTCGCCCTCCGCCATCGCGAAGGCCACCGCCACGCCGGGCACATCGTCCAGACGGAAGGCATCCGCCGCGCCCGCGCCCGTCTCGATACTGATTCCCGAAGTTATGCACACATCCGCGAAGGCAACCGACCGCGCCACCTCCGCCTTTGCCTCATCGGCAACATGAACGACCGGAGCGGCCTCCAGCGAGGCGCCGATGGTTTTATCCCGGCGGCGTTCTTCGAGCGCGCCGGTCACGACCCGGCGCAGGTTTCGGATCTCCTGCCACTTCTCCGCCAGCGCATCGTCCTGCCAATCGCCGGGAGTGTCGGGAATGGTGTTCAGATGCACCGATGCATCCCCCTGACCAAAGCGGGTCAGCCACACCTCCTCCATCGTGAAGCACAGCATCGGCGCGAGCCAGATCGTCAGGCGCTCGAACAAGAGATCAAGCACGGTACGACAGGCCCGGCGACGCGCGCTGTCCGGCGCATCGCAATAGAGCGCATCCTTGCGAATATCGAAATAGAAGGCGCTGAGATCGACGGTCGCGAACTGGAACAGCGTCTGGAACGTCTTCTGATATTCGAAATCACGATAGCCCTGTCGCACCACACCGTCCAACTCGGCAAGGCGGTGCAGGATCAGGCGCTCCAGCTCCGGCATCTCCGCGACCGGCATCCGCTCGGCATCCGAAAACCCATCAAGCGCCCCAAGCAGAAAACGGAACGTGTTGCGCAGCCGCCGATAGCTGTCGGCAACGGATTTCAGGATATCCGGCCCGATGCGCTGGTCTTCGGTATAATCGACCTGCATCACCCACAGGCGCAGGATATCGGCGCCATATTGCTTGATGACCTCCTGCGGGGCGGTCTGGTTGCCCAAGGATTTTGACATCTTGATGCCGTTCTGGTCGAGGGTAAAGCCGTGGGTCACGACCGTCTCATAGGGCGCGCGGCCCGTCGTGGCGCTCGATTCCAGCAACGAGGAATGGAACCACCCGCGATGCTGGTCCGTGCCTTCCAGATAGACGGATGCGGGCCACCTGCCGCCCCCAACGCGCAGCACATAGGCATGGGTGCAGCCCGAATCGAACCACACGTCCAGAATATCCGTTACCTTGGTCCACTCGGCGGCATCATCGCGGCCAGCGAGAAAGCGCGCGGCAGCATCCTCCTCAAACCACGCATCGGCCCCCTCCTCCCGGAACGCGGCGAGGATGCGGGCATCGACCTGCGGGTCGCGCAGGTATCTGACCTGCCCCGGCCCAAGGTCAGGCGCATCTTGGACAAAGATGCACAGCGGCACCCCCCAGACACGTTGGCGCGAGAGCACCCAGTCAGGGCGGTTTTCGATCATGTTATAGAGGCGATTGCGCCCGGCGCGGGGCACCCAGCGGACATCGCGGTCGATGCTTTCGGTCGCCCGCTCGCGCAGGGTTTTGCCTGAATATTCCGTATCGTCTTCGATTTTCTTGTCCATCGCCGCGAACCATTGCGGCGTGTTGCGGAAGATCAGCGGGGCCTTGGAGCGCCAGCTATGCGGATAGCTGTGCTTCAGCTTGCCCCGCGCCGCGAGCCGTCCGACCTCTGCCAGCTTACGGATGACCGCATCATTGGCCTTGCCCTCTTTCCCCTTGCGGTCGAGGATGTGCAGACCGCCGAAAAACGGCAGGTCATCGCGAAACTCCCCCGCCGGGCCGACATTATGGGTCATCGGCAGCTTGTATTTGACCCCGATCATGTAGTCATCCGCCCCATGCGAGGGGGCGGTATGCACAAAGCCCGTGCCCGCCTCGTCGGTCACATGATCGCCGGGCAGGAGGGGAACGTCGTAGTCCCATTCGCCGTTCGCATCTTCAGCAGCCCGGAAGGGATGGGCGGTGACAAGATCCGCGAGTTCCTCCGCACTGACCGACCGCACCTTTTCATAGGCATCGACCCGCGCCGCCCTGAACACATCGGCGGCGAGGTTGTCGGCGACCATCATCATATCGCCCTTGGCGGTCCAGTTCTCCGGCGCCGCATCGGTCACGTGATACAATCCGTAGGAAATCGTTTCACTGAAACAGATCGCACGGTTCTGGGGGATCGTCCATGGCGTCGTCGTCCAGATCACGACAGAAGTGTTTTCAAGGTCTTGCGCGCCTGTTTTCACAACCGGAAACTTGACCCAGATCATATGACTCTGGTGGTCGTGATACTCGACCTCCGCCTCGGCCAGCGCGGTCTTCTCGATGGGGGACCACATCACGGGTTTGGACCCGCGATAGACCAACCCGTTATCGACCATCCTCAAAAACTCTTCGGCGATAACGGCTTCGGCAGAGAAGCTCATGGTTTCGTAATGGCCGGGCCAATCGCCGATGACACCGAGGCGCTGGAATTCTTCCATCTGCGTGCCGATCCACTCACCGGCGAATTCGCGGCATTCCTTGCGAAGCTGGTTGACCGGCACCTCGTCCTTGTTCTTGCCCTTCTTGCGATATTTTTCCTCGACCTTCCATTCGATGGGCAGGCCGTGACAATCCCATCCGGGCACATAGCGGCTGTCATAGCCCATCATTTGATGAGATCGTACAACAACATCTTTCAGTATCTTATTGAGAGCATGACCAATATGCAGATTACCATTCGCATAAGGCGGGCCGTCATGCAATTCGAACGGCTCGCGCCCCGCCGCCGCCTTGCGCTGGGCTTCGTACAGGCCGATCCGGTCCCAATGCGCGATCCATTCCGGTTCGCGTTTAGGCAGGCCCGCCCGCATGGGGAACTCGGTCTTCGGCAGGAACAGCGTGTCCCGGTATTCGGGGGTCTCGGCCATGGTTCGCGTCTCTTGGTCTAAAGCGGATAATGCCCGTCTGGCAGGCGTGGCTTTGTATGGCGGGCAAGGCGGGCGAGGGCAAGTCCCCTAATGATTCTGTTCTGCGCCACTTGGTGCGACTCACTCTCCCCCTGAAAAGCGAGCTTCCCCTGCATGATTCCGGCTTAAAACGCATACGGAAGACCGAAGGAAGACTCTGAACAATTTCAGAAATCACTTTAAGAAAACGAAAAAAGCTGTTTTGTATTGCATAGTTGAAAATTTTTCTTAATGTAGGAAGTTAGGCGAGGGGGCGATCAACGATCCCTTCGGCAACATGAGGATCGAGTAATGGAAAAATTTACGAAAATGGCGTCGCCTCTCGCGCTGGTTGCCGGGATGGCGGGTTTCGGGATGACCGGCACTGCCTTCGCGTCCGGCCCCGGCGACTATGCAACGAATGTCTGGCAGACCCCTCCCATCGTGCAAAGCGCACCCACGGCATCGCAGCCGGTTTGGGATAATCTGGGCAGCACCGATACCAGCACCGTGACGCAGGCTCCGGAATACGAATACCTGCCCCCGATCGCCACACAGACCACACCGCTGGCGACCCCGGAAAAGACCTATGCCGAGAAGCCGATCGCACATGCGACGACATCGTCTTGCGCGACCTATGCGGCCACGCCCTGCGGCGGCGGCGTTGCGCCCCATCCGCACCCGCATCGCACGCCGGTTCAGACCTATGTGCCCCCCGTCTTCCAGGCCCCGATTTACCAGCAGCCTGCCTATCAGGCACCGCAGTTCATCGAAAAGCCGGTTTACCGGGATCGGATCGTCGAAAAGAAAGTCTTCGTCGACCGCCCGATCGAGCGCAAGGTCATCGTGAACCGTCCGATCTATATCGACCGCCCTGTCTATGTGCCGCGCCCCGTGGCCGTGCCCAAGCCTGTCGCGGTGCCTGTCGATCGTCCGGTCTACATCCAAAAGCGTGTAGAGGTTCCCGTCGTCAAGCATGTCGCGGTTCCAGTTGACCGCCCGGTCTACATCCAGAAGCGCGTCGCCGTGCCTGTGGTCAAGCATGTGCCCGTTCCCGTCGATCGTCCCGTCTATATCCAGAAGCGCGTTGCCGTGCCTGTGGATCGTCCGGTGCCCGTCGATCGTCCGGTGTACATCAACCGTCCGGTTCAGACGCCCGTTGTCGCGGCGACCACCGGCTATAACGGATGTGCCCTGCCTTCCGCGCATGTCACGGTCGCTCAGACCTATCAAGGCGGCTGCGGTGGCTTTTCGGGCCATGGCTACGGCCACCACGGCGCAGCCCTTGCGGCACCCGCCTCCTTCACCACCACGCCAGTCGTCAGCGGCGGCTATGAGTATTTCGGCGGCGGCCACGGCCTCAACGGATATGAAGGTCTCGGCGGTCTGAGCTTTGGCGATTGCTGCAATGGCCATGTCGGCGGTCAGCATTACGGCACTCACTCGGACGGTGCCTTCAAGCATATCTCCGAGCGCATCTCGAAAATCTCCGCCCGCATTGCGGATGGCGAGAATAGCGGCGTGATTTCCGCCGTCGAAGCCGCCAATCTTCGCAAGAAGATCCAGGGTGTTTCGAACGAACTGACCTCGGCCCGCAAGGATGGCCGCTTCGAGGAAAAAGAAATCGAAGTCGTCGCAGCCAGCGTTCGTCAGCTTGCTTCGCAGATGAAAATCGCGAAACAGAACGAGGAAATCGCCGAGCGGATCGCGAAGCAGAACGCAGACTTCGCGAAACAATATGCTCAGGGTTACGGCCATCAAGGCATCGCCCCTGCTCACTTCCGCCCCAATTTCGGCGCGGCAGGGGCCTATCTGCCCGGCGCGCAGTTCCCCGTCCTACAGCAGAGCCTCGGCTTTGGCTTCGGGGGTCTCGGCGGCTTCGGCGGCGGTCTGAGCACCTACTAAAGACGATCACTCCCGCTCCGGCGGGAGGGTTTCTCCCAAGTCCGATGCGGACACACCGATGTTGACACCTTGACGGCGCAGGAAACTGCGCCGTTCTTTCGTTTTTACCCCCCACCTCACTTTTTTTTCGACGGAAGCGATCCTTGATTGCGTATCAGAAGCGTTAACGGATGATGAAGCACCCCGGATCGCCCCCCTTTCGCGGTCTTGCAGAGCCTGACCGGGCCGGGATTTTGCAGATATCACCCGACGGACGATCATCGGTACAGGCGCATTGGATGCGTCGCCGAAGAATTGAGGAGATCGACAGATGAAGAAACTTGGCCTCGTGGCATGTGCCGCCTTCGCCCTTACTGCAACCAGCGCGTCGGCCAATGGCTTCTGGCAGAACGGATCGTATTACACGTATCCCACCGCCACGAGCCAGAGCACGACCACCACCACGACCTATAGCGCCCCCGGCGCCAACGTTGTCGGCTCTGTCGGCCCGATCCAGTCCGCAGGCACCAGCACTTATGTGCAGCCAAGCACCTACGGCACGACCTACACAACGCCCTATACGGCACCGGCCACGACCTATACGGCCCCAGCCCCGGCTTCGACGTATACGGCTCCGACCACGACCTATACGCCGCCGAGTTACAGCACCGTGCCCGCCGCGACCAATACCTATGTCGCGCCCACCACGGTCTATACGCCCCCGGCGACCACGACCTACGCTCCCGCGCCACGCTATACCGTGCCCGCCTATGCGCCGCCGCAATACGATGCGACCGGCTTGGTACGAGATCGCATCCGCAATCAGCGCAACCGCATCGAGCGGGCGCTGGATCGGGGCGAACTGCGCCGGGGCGAGGAACGCCGCCTGCGTGAAGGTCTGCGCGAAATTCGCCGCACCTTCCGCGCCTATCGCGACAATGACGGCTTTGTCGGGCGTCACGAAGAAGCTGCGCTGATGCGGATGCTCAACGATAACAGTCGTCGCATCTTTCGTCTGGCGAATAACAACCGCGTCGCCGGAAACGGTATCGGGTATCGGGTGCCCTACGCTTACTGATCCTCAAGGTGGCCCGGCCGGTAACATTTACCGACCGGGCCATCTACATTTGATGCTTTTCACCTACCCTGCACGATAAGTTGATCTATATCGACACAAAGGGTTGGTTGGCAAAACCCAACAAAGGACACACACAATGACACTCTTCGGAAAAGCCATTCGGGCTGTCGCTATCGTTCTCGCGCTTGGCGCCGGGTCCATGCACGCCAAACCTGCAAAAGCCGATGGCGGGGCCGTCGTCGCCGGAATCGCCGGGGGCCTGATCCTCGGAACGATCATCGGCTCCACGGCGAAGGCGAATAACGGGTATTACGCGCCTGCGCCGACCTATTATGCGCCCCCCGTTCCGCGCTACTACGCGCCTGCGCCGGTCTATCGCCCCTATTATGGCCCAAGGATCAACCTCTCCATCGGATCGTACTACGGTCCTAAGCGCTACAAGGGCTATCGCGGGTATCGTGGATATAAAGGCTATCGCGGGCATCGCGGTCACCGGGGTTATCGCAAGAACTTTCGCCGTTATCACTGATCCGATCACCTGTATCGGAGGATTCAAGCGCCGTTCCCGCACCGGAGCGGCGCTTTTTATTTGTCGAATAAAGCGACCATATTTCAAAGCCCTCACACGTCCTCACGACTCCGTTGGCCCGGTAGACGTTATCGACATGATCCACCATCTACACTGCAACACCCCAGAAGCAGGAGTTTTCCCCATGAACGTATCCCGTCGCGCCACTCTTCTCGGTCTCACCGCCGCAGCCGTCGTCACCGCTGCCCCCGCCGCCATGGCTGCACCATCCGCCACGCTGCTCGAACAGCATTGGCAGTCGGCAGGGACGGCCGGTGATATCGATCATTCAACATGGGGCAGCTTTCTGTCGCGTTATGTCAGCACCGGCGCAAACGGTGTAAACCTCGTGAATTATGGCGGCGTCACCCCCGGCGATAAACAGGTACTGAAAAGCTATATCGCCTCGCTCGAAGCCGCCCAGCCCACGGCGATGAACCGCGATGCGGCGATGGCCTATTGGATCAATCTCTACAATGCCAAGACCGTCGATCTGATCATCGACAACTATCCGGTCAAATCGATCAAGAAGGTCGGCGGCGGGTTCTTCAATACCGGCCCGTGGGACGATAAGGTCGTGACCGTCGAGGGCCGCGCCCTGTCTCTCAACGACATCGAACATGGTATCCTGCGCCCGATCTGGAATGACCCGCGCATTCACTACGCGGTCAATTGCGCCTCCATCGGGTGCCCGAATTTGGCGACGCAGCCGTTTACATCGGCAAACCTTGCCAGCATGCTCGACCAGACCGCGCGCGACTATATCAACCATCCACGCGGGGCGAGCGTCGAGAATGGACGCCTGATCGTGTCATCGATCTTCAAATGGTACAAAGGCGATTTCGGCGGCACGGATGCCGGGGTCATCGCCCATATGCGCCAATATGCAAACGGCAACCTCGCCGCAGCACTGGGCAGCGTCAACTCGATCTCCGACGATCGCTATGACTGGGGCCTGAACGGCGTGTAGAGCAATTTCAGTGATCACCAATCACTGAAGAACTCTACTCTGATCGCCGATGATACTACCCCTTCCGCACGGGATCGCGAAACCGCGTCAAGGCGCTCGCCGCGATCCCGCGCAAACTCGGTTTGGGCAGGGCACGGAACGGCAAGGGACGACAGACCTCCATTGCCGCAATGCCGATGCGGGCGGTCAGCGCACCGTTGATCGCCCCCTCCCCCGCCCGGCGAGACAGCTTGGCAAGGGCGCCACCACCAAGAATGGCGCTGAAAAAATCGTCGCCCAGCGCGATGACCCCCGTGGCCGCCAGATGCACGATCACCTGTTTGAGCAGCCGCCATGAACCAAGCCACCCGGCGCGCCCGCCATAGATCACCGCAATCTCGCGCACCATCCGTATATTCAGATACAGCACCGCCGCAGCATCGAGCAGCCCCGAAGGCAGCAGGGCCGTGGCCGCCGCCACGCCCCGCGCCCCGCGCCGCGCCGAATCCGCCGCCCGCGCATCAAGGGGCCGCATGGATTCCGCCTCCAGCAGCGTCAGCAATGTCTGGGCATCCGGTGCGTCATCTTTACGGAGATGGATCGTCTCCCGCGCGCGGTCGAAATCCTCGCGATGCCGATACAGACTTTCCAGCTCGCCGCGCACTTGATCCGCGATCCAGCGATCCTCTCTCTCCCATGCATCATGCGCCAGGTGGCGCAACTCATCGACCTTCGACAAGCGCGACAGGGCCGCCAGTTCCCGAAAAACGAATAGCGCCAGACCCGCCAGCACGATCCCGATCAGCACGATGATCAGCCATCCAAGCCAAACATGCTTTGCCGCCATCGACACGAACAGATCCCATGCCGCCACACCCACCGCCAGCACAATCAGGCTGACGAGGGCCGACCAGACCAGCGCCCGAAAGGCCGAAAACCGACGGGCGGGGGCGATCATCTCGTCGTCGACAGGCAGGGTCGGGTCATCCTCGATCACCGTCGGGGCGGGCGCTTTTGCGAGGGCCGGGTCGGTTACTTTGAAGATGCGGGGTCCGCTCATGATTTTGCTCTCATACTCGACAGGCGCGGCCAGAACACCTCGACCGCCACACATCCGGTCACCAGCACAATGGCCAGCAATTGCAGCGCCGTAATCGGCTGTGCCAGCAAGATAAGCGCAAGGGCCGCCGCGATCACGGGCTTGAGGAAAAAAAGATAGGAGGCGCGCGTAATATCCGCTGCCGCCGCCAGCCCGCCGATCCAAAGCACCTGCGTCACGGTCGTATTCCACAATCCCAGTGTCAGCAGGGACCAGCTCTCGCCGGAGGGCCGCGAGAACAGGGTCGTCGGGTTCACCCATACCCCCCAGCCAAGCCCCACCGTCACCCATAGGCCCAGCGCCCCGATGACCAGCGACGTCGTCGTAACCGTCAGCGCGCCATGTTCCGTCACGAAGGGCTTGACCAGCACCGAATAGACCGCCGCCAGCGCCGCACAGATCAGCGCCAGCACCACCCCGATCAGGGCGCGCCCATCCCCCGACAGATCGGCGAGATACCCATCGGTCAACAGCACGATCACCCCCAGCGTCGCCATGAGGCCGGTGACGATCTTCACCATGGACAGGGCCGCGCCATTGATCAGCAGATTGCTGATACCCACAAAGATCGGGATGGTGGTCACGAGCGTGGCAACCTGCACGACGGATGCAAAATCGAGCGCCCAGTGAAAGGCCAGATACGCCCCCGTCACGCCGACGATGGACAGCACCGTAAACCGGACCGGCGCGGCCCTCAGCGGCGCAAGCAGGTCGCGCGAGCCGGGGGTCAGCAAGGCCCAGATCACCAGCCCCATCGCCCCGATCAGATAACGCCAGACCGACGCTTCCGGCCCGTCAACCCCCGACAGGACGGCGAAAAACTCCGATGAGGCATGGCCGCATACCCCGATGAACGTGGCGATATAGGCGAGATGAACGGGAATCCTCATGCCAACCGATCCCCGAAGGCCGCAAGGGCATCGGCCAGCTTTTCGGGCCTCTCCTGCGGGATCAGATGGCCGGTATCGTCCCATTCCTCGCGCGTGGCATCGGGCAGGCGGGCATAGAGCGCCTCGACATCGCCTTGATCGAGAAACACCCGGTCCTGAAGCCCGGTGATGACATGCACCGGCAGGGTCAGCTTTTCATAGGGAACATCCCAATCCGCCCCGGTCGAATGGGTCATCAGATTCATATGCCCATGATCGGGGTCCAGCGGCTCGTAGGGGGCTTCCGACAAAAAGCCATTGCGGGCCGAAGCGGCGAATTCCTCGTTGACCAAGAGCGGGAACATCGCATCGAGGAATAACCGCACCCCGCCCCGCGCCACCAGATGCGGCAACGCATCGTTGACCCACGCAATCCGCGGGCCGATCCGGCGCAGGGTATTGAGCAGCACCAATCCCTCCACCGCCGCCCCGCGCAGGATCGCATGGGCCGCGAACAGCCCGCCGATGGACAATCCGACCAGAACAGGCCGCTCCGGCGCAACCGTCTGCATCAGGGTGCAGAGGTCATCGACGATCAGATCGGGCGTCAGGGCCACATCCGCCGCGAAGGGCGAGGCGTCCTGCCCCCGGAAATTATAACTGAGCGTTCCGTATCCCTCGTCACGCAGAACCGGCCCGATGACACTTTCCCATGCGCCGGTATTGCCGGTCAGGGCATTGACGAACACGAAGGTCGATGCCCCGTCCCGCGCCGGTGCGCGGTACTCGTAATAAAGGGCATTGCCGGGAGAAAGGTCCAGATGTGCCATGGGACTCGCCTTGCAAGGTCAGATTGTGACCGTTACCGTAATACCCGCAACGACGGGAGGATAGGGGTATCCCGTCACGCTCCGGCGAATCGGTGATTGCGCCCCAAGCCCTCTCCTCTTCCCGCACAGGAGCCGGACGCGACAAAAATCTGGCTTGAGTGGCTCGCGCCCCCGTGACAAGGAAGAGCATGAATCGCGTACAGGAAACCCTGACACCCCCGCCCCCCCCCGTTTTTGACGGGCGCGTCACAGAGCATGCGCCTCTGGCCCCTTATACGTGGTTTCGGGTCGGGGGCGCGGCGGAAATGCTCTATGCCCCCC
Organism: uncultured Neomegalonema sp.; assembly: GCA_938008165.1. Taxonomy (GTDB): domain Bacteria; phylum Pseudomonadota; class Alphaproteobacteria; order Rhodobacterales; family Rhodobacteraceae; genus JAHDDY01. The sequence continues at coordinate 104,469 of CALLLP010000011.1, read as the reverse complement.
GCAACAGCGCGGCACTGGCGGCGGCCCTGCATGACTGGCACGGGCCGGTTATGCCCATAGGGGTCGGCTCCAACCTGCTGGTACGCGATGGGGGAATCGACGGTCTGGTGGTGCGGCTAGGGCGCGGCTTTGCGGATATTGATATCAAGGGCGACACGATCCGCGCAGGCGCAGCCGTACCCGATGCCAAGCTGGCGCAGGCGGCGCAGCGGGCCGGGCTGGGGGGGCTGGAATTCTATCGCGGCATCCCCGGCACGGTGGGCGGGGCCGTGCGGATGAATGCCGGATGCCATGGCACCGAGACACGAGACCGCTTGATCGAGGCAACAATCGTTTTTCGGGACGGCACTCTGCGTACCCTGTCGAATGCCGATCTCGGATTCGCGTATCGCCATGCGGCCCTGCCCGAAGACGCCATTGTTACCGAAGCTGTTTTCCGGGGTATCCCCGACGACCCGCAGACCATCGCCACCCGGATGGAGACGCTGATGGCAGCACGGGAAGACGCGCAGCCGGTGCGCGAGAAGACAGGCGGCTCGACCTTTCGCAATCCACCGGGCGAAAGCGCGTGGCGGTTGATCGATGCCGCCGGGTGCCGGGGCCTGCGGGTCGGCGGCGCGCAGGTCAGCGAGAAACACTGTAACTTTCTCATCAATCACGGCGAGGCCACCGCCGCCGATCTCGAAACCCTGGGGGAGACCGTTCGCGCGCGGGTGCTTGCCGCGTCGGGCCATGATCTGCACTGGGAAATCCGCCGCGTGGGGCGGGCCATATGAACCGCCGGTTCAACCATATCGCCGTCCTGATGGGCGGGCCATCGGCGGAGCGCGAGGTATCGCTCGTCTCGGGCCGCGAATGCGCGGCGGGTCTGCGTGATGCGGGGTATACGGTAACCGAAATCGATGCGGGTGACGATCTGCTCGATCGCCTGACACAGACCCGGCCCGATGCCGTCTTTAACGCGCTGCACGGGCGCTGGGGCGAAGATGGCTGTGTTCAGGGCATTCTCGAATGGCTGCGCATTCCCTATACTCATTCGGGCGTTCTCGCCTCGTCGCTGGCCATGGATAAGGATCAGGCAAAGGTCGTGTTCCGCGCCGCCGGTCTGCCCGTCGCCGAAAGCCTGCTGGCCCCCCCCGCCGAAATCGCCCGCGCGCATGTGATGGCGCCGCCCTATGTCGTGAAACCCTATAATGAGGGATCGTCGGTCGGTATCCATCTGGTCCTTGCAGGGGCGAATTCTCCGCCACAGGTCGACACGCCCGATGCTCCCGGACAACTGATGGTCGAACGCTATATACCGGGACGTGAATTGACGGTGGCCGTGCGCAAGGGCGAGCCGCTGGGCGTCACCGAGATCTTCGTCGATGGCTGGTACGATTACGATGCCAAATACAAGGCGGGCGGATCGCGCCATGTGATCCCGGCGGATATTCCCGCTGCGCTTGCGGATCGATGCGGGGATGTGGCCGTGCGGGCGCATGAGGCGCTCGGCTGCAAAGGCATCTCACGCGCCGATTTCCGCTATGACCCCGATGCGGACGCGGGCCGCGACGCGCTGATTCTGCTGGAAGTCAATACACAGCCCGGCATGACCCCGACCTCGCTGGTCCCCGAACAAGCGGCCCATCGCGGCATCTCCTTCGCGCAACTCGTCGCATGGATGGTGGAGGACGCCTCGTGCAACCGGTGATGAAAGCCAAGACCCGCGACCCGGCCCCCGGACTGCGCGACGGCTCCTCCTCCCCCGACAAAGCCACACGCGGGGCCTCGCGCGTCTTTACGAAACGCAGGGTTTTGCGGTTTTGGCTGCCTGCCGCCGTGATATCCATCGCGGCGGTCATCGCCTTTCACTGGTCCGATATTCGCACCGCGACGCTCACCCGCGCCCAAGCGGTGCGCAGCGCGGTGATCGATCATCCTGAATTCGCCGTCACCGATCTGGAGGTCAGCGGCCATATCCAGATATCGGTTCACGAAATCGCCACGATCATCGGCATCGAGCCGGGCACGAAGGCGGTTTCGTCCCTTCGGTTCGATGCAAGACGGGCGCGCGACGCTCTGCTCGACAATCCGTGGATCGAGCGGGCCTCCGTGGCCATCGACCCTTCCGGCGTGATGAAAGTGATCGTGACCGAGCGTATCCCGGTCGCCATCTGGCGCAATGATGACGGGTTTTTCCTGATCGACCATCTCGGCCACACGATCGTGCCGGTCTTTGGCGCGGATGCACGGCTGGACCTGCCCTTGTTGATCGGCGAGGAGGCGAATGACGCCATTGCCGATGCCCGCGCCTTGCTGCGGGGTGCTCCCGCCACCATCCTGCCCCGCATCGCGGCACTGGTGCGCCGGGGCGGTCGGCGATGGGATGTCATCACCGATAGCGGGCTGATCGTTAAACTGCCGATGGAGGACCCCTTGCAGGCCCTGCGCCTTTTTGCCGACCGGGATCTGGAGCGCCGTGTCGCCCCCTTTGCGGTCACGGGCATTGACTTGCGGATGCCGGACGATCCCCCGGTGATCCGGCTGGAGACGGGCGCAAGCGAGATGCGCGACGAACTCCTGAAAACCCTTCGGACGACCTATCGGTGAGCGGGATCGCCGTACTTCGGTCCTACGAGGCGATCCGGGGCCGCGTGGCCACGGCTCTCGGCGGCGAGCGTCTGGCCGTGATCGACCTTGGCGGCTCGCGCGTGACCTGCCTTCTCGCCGATATTCGCCATTCCCTGCTCGACCGCAGCCTGCTGGACCGCGATGTCGATATCTATGCCGCGCTTCGGGTCGTGGCCACGGCCAGCGCTCCCGCCCATGGCATGAAGGGCGGCGCGATCGACGATACCGATGCGGTGGCCGATGTGCTGCGCGACGTGATGCGCGATATCCGGCGACAGACCGGCACGACTCCCGACCGGGCGATCTTCGCGTTATCGGGTGGATCGCCCCGAACGCTTCAGGCTGAATCCACCACCGCGATCCCCATGAGTATGGTCGATGATGCAACCGTGGGGCGAGTGATGGCCTCATGTCGTCAGGAAATCGCCCTGCGCATCCGGCGTCCTTTGCATATCGAGCCGCTGGATTTCTCGCGCAACGGTGTGCCGGATATCGCCGATCCACGAGGGCATAGCGCCCGGACACTCGGGGTCCGGTTCGGCATCGTAACCGTCGAGCGCGCGGCTCTGGAACGGCTGGGCGTGGTCGCGCGCAATGCAGGATTATCGGTTTCCGGCGTGGCCTGCGCGGCGGTTGCCAGCGGGTTTTCGACTCTGACTCAGGACGAACTGGCCCTTGGGGCAACGGTCGTCGATATCGGGGCGCAGGTCACCGGCGTGGCCAGCTTCCGCCACAACCGCCTGCGCTCGGCCCATTGCATCACCATCGGCGGCGAGACCATGACCCGCGATCTGGCCGCCGCCATGGATATTCCGCTCCACGAGGCCGAGGCGATCAAGGTCGCCCCCCAAGGGATCGAGATCAACGCCGACCCTTCCGTCCTTGGCGGAGCGGGGCCGGGCGAGGCCACGGTGATCATGACCGGCGTGATCCGTCCTCGGGTCGAGGAGATGTTCGAGCTGGTGCGCGCAGTCTTGCCCCCCGGAGATCCGCGCCCCGTCATCCTGACCGGGGGCGGAAGCCGGATGCGCGGCATGGTAGAGGCGGGCAATGCCGTTCTGGGGCGCCGGGTCCGACTGGGCCGTGCGATCCGCACACGCGGCGCACCACAGGGCGCATTGGGACCGGAATTCGCCGCGGCCCATGGGCTTCTCGCCCATGCCATTCGCCTGCAATGCGAACCATGGGCCGATGCCATGGAAACTGCTCGCGATCACGAACAGGCATTCGGCGGTTTACGTCAATGGCTTCGGGAAAACTGGTAAGTCGAGACATCAACTTCCAAAAGCCAAATCAAGGCTAAGAGACGAGATTTTCGCCATTTTCTTTGTGACAATTGTGAAAATTTCGTTAGGATTCCGAATCAGGCGAGCAAAAAAAACAAACAACAACTATCAACATACAGGCGGAACCATGGCTTTGAACATCGGGGCGGTCGACGACACGGACATGAAGCCGAAGATTACAGTCTTCGGCGTGGGTGGTGCGGGCGGCAATGCCGTCAACAACATGATCAACAAAAACCTGGAGGGGGTCGAGTTCGTCGTGGCGAATACCGACGCTCAGGCCATCGAACAGTCGCGGTCCTCGCGGCGTGTTCAGCTTGGCTCCGGGGTCACTGCGGGTTTGGGCGCGGGCATGAAGCCCAGCGTCGGGCGCGAATCCGCAGAGGAAACGATCGATGAAATCATCGATCACCTGAACGGCGCGAATATGTGCTTCATCACCGCCGGTATGGGCGGTGGAACCGGCACGGGCGCGGCCCCCGTCATCGCCAAAGCGGCGCGTGAACTGGGCGTCCTGACCGTTGGCGTGGTCACGAAGCCCTTCTCCTTCGAGGGCGCAAAGCGGATGCAGCTGGCCGAAGACGGTCTCGACGAGCTTCAGCAATATGTCGATACGCTGATCATCATCCCCAACCAGAACCTCTTTCGCATCGCGACCGAGAACACGACCATCATGGACGCGTTCAATCTGGCCGATGATGTACTGTACCAAGGCGTCAAGGGCGTTACCGACCTGATGGTCATGCCCGGCCTCATCAATCTCGACTTTGCGGATGTCCGCACGGTAATGGGTGAGATGGGCAAGGCGATGATGGGCACCGGCGAGGCCGAAGGCGAAGGCCGCGCAGTCGAAGCCGCGGAAAAAGCCATCGCCAACCCGCTGCTCGACGATGTGTCCCTGAAAGGCGCGCGCGGCGTGCTGATCAACATTACCGGCGGGCCGGACCTGAAACTTTTCGAAGTCGACGAGGCCGCCTCGCGCATCAAGCAGGAAGTCGATCCCGGCGCAAATATCATCGTTGGATCGTGCTTCGATGACAGCCTGAAAGGTCATATGCGCGTCTCCGTCGTTGCCACCGGCATCGAGGCCGAGGCCGCCGTTGCCCGCACTACCGAGCCAGCGGCCCGCAGCGGTGCCGCGCGCCCACGCCGTGCCATCCCCGCCCCCCGCTATGCCAGCGAAGCGGTCGGCGATCGCGGCATCGGCGCAGGCACGCGCCATGCCGTAAAACAGGCCGTCGGCAACCGCAGCGACTCCGTCGAAGCCACTCAGCCCGTCGAGGAGCATATCGAGCAGCCCCTCGCGGCAACCGGCACGGACGGCATCCCTCCCATGGTGTCGACACAAGGCCCCGTGGCCACGGTTATCGACCCCTCGGTGGCCGATGCACCCACAGCGCAAACGCAATCCGTGACGGCACAGCCTGCCGCCCCGATGACCGCGCGCGCCGGTCTCAACCTCATTCGTCGGGTTGCGGACAGCCTCGGTGCCCGCTCGTCCAACGAGACTGCATCCCCATCGGCCAAGGCTCCCTTCAAGGGCGACAGCATTGATGGTGACGGCTCACCGGATGACGATGCGCTGCAAATCCCCGCATTTCTGCGCCGTCAGGCAAATTAGGGTTGATCCTCGGTCAACCTGACACAGCTTGATCGCCAATCATTCAAAAAGATCAAGAGGCCGGGAGAAATTCCGGCCTCTCTTGTAATTGTGTCCACCTCAATAGTATTAACCATATATCAACGAAGTTATCATTTCCTTAATTTTGATTAACCATTGTTGCAATCTGACATAAAGATTGAATTGTCGTGCCGTGTACTGACTGCTAGGTCATGCTTGTCTTTAAACGTATACGAGGTATTCCATGCAGCGCACTCTCGCCCGCAAGGCCCGTCTTTCCGGTATTGGCGTCCATAGCGGCCAACCGGCAACGGTGACCATTCTTCCGGCTCCTTGCGATACCGGCGTGCGTTTCATCCGCCTTGACGTCGCCAATTGCGACAATCTCATCGATGCGCGCTTCGATGGCGTGACCGATACGGCGCTGTGCACCTGCATCGGCAACGACGATGGCGTGAAGGTCTCGACGATCGAGCATCTGATGGCCGCGCTGGCGGGTTGCGGCATCGACAATGCGCTGGTGGAGGTCGATGGTCCCGAAGTGCCGATCATGGATGGCAGCTCTAAACCCTTCCTTGCCGCCCTGCTGACGGCCGGAACGGTGGAGCAGGACGAACCCCTCCGCGCAATCCGCATCCTCAAGCCCGTAACGGTTCATCTCGACGACAAGACTGCCGAACTGCTTCCCGCCGCTCATTTCGAAATCGAATACGACATCGATTTTTCAGATTCCGCCATCGGTAAACAGCGCCGGGTCGAGCGCTTTACCGGCGATGCCTTCATCCGCGATTACGCCGATTCGCGCACGTTCTGCACGCTGGGCGATGTCGAGGCGCTTCGAAAGGTCGGGTTCGCGCGGGGCGGGACACTTCAGAACGCCATCGTCGTGGACAAGGGCCGCGTTCTCAACCGCGAAGGCCTGCGCCACCGCGATGAATTCGTGCGCCACAAGATGCTCGATGCCGTGGGCGACCTCGCCCTTGCCGGTGTGCCGATCATTGGCCGATATCGGGGCGTGCGTGCGGGCCATGACATGACCAATCGTCTGCTCCGCGCCCTCTTTGCCGATCCGACCGCATGGCGTTACGAGGAAGTGACCGACCGGGGCCTCGTCGCACCCGATTACCGGACCATCGAGTCGCCGCCTAGTCTGGCCTGCGCCTGACCCTCACACCATTGTTGGTGCCCATCCGCCCTTTATGAACGAAAAGCGGTTCCATAACAGGGATCGCCTGCGCTATGGTCACCCGCGAAATGCGAAAGGCATCCTGACGGGTGCCGTGCAACTGACGATTGGGTGACAGCATGTCCGACATCAAATCCTTCAGCCTTACGCGGCCCATCCTGTTCGTGGCCCTCGCCGTCTCACTGGGCGGATGTGGGGGCACCGTGCCTTCTTTCGGATCGCTGTTCTCGAAGGAAGAGGCCCCGCTCGAATCCCGGAACCCCGAAGAAATCTTCGCGGATGCCAGCGCCAACCTGAAGGACGACAAGCCGAAAACCGCGGCTTTCCTGTTCGATGAAGTCGAGCGCCTCTACCCCTATTCCGACGTCGCCAAGGACGCCATGCTCCTCTCCGCCGTCTCGTCCTATGAGGCGCAGGAATACGATAAGGCGATCCTTTCCGCTGAACGCTTCATCGGCTTTTACCCCAGCGACGATCAGACCGATTACGCCCGCTACATCGTCGCCCAGAGCTACTACGAACAGATCGTGGATGTGGGCCGCGATCAGGGCACGACAATTCAGGCGAAGCAGGCCCTCGAAGAGTTGATCGCCCGCCATCCCGACAGCAAATATGCCAAAGATGCCGAGCTGAAGCGCGATACGACCATCGACCAGATTGCGGGCAAGGAGATGGAAGTCGGGCGATATTACCTGAAAAACGGTCAGTATATCGGCGCCGTCAATCGCTTTCAGACCGTCGTGAAACAATACGACACCACCAGCCATGTCGAGGAGGCGCTGCACCGTCTGGTCGAAGCGAATCTTGCGCTTGGATTGGTGAACGAGGCGAAATCCTCCGCCGCCGTTCTGGGCCATAACTATCCCGGCTCCGACTGGTATGCGGCAAGCTATGCCCTGCTGAACGGTCAGGAACTGACCGGGGGATTGTCGCAGGATGCATGGTACAAGCGCATGTATCGTCGGGTCATCCTCGGCAACTGGCTGTAGAAAAGGCACCCGCGCCATGCTGCGGCGTCTGTCGATCCGCAATATTGTCCTGATCGACGCGCTCGACCTCGATTTCGACGCCGGGCTGGGCGCCATGACCGGCGAAACCGGGGCGGGAAAGTCGATCCTGCTCGATGCTCTTGGGGCCGCCCTTGGCGCGCGGGCGAATGCCGATCTGGTGCGTCTGGGGGCCGATAAAGGCTCCGCCACTGCAGAATTCGAGCTGGATGACGATCATCCCGCCTGGGCATGGCTGCGCGAGCAAGGCCATGAGATCGAAGATGCCGCCCTGATCGTTCGCCGGGTCATCGGGCGCGAAGGCCGCAGCCGCGCTTTTGTCAACGATCAACCCGTCGGCGTCGCCACCCTGCGCGAACTGGGATCGCGCCTGATTGAGATCCATGGACAATTCGACGACCGCGCGTTGGTCGACCCGGCGGGTCATCGCGGCCTGCTCGACGCCTATGGCGGCCTTCAGCGAGAGCACCGGCAGGTCAATGCGCTCTATACCGCATGGCGCGAGGCTGCATCAGCCTTGGAGACAACCCGCGCAGAGATCGCCGAAGCCCAGCGCGATGCGGAATTCGTGCGCCATTCAGTCGAGGAACTGACCGAACTGGCCCCCGAAGAAGGCGAGGAGGATGTCCTGGACGCGGAGCGCCGCCAGATGCAGCGCGCCGAATCCATCGCAGAGGATGTCAGCAAGGCCATCGCCCAGCTTGGCAATAACGGGGCCGAGGGGGCGCTGTCCGACACCTTGCGCCGGATCGAGGTCGCCGCCGGAAAGGCCGATGGCAGGCTCGATACCGCGCTGGAGGCCATCGGACGCGCCCTGCATAGCTGTGCCGATGCGCTGTCCGAGGTCGAGCGCGCGGCGGAGGCGCTGTCCTTCGATCCACGCAGGCTGGAACATGCGGAGGAGCGGCTCTTTGCCCTGCGCGGTCTTGCCCGGAAACACCGCATCGGCGTTGCGGACCTGCCAAAGCTTCACGCGGGCTTGGGCGAGAAGCTGGCTTTTATCGAACAGGGCGAGGCAAAATTGGCCGGAATGGAAGAGGAAGTAACCGCCGCGCACCGGGCTTTCCTCGATGCCGCCAAGGCTCTCAGCCGCGCCCGGCATGAGGCGGCAGGCGTGCTCGATGCGCAGGTGATCGGCGAATTGGCCCCGCTCAAGCTGGAACGCGCCCTCTTTCGCACGCTGGTCGATACCGATGCCGAGAAGGCCGGGCCGGATGGCATCGACCGCGTAGCCTTCGAAGTCACGACCAACCCCGGCTCCGCCCCCGGCCCCATCGACAAGATCGCTTCGGGGGGCGAGTTGTCGCGCTTCCTGCTGGCGCTGAAGGTCTGCCTTGCCCGCAAGGGTGACGGGAAAACGCTGATCTTCGACGAGATCGACCGGGGTGTCGGCGGGGCGACGGCGGCGGCAATTGGCGCGCGGCTGAAGCGGCTGGGCGAGGATACGCAAACCCTCGTCATCACCCATGCCCCGCAGGTCGCCGCCGAGGCAAACCGTCAATGGCGCATCGAAAAATCCGTCACTCAGGAACAAGACGGCGAGACGACCCGCACGCGAGTCATCGAGCTTTCGAAAACCGATCGCGTGGATGAGCTGGCCCGGATGCTCGCGGGCGAATCCGTGACGAAGGAAGCACGGGATGCCGCGCGGAGCTTGCTGAAGGGTCGGTAAGCGGTCAAAAGCGCCTATAACATCCGCCGTTTTCTCCTGTCTCCGACCCCGAAACCGGGGCATCCATAAACCCCGATCCTTCGTATTCGTGACGCCAGAAATGACTGATTTCTGAAAAGCGCGAGATTTCAGACCATTGACGCGGAAAATTCTACTTTGAAGTGTTCAGAGGCCGTAAAAATTTCGCATGTCTAATTCAAGCTATTGATTTTAATCTGCAATCATTTCACCATGCCGCCATGAGTTGATCCGCGCGACGGATCATGGCGCGATAAACCGGGCGATGCAAAGCCGGTTTGAGGGGGTAATTTGGCTGAGCAGGATAGCGCTTCATTGCGCGCATGTAAGTACAATTTCATTTCAGGATTGCCACGATCCGGGTCCACGCTGACCTCGGCTTTGTTGAGACAGAACCCCAGATTTCATGCGGGCATGTCCAGCCCGGTATCGAATTTGTTCGAGGGTATTCTCAATCAGGTCTCAGCGGGCGCCGAAATTTCGACGATGGTGAGTCAGGAACAGCGCGCCCGGCTGCTGCGCGGGTTATTCGACAGCTATTACGCTGGCCATGACAACGAGGTCATCTTCGATACCAGCCGGGCATGGACGGCGAATCTTCCGGCTCTGATGACGCTGTTTCCCGATGCCAAGGTGATTTGTTGCGTCCGCGATGTGGCATGGGTGATGGATTCGCTGGAGCGCCAGTTCCGCAACAATGCGTTTGAGAATACGCGCCTGTTCAACAATCCAGCCGAGCGATCGACCGTCTACACACGGGTGGAGGCGCTGGCCGGGGCCAATCGTCTGGTCGGCTATCCGTGGCATGCCCTGCGCGAAGCGTGTTATTCGGAATATGCAAAGCGTCTGATCTTGATCGAATACGATCTGCTGACCGCGCGCCCGGCGGAAGTGTTCAAACTGCTGTATGAATTCCTCGAAGAAGCACCATTCGAGCACGACTTCGATAATGTCGAATACGATGCCCCGCAATTCGATGCCCAGCTTGGTCTCGACGGGCTGCATCGGGTGCATCGCAAGGTCGAACCGCGCCCCCGCAAGACCGTTTTGCCACCCGACCTGTTCGAACGATATGCGAAGATCGCGTTCTGGCGAAACATGCCGGGCAGCGAGGCCTTTAAGATCGTCGCCCAGCAAGCTGAAGGCGACGCCGCCGCAGAACAGACCATGCCATCGCCGACCCAGAAGCTGGACACGGACAGCTAAGTCTCAGGGTTAAACAGTACAAGAGTTTAAGGGCAGATATGTCGATAACCGAAGACCTGATCTGAGAAAGCGCCCTCCCCGATCTGGGATTCGGCAAATATTCCAAACCAAGACCCGCGCTTGCGAGGGCGGGCTTGGGCGTTGTAGAGAAATGTCATGATTTTGCGGGGCACTGCCCTGCCCTTTTTGCCGATGGATGCCGCCCATGCCCTTCGACACCACCATCGCCGCGCTGAAATCCGAATATGGCGATCGATGCGCCACATCGGATGCGGTCCGCGATCATCATGCAAATGGCGAGGCGTACCACGCTCCCGTGCGCCCCGATGCCGTGCTGTTCCCCGGCTCGACCGAAGAAGTGGCGCAGATCATGCGCATCTGTGCGGCAGGCAATTGCCCCATCGTTCCCTATGGCACCGGCACCTCGCTGGAGGGGCATGTCGTTCCCCTGCGCGGGGGCGTCAGCCTCGATATGAGCCGCATGGATGCCATCCTTGCGGTCCATCCCGAAGACCTCGACGCGGTGGTTCAACCCGGCGTGACGCGCCGTCGCCTGAATGAAGATCTGCGCGATACGGGATTGTTTTTCCCTGTCGATCCGGGGGCAGATGCCTCGATGGGCGGCATGGCCGCGACCCGCGCATCGGGCACGAATGCCGTCCGCTACGGCACCATGCGCGAGAATGTGCTGGCAGTCGAAGCAGTCATGGCCGATGGACAGATTATCCGGGCGGGCACACGCGCACGCAAATCCTCCGCCGGGTACGATCTCACCAAGCTGCTCGTCGGGTCAGAGGGTACGCTGGGGATCATCACCGAATTGACCTTGCGCCTCTATGGACAGCCGGAGGCGGTGGCGTCCGGGGTCTGCACCTTTGACAGTGTGAAGGGCGCGGTGGATGCCGTGATTCTGACGATCCAGAGTGGCCTGCCGGTCGCGCGGATCGAGTTTCTGGACGAATTGCAGATCCGGGCGGTCAATAATTACTCGAAACTTTCTCTTGCGGAGAAGCCGACCCTGTTTCTGGAATTTCACGGCACCGATGCGAGCGTCGCCGAACAATCCGAGCGCTTCGGCGAGATCGCGGCGGAATTTGGCGGCGGGGCCTTTGACTGGGCCACCAAAGCCGAGGATCGCAACCGCCTATGGCGCGCCCGGCACGATGCCTATTACGCGGTCAAGGCCCTGCGCCCCGGCTCGCATGGCTATGTCACCGATGCCTGTGTCCCGATTTCGCGGCTGGCAGAGGCGATTCTGGAGACGAAGAAAGACATCGCCGAAAGCGGGATGCTCGCGCCGGTGGTCGGTCATGTCGGCGACGGCAATTTTCATCTGGCAATCCTGATCGATCCACAGGACCGCGACGAGTTGAAAGCCGCCGAGGCCCTCGCCCATCGCATCGCCGAACGCGCGCTGGAAATGGGCGGCACCGTGACTGGCGAGCATGGGGTCGGCATGGGCAAGATGAAATACATGGCCGCCGAACACGGCCATGGCTACGAGATCATGCGCCAGATCAAACGCACGCTCGACCCGCAAAACCTGCTCAATCCGGGCAAGATCGTGGATCTGAATTGACGCTTTTTCTGCCCCGGTTTTCTACCCCGGACCGGGTTCGGGGTCTGTTATGCTCCCACGCTTCGTTCAAGGAGGCCCCGGATCAAGGCCGGGGCAGGATGACCCCAAAATGACCCCTATCCCCCCCCTCGACCACAGCCGGGAACCCACTATCCGCACCGTGATCGACGGCAAGGCGAAACCCGTCGGATCGCTTGGACGGCTAGAAGCGCTGGCGCTGCGGATTGCATTGATCCGGGGCGAGGAGCGGCCCTCGCTGGGCAAGGCCCGCTCGGTGATTTTTGCGGGGGATCACGGGTTGACCGCCGAAGGGGTGTCGTCTCATCCGCCCGAAGTCACCGCCGCGATGGTCGGTAATTTTCTGGCGGGCGGGGCGACCATTTCGGCCTTTACCCGGATCGCGGGGGCAGAACTGCGGGTGGTCGATGCAGGGGTCATGTCCGCCCTGCCCGCGCATCCCGACCTGATCGATGCAAAAATTGCCCCCGGCACCCAAAACGCCGCTCAAAAACCGGCCATGACCCCCGAACAGCGCGATACAGCGCTGGAGAAGGGGATGGCTCTGGCCCGCAGCGCGGTGGCCGATGGCGTCGACATCCTCGCGCCCGGCGAGATGGGGATCGGCAATACCGCCGCCGCCAGCCTGATCGTGCACCGCCTTGCGCCCGCTCCGCTTGACGCCGTGATTGGGCGTGGGGCGGGGCTGGACGATGAGGGCCTGACCCGCAAACGCGCCGCACTGGCCAAGGCCGCCGCCCGTAGCGATGCCACGGACCCGCTCGATGTTCTGGCCGAATTCGGCGGATTCGAGATTGCGATGATGGCCGGATTCATGCTGGGCGGGGCGGCGGAAAACCGGATCGTCATCATCGACGGCTTCATCGCCGGAGCCGCCGCCTTGGTCGCCGCGCGCATCGCTCCCCCGGCCCGCGAGCGCATGGTCTTCGCCCATCGCTCGGCGGAACCGGGGGCCAAAGCGATCCTCGATGCGCTGGAGGCCGATCCCCTGCTCGATCTGGGTCTGCGCCTCGGTGAAGGATCGGGGGCCGCATTGGCGATCCCGATGGTGCGCGCCGCTGCCGCGATCCTCACCGATCTTGCCGATTATCCACGATGAAGCGCGAGGCACAGGCGTTCTTTTCCGCCATACAATTCCTGACACGTCTGCCCACTCCGGCATGGACGGGATGGGAAGTGGGGCGCCTCGATCGCGCGACGCCTTATTTCGCGCTGGTCGGCGGGATTGTCGGGGCGCTTTGCGGGGCCGTATTCTACATCGCAAGCGCCCTTTTCACCCCCGCCATCGCCGCCATCCTCGCGCTGGGCACCGGCATTGTCCTGACCGGCGCGCTGCATGAAGACGGCCTCGCCGATTGTGCCGATGGTCTCGGTGCCCGCGACCCCGTGCGGGCATTGGCGATTATGAAGGACAGCCATATCGGGGCCTTCGGCGTGGTCGCCCTGATCGTCATTCTTGCGCTGAAGGCGGCGGCCCTGACGGCGATGCCGCCATTGCTGGGGGCGGCGGCCCTGATCGGCGCCCATGGGCTTAGCCGCGCATGGCTCTACCCGACACTCAAGGCGCTGCCCTATGTCCGCGATCCGGCAGAGGCGAAGGTCACGCCGATCTCGCGCGATATCGTGACCGGCGAATGGGTTCGCACGATCGCTTTCGCCATCCTCAGCGTCACCCCGATGATTGCCGTTGCCTTCGCGATCAACCCCCTGCGCCTGATCGGCTGTGCGCTCGCCATCGCCTGTACCGCGATCACGGTTGTCGTGGTGTTCAACGTCATGAAAAAGCGCCTTGGCGGCTGGACGGGCGATACGATCGGCGCCCAGCAACAATTGGCCGAAACTGCCTTTCTGGTGGGAGCGAGCGCATGGATGTCCATCTGATCCGCCATCCAAAGACCGTCGCGCCGGGCGGTACATGCTATGGATCGCTCGATCTGGAGCCGGATCCCAAGCACCTCGCCGCCGATGCCGCCCGCCTCGCCCCGGCGATCCCCGCCGGTGCACGGTTTCTATGCAGCCCCCAACGACGCGCACGGGCCTTGGCCGAGGCCCTCGCAGGGGGCACCGTCGCGACGGATGACCGCCTTGTAGAGATGAATTTCGGCGCGTGGGAGGGGCGGCAATGGGGTGACCTGCCCCGCGACGAGATCGACGCTTGGGCGCAGGACATCGGCGGCTATACCCCGCCGGGCGGCGAGTCGGTCGAGGCGATGGCCGCGCGGGTTCTCGACGGGTGGCACAGTATCGAGATCGAGAACACCCCCCTCGTCATCGTTTCCCATGGCGGCCCCTTGCGCCTGATCGCGGCCCATGTCACCGGATCGACCCCGGCAAAAAGCATGGCCTTCGAAATCCAGTGGGGAAACCGCGCCCTGATCTGGCATAATCCGGGGCGCACGGTTCTGGCCGGGTGGAACTTGCGATAGGGCGCCCCCCAAGGATGCTCGCTCCTGTCGTTTTGGCGCGGTCTAGGGGTCGGGCGAGGATCATCCTGCCCGGTGAGATCGCTTTCAATCACGGTGCTTCACGCCTTCGTGCGGGGCCTTGGCGCATTCATGGCCAAAGAATACTCCGAAATCCTTGATCATCCCGGAGATTTACCCATGACCGATATGCCTCATCGCGACCCAACCCTCGAACGCGCCCTGCTCGCGCTCCGGGTCGGTCTGACCATCCTGTTTCTCATCTGGGCCTTCGACAAGCTGTTGAATGTCGAGCACGCGAAAGCGGTCTTTGCGGGCTTTTACGGCCAGAACAAGGAAACGATGCCAAGCGCCCTGCCCTATGCCCTCGGTGTTCTGCAATTGCTGCTGGTTCTCGGCTTTGCCGCCGGGGCCAAAAAGACGATCACCTATGGCGCGCTTTTGCTGATGCATCTCGCCACGACCATCGTATCGCTCAAGATGCATGCGGATCCCTTCGCCGTGCCGCAAATCCTGTTCTGGGCGAACTGGCCAATTCTGGGCGCGCTGATCGCACTGTTCCTGCTGCGTGATCGAGACCGGCTTTTGTCTGTTTAAGCTCTTCTTGCACCGGGGCGCGTTCCATGGCGTTATCGCGCCATGGATACGCGCCCCGACCCTATCACCATCGTCCCTCTTCGCAACCCATCCGAGGTGATGCGCCTCGCCCGGATGGGCAGCGCACACCAGAACCGGCTCAGTTTCATGCGCTCGCTTTTGCGGTCGCTCAAACGAGAGAACTGGTGCTTCGACCGGCCTGTCTGGCAGGTGGATGCGCAGGGTGTTGGCCATGCCGTCTATCGCGCGATTGGTCCCCGCCGAACCTATTCGCTGGTCGCCTTTGCCCATGACCTGCCGGATCACATGCGCTCCGATCGGGTGATTGCGACCGCATGGGACGCAACCTTTGCCCTGTTTGACGGCACACCGGATGCCGATGACATCGCTCGCCTGTCGCGCAATGTGCCAAAGCAGGAGGCGGGGCGCATCTCGGACCGTGAACTCTCGCTCTCCCGCGCCAACCGCTCCGTTCGTCTCTGGGCGCATGTCGTGGACCGGCTTGCAGAGGGCGCGCAGCCGGATGCAGAGCAAATCGAGTCGGTCGGCTATCTGATGCGCACCACCGCCGTCTATGGATCGGGCAAATTCGGGGCGGCGGATCGCGCCGTCCTCGCAGAACGCACCATCATGAGCGCGCCCTTCCATGCGGAGATGCTGGCCGTCTGGCTGATTCGCAGCTTTTCGCTCGATCTCGTGGAGCATATGGCCCGCATGAAGGGCGGTGACCGGGCCGCGCGCATCGACCCGCCCCTGCGCCGTCGCCTTGGGATCGGCAATTCCACCGGCCTCGGAATGGCCCCGTTTCTCGTAAACCATCCCGCTCTCCTGAACGCTTGGATGACGGCCCGCGAAACCGCCATCGCCCGCGTTCGCGCCCTGCCCGATGCCACGCCCCAGAGCCGCGCCGTCTTTCTGAACCGGCTCGCCCGCGCGCGGGAAAATGCGGCGGGCTGGCGCTCGGAGCATCCCGTCCAAATCCCGAAACTCGATCACCTGCGCGCCGATCTCGATCGCCTGACCGCGCATATCGATGCCGGTGTCCTTGACCAAGTGGCCCCGTGGGATGCCTTGGTCCGATGGTCCGAAACCACCCTGTCGATGGAGGGACAGGAGCAACTCGTCGCCCTGATCCTCGAACCCTATGGCGATCTGGTGGACGATCTCATATCCACGATGGCAACAGACGAAACCGCCTGTTTCCGCATCGATGGGACCATGAGTGTCGATGCCCTGCGCCGCATCATCGCGGATGCCTATGATTGGGCCACCCGGATCGATCATGGCCCTGCCGATGCCTGCGCCCGGTTCTGGTATGTCTCGGAAGAAAAACTCGAACCTCGCCTTGGGCAACGGCATGAGGAACCGGGCGGAGAACTGGAAGAACCACTCGACATCTCGCGCGCGCTCTGTGCCCTCGATGTGGCCCTGTCGGGGGAGGCGGGCGAGACGCTCCTCGCCGATTTCCTGCTGCGATGCCCCGAATACCGCCATACCGTCCGCCGCGTACAGATTGCCGCCTCGCGCCCTTATTCGGAAATCCGCGAAAACCTGATCGATGCCACTATGTTGCCCATCGACATACTGCGGTGCAAACTGGCCTTTTTCGGCGCGAACCGCTTCGATCCCCGCTCTGACCGATGGGTGCGCATTTGCCTCTATCGCAATGCCCCCTTTCCAGACGAGATGGCGGATGCACCCGAAGACGATTGGGCCTAGGCGTGCCGGTCGTCACCCTCGCGGAAATCGATGCAACTTGCCGCAAAGCCGCACGGGGCCATGGCTGCGCTTGGGGCATGGCGGAAGAAGCGGGCAAATCGGCGCGATGGCTCGCCTCCCATGGCCTGCCGGGGGCCGAAGCGATCGCGGATATGCTGAGCGATGGCGCACAATGCTGCCGCAGAACCGGGCGCCCTTGCGCCTTGGCGCGCGGGGTCGCCCTCGCTGACCGCGCGACGCTGATTGATGCGCAGCCCATTGCCATCGACACCACCGCGCAACCGCTTCTCATCCTCGCACAGATGGGGCGGGCCGCCGATGCGCTGGGCCAAGCCTTTGCGCTCGAATGGGAGACGGGCGGGGCGACCCTCGCACCTCAATCGCTATCGATCCGGGGCCAGCTAACCCCCTCTGCGATGACCTGCACCGCCATCGATCCGGGTGCGGATGGCACCGCGCCCCTAGCACATTCGCGCCCCGTCAAGGATGCACGATGGACCGCCCTCACCGCGCTGTCGCATCGCATTCTCGTCCCCGCCAGCGATGCCTCCCGCGCGGGCGCAGGCGCGGGCACCCACGACAGCGATTAATTCTCCGGCGGCGGGCATTTCTAGCGTTGACACAACATACGAACCAAAATAGAACGAAATGCGATTACTTTAATCCTAATCAGGAACAAGGCGTATCTTGAGACGGAACCCACCGGGAACCGTCATCGCCAACAGCACCGGAGCGCTACGCTTCAGAACCCGGGAGGGAACCGACATGCTGACCAAAAAGCAGCACCAGCTTCTGACCTTTATCGATCAGCACATCAGCGAAAAAGGGATCTCTCCTTCTTTCGACGAAATGAAGGAGGCGCTGGATCTCAAGTCGAAATCCGGCATTCACCGCCTTATCAGCGCGTTGGAGGAACGGGGCTTTTTGCGCCGCCTGCGCCACCGGGCGCGGGCGCTAGAGGTTCT
Organism: uncultured Neomegalonema sp.; assembly: GCA_938008165.1. GTDB lineage: Bacteria > Pseudomonadota > Alphaproteobacteria > Rhodobacterales > Rhodobacteraceae > JAHDDY01. Next base: position 86,559 of record CALLLP010000011.1, on the reverse strand, counting down.
CAAACGGCCTGAGGAAATGGCGAAGGCAAACGCCATGCCTTTCCGCCCCCGCGTCATCGAAGGCGGTCGCCGACAGGAAGACCCACAGCCCGTGGCGCTTACGCCGGTCGGGGTCCGCGAAATTCCCAAGCTCAGCAAGATTGCCGCCGGTCAACCCATCGATGCAGCCCTCGGCCAGCCCGATGACATGATCACGATTCCCGATATCATGGTCCCCTCGGCGGGCGAGTTCTATGCGCTGACGGTCGATGGCGATTCCATGACGGGCGCAGGCATCCATGATGGCGATACGGTCATCGTCGAGCGCAGCGATACGGCCTATTCCGGCGAAATCGTGGTCGCCTTGATCAATGACGAGAACAAAGCGACTCTCAAGACACTGAAAATGGAAGGCGATACCATCGTTCTCCAGCCCGAAAACCCGATCTACGAAAAACAACGCTACACGTCGGATCAGGTGACGATTCAGGGTCGCCTGACGGCTTTGATGCGCAGCTATAAAAGCTAGAGCATCCTGAGCGGTCCTTGTGTCATTCAGGATGATCGAAGGCCGCAGCGGTTTTTTTCGCCCAAGACTGAGCCCGCCTCACGGTCGGCACAACCTTGGGCGGGAATGTGACCGTCATACCGCTGGCCCCGGCAACCCTGTCACGCCCCAGAAACAGGCATCCGCTAGCCGGATCCGATGTCAGATGCGGAGCGATCAGCACCATCTTGTCGAGGCAATCCTCAGGGCGGGCCTCGCCTTTGCGCAGATAGACGATGCGCCAATCATCACCCGTCCACCCCCGGCAGCGCCGGGCCGTACACGACCATTCCCGGCGTTTATAGGCACTGTTGCGGTCGGGCCGCGCCTCCCCATCGCGGCGTAGCCAGGTTTGCGCCGCATATTTCTCGGCTCGGCGACGGCTGACCCAGATTTGCCCATCCTCCCCCCGACCGGCGATAAGCGCCGCATCCCGCGCAATAAACAGATCGGGCCGCTCTCCTCCGGTCCAGAGCGCCAATCCGGCCAGCACGGGCAGCAGACCGGCAAACCGCACAGGCCCCCGCCAGATCACGAGCCATAATCCTCCGAACACCACGCCGAACAAAACAAGAGGCGACGCCGCCATGACCCCCGCAACCGCCCCATCCAGACCCCCGAACCAGGTTGCAACCGCCAGAATAAAGCGAATCCCAATCCCCAAAACGATGAGCGCCATTCCCTCCAGCCCCAGCGGAACCAAGATCGCCGCGAGAATGATGCAGGGCATGATCCAAACCCCCATCAACGGCGTTGCCAGCAGATTCGCGGGCAATCCCCAGATCACAAGCCGATTGAAATGATACGCCGCAAAGGGAGCCGTCGCCAATCCGGCGAGCAGACTGGTCATGGTCGTCGCCAGAAACCCCGTGACCAGACGCGCCACGATTCCATGACGCTGCGCGCGCTCACGCCAGAAATCGCGGGTCGCATCGTACCCCGCGACAAGCGCGGCCACGGCAGCAAAGGACATCTGGAATCCGGCCTCGAACAAACTTTCGGGCCGAAACACCAGAATGATCGTCGCCGCCACCGCCAATCCACGCATCGTAACCGCCGCACGATCGATCATGATCGCACACAGGGCAACCGCCGCCATGATAAAGGCCCGCTGCGTCGCGACCCCGGCCCCGGACATCACCAGATAAACCGCCACAGCCACCAAGGCGCATCCCGCCGCCACCTTGCGGATCGCAAAACGCTCCGACAATTGCGGCGGCACTGCAAGGACCAGCCGAACCACCCAATAGACCAAGCCGCCCAACAGCCCGACATGCAGCCCCGAAATGGCCAGCAGATGCGCCAGTCCCGAATCGCGCAGGGCATCGCGGGTTTCCGCCGGAATTCCGCTGCGATCGCCGACCGTCAAGGCCGCCGCAATCGCCCCCTCCGGCCCCTCAATCTGTGCGCGCAAGGCGGCCGCGATAGCGCCCCGCACCCTGTCGATGCGCAGCGCAAGGGGCAAAGCATCCCCTGCAACCGGCTCGGTCTCGACCCGTCCCACAGCATATCCCACGGCTCCAAGTCGATCAAAATACGCCTGTCGGGAGAAATCATATCCCCCCGGCTCCGCCGCTCCACGTGGCGCATCGAGCACTGCAGACACCCTGACCAGATCGCCGATGCGCGGCAGCGCGCCTCCCCGCCGGATCGACACCCGCACCCGCAGCGGCACCCGCGCGATACCCGCCATCGAAACATGATCCAGCGTCAGGCGCGGCGCCCCCGAAATCGCGGCATCGACCACGCGAACCCGCCCGGCCACATCCCCGCGCCATGCATCTGCCAAAACCGGAGCCGCGACCGCATTCATCCGCCATTCAGTCGCCGCAATACCGGCAATAACCGCACAAACCGCCCAGACAGCATGGCGACGGATCGAAGAAACCGCGCACAGGCCCACCATGGGACAGATCAAGGCAACCGCGATGAGCAAGTCGTCCTGAAAGCGCAGCCAAACCCCAAAGCCAATGAGCACAGGCATCCACAGAGCAAGGCGTCGCGCCTGCCCCCGCCATAACCGCTTTACGGAATCGCGCCGCTCGGCCATAACCGCCCCCGTCCCGCCCCCATCAAAGCAGGAGCCAACGATGAGCGCCACCCCTACCGTGACCCGTTTCGCGCCGTCCCCGACCGGCTTCCTTCATATCGGCGGGGCGCGCACGGCCCTGTTCAACTGGCTGTTCGCGCGCCATCACGGAGGCACGTTCCTGCTCAGGATCGAAGACACGGATATTGCCCGCTCTACGCCAGAGGCCACCGCCGCCATTCTGGATGGCATGGAGTGGCTCGGCCTCGATTACGATGGCGAGGCGGTCAGTCAGGCGGGCCGCGCCGATGCGCACCGTGCCGCCGCAGAACGGATGATCGAGCGCGGCACGGCCTTTCGCTGCTATGCCTCGAAGGAAGAGATCGACGCCGCCCGCGAGCAGGCCCGCGCCGAGAAGCGACCGCTGGGCTTCGACAGCCCGTGGCGCGATGCCGACCCGGCCAGCGCCCCCGATGCGCCCTTCACCGTGCGACTAAAAGCGCCGCGCGAGGGTGAGACGGTGATCGAAGATGCCGTTCAGGGCCGTGTTGCCTTTGGAAACGATCAACTCGATGACCTGATTCTGCTGCGGTCCGATGGCACCCCGACTTATATGCTCGCCGTCGTCGTGGATGATTACGATATGGGCGTCACCCATGTGATCCGGGGCGATGACCATCTGACAAATGCGGCGCGCCAGACCCTGATCTACGACGCCTTGGGGTATCATGTGCCGGTCTTCGCCCATATCCCGCTGATTCATGGCCCGGATGGAGCCAAACTGTCGAAGCGCCATGGCGCACTGGGGGTCGGGGAATATCGCGAGATGGGATACCTGCCCGAAGCGATGCGCAACTATCTGGCGCGGCTTGGCTGGGCGCATGGGGATGACGAATTTTTTACGACCGAACAGGCCATCGAATGGTTCGGTCTGGACGGTATCGGCAAATCCGCCGCCCGGTTCGATTTTGCCAAGCTGGAGAATCTCAACGGTCAGCATATGCGCGCCGCCGATGACGCCTATCTCGCCGATACCGTGGCGACCACAATGGCGCGGCGCAACGATCACTCCCTGTCCGACGCCCAGAAAGAGGCCCTGCATCTGGCGATGCCGGGTCTGAAAGAGCGCGCCAAAACCATCACCGAACTCATTGATTCGGCATATTATATCTACGCACAACGCCCGCTGAACCTTGATGCCAAAGCCGCAAAACTGCTCACCGACGATGCCCGTACAATGCTCACCGAATTGACTGAGCACTTGCGAAATGCTACCGACTGGCGAGCCGAAAGCTTGGAAGACACTGTAAAGGCTTTTTCAGTAAATAAGGGTCTAAAGCTAGGCAAGGTCGCGCAGCCGATGCGTGCTGCGCTCACGGGTCGGGTATCGTCGCCCGGTATTTATGATGTGATGATTACTCTGGGACGGGATGAAACTCTTGCGCGTCTGGATGACCGGATCGCGGCATGAGTAACCGATTCCCCCGGAAACAAGCAAACGACGCTCATCCCGGCACCCCCCTGATATCAGGGGGCCGACGCCGGGAAGCACTACGATGTTACGAGAGGGCATGACATGACCGACCAACACCAAGGCACAGCGACTCTGACCGTGAACGGAAAGACCATCGAATTGCCCGTCTATGGGGCCTCCGTTGGCCCATCGGTGATCGACGTTCGCAAGCTTTACGCGGAGACCGGACATTTCACCTATGATCCGGGGTTCACGTCGACGGCGGCCTGCGAATCCGACATCACCTATATCGATGGTGACGAGGGGCGCTTGCTCTATCGCGGATATCCCATCGATCAACTGGCCGAGGAAAGCCACTTTCTCGAAGTCTGCTACCTGCTGCTCTATGGCGAGTTGCCGGACAAGGCGCAGCTTGAGGATTTCGAGCACCGCGTGACCAATCACACGATGCTGCATGAGCAGATGACCAATTTCTATCGCGGTTTCCGGCGTGACGGGCACCCGATGGCGATCATGGTCGGCGTGGTCGGGGCGCTCTCGGCCTTCTACCACGATTCGACGGATATCACCGATCCGACCCAGCGCGAGATCGCCTCGATCCGCATGATTGCAAAAATGCCGACAATCGCGGCATGGGCCTATAAATACTCGATCGGACAGCCCTTCGTTTACCCGCGCAACGACCTCGATTACGCGGCAAACTTCCTGCATATGTGCTTTTCGGTGCCTTGTCAGGAATACAAGGTCGACCCGATCATGGCCCGCGCGATGGATCGGATCATGACCCTCCATGCCGATCACGAACAGAACGCCTCGACCTCGACCGTGCGCCTTGCCGGATCGTCGAATGCGAATCCCTTTGCCTGCATCGCGGCCGGGGTCGCGTGTCTGTGGGGTCCGGCCCATGGCGGTGCCAACGAAGCCTGCCTGAACATGCTGCGCGAAATCGGCACCCCCGACCGCATCCCCGAATTCATCAAGCGCGCGAAGGACAAGGACGATCCTTTCCGCCTGATGGGCTTTGGCCATCGCGTCTACAAGAACTACGACCCGCGCGCCAAGGTGATGCAGGAAACCGCGAAAGAGGTTCTGGAACTCGTCGGGGTCGAGAATTCCCCGATCCTACAGGTCGCGCAGGAACTGGAGCGGATCGCGCTGGAAGACCCGTATTTCGTCGAGCGCAAACTTTACCCGAATGTCGATTTCTACTCGGGCATCGTGTTGAACGCGATGGGCTTCCCGACCTCGATGTTTACGGCGATCTTCGCCACATCGCGCACCGTCGGCTGGATCGCGCAGTGGAAAGAAATGGTCGGCGACCCGCATCAGCGCATCGGTCGCCCGCGTCAGCTCTATACAGGTGCAGATAGCCGGGACTATACCGCAGTCGAAAAGCGTTGAAAGACCCCGGCTATTGCTCCTTGCGTGCAATAGCCGACAGAACCCCCCGCGCCGCCCTGACCGAGGGGGGCGCGGCTTCATCGCCAAAGCTGGCGAAGGCCTCGTCAAAGGCCGCGCGCTGATCCGCATTATCGGCCAGCACAGCAAGCAACGCATCGGCCAGGCGGGGACCGGTGCATCGCTCCTGAAGCAATTCCGGCACAGCCTTGCGCCCCACAATCAGATTGACCAGCGTAAAACTGCGCACCTTGACCAACCGTCGAACGAGGAATTCGGTGCTTTTGGGCACCCGATACCCCACGATCATCGGCGTGCGCATCGCCGCGACCTCCAGCGCCACGGTGCCCGATGCGACAAGCGCCACATCGGCGGCCCCGAAGCCTGCGAATTTCCGGCGCTCCGCCTCGTCCGTCGACAGATCTTGCGCCCGCAACAGGTGAACCGGCACCGGCCAATCCGCAGCGGCTTCCTCGACCGGCCCGGCCACGCTGGCAGCGACCGGCACGATGACCTCAAGCCCCTGCAACCGCCCGGCAAGCGCCGCCACCGCCTCGCCAAACGGCACCATCAACCGCGACACCTCGCTCTGGCGACTGCCCGGCGCGACCAGCAGAACCGGCGCCTTGGGGGCGATCCCCAGTTCCACGCGCAATGCCGCCCCCGCATCCTCCGGCATCGACGCGACGCGCTCGGCCACCGGATGCCCGACATAATCGGCGGTCAGACCGGCCCGCTCGAAATAGGGTGGCTCGAAGGGAAATAGCGTCAGCATACGGTCATAGATCTTCGCGGCCGCCGCCGCACGCCACGGCTTCCATGCCCAGACGGTCGGGGCGACATATTGCACCAGCGCGGTATCGGGCGCGCGCCGTTTGACCCGCTTGGCCAGCATGGCGGAGAAAACCTGTGCATCGATGGTGACCAGCGCATCCGGGCGGTGCTGCGCCGCAAAGGCCGCCGCCTGCCGCAACCGGCGCAAAACGCGCGGAATATGCGGCACGACCTCGGCAAAGCCCATCACCGCGATATCCTCGGCGGGGAAGATCGTCTCCAGCCCCTCAGCGCGCATCATCGCCCCGCCAACCCCGGAGAACCGAATTTCCCTCTCCGATTCGTCACGCAAGGCCCGCATCAAGGCGGCCCCCAGCCGATCGCCGGAGCTTTCCCCCGCCACGAGCATAATGTGAAGGCGCTGCGTCACGCGTCGAACCCGTAGAGAAAGACGCCGCTTTCGGCGGCGAGGTGTCCGGTTCGTTCCGCTTCCAGCACGAATACCCCCCCCGCCTCGACCGCGATCCCGGCCAGCCCCGCCGCCGCCGCCGCGCGCACCGTATCCGGGCCAATGGCCGGTCGGTCAACGCGGGAATCCTGACCATGCTTGGGCATTTTTACCAGCACCCCGCCGCGCATCTCCGCCACGACGCCACGCAGTCGCAGATCGGCAACGCGGGCGAGCATCGCCGCCGTCCCTTCGGCTGCCTCGACCGCTAGGCACCGCCCCTGCGCCATCACGACCGCCTGACCGATATCGAAGGTGGATAAGGCGCCCAGTATCGCCCGGCCCATCGCGATCGCCTCCAGATCGGGGGCCGGGCCAACAATTACGCCCGATGCGGCGACGCTGCGCGGCAGGAATTCATCCGCCCCGATCACCGGAAACCCGTTTTCCTCAAACAGATCGGCCACGCCCGACAGCAAGGCGTCATCTCCCTGCCGGAACAACCGCGCGACACGGGGCAGCATGGTCAGCCCTTTGCGATCAAACCGCACCGCCGTCAGGGACGGGCGCACCAGCCCCCCGGCCATCGTCACAGCATCACATCCCTCGCGTGCCAGCAGTGTCAGAACCCTGCCGACCTGCCCCAGAGAGACGCGCTCATGGGCAAAACCGGCGATCCACTCCTCCGCCGCGCCCCCCAGATCGATGACGAAGACGCCCATTCCCCGCGCCTGACATTCCTGCGCGACGGCATGGGGCAAGGCTCCGGCACCCGCAAGGATGCCCAGCTTGCGAACCCGGCGCGTTTCAGCTTTCGGGAACACAGAACCGGCGGCTCCCCCCCGCGAGGATGAAATCAACCATCTCGCGCGAGGCGCCCTCCTCCGGCAAGGTTGCCGCCACCGCGCCTGCGCGTTCGTGCAGCGATCCTTCCTCGCCATGGAATACGGCTTTATATGCGGCGCGCAGTTCATGGATTTGCGGACGATCAAAGCCGCGCCGCTTCATACCGACCATGTTCAGGCCCGCCAGATGCGCCCGGTTGCCGGTCACGGACCCATAGGGAATCACGTCGCGCTCTACCCCGGTCATGCCTCCGACCATGGCATGCGCCCCGATCCGGGCGAATTGGTGGATCGCGCTGATCCCGCCCAGAACGACGAAATTGCCGACCTCGACATGACCGGCCATCGTCGCATTATTCGCCGCGATGACATGGGAGCCGACGACGCAATCATGCGCCACGTGGCACCCCACCATGAACAGGCAGTGATTGCCGATGCGCGTGACGCCACCGCCCCCTTCGGTGCCGGGATTCATGGTGACATGCTCGCGGATCGTCACCTGTTCACCGATTTCCAGCGATGTACGCTCGCCTTTGAATTTCAGATCCTGCGGCGGCGATCCGAGCGAAGCGAAGGAAAAGACCCGTGACCCCCTTCCGATTGTCGTCTGGCCGTCGATCACGACATGCGCGCCAATCGCCACGCCCTCGCCCAGCGTGACATCCGCCCCGATGACGGAATAGGGACCGACCTTTACCTTATCGCCGATAACGGCTCCGTCCTCCACGATGGCCGAGGGATGAATCTGTGCGGTCTCGGCTATGGCCATCGAATATCCATTCGGTTGGTCTGGAGAGAGGAAAGGGTCAATCGGGGTCAACAATCATGGCGCTGAATTCAGCTTCGGCACACAGGCGCTCGCCCACGATGCCGCGCCCGGTAAAGCGCCAGACATTGCCCTTATGCCGCTGAACGGTGACATGCAATTCCAGCACATCCCCCGGCACGACAGGCGCGCGGAATTTCGTCTTATCGACGGTCATGAAGTAGACCAGCATCCCCCGGTCGATCATGTTCAGGGTCTCGACGACCATCACCGCCGCCGTCTGCGCCATCGCCTCGACAATCAGGACGCCGGGCATGATCGGCTTGCCGGGGAAATGCCCGGCGAAATGCGGTTCGTTGGCGGTGACGTTCTTGACGCCGATGGCCGATTGTCCGTTCTCGATGCTGTGCACTTTGTCGATGAACAGAAAAGGCGCCCGATGCGGAATCATCCGCATGATCTTCGCGAGATCGGCGCTACCTGCATTATCACTCATGGTCGACTCCGGCGAAACCGTACACTGTTTCCTTCCTTTGCCCCGGAAGGCAGAGGCGGGTCAAGCACCGCAGCCCTGCCCTATCGTTCGAATCCATGCATTTTCAGCGCCCATTGCAGGGCGATCACGAACCCTTTCGCAAAAGGCAGGATCGACAGGGACAGGACCAGCACGAGCGCGGGCCAGAGAGTCATATGCACCCAGTCAGGCCAATCGGTGCCCGTCGCGGTGCTCAGCATCAGCGGCACGACGATATGGCCGACGATCAGAATCGTCATCCAAGGCGGCATATCATCGGCGCGGTGATGATAGAATTCCTGCCCACAGGCTTCGCAATCGTCCCGAACGCTCAGATACCCGCTGAACAGGGGCGCATCGCCACATCGAGGACATTTTCGGGCGAGGCCCTTCAGAAGCGCGGGCGTCAGCTTCCGTTCGTCGGGATCGGCAGACATGGCGGGTCCTCGTGCAATACTTGCTAACAGGGTCTACCGCGCCCGCTCGTCTTTTTGAAAGCGCACGATGGCCTTGCGTCGTCATGTCACCGGACGATGAATGTTTCTTCACCGCCCGCGACGGAATCCCACACCCGCGCCGTATCAATGTCATACGAATGAGGCATACGGAGGCAAAAGCCATGAGAAAAACGGCTGGTTTCCTAGGCGGCATAGTGGTCATCACGGCCCTTGCCGGTGGTATTGCGTTTGCACAACAAGGCGATACCGCCAATCGACTCGATCGCCTGTTCGAGCAGATCGATCTCGATGCCAGCAGCACGATTACGGTGCAGGAGATGCGCGCCGCCGCCGCTGCGCGGTTCAACGCGCTCGATATCAATGGCGATGGCATCGTCAGCGCAGAAGAACGGCGGCACAGTCGCGGCAATCGCGTGAAAATCCGGTTTGACCGCGCGGATCGCGACGGTAGCGGGTTTCTCGATGCCGATGAGATTACCGAGGTGGCAAAACTACGCGCCCAACGACGCCTCGCACGGCTTGACAGGGATGGGGACGGGATGCTCTCGCTGGACGAGGTACAGCAAGGGCGGCTTCGACACCTCTCCGAACCCGATACCCGGACCAGCGCCATGACCCTGCCGCAACTGGATGCGCAGATGATGACGATGTTCAGGAATGCGGATCGCGACAGCGACGGTGTCGTCACCCTGCAAGAAGCAATCGCCGGAGCGGGTCGATGAGCGTCGGCATCGCCTTTCAGCCTTCCGCCGCGAGTGGTATAGGGCGGCGGCACAGGCAAGGGGGCGTAAACATGATCGAGACGGCGCGCCCCGCCACCGCGGGGACCGAGTCGGATGACGACGACGCCCTGATCGCCCGCTTTGCTGCGGGCGACCAATCCGCCGCGCGCCTTCTGACCGAGCGGCATCTGGGCCGCGTCCTCGCCCTCGCCACGCGCATGCTGCGCGATACCGCCGAAGCCGAAGACGTGGCACAGGAAGCCATGATGCGCGCCTGGCGCAACGCTCCCAAATGGGAGCCGGGCCGGGCGAAATTCTCGACATGGCTGCACAAGGTCGCGCTCAACCTTTGCTACGACCGCCTGCGAAAGCGCAAATCGGCATCGCTGGACGAGGTGGCCGAGCCGGTCGATGATCGCGCTTCGGCTCAGGACGGGATGGAGTCCGAGGAGCGCCTGTCGGTGCTGAAAGACGCCATCCAATCCCTGCCCGAGCGCCAGCGCGCCGCGATCCAGCTGCGCCATTTCGAGGAACGCGGCAATGATGAAACCGCCGAAATCCTTGGGGTCAGCATCGAGGCAGTTGAATCCCTGCTTTCCCGTGGACGGCGGGCTTTACGTGACAGGCTCGCAGGGCAGCGGGCACTCTTATTGGAAGAATAACGGTGAGTGATATGATGACCACCATGACGATCGACGATTTTGAAGAGCGCGCCATGGCCTATGGTGCGGATATTGACAGCTGGCCCGCAGAAGACCGGGCACCCGCCCGCGCCCTGTTGCTCGAATCCGCAGCGGCCCGCACCGCCTTGGAGGACGCGCGGTCCCTCGATGCAATGCTGAACCTGTGGGAAGGCCCGCAACCCTCTACCGATTTGCTCAGCCGCGTCCTCGCCGATGCCGCGACCGTCAGCGCCGAGGCGCAGGCAATGCGGCGCGAGGCCCCTCGCGCAGAGCCTGAGCGTCCCGGATTACTGGGCCGCCTGTTCGGAAACGCCGCCCTCCTGCGCCCCGGACTGGCCCTCGCCGCCTGTCTCGCGCTTGGCTTTGTGATGGGCAATACCATCGAGCAGGATGTTCTTATCGGCCCCATCCCTACCGTCATGTCAGAGCAAGGCGGCGTGATCGACTTTGCCTTCGCGATGGAAGATGATGCCGATCTGTTGCTCGGTTCAGAGGCCCTTCTATGACAGACACGTCGCCCACACAGCGCCGTACATGGCTCCCCCTCGCCCTGCTGGCATCGCTGGCCGTGAATCTGTTTTTTATCGGGCTGATCGGCGGCAAGGTCTTTTCCGAACCCGACGAGGCCGTGAAAAGGGCAAAGGTCACGCGCGGATATTCGCTGCATCCGCGCGTCATGATGGAAGCCCTGCCCGAAGACCGACATGATCATATCCGCGCCTTCTATGCCGAAGCGCGAAAAGGCAGGGGGGCCGAATGGCGCGAAATCAACACGATCCGGCGCGAGATCGACGCGGCCCTGAGGGCCGACCCTTTCGATATGGAGGCCCTGCGCTCGGCCCAGCGCCGCGAGGTCGAGGCCCGCGCCGCACTGCGCATCAAGCAAAACGAGAATGTCGCCGCGTTCCTCGCCACCTTGACGGAGGAAGAACGCAAGATAATCGCCGATTTCGCGCTCGCACGGCTGGATGAGCAAACCGCCTATTGGCGCGAACGCCGCCGCAAGCGCGAGGCGGAGAAAAAACGCTCCGGCGAGTGATCGGGGCGCGGGAGACGCGCGAGAAGCGAAAAACGCCCCGGATGATCTCCGGAGCGTTGTTTTCAGTGTCGTATCTCAGGCGGCTCAGGCGGCGACAGAGGTGGTCGCCAGCGTGACCCGGTTGCGGCCCTCGCGCTTCGAGCGGTAGAGCGCCTCATCCGCCGCCTGAAGCATGGCCTCGGGCGTCATATGCTGCGGCGACATCACGGCGACACCGATACTGACGGTGATATCCAGCGTTTCGCGCTCCGGATGCGTGATCTTGAAGGGCTTGCCCGCAATCGTGGCGCGCAGACGTTCGGCGACGATCCCCGCCCCGGCCAGATCGGTTTCCGGCATGATGCCCAGAAATTCCTCGCCCCCGATTCGAGCCGTCATATCCATGCCGCGCAGGTTCATACGAACGCGCTCCGCAAATTCTTTCAGCACCTCATCACCGACCGCATGGCCATAGGTGTCGTTCACCGCCTTGAAGGAATCGATATCGAGCAACGCGACGGCCAAGGCGCTGTCATCGATCGTTGCCCGGTCGATCAGCGCATTCAAATGCGGCATCGCATAACGGCGATTATAAAGACCCGTCAGGGAATCCGTGACCGCCAGCTTGAGGCTGTTATGCACATTGTCCCGCAGGCGATCCGCATAGCACAGACGCCGCAGCTGAGACCGCAGCCGCGCAATCAGTTCGTTATCATCGACCGGGCGCATCACATAATCATTCGCACCGAGATCGAGACTGGCGGAAATCGTCTTGAAATCGTTGTGATCCACCATCAGCACGATCGCAGAATGGCGCGCATTCGGATGCGATCGGATTTCCGAACACAAGCGCAGGCCGTCATAGCTTTCGAGGCTGGAATTGATCAGGACGATCTCGCTTGGCTCGCGCCGCATCCAGGCAATGGCGTCATCGCGGTTATCGACCACATTGCATTTGACGTTGAGATTGGCGGAAATGGTGTTCGACAGGTTCTGCGCGGCGCTCGCGCGGTCATCCACGATCAGGACATGACCCGTCAGCATATCGTCCGAAATATCCGAATAGCCCGATTCGAAGCCCAGCTCGCGGCATGTTTCATCGCGCAGGCGCAACTCGTCGATCATCATCTTGACCCGCACGAGCGACCGAACGCGGGCAAACAGCGCCAGATCATTCGCGGGCTTGGTCAAAAAGTCATCCGCCCCGACATCGAGACCGCGCACCCGGTCGGTGGGCTGATCAAGGGCCGTGACCATGACGACGGGAATATGCGCCGTGGCGGGGTCGGCTTTCAGGCGCCTGCATGCCTCGAACCCGTCCATCTTGGGCATCATGACGTCAAGCAGGATCATGTCCGGCTGTTCGGCCTTGGCAACTTCGATCGCTTCGAACCCATTATAGGCTGTCAGGACCGAGTAATATTCCGACATGAGCTTTGCTTCGAGCAACTTCACATTCGGAAGAATATCATCGACGACCAGAATACGCGCTGACATGATCTCCGGCCTCTCTCTTCATCTAACCTTGCAGCAGCAAGTGCTAAATGTGACTAGTCAAGAAAACGTTTTACGGTCGCCAGAAATTCCGTCACCGCGATGGGTTTGGCAATATAATCTTCGCAACCGCCATCCCGGATTTTCTCCTCGTCGCCCTTCATGGCGAAAGCGGTGACTGCGACGACAGGAATATGACGCAGATCGTCTTCTTCCTTCAGCCACTTTGTGACCTCAAGCCCTGAAACCTCTGGCAACTGAATATCCATCAAGATTAGATCAGGGCTTTCAGTACGCGCAATTTCAAGGGCTTCCATGCCGTTTTGTGTTTGCAGGGTTCGATACCCCTGCGCGTCAAGCAGGTCATGAAAAAGCTTCATATTGAGTTCGTTGTCTTCGACAATCAGAACCGTCTTCGTCATGCATGACGCTCCAGAAATTCAGTGCACCCCGAATGGGGCCTGCGTTTACGTTCGTACAAGATAGAATGCGATCCGTTAATTAAGTCTTTCGCGCGCAGGCTTCGATGGTATCACGTACATTGTCCAGACAAATCGAGTTCAACTGGTATCAGACGTGGCACCCAAACAACAGACATTTAGCATAGAGTCGGCAACCGTTACGGGATTGCAAGCGCTATCATACATTGCAACCGACGATGACCTCTTCGGGGCGTTTCTCGATCAAGCGGGGACAAATGCAACCGATGTCAAGGCACAGGCGACCGATCCGGGCTTTCTCGGCTTCGTTCTCGACTTTCTGATGCAGGAGGATGCGCGGGTGATCGGCTTTGCGGAATCAGCGGGATGCGCACCGGAAGACATCATCCGCATTCGAGCGGCCCTGCCGGGCGGGGACACGCCGGAATGGACATGATGCTCGCCGAGGGCGTCGAAGAACAACTTTCGGTTATCGATCTGCATAAGGATCGTCCATTGCTGGCGGTCGATGTTGATGAAGTGATCGTGGGTCTTGCCGGGCACCTGACCGACTATGCGCAGGAGAACGGGTTTACCCTGCGCCTGACCAGCTACAAACTGAACGGCGCGCTGTGGCGGGCGGATGGATCCGCAGCCAGCGGTGAGGAATTCCAGAGCCTCTTTCGCGGCTTTTTCGAAACCCAGACCCGGCACCAGCGCGCTTATCCGGGCGCGGCGGAAGCGTTGCGCGCCCTGTCGGACCGGATTCAGATCGTCATTGTGACGAATGTTCCTTTTTATGCGCGGGCGGATCGGGTCGCGAATCTACAGGGACATGGCATTGCCTATCCACTGGTCGCAAATGCGGGACCGAAGGGACCGACCCTGCATTGGCTGGCCGAGCGCGCAGGCCCCATGGCCTTTATCGACGATTCGCCTGCCCAGCTTGCCTCGGCGGCGGCGGAGGCGCCGGGGGTGACGCGCATCCATTTCGTTGGCGACGATGCCTTGCGCGGATACCTCGCCGATCTTGACGAGGCCCAGTATCGCGCGGAAAACTGGACAGAACTGCAAAAAATTGTCGAGGCGACCCTTCTCGGACCCTAACGCATCCAGCGATCGGATGGCGTTACACACCATCGGGATGGGCGCAGTCTCGTCGCCCTTCCCCGCTCTCCCTCGCCCTGTTCCGAATGTCGCCTGAACGCTTGCGAATCATCGCCATGTGACACATCTGTCTAGGATGGCCATCGAACCCGGATACCTTGATCAGTTACGCGCACGGGTCTCGATTGCCGAGGTGCTGGGCAAGCGGCTGGACTGGGATTTGCGAAAATCCAACCCGGCGCGCGGGGATTATTGGGCCTGCTGCCCGTTTCACGGCGAGAAAACCCCCAGTTTCCATGTCGAGGACCGCAAGGGCTTTTTCTATTGCTTCGGCTGTCACGAAAAAGGCGATGTGATCGGCTTCGTGATGAAAAACGACAACCTGCGCTTTGACGAGGCCGTCGACCTGCTCGCCCGCGAGGCCGGGATGCAGCCACCCGTCCGGGATGCCCGCGCCCGCGAAAAACAGGAAAAGCGCAAAGGATTATCCGACGCCATGGAAACCGCCCAGCGCTTCTATCGCGCGCAACTGGGCGGCGCGGCGGCGCGGGAGGCGCGGGCATATCTGGCCCGGCGCGGTCTGGACGAGCGCGCGATCGAGGGTTTTGGCATCGGCTATGCCCCCGGCGGCAACAAACTGGGCGAGACCCTTCGCGGTCAGGGATTCGAGCCAAAGATAATCGCCGAGGCCGGATTGGTGGGCACCAATGACAGCGGCTCGACCTACGATGTTTTCCGTGAGCGCATCCTCTTTCCGATTCGCGATCAGCGCGGCGGCGTCATTGCCTTTGGCGGTCGGGCGATGCGCGAGGATGCCAAGGCGAAATATCTCAACTCCCCCGAAACGCCACTCTTTTCAAAGCGCAGCACCCTCTACAATTTCGGCCCGGCACGGGCGGCGGCGGGCAAGGGCCAGCGGATGATCGTTGCCGAAGGCTATATGGATGTCATCGCCCTGCACCGCGCGGGGTTGGAGGCGGCGGTTGCTCCGCTGGGCACCGCCCTGACCGCCGATCAACTCGCCCTGCTGTGGCGCGCGGTGGATGAGCCGGTGGTGGCGCTCGACGGGGATGTCGCGGGCCTGCGCGCGGCGGCACGAACGGCAGAACTGGCCCTGCCTTTGCTGCAACCGGGAAAAACGCTGCTCTTTGCCCTGCTGCCCGAGGGGCAGGATCCCGACGACCTGATTCGCGACAAGGGGCGCGCAGGCATCGATTCGGTGATCGAAAGCGCCGAACCGCTTTCACGATTCCTTTGGCGGCAAGAAATCGAGAAACAAAGTCTCGATACTCCAGAGCGACGTGCAGCCTTCGATTCAAGGGTGCGGACCATGCTGGGCGGAATCGCCGATCAGGGGGTCCGGCATCATTACGAGGCCCTGTTCAAGGAATGGCGCCGCGATCTCTTTGCGGCAACTAAAAGCTCAACAAAACCAATATCTTCAAATCCCCGTCAGGCGTGGGGACGTGTTGCGCCACCGGCTCCGGCACGCACCGAAACGCGGTATTCAGCCCTCGTGACAGGGGGCGCACCCGACCTGAAACAGGCACTCGAACACGAAATTCTGCGCCTCGCCTTTGCCTGTCCCAAGGGAATCGCCGCCTGCGACGAGTCGCTCGCGGAGGCGGAATTTGCGAATCAGAACCTTGACATGATTCGATCTGCCCTCATATCTGCCTACTTCGACCTCGCCGATTCCGAGACAGGCTTGACCGTCTCACAGCTCCAAGCGGAGACCCGGCGTAGAGTGAGACCCGACTGCACCGCTCTTTTTGAGCGGCTGTCCGCCTTTACGGAGGATTCATCGGACAGTGACCATTTAACGTCAGCATTGGATCGCTACACTGCGATCTGTGCCCGTGAAGTGGAGAGACGGGATGCGGAGAACAGTTTCTTGGAAGAAGGTGACGAGCGGGCCTTTCAGCGCATGGTCGCGGCACGGGCCGCTCATCGTGCAGCGCTGGAGACCGTGATGCCCGCTCTTACCGAGGCTGAGACTGCAAGCGTACAGGGCTTTATCGACCGCGAAGGGTGGAAAAAGCCGACGAAAAAGACGAACCGCCCCCTTGGCGGAACGCGCCCCGAAAGGGACGCTGGCGAGATGACGAGAGAGTGACAATGGCCGCTAAAGACGTCAACGCAGAACCCGACAGCGCCGCGAGCAGCGAGGCGCCTGTCCTCGACATGAGCCAGTCGACGGTGAAAAAGATGATCGCTCAGGCCAAGGCCAAGGGCACGATCACCTATGACGAGCTGAACCGCGTCCTGCCGCCCGACAAGGTATCTCCCGACCAGATCGAAGACGTCATGTCGATGCTGTCCGAAATGGGCGTCAATGTCGTCGATGACGACGGGGCCGAGGACGATCAGGCCAAGGCCGACAAGGAAAACGAATCATCCTCCCGCGAGGTGGCCACCACCGCCAGCAGCACCGAGGTCGTGGATCGCACGGACGATCCCGTCCGCATGTATCTGCGCGAAATGGGATCGGTCGAGTTGCTCTCCCGCGAGGGCGAAATCGCCATCGCGAAGCGCATCGAGGCGGGCCGCAACACGATGATCGGGGGCTTGTGCGAAAGCCCGCTCACCTTTCAGGCCATCACCATCTGGCGCGAGGAACTGATTGAAGGGGACATTCTCCTCCGCGACGTAATCGATCTCGATGCCACCTTCGGCAAGACCTTCGAAGACCCCAATGCCGGATCGATCCCCGAATCCCAACGGATCGAGAACGCCAAGGTCGAAGCAGAACGCACGAAGGCCGAGGAAGCGGAAAAAGAGCGCCTCGCCGAAGAAGAAAAGAAAAAAGAGGCTGAAAAAGCCGAAAACGGCGAAGAGACCGAGGAAAAGACCGACGGTGCGGATGACGACGAGGACGATTTCGACGACAACACCCTGTCGCTATCGGCCATGGAAGCGCAGCTCAAGCCCCAGGCCCTCGAAACACTGGGCGAGATCGCGGATGCCTATCAGGGCCTGCGCAAGATGCAACAGGAGCGCCTCGCCGCCGCCACGTCCAATTCCTCGACCTTTACCGCGAAGCAGGAACTGGCCTATCAGCGCCTGCGCAGCGAGCTGGTTCAGAAGGTCGACAGCCTGCACCTGAACAACCAGCGCATCGAAACGCTGGTCGATCAGCTTTACGGCATCAACCGCCGTCTGATGGGGCTTGAAAGCCAACTCGTGAAGGTCGCGGACAAGCACAAGGTCAAGCGCCCCGAAGTCATCGCCGAATATCAAGGTTTCGAGCTTGATCCCGGCTGGGTACAGCGGGTCGGCAAGCTCAAGGGCAAGGGCTGGGCCAAGATGGTCGAGACCGATGGCGACAAGGTCATCGATATTCGCGAGGGCATCGCGGAAGTCGGTCGGCTGGTCGGCGTCGATATCACCGAATACCGCCGCATCGTCCAGACCGTCCAGAAGGGCGAGAAGGAAGCACGGCAGGCCAAGCAGGAAATGGTCGAGGCAAACCTGCGCCTCGTCATCTCGATCGCGAAAAAATACACGAATCGTGGCCTGCAATTCCTCGATCTGATTCAGGAAGGCAATATCGGTCTGATGAAGGCCGTCGATAAATTCGAATACCGCCGTGGGTACAAGTTCTCGACCTATGCGACCTGGTGGATCAGGCAGGCCATCACCCGCTCCATCGCGGATCAGGCCCGAACGATCCGCATCCCGGTCCACATGATCGAGACAATCAACAAGCTGGTGCGCACGGGCCGCCAGATGCTGCACGAAATCGGTCGCGAGCCGACGCCGGAGGAACTGGCCGAGAAACTCCAGATGCCGCTGGAGAAGGTGCGCAAGGTGATGAAGATCGCCAAGGAGCCCATCTCGCTGGAAACCCCCATCGGCGACGAGGAAGACAGCCAGCTTGGCGATTTCATCGAGGACAAGAACGCCGTCCTGCCGCTGGATTCAGCGATCCAGTCGAACCTCAAGGACACCACGACCCGCGTTCTGGCTTCCCTGACCCCCCGCGAGGAGCGCGTCTTGCGGATGCGCTTTGGCATCGGCATGAATACCGATCACACGCTGGAGGAAGTCGGACAACAATTCTCGGTCACCCGCGAACGCATCCGCCAGATCGAGGCCAAAGCATTGCGCAAGCTAAAGCACCCATCCAGATCGCGGAAGTTGCGGAGTTTTCTGGACAACTGACGTGACCCAAAAGCTTGCAAGGCCCCAGTTTCTCTGGGGCCTTGTCACATGGCACAGCGCCCTGAATCGAGGCGTGATCCTTATGAGGACAGCCAGCCCCAAAAAGACTTCAGCCCCCGATATGGCAGGTATATCCATAGGAAAAACATCATCCCAAGCGGGAAGATGGCCGCCAGAATCATGGGGAATTGCCAGACCAGCGCCAGACAACAGGCAACTTTTGCCCATCGCGCGATTTTCTGCTCGCGGGTTGAGGCGTTCTTGCGCTCGCCGATACTGACGAGCCGGTCTAAGGCATCGTTCGGCTGCCGATCCACGACCGCGCGACCAATCTGTTCATAGATCATCGCCGCTGTGCCCGCCGGTTCGGCGAGCGCGACCGTGCGCGGCGATCCGCACCCGGCACAGGCCATGGCCCGCGCGCCAAACGCATTCCCACAATATTCGCAGTTCATGGGGCACCCCTTCCCCCACCATTCTAGCAACGGCGATTGAACGCCCGGTAAAAGCGGGGCGATCTCGCGGCGCTTCGCTCGCGCCACAATGGCGAAAGCGTGCATCTCCGTGATGCGACATCCCCCAAGCGCGGCCCCAGATTACCTTTATGTCAAAAATGGAGGAAACGATGATCGTTAGAACCCTAATCACCGCGTTCACCCTGTCCGCCGTCTTGATCTCCTCGCCGCCCGCCAATGCAAAGGGGGGGCCGGATCTTCAGGAACGACAGGCCGCCCTCGCCGCCGAGTTGGAAAAATCGCGCAAGCAAAAAGGCGCGCATTCGAATTCGGGATCGTTCTTCGATCGTCTATTCGGCACCGCACCGCCCGCAACCCCGGCCAAACCGACGGCGACGGCCCCGAAGAAGTAGCGTAGCGGCGCGACGATCCTGCCCCTACGTCCCGATTGACCCCCCGGCCCTGTCTCCTGCATAACCTCAGCAAATCAGCACTCTCCTAGGCAAAGGACGGAACGGATGGCCGAGGCAATCGAACGGGAATCGATGGAATACGACGTTGTCATCGTCGGGGCAGGCCCAGCGGGTCTTTCCACCGCCATCCGGCTGAAACAGGTCAACCCCGACCTCTCCGTGGTCGTCCTCGAAAAAGGATCCGAGGTCGGGGCCCATATCCTATCCGGTGCCGTGCTCGACCCGGCGGGTCTGGATGCGCTGATCCCCGACTGGAAGGAAAAGGGCGCGCCGCTTCATACCCCCGTCACCGACGATAAATTCGTGGTGCTTGGGCCGGATGGATCGATGCGCCTGCCGAATATGATGATGCCGCCGCTGATGAACAATCACGGCAACTACATCGTCTCGATGGGCAATGTCTGCCGCTGGATGGCCGAACAGGCGGAGGCTTTGGACGTCGAAATCTTCCCCGGTTTCGCGGCTTCGCAACTGGTCATGGGCGATGATGGCGTTATCAAGGGCGTCGTTGCGGGCGAATTTGGCCTCGATGCCCAGGGTGAGCCGGGGCCTGATTATGAGCCTGGCATGGAACTGCTGGGCAAATATGTCGTGATCGCCGAAGGCGTGCGCGGATCGCTCGCCAAGCAGATCATCGCCCGGCACGAACTGGACAAAAATGCCGAGCCGCAAAAGTACGGCCTCGGCATGAAAGAGCTGTGGGAAGTCAAGCCCGAAAAGCATAAACAAGGCTCGGTCCTGCACACGATGGGCTGGCCTCTGGGCAAGAATGCAGGCGGAGGCAGCTTTGTCTATCATCTTGAGAACAATCAAGTTTATGTCGGCTTCGTCGTCCACCTGAACTACGAAAACCCCCATGTATTCCCCTACATGGAATTCCAGCGCTTCAAGCACCATCCGATGATCGCGGATCTGCTGGAGGGCGGCAAGCGCGTCGCCTATGGCGCACGGGCCATCGTCGAGGGGGGCTGGCAATCACGGCCCAAGATGAGCTTTCCGGGGGGTCTGATCGTCGGGTGCTCGGCGGGTCTGGTCAACGTGCCCCGCATCAAGGGCAACCACAATGCGATGATCTCTGGCAAGCTGGCCGCCGAACAGATCGCGGAGGCGCTGGCCTCAGGCCGCTCCCATGACGATCTCGTCGAATTCGAACACACCATCCAGAACAGCGATATCAAGCGCGACCTCTACCCCGTGCGCAACGTCAAGCCGATGTGGTCACGCTATGGCATGCTGACGAGCCTCGGCCTCGGCGGTCTCGACATGCAATTGCAGAACCGCTTGGGCATCAGCCTGATGGGCACGTTCAACCATGGCAAATCCGATTCCGAAAGCACCGGAAAGGCCAAGGATTTCGACCCCATCGATTATCCCAAACCCGACGGAAAGCTCAGCTTCGACCGGCTCACAAATGTCGCCTATAGCTTCACAAACCATCAGGAAGGCCAGCGCCCGCACCTACTGCTGAAAGACCCCAGCGTGCCGGTTGACGTGAATCTGCCGGTCTATGGCGGGCCTTCGGCGCGCTACTGCCCGGCCGGAGTGTATGAATTCGTGAAGGACGATGC
This sequence comes from uncultured Neomegalonema sp., assembly GCA_938008165.1. GTDB lineage: Bacteria > Pseudomonadota > Alphaproteobacteria > Rhodobacterales > Rhodobacteraceae > JAHDDY01. The sequence goes on along the minus strand of CALLLP010000011.1, from coordinate 65,224 downwards.
TGGCAACGACAAGTTTCAGATCAATTATCAGAACTGCGTCCACTGCAAGACCTGCGACATCAAGGATCCGTCGCAGAACATCGTCTGGAGCACGCCTCAAGGGGGCGAGGGGCCAAACTACCCGAATATGTGAAGATCGGCACTGCCGGGAATGTCCGGGATATCGGGGATGGTGCGCCCATCCTCGCCGCTCACGATGCCTGACGCTCGCGTTCGGCCTGCGCCAGAATATCGGGGCCGAATTCGCCGGTAAAACTCAATGCGACGGGACCGGTCATCATGACGGGGCCGCTTTCGAGCCATTCGATCCCCAAGGGACCGCCATCGAGCATGACGACGCATTTGCGGTCCACCAGCCTTCGGCGCACCCCCGCGACCACTGCCGCGCAGGCCCCCGACCCGCATGCCTGCGTGATCCCGGCCCCCCGCTCCCATACACGCATCCGCATACGGTTGGGGCCTTCCACGGTGCAGAATTCGACATTCGTGCGCTCCGGGAACATGGGGTGATTCTCGACCATCGGGCCGATCTTGTCGACGGGAAAGCGATCGGCATCATCCACGAAAAAGACGGCATGGGGATTGCCCATATTGACCGCCCCCGGACCCCAGAGCGCAGGATTATCGATGGGACCGAACTTCACATCGACCCGCACGGTATCGCTGGCTTCGGCGACGGGAATCTCCTGCCAGTCCAGTTTTGGCTTGCCCATATCGACCCGGACCAACCCTCCAGCCGCATTCCAGCAGGACAGAATGCCGGAATCGGTACGCAGGCGCACGCTGTCCGTATCGCTTTCCTGCATCAGCAGATGGCCGACACAGCGCGTGGCATTGCCACAGGCCCCTGAGCGCGATCCATCGGGATTCCAGATGCCCATATAGGCCGCGATCTCGTTGCTGGGATCGTCTTCGATGCTGATGAACTGATCGAAGCCGATACCCCGGCGACGATCGGCCACCGCGCGCACGAGGGCCGCATCCGGCTTGCGCTGGCCGCCCCGAAGATCCACGACAACGAAATCGTTACCAAGGCCATGCATCTTTCTGAACACCACCATCGCTCTCCTTGCGGTTTTTTCGTGCATGACTAAGGGGTTGCACGGTTGCATCTTTTTGTCGCGTTTCCGCATCAAGACGCAAAAATCAATCCCTTTTTCAGTCGTACTGCCTATACGTTATAACCGAGAGTGTAAATTTTGAGGGCGACAAGCGATTTTTGCGCTGAGTCAGGCCCGGAACAGGACAGTGTCATGATCGCGTTCATTCCCACCCTGCGACGCCGATTGCGCGCCGGTACGGCTTTCGCAGCGATCCTCGCCTGTCTTGGCGGGACGCCGGTTTTTGCAGAAGGGAACACGGGTTCCTATCTCGCCGCGCGCCATGCCGCGATCAACAACGATATGGATCAGGCCGCGACGTATTTCACCCGCGCCCTTGCCGCCGATCCGACGAATATCGATCTGATGGAGCAGACCGTGCTCTACAAGATCGCCGCCGGGCGGGTCAGTGCGGCGGTGCCCATCGCCCGCAAACTCGTCTCCAAGGAACCGGATCACCGGATCAGCCAGCTTTTGCTGGTCACGGAGGATTTTCAAAAAGGCGAGGCGAAGAACGCCGCCAACCGGCTGGAGAAGCATGGCGACACGGCGTTCAACACCGTAACCGCCAAATTGTTGGCGGGCTGGGCCGCCTTTGACCTTGGCAAGCATGAAGAAGCGCAGGACATCTTCGCCTCTCTCGACGGGCAACAGCTTTATCGCATCTTTGCCGATTACCATGCCGGTCTGGCCGCCGCCGCCGCCGGGGATGACGAGGATGCCGAAAAGCTGTTCAAATCCTCGATCGGCGACGAAACGCCGACCGCGCGTCTCGCAGAAGCCTATGGGCGCTTTTTGGAGCGCCAGACGCGTAATGAGGACGCGATGGCGATCTACGACCGGGCGCTGGAACGCGTGCCTTCCGATCCGGTCATGATCGCCGCGCGCGAGCGGGCCGAGGCGATGAATACCACCCCAGACCCCTTGGTCGAGACCGGAAAACAGGGAGCCGCCGAAGCCCTTTACGGGCTGGCCAGTGCCTTTGCCCGCGATGATGGCGGGATTCGCTTGTCGCTGGTCTACCTGCAACTCGCCCTCTATCTGAACGAGGAAATGGAGGCGCCGCGCCTCTTGCTCGGCAATGTGATGGAGGCGCAGGAGCGCTGGGCGGAAGCTGCCGAAACCTACGAAAATTTCGACGCCAAAAGCCCCTATTACCGCTCGGCACAGGTCGGACGCGCCGATGCCCTGTCGCGGATCGACATGACCGACGAAGCGCTGGACGCGCTGAAAAAACTGGAAAAGGTCTTCCCGAAAGACGAGACCGTGCCAATCGCCATCGGCGATCTGATGCGCCGGGCCGAACGCTACGAGGAGGCACGCGTCGCCTATGACCGGGCTTTCGAGCTGATCGGCGGACCCAAAGAGCGGTACTGGTCGCTCAATTATGCGCGGGGCGTCTCGAACGAACGTCTGGGCAATTGGGACGAAGCCGAAGCCGATCTGAAACAGGCCCTGGAATTCCGGCCCGATCAAGCGCATGTGCTCAATTATCTCGGCTATTCCTGGATCGAGCAGAATCGCAATCTGACCGAAGCGCGCGAGATGATCGAGCGGGCGGTCGAGCTGCGCCCCAATGACGGCTACATCACCGATTCTCTCGGCTGGGTCGAATACCGCCTTGGCGATTTCAAATCGGCGGTGCAGACGATGGAGCGCGCGGTCGAGCTGACTCCGACCGATCCGGTCATCAATGACCATTTCGGCGATACCCTGTGGATGGTCGGCCGCAAGACCGAAGCGCGGTTCCAATGGCGCCGCGCCCTGTCCTTCAATCCGGATGAGCAGGAGCTGCGCGACCGGATCAAGCGCAAGCTGGCCGTCGGTCTCGACATCGTTCTGGAGGAGGAGCGCGCCGCCGAAATCGAGGATGCCGACAAGGCCGTCGAAACAGATACCGGCGACAAGACGCCCAAGGACGATGGCTGATCCTGTCGGGCCGGTCCGCGAACCGGCCCATGCCAAGATCAACTTGTTCCTGCATGTCACGGGACGCCGGGCGGATGGCTATCACATGCTGCAAAGCCTCGTCGTCTTCGCCGATATCGGGGATACGATCGCGGCAGAGCCAAGCGCGATGCTGTCGCTCAGCCTAGACGGGCCTTTCGGCGACCTTCTCGAAGTCAGTGCGGATAATCTGGTTCTACGCGCCGCCCTCGCCTTGCAGGATGTCGCACAGGCCCGGATGGGACACAGACCGGGCGCGGCGCTGTTACTGACCAAACGCCTGCCGGTCGCTTCGGGGATCGGAGGCGGCTCGGCGGATGCAGCGGCGACCCTGCGGGCGCTTTCGCGGCTCTGGTCACTCGATCTGCCCAAGGCGGAGATGGCGGCGCTGGGCCTGACCTTGGGCGCCGATGTGCCGGTTTGCCTCGCATCACGCGCCCGGATGATGGGCGGCATTGGCGAGACGCTGACCGACGCCCCTGCCCTGCCCGAAGTCTGGATGGTTCTGGCAAATCCGATGCGGGGTCTCGAAACGCGCAGCGTATTCGCGGCGCGGGATGCCGGATCGACCTCGCCGCCCGTGACACCGCCCCCCGGCTTCGAAACCGCCGGGGCGCTGGCCGATTGGTTGCGAGATGCGACGCATAACGATCTGGCGGCGGCGGCGCGCTCGATCATGCCTGAAATCAGCCGGATCGAAACGGCCCTCGCCGATCTGCCGGGGGCGCTCTATACGGGCATGTCCGGGTCAGGGGCGACGTGCTTCGCCCTTTTCGCCACGCGCAACCAAGCGGTTGACGGAGCCAAGGCCCTTCGGGCCAGCGAGCGCACTTGGTGGGTCGAGGCGGCCGCGATGCATACTCTCGATACCGCCTCGCCATAGCGTTGCAATGAACCCCACCGGCTTTTGGGCATTTTCGATTTGAAAATTGCGCCCAAACAAAGACAAGAAAGCCATCTCAAGGATATGCGACCGGGGATCGCGCTATACCAAGCAGAGAAAGCCAGCAGGGGTCATTCTCCTTCGTCAGTTCGGCGCGCCGTTGAGACGCACACCGTTGATCACGGGCATATCGTCACTGCCAAAGGTCGGACCACCGGCATATCCGACATTTACGCCCTCCGTCGTCGGGATCCGGGAATAGGGACCGAAGCTCTGACGGACGAAATTGTTGACTGGGCGATTGTGATACGGGTTGCGGTAATATCCACGATAACTGCCGGTATTGCGGTGGCGATAGCCATAGCTGGGCGCGCGATAGCCCGAATAGCTGTGACGGCGCGGGGGCGTGTAGGATGGCGTGCTGTAAGTCGTGGAATATAGCGGTGTAGCGTTATACGTGGGTGCCGATACATAGCTCGTGCTGCCAAAGCTGGCACCCGTATAGCTAGGGGCGACATAAGACGATGCGCCATAGCTTGCGCCCGTATAGCTCGGCGCGACATAGGACGTCGTGTGCCCACCGCCATAGATCGACGTTCCGTAGGTCGATCCGTGCAGATCCGGGGGATGTGCGCTGGCGGCCCCGGCCATGATTCCGGTGGTCGCAAGTGTTGCCACGAAGGCGATTACGCGAAGCATCTCAGTCTCCTCTGATCGATTTCTAAGATAGTGATATAACCTTACCCCTTACACGGGCAACGATTCCCTTTCCGTCGTAATGAATCGTTAGAGCGCTCCTTTTTGTGGATGACAGATCGGCAGCGATGCCGGAAAGTCCGAAGACCCGCTGTTTTCGACTTCGAGGATCGCCGATGCAAACGACCCCCGCCCTCGACCGCCTTGGCACGGAAAGCGCCTTTTCGGTTTTGGCCCGTGCCGCAGAGTTACAGTCCCAAGGCAAGGACATCATCAATCTAGGCATCGGTCAGCCCGATTTTCCGACCCCGGAAAATATCGTGGAAGCCGGGGTCCGGGCGCTGCGCGACGGACATCATGGATACACCCCCGCCAAAGGCATCCTGCCCCTGCGCGAGGCGGTGGCGGCGGATATTCTCGCCCGGCGGGGGGTCACGGTCTCGCCTGAGCGCATCCTGATCATGCCCGGTGGCAAACCGACGATGTTCTTCGCCCTGTCGATCTTCGGACAGGCGGGGGCGGAAATCGTCTACCCCGATCCCGGCTTTCCGATCTATCGCTCGATGATCGGGTATAGCGGTGCAGTGCCAGTGCCGGTCAGCCCGCGCGAGGAGGACGGATTCGGGTATCGGGCGGCGGATATTCTGGCCGCGATCACCCCGCGCACGCGCCTGCTGATCCTCAACAGCCCAAACAATCCCACCGGCGGCGTCATGACACGGGCGGAGACCGATGCGCTGGTGGCGGGGCTGGAAAGCTGGCCTGAAGTCGCGATCCTGTCGGACGAGATTTACAGCCGGATGCTCTATGACAACCGGGGGCATGTCTCACTGCTGGAATATCCTTCGCTGGCGGATCGGCTGATCGTGCTGGATGGATGGTCGAAAACCTATGCGATGACCGGCTGGCGGCTGGGCTATTCCATCTGGCCCCAGACGCTGGTGGATGCGGCGGAGCGGTTATGCGTGAACAGTCATTCCTGTGTGAATGCCGCGACGCAGATTGCGGGGATCGAGGCGCTGGCCGGGCCACAGGATGCCGTTGAAGCGATGATGGCGGCCTTTGCGCGGCGGCGGCGGGTGATCGTCGATCTGCTGAACGACGTGCCGGGCGTGCGCTGCCCGGAGCCGGGCGGGGCCTTCTACGTGTTTCCGAATATCGAGGGAACAGGGATGAACGGGCGCGACCTGCAAGCACGACTGTTGGAGGAGGCCAGCGTCGCGACCATCGCCGGGGCCAGTTTTGGCGAGACGGCGGAGGGAAATATCCGCTTTTCCTATGCCAATTCGGAGGAGAAGATCCGCGAGGCCATCGCCCGGATGCGGGGCCTGTTGGAATGAGCGACAAACCGGATGTGGACGCCGCCTATGCCCTGACGAGCCGTGAGGATGTCAAGTCGCTCTACCGCGACTGGGCCGAGACCTATGACGCCGATTTCATCGCGGCGATGGGCTATGTCTATCCGCGCGAGGTGGCGCAGATCTTCATCGACCGGCGCAGGGAGGGCGATACGCCGATTCTCGACATCGGGTGCGGATCGGGGGCCGTGGCGGAGGCTGTGGCCGCGCTGGTTACGGCCCCTATCGACGGGCTGGACCTGTCGCCGGAAATGCTCCGCGTGGCAGAGGCGAAGGGGATCTACGGGCGCGCGATCGAAGGCGATGTACTGTCCCGCGTGCCGATCCCGGATGACACCTATGGCGGATTGCTGAGCGCCGGTACATTCACCCATGGCCATGTTGGACCCGAAGCGCTGGGCGAAGTGCTGCGGGTCGCGCGATCCGGGGCGCTGTTCTGCCTTGGCATCAACGGCGCGCATTTCGACGCGCATGGCTTCGGGACCGCCTTCGAGCGGCTGGCGGCGGCGGGGCGAATCACCGCTCCTGATTTCGTCGATTGCCCCGTCTATGGCAACGAATCCCACACCCACGGGACAACCCGTGCATTGGTAGCGGTATTTCGGAAGGCATAGGCTCTGGCTCCGATTCCCCCCCCGCCCGGCCAGTACAAAGAAAAGGCAGGGGGAGGCAATCCGAGAACGCGTACGACCCGCCGCATCGCTCGTCAGGGCTGACACGCGACGCAGATTTACAATTGTTCGTAACTCTGGCTGAAGGTATCGCAGCTTGCGATATCGCCACTGCGCAGGCCCTTGTAGAACCAATTCACCCGCTGCTCCGACGTGCCATGGGTAAAGGTCGCCGGGTTGACATGGCCGCCCGAACGCCCCTGCAACGTATCGTCACCGATCTGGAAGGCCGCATTCAGCGCTTCCTTGATATCGCCGTCCTCCAGCACCCGTTTGCCGCGCTGGATATGATTGGTCCAGACGCCGGAATAGCAATCGGCCTGAAGCTCCAGCCGCACGGTCGCCCGGTTTGCTTCGACCTTCGAGGCACCGCGCCGGTATCTGTTGACCTTGGGGATCGTGCCATCGACGTTCTGGACGTGATGCGCGACCTCATGGGCCACCACATAGGCCTGCGCGAAATCACCCGGCGCGCCAAGGCGGCGCTCCATGACATCGTAAAACCCCGGATCGATATAGATTTTCTTGTCCGCAGGGCAGTAGAACGGGCCGGAGCCGGTCGAGGCGGGACCACAGGGCGAGGTGGTGCGCCCGTCGAAAATCACGAGGGTCGGCTTTTGATACCGCGCCCCGTTTGCCTGAAAGATATTGGACCAGACGTCTTCGGTATCGGCCAGAACGACTCCGAGAAACTCGCGGTGGTCGTCATCGACCCCCGACCCTTGCGAATAGGTGGCGCCGCCGCCGCCCCCTCCGCCACTGCCGACGCCCACCATCTGCAAGAGCGGGACATATTGCGGAAAGAAGATCGATGCGACGAACAGCACGATCGCCCCAATTCCGATGCCGCCTCCCGCGCGTTTCATGCCGCCGCCACGGCGGTCCTCGATATTGCTGCTGCTTCTGCGCCCGCGCCATTGCATGATGCGCTCTCCCGAAATAATCCGACTCGTCGCTGGGAATATGGGGCCGGGTGCGACAAATGTGAATAGCGGGTTTCGATATGGCGGGCCGGGGCAAGAACACTACGTCACGATCGGTTATAGCGTAAGGAGTGTTTTGATGAGCTGGCATCCCTGCCCCGATCCTGTCCCCGGCGACCGCGCCTCCGTCGATGCGATCCGCACCGTCATCACCCCCAGCGCCGTCGATCTGGGCGAGATGGAGGTGCGGCGCGCCCTGCCCTCCAAAGCGGGGCAGATGGTGGGGCCGTTTATCTTCTTCGATCAAATGGGACCGGCGGAATTCCTGACCGACGAGGGCATCGACGTCCGGCCCCATCCACATATCAATCTCGCCACGCTTACCTATCTGTTCGAGGGCGAAATCCGGCATCGAGACAGTCTCGGCACGGATATGGCCATCACGCCCGGCGCGGTGAACTGGATGAGCGCAGGGCGCGGGATCGTCCATTCCGAACGCACCAGCGACGAGCGCAAGCGCCAAGGGCAACGCCTGTTCGGTCTCCAGACATGGCTCGCCCTGCCCGCCCATGCCGAGGAAAGCGACCCCGATTTCATCCATTACGGGGCGCAGGCCCTGCCCACCATCCATGCAGAGGGCATCGACATGCGCCTGATCGCGGGGCAGGCCCATGGCCTGAAATCACCGCTGGGCAGCCTGTCGGAGACGCTCTACGCCGATGTGACGCTGGCGGCGGGGGCGCGCTATCCGGTAGAACCGCTCTATGTGGAGCGGGCGCTCTACACCATTTCGGGTGAGATCGAGGTATCCGGGCAAACCTATATCCCCGGACAATTGCTGATCCTACATCCGGGGGATGCGATCACGGTATCCTCCCGGAGCGGTGCGCAATTCATGGTCTTCGGCGGCGAGCCGATGGATGGGCCGCGCTACATCTGGTGGAACTTCGTCTCCTCGCGCCGCGACCGCATCGAGCAGGCGCAGGAAGAATGGCGGCAGGGGCGGTTCGACACGGTTCCGGGGGACGAAGCGGAATTTATCCCGCTCCCCGATGCGCCGGGCAAACCCCGCGAGATCACACCGCAGGGCTGAACAAGTCTACGCGCTGCTCTATGTCAGACTGCCACAGAAGCGCTGAATCCGTTGGCAGGCATCCTCCAGCACCGCATCCGATGTGGCATAGCTGGCCCGGAAATAGGGGGACAGGCCAAAGGCGGCCCCATGGACGGCCGCGACGCCCTCCACTTCCAGCAATTCGGTGACGAAATCCTCGTCCGTCTCGATCTTCTTGCCACTCGGAGCCGTCTTGCCGAGGCATCCCTTGACCGATGGATAGACGTAGAAAGCACCTTCGGGCATCGGACATTCGATGCCGTTGCACTGATTGAGCATCGAGACGACCAGATCGCGACGGCGCTGGAACGCCTTGCCCGATTCCCGGATGTAATCCTGCGGTCCGTTCAGCGCGGCCACCGCCGCCCATTGCGAGATGGACGAGGGGTTGGATGTGGATTGGGACTGAACCTTGCGCATCGCGCCGATCAAATGGGCAGGACCGCCCGCATAGCCGATCCGCCAGCCGGTCATCGCATAGGCTTTGGAGACACCGTTGATGGTCAGCGTACGATCGACCAATCCCGGCTCCACCTCTGCCGGAGTACAGAATTCAAAGGGCGCATAGGCAATATGCTCGTACATGTCATCGGTCATGACCCAGACATGCGTGTGTTTCATCAGCACGTCAGTCAGGCCCTTCAACTCCTCGCGGCTATAGCCTGCGCCCGTGGGGTTCGACGGGGAATTGAAGATCAGCCATTTGGTCTTTGGCGTGATGGCCGCTTCCAGCATGTCAGGGGTCAGTTTGAAGCCGGTCTCGATTCCGGCCTCGACCGGCACCGGTGTGCCGCCGCCCAAGAGCACCATATCGGGATAGCTGACCCAATACGGCGCGGGAATAATCACCTCGTCGCCAGGATTCAGGGTGGCGACAAGGGCATTATAGAGCACCTGTTTGCCGCCCGTCCCGACCGAAATATTCTCGCGGGCAAAATCCAGCCCGTTCTCGCGCTTGAATTTCGCGATGATCGCGTCTTTCAATTCGGGGATGCCATCGGGGGCGGTGTATTTGGTCTTTCCCTGATCCATCGCATCCTTGGCGGCCTGCTTGATATGCTCAGGGGTATCGAAATCCGGTTCGCCAGCGCCGAGGCCGATCACGTCCTTGCCTGCCGCCTTCAATTCGGCGGCCTTCGTCGTCACCGCGATGGTCGGTGAGGGTTTCACGCGGGCGAGGGATTCGGCGAGGAAGGACATCGTACTGACTCCGGTTGAAAACGAAGGTGTCTTACGCCGCGTATCCGGGCCTTGCAAGCGGGAGCAGGGTTGAAACGCACGATGAAACGCGCGCAGGGTAAGGCGCAGCAACGGCAGGAGAACCCGGATGACCCCGCATCACCGCGTCAACGCGTTCTGTACGGCCTATGGATTGCGCCTCCCCATCCTGATGGCGCCTATGGCCGGGGCGTCGCCCCCGGCCCTCGCCGTGGCGGTGGCGCGGGCCGGGGGGATGGGGGCCTGCGGCGCGCTCTCGATGGATGCGGCGCAGATCCATGCTTGGGCGGAGCATGTGAGGACGCAAACGAATGGCGCCTTCCAGATCAATACATGGATACCCGATCCCGCGCCGGTTCGCGACAGGGCACAAGAAGCGCAACTGCGCGCTTTTCTGGGGCAATGGGGACCGGATGTGCCCCCGGAGGCGGGCGATGCACCCCTTGCGGATTTCGAGGCGCAATGCGCGGCGATGCTGACGGCGGGACCGTCGGTAATCTCATCGATCATGGGGCTTTACCCGGCGGCATTCGTCACGGCGATGAAAGAGCGGGGCATCCGCTGGTTCGCTACCGTTACGACCGTAGCCGAAGCCCGCGCCGCCGAAGACGCGGGGGCCGATGCCGTCATCGCCCAAGGCGCAGAAGCGGGTGGCCATCGCGGATCTTTCGACGCAGAGAACGCCGAAGCGGGCATGGTCGGCAGCTTTGCGCTGATCCCGGCGGTGGCCGATGCCGTCTCCCTGCCCGTGATCGCGACCGGCGGGATTGCGGATGGGCGCGGGGTCGCGGCAGCCTTGGTTCTGGGGGCCTCCGCCGTTCAGATCGGAACCGCCCTGCTGCGCACGCCCGAAGCCGCTATCCCCGCATCTTGGGCCGAAGCCATCGGACGCACGGCCCCTGAGGAGACAGTGCCGACACGGGCTTTCTCAGGCCGACTGGCCCGCGCGATTCGCACGCCCTACACAATCGCCGCAGCGGCACAGGATTCACCGCTCCCGGCCCCCTATCCGACTCAGCGCGCCCTGACCGGGCCTCTGCGCAGAGAGGCACAGGCGGCAAATGATCCGGCACGGATGCAGATGTGGGCGGGCCAATCGGCGGCACTGACCCGCCCCGACGACGCGGAACGCATGGTTTCCGCGCTGTGGAAAAGCGCAGAATCTTTTCTGGGTCAGGGGTGATCTTTGGTCTTTAAGTGAGGCAATTATATCCGTATACTTCGTATATTAGGTTTAAATATCAGTATTGGATACAGCCATGACGTTTATCGATGGTGGTTATACCCTCAGATGTTTACACACCCGTCTTCTCAATTCCTACGATCTCTATAAGGGACTATCCGAGCAAACCGACAGGGCCGATACCTCGTTCTTTTTAGATCAATATTGCGCGATCCGCACCCTGCATATCGCCGAACTCGACCGGCTGATGCTGTCGAGAGCGCTGGAGCCGCAGGCAGACGGATCGTGGCTCCCCTGCACCAAGGACACCGCCACGACGATCCGGCCGACCATGCCTTTTAGGATGATGAAAACCGATGTGAACCGGCTGGAAAGCGGGATTATCGACCTCTATGGCAAGGCCATCGAGACGATCCCCAGTGACCGGGCGGCCATCGCATTGCTGATGCGCCATAAAGACGATCTTCAGGCACAGATGGACCGTACCGACCCGCCCCGCTAAGCGCCGCACAGCTTGCGATCATCTCAGATTACCGCTCGCGCTACCGCACCCAGCTTCGAACGTCACCGACATCCACATGAATGAAGGATGCCCCGCGATAGGTGCCCACGCCCCCCATTTTCAGGCTCGTCGCCGCCCGTGACAGGGTGCGCGAGGATGTTCCCGGCAATTTGAAATCTGCCGCCATGCCTTCGATATGCAGGCTGTTTTTCGCGGCCCAGCGGGTGCGTTTGCGCAGCGCATCATTCGTCGCGCGCGTGCGGTAGCCCGATGTGATCCGCAAGGGTTCAGTCGTATCCAGCGTCGATTGCAGCCGGGAAAACAGATTGTAGAGGCGCACATCCATGATGGTCACTTCATCCGCGGTATGATCGCGCAGGATTCCATCAAGCGCGGCCATCGCCTCCGGCTCATAGATACCATCGGCGTAATAAACCCCGTCAAAGCGCTCATCCGTGCGCGTATTATGCAATGAGAGCGCCCGCGTGTTGGGAATACGGGCCTGCGCAAGGGCCGGTGTGGCAAGGGTTGCTCCGATGCCCAACAGCACCGCGCGCCGTGTCGCTTCGCTAGGATTGCCCATCCTGTCCTCATTCATCCAACCGTCCCCCAAAGATCAGCATACGCTTCGAAAATTAATAATTCGACTTTTCAACGACCTTGGAATGCAAGCACCGCACTCCCACCTAGGAGTCAACCCGGCCGTATCAGGCCGATCTTTCGTTTGTGAGGTGGAGCAAGTTTCGTGCCGTATACGGGCGATGATCGCTTCACGCTTGGGAGTAGCAAGAGATGAATGTCGATAAACTGAGTGAACGCTCCAAAGGCTTTGTGCAATCGGCGCAGGGCATGGCGCTGCGTGAAGGCCATCAGACCTTTACCCCTGTGCATTTGCTGAAAGTCCTGCTCGATGACGATCAGGGATTGGCGCAAAACCTGATTCGCAAGGCAGGTGGCGACCCGGCGGCGGCGCTGCGCGATACCGAATTGGCCTTGGGCAAGCTGCCGAAGGTCTCGGGCGGCGGCGCGGGACAGGTATACCTGTCCCCCGAACTCGCGCGCGTGTTTGAGCAGGCCGAAAAACTGGCCGAAAAGGCGGGCGACAGCTATGTGACCGTCGAGCGATTGTTACAGGCGCTCGGAATGGTGCAGCGGTCGGATTCTGCCAAGATTCTCGATGATGCAGGCGTGAACGCGCAATCGCTGAACACCGTCATCAATGATCTGCGCAAGGGGCGCACCGCCGATACCGCCAGCGCCGAGGATGGCTTCGACGCGCTGAAAAAATACGCCCGCGACCTGACCGAAGCGGCGCGCGAAGGCAAGATCGATCCGGTCATTGGCCGCGACGAGGAAATCCGCCGTGCGATGCAAGTCCTCAGCCGCCGGACAAAGAACAATCCCGTCATCATCGGCGAGCCAGGTGTCGGCAAAACCGCCATCGCGGAGGGTCTGGCCCGGCGCATCGTGGATGGCGACGTACCCGAAAGCCTGCGCGACAAGAAGCTGATGTCCCTGGATATGGGCAGCCTGATTGCGGGTGCGAAATATCGCGGCGAGTTCGAGGAGCGCCTGAAAGCCGTGCTGAACGAGGTGATGGCCGAAGCGGGCCAGATCATCCTGTTCATCGACGAGATGCATACGCTGGTCGGGGCGGGCAAGGCGGATGGCGCCATGGATGCCTCCAACCTGCTCAAACCCGCGCTGGCACGGGGCGAGTTGCACTGCATCGGGGCCACGACGCTCGATGAATACCGCAAGCATGTCGAAAAAGACGCAGCCCTCGCGCGGCGTTTTCAGCCGATCTTCGTGGCCGAACCGACGGTACAGGACACCGTATCGATTCTGCGCGGTCTGAAGGAAAAATACGAGGTCCATCACGGAGTGCGCATTTCCGATGCCGCGCTGGTCTCGGCGGCAACGCTGTCGAACCGCTACATCGCGGACCGCTTCTTGCCGGACAAGGCCATCGACCTGATGGACGAGGCCGCGTCGCGCCTGCGCATGGAAGTCGATTCCAAACCCGAAGAACTCGACGCCCTAGACCGCGAGATCATCCAGAAAAAGATCGAAGCCGAAGCCCTGAAGAAAGAAACCGATCAAGGCTCCATCGACCGGCTCGAAAAGCTGGAAGACGCCCTCTCGCATCTGGAGGAGCAATCCCGCGCTCTGACCGCCCAATGGGAGGCGGAGCGCGACACGCTGGCCGATGCACGCGAGATCAAGGAACAGCTCGACCATGCCCGCAACGAGCTGGACGATGCGAAACGCCGGGGCGACCTCGCCAAAGCGGGAGAGCTGAGCTATGGCCTGATCCCCGATCTGGAGAAAAAGCTGGCCGAAGCCGAAGGCGAGGAAAGCGATGTGCTGGTCGAGGAAGCGGTCGCGCCGGAGCATATCGCGGCGGTCGTTTCGCGCTGGACCGGCGTTCCCGTCGATAAGATGCTGGAAGGCGAGCGCGAAAAACTGCTGCGCATGGAAGAAGAAATCGCCAAGCGCGTGATCGGGCAAGAGGATGCGGTCACCGCTGTTTCCAGTGCCGTCCGCCGCGCGCGGGCGGGTATCTCCGACCCGAACAAGCCACTGGGCAGTTTTCTGTTTCTCGGCCCGACGGGTGTAGGCAAAACCGAGCTGACCAAAGCGCTGGCGATGTTTTTGTTTGATGACGATACGGCCATGGCCCGGATCGACATGTCCGAATTCATGGAAAAGCACTCCGTCGCCCGCCTGATCGGCGCACCCCCCGGCTATGTCGGCTATGACGAAGGCGGGGTTCTGACCGAAGCGGTGCGGCGGCGGCCCTATCAGGTCGTGCTGTTCGACGAGGTGGAAAAGGCGCATCCGGATGTCTTTAACGTTCTGCTTCAGGTGCTCGACGAGGGCCGCTTGACCGACGGTCAGGGGCGCACGGTCGATTTCCGCAACACGATTATCATCCTGACGTCGAATCTGGGCAGTCAGGCCCTGACCGCGATGGCGGATGGGGCGGCGATGGGGCCTGCACGCGACGCGGTGATGGACGCGGTACGGGCGCATTTCCGCCCCGAATTCCTGAACCGGCTGGACGAAATCATCATCTTCGACCGGCTCGCCCGCGAGCACATGGCCGGGATCGTCGATATTCAGCTCGACCGCCTCGAAACGCGCCTCGCCGGTCGCAAGATCGGCATCACGCTGGACGAGGGCGCACGAAGCTGGCTGGCCGAGCGCGGCTATGACCCCGCCTATGGCGCCCGCCCGCTAAAGCGCGTGATCCAGAAGGCGCTGGAAGACCCGCTCGCCGAGCGTATTCTCTCCGGCACCGTCAAGGATGGTGAAACGGTCGCGGTGACGGCGAACGATGACGGCCTTATTGTCGGCGACACGGTCGTTCTCTCCACTCCCCCTTCCGGTGATGCGGGCGAAGGACTGACAGTCCACTGAATCATGACGAAAAGCGCGGGCAATGGGTCCGCGCTTTTTTGTCCGGGAGAATCGAATGAAAACGCTGCTGACCCTCACCCTTGGCCTTTTCGCCATCCTCGCCCTGGGTCGGGCACTCTATTACCAAGTGGTCGTGATGCGGCGTATGGCTTGGCCTTATGAAGGGGAGAACACCGCATCGACCGCCCTGCCCCCTCCCGGCACGACGATGGAACGTATCCAGTTTTTCATGCGCGATTCCAGCCATCGACAGCTGCGCCGCACATGGGCCGCATCGTGGATATGGGCGCTGATCTTCTTTTTCATCTTTCTCGTATGGATCATCGTATAGAGCGTGAGACGCTCTTTTGAACAACCCCAAGCAATGAGGACAACATGCGCTTTCTGATCCTTCTCGGAACTATCATCGCCGTGGTCCTCTGGTTGCGCTGGTCGCTCAAACGCGATCAAACGAACGCTGCGAATACCGGCGATATGCCAACGGTCGAGGAAACGCCCGACACCCCGCTCGATATGTCGGAGACCCCCCTGGAAACCGAATTGCGCGATGCGGTTTCGGCATTTCTGGAAGCACGGGGCGATACGGCGGAAGACGCGCCCGACCTGCAAACGGCCCTTGGGTCGCTGGCCGAGAAGACCTCGCGGCTGGAAATGCGGGTTCGGGCGGATGACGGCTTTGCCCGGCGGGTTCATCAGCCGGTGAAGCGGCTGCTTCTGGCGCTCTACAGCGTCGTGCAACGCGCCGCGCGGGCCACGCATCGCTCCCCCGGTGCCGAGCGCGATACGCTGGTATCGGCGAGCGTCCACGCCATCACTCGTGCCGCCGATCAACTCGGTCGCGTCACCGAACAGGCGGATGAGGCCGCCATGCGCAAGCTGGAAGCCGATCTGGAAGTTCTGGAGGAGCGTTTGCAGGACAAGGCGTAACCAACCGCCTCACTCGCGGACCTCCCCCGCCCCAAGATCGAAAAAGGCCGCGCCGGGTATGCCCCGACGCGGCCTTTCTCTCATCTGGATTCAGAAATACCCGTCAGCTATCGAGCCACGCGGGCAACCATAGCGCAATCTGTGGGAACACAAAGATCAGCACCAGTCCGATCACCTGAATCACCATGAATTGCATCATGCCCAGATAGATGTCCTTCAGGTCCCATTCCGGCACCACCCCCTTGAGGAAGTAGGCCGAGAGCGCGACGGGCGGCGACAGCCATGCCGTTTGCAGGTTGACCGCCACGAGGATCGCGAACCAGACCAGCAGATCGACCCGCTCCATCCCGAAGGCCGGGCCGAGCGTCTCGACCACCGGCATCAGGATCGGCACGATGATCAGAACGATCGGCACCCATTCGAGCGGCCATCCGAGCAGGAAGATCAGCGCCATAATCAGGATCAGCGTCGCAACGGCCCCCAGATCGAGGGAGAGCAGCAACTCCGTCAGCATCTTCGGCGTCCCAAGATTTGAGAACACAGCCCCAAAGAAGTTGGATGCAGCGACGAGGAACATGATCAGGACCGTGATTTCCAGCGTCTTGATCAGCGTGTCATACAGACCCGTCAGGTTGAACTTGCGATAGAGCACCGACAAGAAGATCGAGCCAAAGGCCCCGCAGGCCGCCGCTTCGGCAGGCGTTGCCCAGCCCAGCAGGATCGAGCCGAGCGCAAAGGAAATCAGCACGGTCGGGGGCACGAGGCCCATGAAGAATTCGTACCACAGATCCGAGAAGTAGAAGCCGCCCGGCTTCACCCGGCGCATGATCTGGAAGGTGACGAACATGAAGACGATCCACAGGATCGGGATCACCAACCCACCGAACGGAAAGAACGCCAAGACCCCCGCCGCACCCAGCGTACAAAGCCAGATAAAGGCAACCAGCGCCGCCATGACGATGGCGACTTCGAGCAGGTAATAGGGCGAGGTATCGGGCTGTTCTTCGGTGGGCAGGATCGGGCCAAGGCTGGGGTTCATCCAGCAGCGCCCGATTGCGTAGAGCATGTAGAGACCGGCCAGCATGACACCGGGGATGATCGCCGCGCGGAACAGATCCGTCACCGGCACTTCCAGCACCGGACCCATGACGATCAGCATGATCGAGGGCGGAATGAGAATGCCGAGCGTGCCACCCGCCGTGATCGTGCCCGCCGCAAGACGCACATCATAGCCCGACCGATTCATCGTCTTGGCCGCCATGATCCCAAGGATCGTCACGGAAGCCCCCACGATGCCGGTCGCGGCCGCGAAGATGGTCGAGACGAACAAGACCGCGATGAACAGCGCGCCTTTCGTGCGCGACATCATCATCTGCACAGCCATGAAGAGGCGCTCCATCAGGCCCGCCTTCTCCATCATAATGCCCATGAAGATAAACAGGGGCACGGCAACGAGCTGATCGTCGAGCATGGTCGAGTTGGTCTGAAGCGTCAGCAGATAGAAGGTCAGATCGCTGTTAAAGCCCCATGACCCAAACACGAAGCCAAGGAAAATCAGCGTAAACGAGATCGGAAAACCCACGAAAATCGAGAACAGCATCGCGGCGAGCATGATGAGGCCGATGGTCGGCTTGTCGAGACTGAGGCCATCTCCGAACAGCGAACCGATCCAGTCGAACAGCGGGAACGTCTTATCGAAAAAGACCGCGACGAATACGACCGCCAGCAAAATCAGATAGGGCACGAAGATCTTGAGAAACTTCGCCTCCCGCTCCTTGCCCATCTGGTGAAAAGCACGGAACAGCTCAGGAAAACCCTGCAGGAACAAGAGCAACGCGCCGATCGGCATAAAAATGCGCGCAGGCCACAGGATCGGTGCCCACGTGGAATCGCTCGCCTGTTCCCAGCGCCCCCATTCCTTGCCAAAGCCGCGCCAGCCCAGAGAATCGAGGGTAAAATCCAGCGCGCTCCAGAAAAAGAACAGCATCGCCGGAAAATAGAATACCATATACAGGATCGCATCGACCGTCGCCTGCGTCTTGGGCGTCCAGTTGCGATAGAGAAAGTCGGCGCGGATATGAACGCCGCGCAACAAGGCGTAGCCTGCCGCGCCCATGAACAACACCCCGCCAACCATGCGGCTGATGTCATAGACCCATAAGGTCGGACCAAAGCCCCATGCGCGGGCCTCGTCGGCCATATCATTCGCGACGAGCATGCCATAGCCGGTGCGCGAGACAACCTCGAACACCATAACGAAGATCAGCGGCAACAGCATCAAGCAGATGATGCGCCCCGCCCAGAGATTCAGAAGATCGATAAACGCGGTTATCGGCCGCTGCCAGGACGTCATGTCCTCGGGCGTCTGACCGGGTGGTTCGGCGCGCCGTTCGGCGATCAGTTCATCGGTGATGTCGAGTTCGCCAATACCAGGCTCGTTAGCCATCGGTCATTCCCCCCATGTTGAATTTGTTGTCCCTGCTCCCGGCAAAAACCGGGAACCACAAAAGCCATTTGGGGCGATCGAGGCCCCGGCTCGTTGGCCGGGGCAGGAGTGTCGGGATCGGGCAGAGCGCCCGGTATCTTATTTCTTCGCGACGCTGTCGGCGAAGGCTTTGCCGAGCGATGCGTTCGACGCCTGTGCACCGGCCCAGAAAGGAACGGCGATGGCGGCGAAGTCTTTCTGGCTCTGCCAGACTTTTGCGAAGAACTCGTTTTCTTCCGAGTTTTTCTCAAGAGACGCTTTCGCTGCATTCATGTATGCAGGGAAGTAATCGGCAGGGGTGTCATGCAGGATGACGCCGTGATTTTCGGTCAGGTCTTTGAGAGCCTTGCCGTTTTCGTAGATACGGTAAGACATTGCTTTCGAGAGCGATGCATTGGCCGCAACTTCGAGGGCTTTTTTCTCAAGATCGGTAAGACCGTCATACACATCGCCGTTGATGTACATGTCGGCGTTCACAACAACCTGATGCAGACCCTGCAGGTAGTAATGCTTCAGGACTTTCTGGAAGCCGAAGACCGAGTCAGGCTTCGGGCAGCACCACTCGGCGGCGTCGATGACGCCTTTTTCCAGCGCGGGCAGGATGTCACCGCCGCCCATGGCGACCGATGCGACACCGATGTCTTTATAGGTCTGACCGGGAATGCCGGGAGGGGTGCGGAAGCGGTACTTCCGGAAGTCATCCATCGAGTTGATCGGCTCTTTGAACCAGCCGAGAGCCTCTGGGCCGACGGGCTGGAGCATGAAGCCCTTCACGTTGACGCCCATTTCGTCCCACAGTTCTTCGTACAGCTCTTTACCACCGCCATACTGGAACCACGAGACGAACGCGATGTTGTCGATGCCGACACCCGCGCCTGCGACCGGCGACCCGAACAGCATGGCGGCAGGGTGCTTGCCCGACCAGTAATGCGTCCATGCGAAGCCACCTTCGATCAGGCCCTTATCGACCGCATCGAGGGTTTCTTTCACGCCGACAACCGCGCCCGCAGGCAGGATTTCGATTTTGAGGCTGCCGCCGGTCAGATCGCTGACATCCTTGGCGAATTCGCCGAGCATGAAGACTTCGTCAGCCTTGGATGGGATCACGGACTGGACGCGGATTACCGTTTCGGCGAATGCAGCGGTCGACAGCGCGGCCATCGCAACGCCCATGACGGCGCTTTTGAGCAATTTCATTGTAAACTCCCTGAAGGTTTGTTTTCGATTTCGTCTCGTGGCCCCCGGCAAGGAATCGTCCCAACCGGAGACATCGCCTCGTAAGACCCGCTGGTATCATGGGTCCATATTCTTATACAAGATTGCTTGTACAAGCATATGGATCGCGGATCGCTACCCGACCCTTTGGCCGGGAATTTCAAGTGGCCCCTGCGCCGGAAATCGCGCATGGGCCGAAGACCGGATCGGGCAGCACACGCACGGCCCGGTACAGGGGCGATCAATGTCCGCCCCCTTTGCCCGACGGCACACATTGAGCCTCCGACAGGAACCCCATCAAAGGCCCAATTCCAGTGTCGCAATTCGTGATACCACGGTACAGCATCTCGAACGCCACATACAAAAGCACCGCAAGCCCCGCCCAGGAAATCGCCGGATACCGGGCAAGCAGCTTCATGATCATAGTCGCCGCAAAGGCCATCAGCAGGATCGCGAGACCAAGGCCGAAGACCAGCTTCGTCGTATCCCCATCCGCGATGGCCGCCACGGCGAGCACATTGTCGAGCGACATGGAAACATCGGCAATCGTGATCGTGATCAGCGCCTGACGCATCGTCTTCTGGGGGGCGCCCTGATATCCGCCCTCCTCCGCTTCGAGCAGAGCCTCCTCCGCCTTATCATCCGTATGCGCCCGGATATCCTTGTACAGATGCCAGCATACATAAAGCAGCAGCACACCGCCGATAAACAACAAGCCCGGAATGCCCAGCAGCTTTGTCGCGACGACGGCGAAAACGATTCGCAGAACGGCAGCGATAACCATGCCGTAGAGAATGGCTTTCTTGCGCAGTTCGGGCGCAAGGCCCGCCGCCGCCATGCCAATGATCAGGGCATTATCGCCAGACAGGACAAGGTCAGCGATGATAATTGCGCCGAAATCGGCGATTGTTTCCCACATTACGCGGCCCCTCTGATTTGCCGCGCGTCTTCGCGCACCATATCCGATAATTTCTCCCCGATCATTATGGCGGGTGCATTCGTATTACCAGACACGATCTGAGGCATAATCGAACAATCCGCCACCCGAAGCCCCGTCACCCCGCGCACGCGCAGGCGTTCATCGACCACGGCGCGGTCATCCTGTCCCATGCGACAGGTGCCGGTCGGGTGATAGATGGTCGTGGCCGTATCGCGCACCCATGTGAGCAACTCGTCATCGGTGGAACAGGCAGGACCGGGGCGGAATTCTTCGGTAATGGCGCCTTTCAGCGGTTCATATCCCGCGATGTCGCGCGCCACCTTCACCCCCGCCACCGCCGTCGCACAATCAAGCGGAGTCGCGAGGTAATTCGGATGGATCTTCGGCGCGCCCAAGACATTCTCAGGATCGAGCAGCAGATGGCCCGCGCTTTCCGGCCGCAACTGACAGACGGAAGCCGTGAACGCGGAGAACGGATGCACGCCCTCGCCGGGGCTGTCCGCGCTCCAAGGCTGGATATGAAACTGGATATCCGGCGAGGCGAGTTCGGGCCGCGTCTTCATGAACCCGACCGCGAGGCTGGCCGCCATGGTCATCGGGCCAGAGCGTTTCAGCGCGAATTCGGCGGCGATCTTCATCTTGCCGATGATGCTGCGCACCTCGTTATTCATCGTCGGGCGGGCGCATTTATAGACAAGACGCGCCTGAAGATGATCCTGAAGATTCGTGCCAACCGCCGGGGATTCGTGCAGCACATCGATGCCGACATCGGATAGATGCCCACCGGGACCAATGCCCGACAGCATCAGGATTTGGGGCGAGCCAAGCGCCCCGGCACAGAGGATCACCTCCGACCGCGCCCGGATAATTTCTGTCTTGCCCCCGCGCAGGATTTCCACGCCAGTCGCGCGACGATCGCCATCGAAGACGATCCGCTTCACATGCGCCTTTGTGATGACTTCGAGCGTCTCACGCTTGCGGTTGGGCTTGAGATAGGCGGTGGCGGAAGAACAGCGCAGGCCATTGGAGGCAGTGAGCTGGAAATAGCCGACCCCTTCCTGCGTCGCGCCGTTGTAATCGGGATTGAAGGGATAGCCCGCTTTCTGGGCCGATTCGACCCATTCATCACAGATACGGCGCGACAGGCGCATATTCGATACCGCAAGCGGGCCATCGGTGCCGTGAAAATCATCCGCCCCGCGCTCCTGCTTTTCCGCCCGGCGAAAATAGGGGAGCACATCGTCCCAGCCCCAGCCGGTATTGCCCGATTGGCGCCAGCCGTCATAATCCTGAGGTTGCCCCCGCACATAGAGCAAACCGTTCAGCGCACTTGAGCCACCCAGAACCTTGCCACGGGGCCATTGCAGGCGACGACCGTTCAGGCCGGGATCCGGTTCGGTCATATACATCCAATCCACGGATGGATTATGCATCGTCTTGAAATAACCGACGGGGATATGAATCCACGGATTCGAGTCGCGTCCACCCGCTTCGAGCAGGCCGACGCTCGCATCGCCCCCTTCGGACAGCCGCGCCGCCACGGCGCATCCCGCCGATCCGGCCCCTATTACGACATAATCGAATTCCACGGTGCCCCCCTTGGTTTCAAAAATTAAGACCACATTTCTCAAAATTTTCAAAGCGATTTTGTGCTGGAAATTTTATATCGTGTCGGAATGACCGATACGATTGACCGAATCCCGACGAATATGAGGATGATTTTCATCCTCGAAACCCTTGCGAGTTCAGGTCGGCCACTCTCCGTGGCCGAATTGGGCGAGACCATCGATCTGCCCAAGCCGACTCTGCACCGGCTATGTACGACGCTTGAGGAGGACGGTTTCCTGATCCGCGATTCGATTGGGGGACGCCTGCGACCCGCCCGGCGCACGCGCTTGCTGGCCTCCGGTTTGCTCATGGCCTCACAGTTGCACATCGCCCGGCGCATGGTGCTGACGGGACTGGCCAGCGAATTGCGCGAGACGTGCAATTTCGTGGTCGCGGGCGAAAGCGGCATGACCTATCTCGACCGGGTGGATACCCCTTGGCCGCTTCGATACCAGTTGCCCATCGGGGCGGAGGTGCCGTTTCACTGCACCGCGAGCGGCAAACTCTTTCTCGCTTGCCACGATACCGTCGGACAGGATCGCCTGCTCCGCTCCATGACGCTCAGTGTCGAGGGGCCGAACACGATCACCGATGTTAACACCATGCGCCGCGAACTAACCGCCATCCGCGACTCCGGTTATTCGTGGGATAATGAGGAATTCATGGCCGGAATGGTGGCCATCGCCACCCCGATCCGAGACCCCGAAGGCCGCTTCGCCGCCGCCCTCGCCTTCCACGCCCCGGTTCAGCGCATGACCTTCGACGAGGCGAAATCATGGGTACCGCGCCTGAAAGAAACGGCCACCCAGCTTGAAACCCTGATGTTCGGCGCCGATGCCACGCTATAGCGCGATCAGGATTGCCGGTCGGTGTAATATGGCAGTGTCTCGACGCGCGGCGTGAAGCCATCGGCCTTCAGCGCATCGAGATGATCGGCTATGTCGCGCAAGGGGGCGAACCAGACATCGCGGGTCTCAAGGGTTTTTTCCAACCACTTCTCGACCAACCGCCAGCGCGCCAGCCGCCCCGTCAGGAACGGGTGCACAATCAGCATGAAAAAGCCGCCCGCCTCGTATTGCGCCTCGAACTCCTCCCAAAATCCGGCCAGCCCCGCCGATGGTCCCCGAACGGGCATCAGGTAGCCAATCTCGTCGTAATGGGCGAAGGGAGGCCAGTCATCCGTACCCCAATGGACCGGCATTTCATACAGCGCCCCGCCCGGTGTCTGCATCTCGTACGGAATATCATCGGCCATCAGCGAGCTGTCATAGCGGAAATTATGCTTCACGAGCAGATCGATCACCTGCTGTGTCACATTATAGACGGGCGCGCGGTATCCGGCGGGCACGGCCCCGCAGAGCCGTTTATGGGTCTCCAGCGCTTTTTCGAAGGCGATGTCCTGTGCCTCGCCCTTGGTCGTGACGGGGTCTTCGTGAATCCAACCGTGATGGCCGATCTCATGACCCCCTTTCAGGATCGCCTCGACCGTTTCGGGATAGGTTTCCATGCACCAGCCGGGGATGAAAAAGGATTGCTTCAGGCCAAGCCACCGATACGTCTCAAGGATCCGCGGAATCGCCACCGTGGGACCATAGCGCCCCATGGAGATCGGATAGACGCGGTCAAAGGAATCCTCCGGCCTCGCACAATGGATCAGGCTGTCGGCATCCATATCGAAGGTGATGGCACAGGCGCAGCGCGCCCCGTTCGGCCATGGAATTGGGTTCTGGATCACGGGGCGTCCTCCACCAGCAGATGCGCGTCGCCCGTCGCCCAGCTGAGATAGAACTGTCCACCCCCATGGATATCGAGATCGGTGAGGGCGCGCTCCTGTAATTGCACCTTGAACTCGGTGCCATCATCGGCCTCCAGAAACAGCGTGACGATGGAGCCGACGAATTCCTCCGAGATCAGCGTCGCGGTAACGCTGTTTTCCGCCTCGA
Source organism: uncultured Neomegalonema sp. (assembly GCA_938008165.1). Lineage (GTDB taxonomy): Bacteria > Pseudomonadota > Alphaproteobacteria > Rhodobacterales > Rhodobacteraceae > JAHDDY01. Next base: position 41,088 of record CALLLP010000011.1, on the reverse strand, counting down.
CCGCCTCGCGGGTGATGCGAAGCATATCGGCGGCGATGACGATGCTGGCGGTTGCCCCGGCTGCCGGGACCGATGGCGCGGCGGGCACATCAAACCGACCGATGGGGGTGTGAAGCGCCCCGCTCCCCGTCTTCGTCCCGGCCTGCTGGATCGTGCCGGACAGGATATTGTTCCGCCCCACGAATTCGGCCACGAAGCGATTGGCGGGGGCGCGGTAGATTTCGCGCGGAGTACCGATCTGCGCAATCTCGCCCTGCGACATGATCACGACCCGATCCGCCATTGCAAAGGCTTCGGAATGGGAATGCGTGACATAGACGAAGGTGATGCCCAACTCCCTTTGCAGGCGGGTCAGCACCCCTTGCATACGGATCACAAGATGGGCATCGAGGGCGGAGAGCGGCTCATCCAGCAGCAATAATCGAGGCTCGGTCACCAGAGACCGGGCCAGCGCAACGCGCTGTTTCTGCCCGCCCGACAGCGTTTCGATGGCGCGCCCGGCAAAGTGACCGATTTCCAGCCGCTCCAGCCAATCGAGCGCCCGCCGCTTGCGCTCGCCCGCATCGACGCCGCGCATCTTCAGCCCGAATTCGACATTCTCGCGCACATTCAGAAACGGAAACAGCGCGAGGCTTTGCCAGACCATCGGCGTATCGCGCTGATGGGGGGGCACATCGTTCATCACCGCCCCGCCGATGCGAATGGTCCCGGCGCTCGGTGCCTCCAACCCTGCGAGCATCCGCAGCGTGGTGGTCTTGCCACAGCCGGATGGCCCCATGATGGCGACGAATTCACCCTCCTCAATGGTCAGATCGGCGCGTCGGACGGCGACGAAATCGCCGAAGCTTTTTTCCACACCGTCTAGGATGACCAGCGGTTCGCTCATTTGGCACTCCGGCTCAATCGAAAGAAGATCGAGAGTTGGGCGAGGACGACCAGCGTCATCGACGTAAGAAAGACGATGGTGCCGATGGCATTTACCTGCGGATCGATCGTGCCCTGCACGATTTCGAGCACATGCACCGGCAGCGTCTTGTTCAGGCCCGACACGAACCACGCGACCGTAAATTCATCGAACGATACCGCCGCCGTCAGGAACAGCGAACTGACAATCGCGGGCAGGCAGAACGGCACGATCACCTCCCGCATCGCCCGCCATTCGCTCGCCCCAAGATTCCATGCAGCGGCCTCCAGACTTTCATCCATCTGATTGAGGCGCAGACGAATGATCGCCATGGCAAAAGGCGCGGTCAGGACGGTATGGGCGACGATGATCGAGTATATCTGCCCCGATATACCCACCTTGGAAAACCATGCGAGCATCGCCAGCGCCATGATGATCAGCGGGATCGTGGGGGGCAGCAGGATAATCCCCAGATACGCCCCCTTGCCGCGAAAGTTGTAGCGGTAATCCGAATAGGCCGTGCAAAACCCCAGAACCGTCGCCAGCACCGACGCGCAGAGTGAAACGATCAGGCTGTTCCGCGCCGCTTTCCAGAAATCGGGATCGGCAAAAATCGTCTCGTACCAATGCGTCGTGAACCCCCCCAGCGGGATCGTCGGAAAGCGATCCGAGTTGAACGAGAAGATCATGCTCATCACCACAGGCGAGAACACGAAGACGAAGATCAACAATACATAAAGGCGCAAGATCCAGCCTGTCATGCGCGCACTCATCGGCTCGCCCGCTTTCGATAGGCGAACATGATCGCCGAGAACGCGACGACGAACAGCGTCAGCATCATGATGACGGCGACCACCGCCGCGCGGGGCCATTGCTGCCCGGCCTTCGTGGTATCGATGATCAGGATTGGCAGGGTCGGCGGCTTGGACCCGCCCAGATAGTATGGCGCGACAAAATCCCCGAAAGACAGGATAAACGCGAACAGGGCCGCAACCACCAGCCCGGTCTTCGCGGCAGGCAGGATCACGGCGATGATGGTGCGCCATGGCGGACAGCCGAGATTCTGGGCCGCCTGCAACAACGAACGGTCAATACTGGCCAGCGACACCGTCTGAAGGATCACCACCAGCGGCAGGGTCAGGGTCAGATACCCGACAATCGTGCCGAACACCGTGTTGAGCATCGTGAACGGGCCAAGGCCGATCATTCCCAGACCGGCATTGATGACCCCCGATTCCGCGAGGATCACGTACCACGAGAACGTGCGCACCAGATAACTGGTGAAAAACGGAATGATGAGCAAAAAGATCGCCCAGCGCCGCACGGATTCCGATGACCGAAAGGCCAGCGCAAAGGCCGCAGGAAAAGCCACCAGCGAGGCGGTCGCCGAGGACAGCGCCGCCAATCCGAGCGTGAACCAGTAACTGTCCCACACAGAGCCGCGCGAGAGCATCTTTTCCCAGTTCTTGAACTCGAACGCCTCGACCATGCGATAGTTTTTCACGAGGAAAAACGACATCGCGATCATGAACAGCAACGGGCCGATGAAAAACAGCGCCTGCCACACGATAATCGGCAGACGGAAGGTCAGGGCATAGACATTGAGGCGGCGCATCACCCGCGCCGCCCTTTGGCATGTCGCACCGGATCAGGCGTTTTTATATTCGGACCAGAAATCGTTCCAGTCCTCCAGATCCTGCTGTACCGGAATATCGCGATAATCGATGCGGCCCGCATCGATCAGGGCAATCGGCTCGTTGCTATGACCCTCGATCTGACCGGAGCGCTTGGCCTCCGCCTCGTCTTCTTCTTGCAGCTTTGCACGGCCCGCAGCGGTGACGCAATGGCCGGGATAGCCGAGCATCTGCGCGGTTTTCACCTGCCCTTCGGGCGACATGGTATAGGCGAGGTATTTGAGCGCCATATCCTTTTTCTCGGAGGTACTGACGATGGAATAGCTCTCCGTCCACTGGATACCACCCTCCTCAGGCACGACCGAAGAGACCGGCGCACCATCGCGCTCCAGAATGCCGGTCACCCAATCTCCGATCCCGCACATCGCGAGCATCTCGCCGTTTTTCAGCCCGGCAAAGGTGCCGCCGAAATCGAAATATCCCCCGACCTGCGGTTTCAGCGACATCGTGCGCGCCTGCACCTTCTCCCATGCATCATCGTCGATATCGAACGGGTTCTCGTTACCCTCCAACAGGCTCATCTGGCCCAGCGATGGCAGGTGCCAGTCAAAATGGCCGACCTTGCCCTTCAGCTCCGGCATCCAGAACGCCTCGTAGGATGACGCCTGCTTTTCGGTCAACGCCTCGGTGTTATAGGAAACGCCGAGATGGCCGAAGCGGGAAATCAGCGAGTAAAGCTTGCCGTCATCGTCCCAATGGCCCGGAAACTTCGCGAAATCCTCGTGCAGCAGATCGTCCATCGGGTAGTCGTCGGGGTCCAGCTCCATCACCAGATCATTCGCGATCAACAGCTTGGCGTATTCCGCATCGGTATGGATGATATCGAAGGTGCCCGGAGGATTCTGGGCCAATGCGGCGAGCATGTTATCGCCGCCCGCATAGTATTTCGGCACGAACTTGACGTTATTCGCTTCTTCGAAGGCCCCGACCATATCCGGCTCTGCCGTGCCGTACCAGCCGAGCATGTTCAGCTCGACCGTATCGGCCCATGCGCGATTGACGAAGGGAGCGGACAGCGCGGCGGCGGCGCCGGTGCGGAGCAATGTCCGCTTGGTCATGGCGAGCGATCCACTGGTTGGTCGTTTGGTCATGGTTTTTGTCCCTTCATGCCATCGAATGATCGATCGCCCCATATCGGAAGCACCGTCAAACTGTTAACCCAAGCTTAGACAGCGAACCGAGCCAGTGCCAAGATATATTCAGAGGGATGTTGCCCGAATTCTGTGCAACGCTATGGTCAGAAAATGAACAGAACCGATTTTCACAAGCTTTTTAAATCGCCCGGCCCGGTCGTGCTGCCCGTTATCCATGTTCTCGATACCCCCCGCACGATCCGCAATGTCGAGACCGTGTTGTCGGCGGGGGCGGCGGGGTGCTTTCTCATCAACCACGATTTCGGGATCGATGAATTCCTCCCGATCATCCGCGATGTTCGGGCGCGGTTTCCCTCATTATGGATGGGGGTCAATTTCCTTGCCGTCACGGGGCGCGATGCCTTTCCGGTGCTGGGCGCGCTGGAGGCGGATGGCTGCGCCGTCGATGCCTATTGGGCCGATGACGCGCGGATCGATGAGCGGGTCGAGACCCAAGACGAAGCGGCGGATATGCAGCGCATCCGCGAGCAGAGCGGCTGGTCGGGCCTCTATTTCGGCGGCACAGCGTTCAAGAAACAGCGCCCCGTTGCGGAGACCGATCTGGGCATATCCGCCCGCATCGCGCGTGACTGGATGGATGTCGTCACCACATCCGGCATTGCAACGGGCGAGGAAACCGATGACGCGAAGGTCACCACCTTTCGCGCGGCAATCGGCGACACACCGCTGGCCCTCGCATCCGGCGTCACGCCGGGCAATGCGGGGCGCTATTCGGATGTCGATTGCTTCATGGTCGCGACGGGGATTAGCCTGCCCGGACAGTTTCATGACATCGACGCGGCGCTTCTGGCACAGTTGATGGCAAAAACCCGACAGCTAGGCATCGAGGAGAGACGCCCATGACATCGCCACAGGACAAGGGACCGCGAGAGGATCGCTGGTATCTGAAACTGATGTCGCCAAACACGAAGGGCGAGAAATTCGCATGGCTCGACCCGACGTCGATCTACATCAATGGCGCGGCCTTCCACGACATGCTCGACGATCTTGTCGCCGATCTCGACGGCTGCGATTGCGATGTCGTTGCGGGGTTGGATGCGATGGGCTTCGTGCTGGCCTCGGCTCTGGCAACCCGGCTCGGAGTCGGGTTCCTGCCGATACGCAAGGCGGGCAAGCTATGCGTCGATACGGATAAGGTCAGCTTTTCCAATTATTCGGGCCGCACGCAGGATATGGAAATGCGCCTGCCCGCCTTTGCGCCCGGCACCCGCGTTCTGCTCGTGGATCAATGGATCGAAACCGGGGGCACGATGGATGGGGCCATCCGACTGGTCGAGCGCCAGAAAGGCGAGGTCGCGGGAATGCTGGCCATCGCGTTCGAGGAAAACGAACGCACCGCAGGGTATCGCCAGCGCTATCACTGCGTCAGCGCGGTTACCCCCGGCTCAATCTGGCAAACGGAATGCAACGCCCAGATGCTGAGCAGCTTTGCCGAATACACACCCGAAGCCGTATTCCCCAAGGTGCAGGCCCAGCGCTGAAGCGGGTTCAGCAAAACCAAAGGCCGGTTTCCCGGTCTGAGATCGCTGTAATCTCCCCTGCCCCGGACAGGCGATCCGGGACAGGGGCAGGGGGTCGAAACCCCGCTCGTCTTATAGGATTTACGCGATGGCGAAGTCGTCGTCGCGGTTGATCGAGAACACCACGTCCTGATAATCGAGATCGCCGCCACCGACGAGATCCTCGACACCGATGCGCAACGATCCGCCATTATCCACACTTCCGGACAGGAAGTGCTCGACGCCGTCCGAGTTGAACGCGGAGCCGAGCGAGTGGAAGATTTCGACGCCGCCAACGGCCGCCCCGCCATCCTGAAGGACAGGGGCCGCGCCGGAGAAATCGAAGGTCAGCGTATCGCCCAGATCGCCCGCGACATCCGCACCATCCTGAATGACGAAGAACGCCAGTTCGGAGCCGCTGGCAACATTGTCGATCGTCGCCGTCGCGCCCACCCCGGATTCCTGAGCATTCGCAAAGAGAATCTGCACATTCGAGGCGGTGTTGGTGGCCGAGTCGAACTCGAAGACCCCAAGCGTATTGGCAAAGCCGGACCCTGCATCATCGAGCGTGATCGAGAAGTCCGCCGATCCGTTGCCGGTGACGTATTCGCGGAACGACACGCCATCCACCTGCGCGGCATCAACGGCCTGACCTTCGTTCAGGTCCTGTCCATTGCCCAGCAGCTCATCGACAAACTCGACCGTCGTCTGGTTGCCCACCGACGCCGCGAGGAAATTGCCTTCGGCGAGATTTCCATCCACCGTGAAGGTCGCACCGGGAACCGTGACGTTCTGGCCATCGATCGCGATATCGGAGGTCGAGAACACGTTCGCTGAGTTGAAGACGAACTGGTCGCCATCGTCCAGATCGTTGAAGATCTGACCGTTAAAGCGGCCCGGAACGCCCGCGATAGCGCCCTCGATATTCTCCTGACCCCCTTCGTTGAGGATGATGTTCTCGATCGAGATAAGCTGATCGACTTCGGTTGTCTCGGTGAAGACATTGCCATCGCCGGTATCGTTGGCGGCATTGGCGGTGGCGCCGTTCACGTCACCCCCTGCATCCTGAACGATATCCGTGATGACGGGGCCGTTCTGACCCGCTTCGGCATTGTGCAGATGGATCGCGCTGACCCCCGCAACCGGCAGAAGCTCGGACGTCGCGATGCCGCTGACCGACAGATCGCTGCTATAGGTGACCGTGTCGCCATCGACCGTGATAACGACCGTGCCCGTGCCCGTCGCCTGTGAGTTCGAGGCACCATTCGGCTCCTGCGCCCCATCCAGATCCGCATTCAGCGTGATCGTGCGCACGCCCGCCTCGTCCGTATCGTCGGACTGCACCAGCAACTGACCCCGGATTTCACCGCCAGGGAAATCATTCGTGTGAATGTTGTAGTAGAGGCGGTTATTGGCCGCTTCTTCGACAAGCTGCGCGGCGGTTTGCTCGGTGGTCAGCGACGCCAATGATGCGCCGGTCGAGGAGATGGAGAACCCGGTCTCGCGCGTTGCGGTTCCGTTGCCATTCTCGTCGAGAACAACCGTCACCGGCACATCGATATCCGTGAAATCGGCGGTATCGAACCCTTCACCGCCATCCAGAATATCCGCGCCCAGACCGCCAATCAGGGTATCATCACCCCGGCCGCCTTCGATGGTGTCATCGCCCAGACCGCCATCCAAGGTGTCATTGCCGCCTTCCGCCCGATCGATGACGATTCGCAGCAGTTGATCCGACCCTTCATTGCGCGTGAAATCCGCCTCTACGACATCGAGGATCGTTCCCGCCGCCGAGGTGCCGCCCAGAATATTCTGAGGTCCGCCATCGGGGTTTCCAACCGATCCGTTAAAGCCGATATGCGAGGCAACCACACCGTTCTCGGTCTCGCCCGTATTCGGCCCGGTCTGGTTCAGGAAGGCGGCGTCCAGCTCTGTATTCACCTCCGTCCCGGCATCCAGAACATCGCTGCCAAAGCGCTCGATGGTGAGAGGGCCGATAAAATTACCATTCTCATCGAAGATCGAATCTTCCAGCGCGTTATCCGGCGAGGCAAGAAACGCATCGTTGGAGGCGATGATCATCGTCGCCCATGTAAAGAACCCGCGCCCGACCTGATCGGGATTCACATTGATCGTGAAGCTTGCCGTTTCGCCCGGATCGATCGGGCCGGGTGCTCCTTCGCCCAGCCCAAGAATGGTTGCATCGACGCCATTATCGCCAACTTGCTGATTGAATTCTGCCGCGACGCCGGTAACGACACCGTCTTCCGCGAGGCGTTCAAGGCCAAGGCTCGCGGCCTCGCCCGCCGTGAACAGGTCGAAATTGGCTCCGTCATGGAAGCCGAACCATACCGGCGTCACGAACGTACCGCCCTCGCCCGCCGTGTTGGTCACCGAAACGGTAATCGCCTCGCCATCACCGATGGCATCGCCGCGAATGACGTCATTGCCTGCGCCACCACGGATCACGTCATTGCCCGCCCCGCCAGCGAGCAGGTTATCGCCCGCATTGCCGGTCAGCGTGTCATCGTTATCGGACCCGGTCAGGTTTTCGATGCCTGAGAACGTCTCGTTCACCATGCCATAGACCGAGGTGCCCGTGCCGTCATCATTGATCGTCGATGTCACGCCGAGACCAATGCCTTGGAAGCTGTTGGTATCGATGCCTTCGCCGCCATCGATGCTATCGGTGCCGCCGCCACCGGCCAGCACGTCATCGCCTGCGCCGCCATTGAGCGTGTCGTTGCCACCCCCGCCGGTCAGGGCGTCATTGCCGTCATTGCCGCTCAGGACATTGTCGTCGCCATTGCCCTGAAGAATATCGTCATTCGACGACCCATCCAGATTTTCAAAGTTTGAGAAGCCCTCGAATACCGTACCGTTTGGCGTCTGATAGGAGGCCGTGCCATTGCCCAGATTAGCCACGACATTGAAGCCGATGCCCTGGAAGCTGTTGGTATCGTTTCCATCGCCACCATCCAGCGTATCCGTGCCACCGCCGCCTGCGATGAAGTCGTCGCCGTCACCGCCAGAGATGATATTCGCCGCCGCACCTGTCGAGATCAGGGTGTCGTTGCTGGCGCTTCCGGTCAGGTTTTCGATGCCCGAAAACGTCTCGTTCACCGCGCCATTCGGTGTAATGTAGTTGGCCGTGCCGGTGCCATCCGCGTTCAGGGTTGCGTTGACGTCGGGACCGATGCCTTCAAAGCTGTTGGTGTCATTCCCTTCACCACCGTCGATGCTGTCGGTGCCGCCGCCACCGGCCAGCACGTCATCGCCTGCCCCGCCGATCAGCGTATCATTGCCACCAAGGCCGAACAGTTGATCATTGCCATCGAGACCGTTCAGGATATTGGCCCCGCCATCCCCCGTCAGAACATCGTCATCATTCGAGCCGATGACGTTCAGCACATCCGTCACATCGAGGGTCTCGTCAACCTCATCGAAGACGTCCCCGTCTTCCGTGGCGCCATTTACATCGCCACCCGCATCCTGAATGATATCCGTGATAACCGGCCCGTTGACGCCCGTCGCTGCGTTATGCAGGTGAATCGAGCTAACGCCCGCCACCGGCAGCAAATCGGACACCGCCAGCCCGGTCACGGTGAGATCACTGTCATAGGTCACACCGTCTTCATCGATGGTGATGACCACTTGACCCGATCCGGTCGCCTCGGAGTCGGATGTGTTGTTCGGCTCCTGCGCCGAATCCAGAGCCGCCAGCAGCGTAATTGTGCGCGTCCCCTCAGGCGAGGTCACATCCGTTTGGGTAATCAACTGGCCCCGAATCTCTCCACTGTTCACATCGTTGGTGTGAATGTTGTAATAGAGGCGATCATTGATCGCTTCGGTCACGAGATCAGCCGCAGATTGTTCTGTTGTGAGGGATGCAAGGGGTTGACCCGTTGATACAACCCGAAAGCCTGTCTCGCGCGATGCTGAATCGGCACCAAGGTCTACAGTCACCGGGACGTCAATATCGCTAAAGTCAGCGTTTGGCGGAGTAATTGTCATGATTTTCTTGTCTTTCCAGCGTTACGATTCTGCTTGCATCAAAGCAAGCTCGCAATCCTTCCTAAATAAAGAGGCATACCGACAGGAAACACAAAAATTCACGAACAGGTGATACGGTATTTATTTACAATAATTAACCAAAAGCACGGTTTTGTTACTTAATTTTATCGAATATTTTCGATGCAAATGACATCAGCTAAAAGCGAACCGCATATGAACGCATCGGGCCATTATCGCGCTATGCGTGCGGTCATTATGGATCGATGGGGCAGGAAATCGTCAAGAATCCTGCGCGCAAGACGGCGCGGGTTCCATAGGCGATCCATTCAGCGATTGGAAAATCGGCGATCATGGCCAAGTGGCCCTCTGCCGGAGCCATGAAAGCACGCACCAAGTCAATATGCGCCGGAATGATCTGCGCCATGATGTAAAAACGCCCTGAATGATAAAAATCACTCAGGGCGCTCCATGTTCTTGTGTTGGCACGTTCTAAAAACCGGGCAATGTTCCCGCTTCATTCGTGATCGCTCAAAAGAATTCAACTTCTGAAACATCGCTCTCTTCAACCAAACCAAGTTTAATCTGTATGGAACGGGTTCGCATCGATTTTTCGAACACCGCTTCGGGAACGGACAAACCCTCGTCGATATGGCGAGAGATCAACTTCATACAATTCGCCAAATCTTCGAGAGATTGCGTCATCTCATCGATCTGTTGCAGCGATTCAACCTGATTATCAGGCAAATCGACGGCTTGATCGATAAGATTGGACAATAAATTCTGAAGATTGAGCGCTTCTTTCTGCTGTCTCGATACTTCATCCGCAAGAATAAGCATGAGGGGTTTCAGCAGACGGCCGTGATCGACACGTGCCATCAGAGCTTCCCTACAACTCTTTCCAGCGCTTGCTTGATGGTCGCCGTATTGAAGGGCTTCATGATGACGTTATTGGCCCCAAGTCTCTGGGCGGATTTGGCAACATCCTTGTTATGATCGCCGGTAATCAACAAAAAGCCGACCTTGCCACGCTTTGGACAGGCGCGAACTTTTTCCAGCAACTGCAACCCGTCCATATTGGGCATGTTGTAGTCACTCAGGATGACATGCACAGGATTGCCCGCAACGTAATGCAATGCCTTCCTGCCATCATCTTCATCGACGATGTTCTTGATGCCGATCTCTGAAAGGCTTTTCATGATCAAGGCACGGCTTGTCGATGTATCATCGACGACGAGGACGCGGAGTTTCTCTTTCAGGGACATGAAGACCTCTTGGGCAGTACATTACAGCATTTGTAGTGTAGGTGGGTCGATTTTCACGGCTCCTGCCCGATGGCTAGAACGTAAAACCCGTTGCCCATAACTACTTAAACGCAAATTGCTTTATATTTCACAAAAAGCGCTACTAAGTTGATTTTTGGTACGCCGTTAAACCAACATTCTTGAGCTTTGAGACGGCATCACCTGTGACACGCTCCGAATGGCCAATAAACAGGCGTCCATTGGGCTTCATGACATTGACGAAGTTACCCCAGAGCGTGCGCTGCGTCGCATCATCGAAGTAAATGACGACGTTTCGGCAAAAAATCGCATCGAACGGTCCCTTGATCGGCCATTTGCGGATCAGGTTTAGCTCCCTGAAGGTAATCAACTGCTTGAGTGTATCCATCACCTGCGTGGTATCGCCGGTGTTGTGGAAATACCGACTGCGGCTTTCGCTTGGGATATCGGCCAGGCTTTTCGAAGGATAAATACCCGCCCGAGCACGCGCCAGAATGTTGGGGTCGATGTCGGTGGCCAGAATTTTGACGTTCAACTTCGCCGCATCCGGCAGAACGGACAACAGCGTCATCGCCATCGAATAGGGTTCCTCGCCCGAGGAACAGGCCGCCGACCACAGCCGTATCCGCTCACCCGCTTTGGCTTTTTCCACCAGCGGCAGCAGGACATTCGTTTTCAGATCATCGAAATGATGCGGCTCGCGGTAGAAGCGGGTGACATTCGTGGTCAGCGCGGCCAGCATATGCCCGCGCTCCTCCTCGCCTTCCCGGCTTTCCACGAGGGCGCAGTACCCCTCGAAATCCTTCAATCCGAGCACGCGCAACCGCTTTGCAAGCCGCGAATTGGCCAGCAGGATCTTGCTCTCCGGCATCGCAATCCCGGATTCGCCGTGGAGGACTTTTGCCACGCGTTGAAAATGCGCCATCGACAGGACAACCCTGTCATTCTGGACGACCTGCACCGCGGGACGGCTCATTACCTGCTCATGCTGCATCGCTGACCTGCTCTGGAAAGACGCGCTCGACATCGATCAACCGGATCATCCGCTTGTCGATGGCAAGGACGCTCTTGACGAAAACCTTGGCGATTTCCGAGGATACGGAGGGTGTCGAGTGTAGTTCGGTAGCGGCGACCGTCAGGATATCCGACACCGCATCGACCAACAGGCCGACAATCTGGTCGCGCACCTGCAGGACGATGATGACATGGCGCGACGAGGGCTGTGCCTTGCCGAGCGACAAGCGCGCCGCAAGATCGATGATGGGTAGCACCGTACCGCGCAGATTGATCACGCCGCAGACATATTCCGGCGTATGCGGCAGGGCCGTGGCGCGTGTCCAGCCACGGATTTCCCGCACAGCCATGATATCAACGCAATATTCCTCATCGGCGATGTGGAATGTGATGAACTCCAGCGAGTCTGAATGATTGCTCTCGTCGGTATGATGCATGTCTTTCACCCTGCGATTGCCGTGGGAAATTCGACGTCGTACTGCGCCTCAGCAGCGCGCCAGACCAGCGCATCGACATCGAGGATCAGCGCGATCCGTCCATCGCCCAGAATTGTCGCGGCCGAGACGCCCGGTATCTCGCCATAGTTATCCTGCAGGCCCTTGATGACGACCTGCCGCTGGTCCTGAACGGAATCGATGACCAGCGCGCTGCGACCCCCCCCCTCGCATTCCGCAAGCAATACGACCTGATTGTCGATGGCCGTGATCTTGTCGCGAAATCCGAGCTGATATCCGATATCGACAATGGGCAAGAACGCGCCCCGGATATGGATGACCTGCTCCCCATTGCCCAAGGTATGCAGGCTTTCGGGCAGGGGTTTGAGGGTTTCGACCACATTGTTCAGCGGCAGCACCAGCGTCTCATGCGCGACATCGACGACGATACCGTCGAGCACCGCCAATGTGAGCGGCAGGCTGATCGTGAAGGTCGATCCCTTACCCGGCGCGGAGGCGATGGAGATGCGCCCGCCCAGCGCCTGAATCGAGCGTTTGACGACATCCATCCCCACGCCCCGGCCGGATAGATCGGAGACTTCCTTGGCCGTCGAGAACCCCGGCATGAACAAAAGGTTGTCGATCTCACCATCGCTCAGGACAGCCCCTTCCGGGATCAACCCTTTTTCGATGGCGATCTGTTTGACGCGTTCGCGGTTGATGCCCGCGCCATCATCGGTCACTTCGATGATGACACGTCCGGACCGATGCGCCGCGCTCAGACGCACGATACCCGCTTCTTCCTTGCCAATCTCCAGACGCCGCTCCGGCATCTCCAGACCGTGATCGACGGAGTTACGGATCATATGCGTCAACGGATCGGAGAGACGCTCCACGACGGTCTTGTCGATCTCGGTGGTTTCCCCTTCGACGATTAACTTCACGCTTTTGCCGGTCGCCTGCGAGGATTCGCGGACGATGCGGGACATGCGCTGAAACAGCGATTTCACGGGCTGGGCGCGGATGGACATCACGCTTTCCTGAATGTCACGCGTCAATTGCTTGAAGACGTCCAGCGTCGTGCCAACATCGGAATTGACCGCAACCCCCGCTTCGAAAATCTGCTGGGACAGAACCGACTGGTTGATGACCAATTCGCCGACGAGGTTAATCAGTCGCTCGACGCGATCGAGATCGACGCGCACGGTGGATTTAGGCGCTTCCTTGCGGTCCTTCGTGGCTTCTTTCGCCGCTTCCTTGGCCGGTGGTTCAGCGGTTTCCGCTTCCGCTTCCGCCTCCGCTTCGGCGGGTGCTGCGGCGGCGTCCTCGATCGGCGCATCGGCTGGCTCGTCAGCCGCATCGGGGGCGGCATCGGTCAGCGGATCATCCATCGTCGCGATATCTTGGGCGAGCGCGTCGTCCTGCGCGCTCTCGGTCTCCACGCGCTCGACGGTCAGATCGCAATCGTCTTCGACGAATTCAAAGATTTCGCGGATCGCCTCTTCGTCGCTCTCGGTCGTGAGCGTCACGGTCCAGCTGAGATAGCTCTGATCCGCTTCCATCGCATCGAAACCGGGCAGGTCTTCACTGTCGCAAACAACGACCAGCGTGCCCAGTTCCTCAAGCGCGCGGAACAACAAGACAGTCTCGTTGCCACGCTTATACAGCGATTCATGGGGCTTGAAGCGGATCGTGTAGCTATCAGGCCCGGACAGATCCTCAAGATCGCCGCCGAAATCGTCGAAATCCAGATCGATGGCCATCGGTTCGAAGCCGAACCCTTCGCCCTCGTCCTCGTCATCATCATTGGCCGCGGGCAGATAGACCTTGAGTTCGGCCAGCACTTCATTGACCGGGCCAGGATCGACCGCAACGTCTTCCTGTGCGGCCCTGACCAGATCGAACAGGATATCGGAGGCGCGAAGGGCCGTCTTCATGACGTCGCCCTGAGCCTCCAGCCGCCCGGAGCGCACCTCGTCCAGCGTGGTCTCGAAGGTATGCGCAAAATGCACCAGATCTTCGAGGCCGAACGCCCCGGCCCCGCCCTTGATCGAATGGACAGCGCGAAACACGGAGTTTACGACATCGTCATCCCCGTCCCCCTCGCTGATTTCCATCAACCCGGATTCCAGGGCTTCGAGCAGCTCCTCACATTCCTGAAAGAATGTTACGCGCAGTTCGTCAGGTATCGTCATGATGCGGTCTCGCGGTTCTGAATCAGGCTGCTACGCGGCGGATGACGGAGATCAGCTTATCTTTGTTAAACGGCTTGACGATCCAGCCCGTCGCCCCGGCCTCGCGGGCGCGGGCTTTCAGGTCGGCCCCGGACTCGGTCGTCAGGGTCAGGATCGGTGTGCGCATATGGGCATCGGTCTTGCGCACGGCCTCGATGAACCCGAAACCGTCCATTCTGGGCATGTTGATGTCTGTGATGATGACATCCGGGGCGATGCCGCCCAGAACCTCCATCCCATGCACACCATCCTCGGCAAGATGGACCTCGAAACCGGCCTCCATCAGCGTGTAGCGGATCAGATCGCGCATCGAGCGTGAATCATCGACGGCAAGGATTTGTATGCTCATTGTCGGTCTCCCAGAAGATCGTGTTCAAGCCCCAGCAGGGCGATGGATGTCCTGAAGGCATCCGACGGCGTTTCGATGTGAATGGCAGCGTCTTCATCGATCCATGTCTTGCGCGCCGAAAGCAGCATCTGCGCAAAATTTGCGCTGACATGATCGACCTCTGCTGCGTTCAGCGTCACGGTTTCCCCGCGATGCTGGGCAAGCTCGGCCAAGAGGTCGCTTGTGGCGCTCTGGTCAAGCGCTGCGGGCAAGGCAACGGTATGGGGACTTGGCGTATCGGTCATGATCAGAACAACTCCACATCGTCATTATCGGGCACGGGCAATACTTTCGGTTGAACAGGTGGAATGATATTCCGGTCGGTCACGATCAACTGCTGCGCCCGATCCGTTGTCGGCCAGTATCGGATACGCCGGGCCTGCGTTCCGCCAAGGCTTTGAGCCGTGCAGGGGATGCCTTCACGGGCCAGGAAGTTTCGCGCGAAATCGGCATTGCGCAGGCCCACTTCGGACAGCCCCTTCACGATCTGCGCCCCCCCGAACAGCTTGGCGGACATGCGCTTCTTGCTCGCCCCGCGCTTGAGCATCTCGTTGATCAGCAGCTCCATGATATGAATGCCCTGATAATCGTCCCCGCTCTCATCGGCGGTTTTGCCCGGCAACAGGAAGTGATTGAGACCGCCCAGTTTCGCCTTGGGATCATACATCGCCGTCGCCACACATGATCCAAGCACTGTGGTCATGACGACCGATGGATCCCCGGTGACGGCGTATTCGCCTTGGGTCACATGGATCATCTTCATGTCGCGACGTTCTTGGCTCGGCCCACTCATGCAACGGCCCCAGCGGGCACCGCAGCATCACATAATTCGAGGATCGCCCCCGAAATTTGAGACAGGGGCAACTGACGCTCCACACCGCCGCATTCATGGGCAACCCTTGGCATGCCATAAACGACGCTGCTCGCCCGATCCTGCCCGATCGTCCGGCCTCCGGCGGCGCGGATGGCGGCCATCCCCTCGGCACCGTCACGGCCCATGCCGGTCAGGATCACACCAAGGCTTCGCGAACCAAGTTTGGCGACAGAATGAAACAACGCATCGACCGATGGACGATGCCCGCTGATCGGCGGACCGTCGCGCAGCAAGCACGCCCCTTTCAGGACTTCGAGATGCTGTTCGCCGCCCGGCGCAAGATAGACCGTTCCGGGCTTCAGTATCGCACCATTGGTCGCCTCCGTGACAGTCGGCAGACAATTCTGGTTCAGCCGCGCCGCAAGGCTTGTCGTGAAGCGAGCCTGAATATGCTGGGTCACGACGGTCGGCGGGCAATTGGCCGGAAATCCCTTCAGCAGGACCATCAGCGCATCGACCCCGCCGGTGGAGGCCCCGATGGCGACAATCCGCCGGTTAGGCCGGAAATTATCCGCGACGGGCGGGGCGGATGGCTCGGACTTGCTTGCCCTTCTCGCGACCGGGCTTGCCGCCGCCGCCTTGATAATCGCAGGCAGGTTGCCGATGCCCTTTGGGCAGTCTTCACTTGCCGTCTTGTCTACACAGTCAAAAGCACCGCGCGCCAAAGCCTCGACCGCCATCACACCGCCCGCACGGGTCAATGTGGAAACCATGATGACCGGCATCGGGCGCAGCCTCATGATCTTTTCGAGAAACTCGATGCCAGTCATCTGGGGCATCTCGATATCGAGGGTCAGAACATCCGGATTGAGTTTCTTGATCGCTTCGCGGGCCTCGTAGGGATCACCAGCCATGCCGACAACCTGCAACTGCGGGTCTTGGCGAACGACATTCGCAATGATCCCACGCATCGTGGCTGAGTCGTCAACGACCAGCACTCGGATCGGTTTCATAATTTAGCGGCTCCGATAGCATCAAACGACGGGCAAATGAGAAGAAAGTGGGGGGGGCGGCGTTATCCGCCGCACCGCAGATTCTTAGAAATCTTCCCAATCGTCGATCGCGCTAGCCGGTTCGATCTTCAGCGCATTGGACCCCGAGACGACAGGCGACAAGATGGGGGGGCTGGCGCGTCTTTCTTCGGGCGCCGCAAAGCTCGTCTTCCCTGCGCCACCGGCCCCGCTGGCACCGGCCCCGTCACGACCGCCGGTGTTGAAGCGCCCAACCAGACGGTTCAGTTCTTCGGCATCGCGGGTCATCTCATGGCTTGCCGCAGTGGATTCCTCGACCATGGCGGCGTTTTGCTGGGTAACTTGGTCCAGTTGCGTGACCGCGCTGTTGATCTCCGCGAGACCCGTTGCCTGCTCGGTAGAGGCGGCGTTGATCTCGGTCACGAGGCTGCTGATGCTGGCGACCATCTCGACAATCTCGTTCAGGGCGGTGCCGGTATTGCCAACGAGTGTTACCCCGCGCTCGACATGATCCGAACTGGCCGAAATCAGCTGCTTGATCTCCTTGGCGGCATCGGACGACCGTTGGGCCAGCGCACGCACTTCGGAGGCGACAACGGCGAAGCCCCGTCCTGCATCCCCGGCGCGGGCCGCCTCGACCCCCGCATTCAGGGCGAGAAGGTTCGTCTGGAATGCGATGTCGTCGATAACGCCGATGATCTGGGAAATCTGGTTGGAAGACGCCTCGATCTTGCCCATGGCATCGACGGTATCGCGCACGACCACGCCGCTTTGCTCGGCGCTCTCGCGGGCGGTGCTGACATATTCGTCCGCTTTCTGCGCCCCTTCGGAAGCCGATTTGACACTGGCGGTCAATTCTTCGAGGGCCGCTGCCGTTTCTTCCAGCGTCGCAGCCTGACTTTCGGTGCGGCGGGACAGATCGTCGGCGGCGCGGCTGACTTCGGTTGAGCTGCGGCTGATGCCGGTCGCATTCATGACCACCGCGCACATCGCGTCCTGCATCGTCTCCATGGCTTCGTTGAAATCGGCCTTCAGCTTTTCGTATTCCTCGGCAAAGTCGTCCCGGATACGGGCATCGAGATTGCCGCTGGACAATTCGCTCATGCCGATGCTCAGGGCTTCGACAACACGGGCCTGTTCGGCTTCCATGCGGGCCTTATGTTCATCGGCTTCGGCACGGGCGGCTTTTGCTTCGGAGAGGCTTTTCTGCAAGCTCGACAGACCCTGCGCAATATCGCCGATTTCGTCGCCGCGTTTTACACCGTAAATCTCGCGGTTGTAGTCACCTCCGGCAACATCCTGCATCGCATGCCCAACCTTGACGAGCGGCGAGGTAATGCTGCGCGCGATGAAGAGGCCAATTCCGGCAATGATGAGGAGTGTAACCAGCATCTCCATGAACAACTGCGCCAGCATATCGGCGGTCGTTTCCAGGATTTCGGCTTCGTCCTGATTCACGATCAGCGCCCAGTTCGAACCGAAGAAATCGAACGGTTTATACGCCGTAATCTTCTTGTTCCCTTCGGGGCCATCGATGACCATGATACCGTTGTCACCCTTGAGCGCCGCCGAAACCGCTGCACCGTCAAGGCGCGTCTCAAGAATGTCGTTACCTTCCGAAAAGCGCGAATTGCTGCGCATCAGGTTGTCCGGTCCGACGAAGACCGCATCCCCCGTCGCCCCAAGGCCGGACGTGGTGTTCATGATCTCGTTCAGTCGCGCAACGGGCATCTGGAAAGCAATAGCGCCAATCCGGTTGCCGCCCGTATCGAAGACCGGAGCCGCCGCAAAGCTGGCCGGAGCATCGTTGCTCGGCGCATAGGGCGCGAAATCGCGGAAGGAGACCTTATCGCTGCTGGGCGCATTCATCGCATCGCGGAAGATGGCGCCAAGATCGGTCCCTGCCCACTGGCCCGTTTTCAGGTTCGTGGCATAGTCCAGCTCTTTATAGACGCTGTAGATAAGGTTGCCCTCTGTATCGAAGAGAAAGATGTCGTAATAGTCCCGGTCTTTCAGCAGCTTGTGAAAGAATGGGTGAAATTCACCATGGATGCTGTTGTAGAGTGTCTCTTGAGGCGCCGCGACCAGCATATCCTTCTGACCGATCGGGTTGGGATTCTTGTGGATATATTGATCTTGCAGAATCGCCGTCTTATCGCCCTCGATACCGGCAAAAGCCTCCGTAAAGCGCTGTATGGCATTCTCAACCCCCGGATCCTGCGCGAAGATCGCAACATCCGATTCAATAGTGCTGAACCATGCACCCAAACGATCGGATCGCGCATCGATGACCATTTGAAGCCGGTTTTCACCATGCTCGACCAACGCTGTTCTGGCATCGTTATAGCTCATCACAGCCGTTACGCCCGCGCTTGCAAAGCTTAGCAAAACGAACAGGATTGGTAGTTTCCAAGAGATTTTGAGAAACTTGGCAAAATTCATAATTTACTCTCACATACCTATGGAACGCAACTTGGCTGGAAGGCTCAATCCGAAGTAAAACTTCATGGGGACTGGGCGGCTCGTATGAGGAGTCGTACAGAATAAACGCTAAAAATTGTTGAATTGGCCCTTGGGTTTCGACACGCTTGTGGTGAGCGGGCGCGCCTTTGCTCGCCCCTCAAATCCCGTGCCGAATACCTGTCTTTTCAAGGGGGCGGCTGGCTCAGGGCGTGACCCCGGCGCCGCGCGACCCGCACGCTTTCACGCGCAATTTTAAGAATACAGTAACGCGCCACAGGACCGATTTACGTAAAATCCATCGCATTTGGCTTCGCGAATTGCGTGTGGCGTAGCAAACGAAAAAAGGGCGCTTCTTCACGGCTCTCACCGTTTCTGCGAAACGCCTGCCGCCTTTACGAATTTCTCGGACATCAACCGCGTTTCGCTTCGCGAATTGCGTATGGCGCGCCCGAAAGGATTCGAACCTTTGGCCTCTGCCTTCGGAGGGCAGCGCTCTATCCAGCTGAGCTACGGGCGCATTAGGGGTCTCTTAGCTGATCCCGAAGGATGGAGCAACAAGCTTTGATGCAAAGCGAAAGAGCCGCCGGGTCAGTAGGAATAGGGCCTGTGCACCGGCTGAGGCTCGCGGACCGTGTTGGCGACCCCTGAGATTGCCGCGCCCCCTGCGCTGATATCGCGCCCGATGCCACTGACGGTATTGCAGGCCGAAAGACTGGCGAGGAGGGCAGCTAAAGCGAACATGCGAACCATCGATCAACTCTCCATAAGGATTTACCCTCAGGAATTTGCACGGTTACCCTTTCGATGGCAAGTCAGGCGGACAAATCCGGCAAACAGGGTCAGTTGCGTATTCCGCGCAACCGCTCCCCACGCCGCCGCAACAATTCCATCGTGACCAGCAGCAGGATCGAGATAATCACCAGAATGGTCGCCACCGCCAGAATCGTCGGGGAAATCTGCTCGCGGATACCCGAATACATCTGGCGTGGAATGGTCCGGTGTTCAGGCCCCGCAAGGAAGAGGACCGCGACCACCTCATCAAAAGACGTGATAAAGGCGAAGAGAGCGCCCGAGACGACGCCGGGCAGAATCAGCGGCATCTGGATTTTCCAGAATGTCCGGGCCGGTCCCGCCCCCATCGATGCTCCGGCACGCACAAGGGATTTATCAAAGCCGACCAATGTGGCCGTCACAGTGATGATCACAAAAGGTGTGCCGAGCGCCGCATGGGCGAGGATGACGCCGGTATAGGTTTGGCTGAGACCCACCTGCGAGTAGAAATAGAACATCCCCGCCGCCGTGATGACCAGCGGCACGATCAGCGGCGAGATCAACAGCGACATGATCGCTCCGCGATACGGCATCTCCGACCGCGAGAGACCAACGGCGGCCAGCGTGCCAAGCGCCGTGGCGATCAGGGTGGCGAAGAAGCCGATGAAGAAGCTGTTCTTCATCGCCCGCACCCATTGCGCGTTTTCCCATGTGTCGGTGTAGAAACTGTCCGGCGCAGTATGCATGGGGCTGAGCGCCATCCACAGCCATTCGCGGAACAAGGCCCAACTCGTCGGTTGATCGGGATTGGCCATGCCGTTGGTGAAAATATCCTGATACCAGCGCGTCGAATAAGCCTCCTTGTCGAAGCCCAGCATCCCCTCGGTAAAGCTGAAATACGGCTCCGCGTTAAAGCTGAGCGGGGCGATGATCAGGATGGGTGTGATCAGAAACAGGAAGATCAACCCACAGATCACGTAGAACGCATAATGCCAGATCTTCTGGCCGAGCGTGGCATAGGGAGGCAGTTCCATGGATCAGCCCAACTTCATGTTGTCGATGCCCACGATCCGATCGTAGAGCCAGTAGAGAATAAGCACGATCACCAGCAAAATCCCGCCCAAGGCCGCCGCCAGCGACCAGTTCAGCGACCGTTGCATGTGATAGGCGATGAAGTTCGAGATGAGCTGTCCGTCCTGACCACCGACCAGGGCGGGGGTGATGTAATACCCTATGGACAGGATAAAGACGAGCAGCCCCCCTGCCCCAATGCCGGGGATCGTCGCGGGAAAATAGACGCGCCAGAACGCCGTCCAATTCGTTGCACCCAGCGATTTTGCCGCGCGGACATGGCTGGGCGGAATCGCGCGCATCACCGAATAGATCGGCAGGATCATGAAAGGTAGCAGGATATGCGTCATCGCGATCAACGTGCCGGTCATGTTGTAGATCAGCGAGAAGCGGCTGTCATCGCTGGTAATGCCGATCCAGACGAAGATATCGTTCAACACGCCCTGACTTTGCAGCATGGCAATCCATGCCGTCGTGCGCACCAGCAGCGATGTCCAGAAGGGCAAAAGCACGAGGATCATCAACAGATTCGATGTCTTCATCGGCAAATGGGCGAGCAGATAGGCGACCGGATAGCCGAGCAGCAGACAGGCCAGCATCACCGCCCCTGAGACCAGCATCGTCTTGATGAACAGGTTGACGTGGATGCGCCGTTCTTCGCTCTGCATCTCGAAGGCGCCATCGGCGGTGTATTTCGCATCGACGGCGGCGGCGTAGAAGGCGGGGGTGAGGCTGGTCGCGGCGATCTTGATCGCGCGCCATGTCTCCAGATCGGCCCAGTCCTTGTCGGCCTTTTCCAATGCGGCGAGATAGGGCGCTTCCATCTTGGCGGCGCGGCGCGCGGATTTGGTAAAGAGCGAGCGGGTGCCGGAGAGTTCGCGGTTTACGCGGGTGGCAACTTTGCCGATGGTCTTGGCCTTGCGGGCATCGACCATGTCGAGAACCATCGCCTCGGCCATGGCCTCGCTCGGCGGCGACGCACCATCCCACGCGCGCATGATCGGCGCGCTTCGCGGCATGTCATTTTCATAGGTGCCGTTATAGACGCCCTGCCACAGCAGAACGAGAATGGGGATGACAAAGCTGGCCAAGACAAAGATCAGCAAAGGCAGGACCAGCCCAAAAGCCCGCATCCGGCTCGCGCGCATCGATTGGCGCAGCTTGAGCTTGAGCGGCGTCCCGTCTGCGGCGAGAAGCGCGCCCTGCGCATCCGTCGGAGAGGCGGGAAAGGAGGTGGCTTGATAGGAGGCTTCGGTCATGCGCGAGTCCCGTCAGGTTCGGGGCGCTGCCCCGGTCAAAGACCCACCGCTGCGATGGCTCGGCGGGCCCGGTCCCCTTTGAGCGCCGGATGCATCGCGCGACACGAGGCATCCGGTCCGTCGAGGCCCCGGACGGGAATGTCCGGGGATGATCGTTCAACCGCGTTGAAGGATCAGTTGGCGAGCCACGCGTTGAAGCGCTCGTTCAGCTCATCCTGATTATCGGCCCAGAATTCAAAATCGTTCTGGAGCGCGTTTTTGAAGTTTTCCGGCGCGGTGGGCATTTGTGGGCCCATCGGCAGGTCAGGCTTCGAGTTGTAGGAAGCCACCAGCGGAGCGGAGGACTTACGGGTCGGGCCATAGCTGATCCACGATGCCTGATCCGCGAGCGCCTGAGTCGAGGTCGAGAACTTCAGGAATTCCATCGCCGCGTCTTTGTTCTTCGCGCCTTTGGGGATGATCCAGAGGTCCAGATCCCAGACCTGACCGTCCCAGATGATGTTGAACGGCTTGTCCTCGGCGGCAACGGCGTTGAAGATACGGCCATTATACGCGGTGGTCATCGCAACTTCGCCATCGGCGAGCAGCTGGGGGGGCTGGGCGCCCGCTTCCCACCAGACGACATCGTCCTTGATGCTGTCGAGCTTGGCGAATGCGCGATCGACGCCTTCGTCGGAGCTGAGCACGTCATAGACTTCGTCGGCGGCAACGCCATCGGCCATCAGAGCCATTTCAAGGTTTGCCTTGGGCGATTTGCGCAGGCCGCGCTTGCCGGGGAAGGCCTTGGTATCGAAGAAATCGGCGATGGTCTTGGGACCGTCTGCCATTTTCTCGGAATCATAGGCGAAGATGGTCGACCAAACGATCGTCGGAACCGCACATTCGACGTCGAGCGTACCGGCGATGAAATCATCCATGGCATCCGTGCCATCGGCACCGGCGGGCAGGATCGACTTGTCGATTTCTTCGGCGAGGCCCTCGTCACAGGCGCGCACAGCGTCGGACAGCTCGACGTCTACGATATCCCAGGTGACGTTGCCCGCTTCGACCTGCGCTTTGATCTCGGCCAGACCGCCATTGTAGTCTTCCGACACGATCTTCGCGCCGGTCCCGGCGATGAAGGGCTTGTGATAGGCTTCAACCTGGCTCTTGGTATACGCGCCACCCCAGGACACGACCGTCACCTGATCGCCTTCAAGGCTGGGGAAATCATAGGCTGCGCCAGCGGACATCGCATCGCCGCCGCCCAGAGCCGCAAGGGCCTTGGAAATAGCCGCCTGAGCGTCTTTGAGGGCCTTCATGGCCGCAGCATTATCGCCGTGAGCGTCGGCATGGGCGAGGCCCGTGGTCATGGCGAGCGCACTGGCCGCGCCGATAAGGGTCTTGAGTGTCATCTGATCATTCTCCCGATTCTTTTGTCATCGATGCGGAAATAACGCTTCCGCCGTCATACCATGCGGGCTTTGTGCCCTGCATTCCTGAGGGATGGCATCGTGCTGCGTCGACGGTCAAGCCAATGCAACAGCGCACCCTCCGGCTACATTGCACCGGGCGCAAGATCGAGCGCGCGGCAATCGTCCGTATTCCAGCCAACTGTACAGGTCTCCCCTTCGCGCAGCATCGCGTGTTCGGGGGAGTTTGGCACCTTGACGATAAAATCATCGCGCCCGCATACCTGCATCCGGCACCGGATATGGTCGCCCAGATAGATGAGTTCGAGCACATGGCCATCAAGCCGGTTCGGTCCCGCCACATTATTGACCTGCACCCGCTCCGGGCGGATCGACAGCATCGTGCGGCTGCCGACTGCCCCGCAATTCACGGCAAGCGCCTGCACATCCGGCCCTTGATCGAGCGTGACGAGCGCGACCCCGTTCTCGATCGCCGAGACGATGCCGGGCAAGCGGTTATTCTCGCCGATAAACTGCGCCACAAAGGCGTTATCGGGGCGCTCGTAGAGATCGGCGGGGGGAGCGAGTTGCTGGATCACGCCATCGTCGAACACGGCGATACGATCCGACATCGTCAGCGCCTCGGACTGGTCATGGGTCACATACACGACCGTGACGCCGAGCTGTTCGTGGATATGCTTGATCTCGTATTGCATATGCTCGCGCAACTGCTTGTCGAGCGCGCCAAGCGGTTCATCCATCAGCACCA
Source organism: uncultured Neomegalonema sp. (assembly GCA_938008165.1). GTDB lineage: Bacteria > Pseudomonadota > Alphaproteobacteria > Rhodobacterales > Rhodobacteraceae > JAHDDY01. Next base: position 16,904 of record CALLLP010000011.1, on the reverse strand, counting down.
ATTCCGGCTCGAAAACCAGCGCACGGGCCAGCGCCACGCGCTGTTGCTGTCCACCCGAAAGCTGGGCAGGCTTGCGATTGCCGAAATCGTCCATCTGCACCATGCCCAGCGCACGGGCGACCTTTGCCTTCACATCCGCACGGCGCATCTTGCGCACCTGAAGCGGAAAGGCGAGGTTTTCGGCCACCGTCATATGCGGGAACAACGCGTAGTTCTGGAACACCATGCCGATATTGCGCTTATGCGGGGGCACGTTGTTGATCGGCTGACCCTTGAGATAAATCTCACCAGAGGTCGCCGCCTCGAACCCGGCCAGCATCATCAGGCACGTGGTCTTTCCTGAGCCGGAAGGGCCAAGCATCGTAACGAATTCGCCGGGCGCGATCTCCAGATTGAGATTCTTCACGACCAGCGTTTCACCATCATAGCTTTTCTGAACGCCATCAAAATGTACGAAGGGGCGGTCCGTCGCGGCTTCTGTCATACGGCTTCCTAAGGGCTTACCGGAATTTTGGGCAAACAAGCACGGCAAGGACCGCTGAACAAGAGGTTTATAACAGCTTACGTTGCGGCACCTGTCCTGAACTGCAGATTATAGAGGTCGGCATACAGGCCACCTCGGGACAAAAGCTCCTCATGCCGCCCTTCATCGACGACCATCCCCTTATCCATCACGACGATCTTGTCGGCATCGCGGATGGTGGCGAGTCGGTGGGCGATGACGAGGGTTGTCCGGTCCTGCGACAGACGGGACAGGGCCTTCTGGATTGTCGCTTCGGCAGAGGCATCGAGCGCGGAGGTCGGCTCGTCGAGCAACAGGATCGGGGCATCGCGCAGCATGGCGCGCCCGATGACGATCCGCTGGCGCTGTCCACCCGATAGCGAGCCGCCGCGCGGGCCGACACGGGTATCGAGACCTTCGGGCTGATCCCTGGCAAAATCCGTGACGAAGGCGCGTTCGGCCACCGCATCGATCTGCGCATCCGTGGCATCGAGCTTGCCGAGGCGGAAATTGTAGCGAATCGTTTCGTCGAACAGGGCCGCTTCCTGACTGACCACCGAGAAGAAGCCGCGCAGATCGGCAAGCGTCATTGATGAAACCGGCACACCGCCGATGCTGACCTCGCCCGATTGCGGATCGATCAGGCGGGTAAGCAGATGAAACACCGTGCTTTTTCCCGCCCCCGAATGCCCGACCAGCGCCGTCGTCTTGCCCGCCTCCGCCGTGAAGGACAAACCGCGCAGGACCGGCGCATCGTCATAGCGGAAATGCACATCGCGCAGCGCGATGGCGGTATCGTCGGGCGCCGCTTTCACCTGTGCCGGAACCGGATCGGTAATATCGGGCCGGGCATCGAACAGGCCGTAGAGCCGCTCCAGCGACGCCAATGCAGACTGGAAGCGCCCCGAAACCGCGCTCAGACGTCGCAGCGGATCGAAGACCAGCCCCACCGCCGCAAAGAAGCTGAGAAACTCGCCCGGCGATTTATCCCCGTCGATGATCTCGCTGCCCCCATAGACCAGCACGCCGAGGAACCCGGCGGCGGCGAGGATGTCGATCAGGGCGGGCAAGGCCGATTGCCCGATTTCTGCACGCATCTGAAGGTTCAGGAACCCATCGACCTCGTCGCGAAACCGGGTGCGCTCATGGTCTTCGAGGCGATTGACCTTGATGGCATGAACGCCGTGAAACACTTCGTCGAGGCGATTGGAGATTTGCGCCGAAGCCTGCCGCGACACCCGCGTATTGCCGCGAATCCGCTTCTGGGTCAGGGACATCGGATAGACCAGCAATGGCACGCCCAAAAACGCGATCAGCGTCAGTTTCCAGTCATAATACAGCGCAACCCCGATCAGCGAAATCAGGCTGACACTGTCACGCCCAAGACTCATCAGCGTGCTCGCGGCGATATTCTGCAAGGTCTGCGCATCGCCGCGCACCCGCTCGATCAGGATGCCGGGCGAATGGTGCTGAAAGAAGGATGTATCCAGCGATAACAGATGCGCCAGCAGATCTTTTTGAAGGTCATTCACCACCCGCAGGCCGATCCTGACCACCAGAATCCGCTGGATGAACCCCGTAATCGCCCGCATCGAGAACAAGCCAAAGACCAGCGCACCGATCCAGAACATCGCGCCCCGGTCCTTCGCGATCAGCACTTGATCGAACATCGGGGCGACGAGATACGAAAGCGCCCCAAGGACGCTGCCCTCCAGCATCATCATGACGACGGCAAAGGCCAGCACCTTCATATGATGCTTGACGTAGTCGTGCCACAAACGCCCCAGCAGCATCCGCGCCTGCGGCTCCGCGAGGGTCAACCCGTCATCCTTCATCTTCTTGACGGGGGGCGAGGGGGCAGTATCGGCCAAAACTCGTGCGCGCTCCTGTTTGGCCGCGGGTATATCCCCTTCTTACGGGAGAACCACCCCTTTCAATCCCCTCTCCCCAGAATCCCCGCAGAGCGAGTAGCCCTGCAACAGTCTCACAAGAATTATTCCGCGAGCGTCTCGTCGATCAGGGCGACGGTCTCCGGCACGCCGTAAAGCTCGATAAAGCCCCCGAAACGCGGCCCCTGCGATTGCCCCAGCAATGTTTCGTAGATCGCCGTAAACCATCCACGCAGGGGGTCGAATTCATGGGCCATGCCGACTTCGTAGACGATGGATTGCAGCGCCTCACCGTCGAGACCGGAGGGCGCATTGGAAAGGCGATTGCGCAGATCGGCCAACGCGGTGCGTTCTTTTTCCTCCGGCGCGCGGCGTTGTTTGAAGGGGGCGATTCGATCGTGGTAATACCGCACCGCGCCCTCGGCCGCCTGATCGAGCACCGGATGGCTCTCGGCGGTCGCATCGGGGGCATATTTGCGGATAAAGCCCCACAGCGTTTCCTTATCCTCGGCCCCCGCCGCACTGGCAAGATTGAGCAACATCGAAAAGCTGACCGGCATGGCGCTTTTGGGCGGCTGTCCGTTATGGATATGCCAGACGGGATTGGCGAGGCGCTTCGCCATGTCCTGCCCTTCATAGGCGCGCAATTGCTGTTGATATTCGTCGACCGCCGTGGGGATCACGTCGAAATAGAGCCGCTTTGCCGTTTTTGGCTTCTGAAACATGAAATAGCTCAGGCTCTCGGTCGGTGCATAGGCGAGCCATTCATCGACCGACAGGCCATTTCCAGCGGATTTCGAGATTTTCGCGCCCTTGTCGTCGAGAAACAGTTCATAGGTGAAATGCTCCGGCGCACGGCCCCCCAACACCTTGCAGATACCGTCATAGATCGGCGTATTGGTCGAGTGATCCTTGCCGTACATCTCGAAATCGACCCCTAGCGCGGCCCAACGCGCCCCGAAATCGGGCTTCCATTGCAGTTTCACATTGCCGCCGGTGACCGGCAGGGTCGTCTCGGTCCCGTCCTCGTCGTCAAAAGTGACCGTGCCGTCCTGCGCGTTCACGTCTTTCATGGGCACATAGAGGACGCGGCCGGACTGGGGCGAAATCGGCAAAAAGATCGAATAGGTCTGCTGGCGTTCCTCGCGCAGCGATTTGAGCATGATGGCCATGATGGCGTCGTAGCGCTCGGCGGCGCGCATCAAAATCGCGTCCATCTGACCCGATGTGTAATAATCCGTCGCGCTGACAAATTCGTACTCGAAGCCAAAGGTATCCAAGAATCGCCGCAGCATGGCGTTATTATGATTTCCAAAGCTGTCGAATTCCCCGAACGGATCGGGCACCGAAGTCAGCGGCTTGTGCAAATGCTCGGCCAGCATGGCCGAATCGGGCACGTTGTCGGGAATTTTGCGCATCCCGTCCATATCGTCCGAAAAGCAGATGAGCCGGGTCGGAATATCGCTGATCGCCTCGAAGGCGCGGCGAATCATCGTGGTGCGCGCCACTTCGCCGAACGTGCCGATATGCGGCAGGCCGGAGGGGCCGTATCCCGTCTCGAACAGCACATACCCCTTTTCCGGCGGAGCCTTGGCAAAACGTTTGGCCAGCTTTCGCGCTTCTTCGAAGGGCCATGCTTTCGAGGTCAGGGCGGTCTCGCGCAACTCGGTCATCGTGGGTTCCGGCGTCTGTATAAGGATGAATCTTTTCTGAACTTCCGTCCCGTAACCCTCGGTAAGCCTTACGTCAATGCGATACGGGCCGCGCAGGCGTTAACGATTGTTAAACTTTCGATCCCTACTATACGGCCTGCTTGATCCAATACGCTGTACGACAAGGGACGACCAACGCAATGGCCGATACCACCCGACGCACCTTTCTGACCGCCGCTGCAGGCTATTCCCTCGCTGGAGCCGCTCCCGCTCTGGCAGGCATGAGCCCGATTTACGACAGCCTCGACAAGGCCGCCGTCGCGACCTATCGCGCCGATCGTGGCTGGGGCGCGCGGGTCGAATATCACGTTTTGTCCGAGGTGCAGCCCGAACCGGCGGTCAAGCGCGTACTGGATTTTCCCGAACCTTCGCGCAAACCTCTGCGCATCGATTTTGGGTATGACGATAGCCGCGAGCATCGCCTGAAGATACGGGCGCAACGCACGGGCGAAATTTTCGATGATGTCTTCCGCGCCGGGCCGGTCATGTATGACGATGCCCTTGGCGAGATCGACCATCTGCTGCGCGACTGGCGCCGGGACGAGGTGTTCAAGATCGACCGCAGCCTCATCGACCTGCTCTCGATGGTACAGGAGGAGATCGGCTTCGATCAGCCGATCACCGTTGTCTCAGGCTATCGCTCGCAGCAGACGAATAACATGCTCCGCCGCCGAAACCGGGCCGTGGCCAAGAACAGCTATCACATGCGCGGCATGGCCGCGGATATCCGCCTGCCCGGCGTCTCCACGAACAAGGTCCGCAAACTGGCGCTGAAGATGGGCGCCGGGGGCGTAGGCTACTACCCCCGCGCAGGCTTCATCCATCTCGATACCGGGCCTGTTCGGACATGGCGGGGATAACCCCGCCGGATCATCGCAAACAGCCTCCCCCCCCCGAACACACGCCGCCATGGAATCATGGCGCGTATGTCCCGCTGCTCTATAGTTTTGTTCTGGCACAATTTCCGAGTCAAAGGCCGTTATCCACTGACCGAACACCGAAGGGGAGCCGGAGCCATGGGAACGAAAAGACGCGCGACATGCCATTGCGGAGCCGTAGAACTGGCCCTCGATATGCCGGAGGGACCGGAAGGGATCGTCGATCCGCGCCGCTGCGATTGTTCGATGTGCCGCCGCCGGGGCACCATCGTCGCCTCGCTTCCCTTGGCGGCGCTACGCGTGGTGAAGGGCCAAGACGCGCTGCGACTCTACGCATTCGGAACAATGACGGCGGAGCACTGGTTCTGCGGCATATGCGGCATCGCAACACATCACCGCCGCCGCTCGGATCCGACGGAATACGGTGTCAATCTGGGCTGTATCGAAGGGGTCGATATCCGCGATTATCAGAATGTGCCGCTGATGGACGGGATCGACCATCCCTCGGATCGCGCCGGGTAACCGTGATGATGTCGACGCAACGCCGCGATCATTCATCCGGCGTCAGCGTCACGAGCGTATCGCCATCGCCAACCTGATCGCCCGCCCCCACCATCACCTCGGCGATGGTTCCGGCACGGGGGGCCTTGAGGGATTGTTCCATCTTCATCGCTTCCATGACGATCACGGTCTGACCCATTTCGACCACCTCGCCCGCCTTGGCCGCAACGCTGAGAATTGCGCCGGGCATGGGCGCGAGAATGGCGTCGCCCCCCGGCCCCGGCCCCGGCCCCGCCGCAACCGCGAGGGGGTCGCGGGTGCCATAGGTAAATGCCTCGCCATCCATCAGCACGAGGATGTCATGGCCCCGCCAGAGCATCTCTGCCGACAGACGCCGCCCGTCGATCTCGACCCGGCCCTGCATTCCGAGAACGACCTCGCGCACAACGCCATCGATGCGAACGCCATAGCGGCCCGGCGCATGAATGCGAATCCGGGCCTCGACCGGCTCGCCCATGCGCAGGATCGTCACCGAATGTTGCGCGACACCCCACGCGCGCCATCCCAGGAGCGTGCCCCATGGTCCATCTGCCGTTTCACCGGGCAGGCCGATCGCCATCAAGGCCGCCAGTGTCTCGGCCTCGGCAGACACTGCCTCGACCGGCACAAACCGATCCATGCCGCGCTCGATCAGGCCCGTATCCACATCGCCATCGGCAAAGCCGGGATCGGCGGCAAGGGCGCGCAGAAACTCGACATTCGTAACCGTGCCCGCGATCCGGGTGCCATCGAGCGCAGCGCGCAGCTTGATCAAGGCCGCCGCGCGGGTGCGGTCATGGACGATGACCTTGGCGATCATCGGGTCGTAATGGGCGGTGACGGTATCGCCTTCGCGCACGCCGGTATCGATGCGCGCGGTGCGGTCGGGCATCACCATGCGCTCCAGCCGCCCGGTCGCGGGCAAAAAGCCCTTAGCGGCATCCTCGGCATAGATCCGCGCCTCGAAAGCATGGCCCAGAAATTCGAGATCGTCCTGCGCGGGAACCACCGCCTCGCCCGCCGCCGCCCGGATTTGCCATTCGACCAGATCGACGCCGGTGATCGCCTCGGTCACGGGATGCTCGACCTGCAAACGCGTATTCATCTCCATGAAGTAAAAGCGGTCCGTGCGCAGGCCATCGCTGGCATCCACCAGAAACTCGACCGTTCCGGCGCCCTCATAGCCGATCGTCGCCGCCGCGCGCACCGCCGCCTCACCCATGGCGGCGCGCATTCCGGCGGTCATGCCGGGGGCGGGGGCTTCCTCGATGACCTTCTGATGTCGCCGTTGCAACGAACAATCGCGCTCGAACAGATACACGGGGGGATTATGCCGGTCGGCAAAGACCTGCACCTCGACATGGCGCGGCCGCCCGACATATTTTTCGATCAGGACATGGCCATCCCCAAAGCTTTTTTCGCCCTCGCTGCGCGCACTGGCCAGCGCGTCGGCGAATTCTTCTTTCAGATCGACCCGGCGCATCCCCTTGCCCCCGCCCCCCGCGCGGGCCTTGATCAGCACCGGAAAGCCGATCTGCTGTGCCTCGACGAGCAATTGGTCGGGGTCCTGTCCTTCGCCATGATAGCCGGGCACCACAGGCACGCCCGCGTCTTGCATCAACCGTTTCGCGGCGTCCTTGAGGCCCATCGCCCGGATCGCCTTGGCCGAAGGACCGATAAAGGCGATCCCTTGCGCCGCCAACCGCTCGGCAAAGGCGGGGTTTTCGGACAAAAAGCCATAACCGGGGTGGACCGCCTCGGCCCCTGTGCGCTTGCAGGCATCAATGATCGCCTCGATTCGCAGGTAGCTGTCGGAAACCGGGGCAGGGCCGATTCGCACAGCCTCATCGGCGGTTAGCGTATGCAGCGCATCGGCATCGGCATCGGAATAGACCGCAACGGTGCGAATCCCCATCCGCGCCGCCGTTCGCATCACCCGGCAGGCGATCTCGCCCCGGTTCGCGATCAGGATCTTGCTGAACATGGCTCTTTCCCTCCGGCGTTGCGTTCACGGGCGACGCTACCGCCTTCGCGCCAGCCTGTCCCGTGGAAAACCCGCTCCCGCGTTCTTGTCACACGGGGATCACCCGTCGGCGCGCATCGCCATATAGGCCCCCGGCAAGGCCGACGCATATCCGGCGAGCAGATTCTGAGTCCGGCGATAGGAGTCCACGATCCGGGCAGAGAGCGCATCCTCTGCCGCGACCCCCTGCATCACCTCCCGCGACGCCTCGCGCGCCGCTTCGACGACATCCTCTGGCCAGTCGCGCAGGATGGCCGCCTCGTCACGGGTCATCCGGCGCAGGGCCAGCGCCCCGTCATGGGTCGCAGCGGCAAGCGAGCGGTCATGCTCCGCGCGACAGGCGAGGGTCAGCACCGCGCGTAGATCGGGGTCCAGCCCCGCCCAGACATCCGCATTGACCAACAGTTCCGCCGCCCCGTTCGGCTCGTGAAAGCCGGGGCCGGTATAATAGCGCGCCGCCTCAAACAGGCGCAGCGCCTCGTCCGCCGCCGGTCCGGCGAATTCCGCCGCATCGATGGTGCCCGCCTTCAGCCCCACGCCAATCTCACCGGGGGGCAGGGATACCGCCGAAACGCCGAGCGCCGTCATCACCGCGCCGCCAAGCCCCGCGATGCGCATCCTGAGACCGCGCATATCGGCCAAGGTCTCGATGGGTTTTGTGAACCAGCCGCCCATGGATGGCCCGGTATTGCTGGCCATCAACGGTACAAGATTGAACGGCGCGTATAAATCCCGCCACAGATCCAGCCCATCGCCGTCATACAGCCACGCCGCATGCTCGCCCGGCGTCATGCCGAAGGGAACGGCGGTGAACATCGCCGCCGCCCGCCGCTTGCCCGCATTGAAAGCCGCCGCCGTATGCCCCAGATCGACGGATCGATTCGCCACCGCATCGAAGACGCCCAGCGCCGGAACCCGCTCGCCCGCCGGATACACCTTCACCGCGATCCGTCCACCGCTCAGGGCTTCGATACTCTCGGCCAGCCGCTGCGCAGAGACGCCCGGCCCCGGCACCAGCCGCCCCCAGGACGTCGCCATCGACAGGCTCAGACGTCCCTGTGCGAGAGAAGGCGCGGCCAGCGATACCGCAAGTGCCCCGCCGGTCAGAACGGCACGACGGGGCAGATTTGGGATGATCGGGGTCTTGGTCACAGGGGCGGTCTCCGGCACACATGAATAACGACGAAATCCGACGCGCACCGGCGCACGCGATCGAGCCGATATAGGCATTGCCGGATAGTCCGTTCCCGGTCTAGCGTCGAGACCGCGTATATAAAATCACTCATACGGGGAATATACCATGACGGATATGACAAGATTCGAGAAGCTGGCAGGGGAAGGCCGCCTCAGCCGCCGCGAATTCGTTCAGGCGGGCCTCGCAGCGGGCGTCAGCGTCGCCGCCGCCTCGACCGCCTTCGACAAAGCCATCGCGGCCACGCCCAAAAAAGGCGGCGATTATATTCAGGCCCTGACGGGCGGCTCCTCCTCCGACAGTCTCGATCCGGCAACGATCCTCGACAGCTTTATGATCAATGTCAGTTCGGGTCAGCTGCGCAACAACCTGACCGAGATCGGCCCCGACAACCAGCTGCGCGGCGAATTGGCCGAAAACTGGGAAGCGACCGCCGACGCAAAAGAATGGACCTTCGCGCTGCGTCAGGGCGTCGAATTCCATAACGGCAAGACCATGACCGCCGATGACGTGGTGCAGAGCATGCAGCACCATATGGGCGAGGGTAATAAATCCGCCGCCAATGGCCTGATGAAGCAGGTTGAATCGGTCAAGGCCGACGGAAACAACGTCGTCTTCACCCTTTCGGGTGGCAATGCCGACTTCCCATTCATCATCTCCGATTATCACCTGAACATCTGCCCCGCGAAAGATGGCGGCGGTATCGATTGGGAATCGGGCGTCGGCACGGGCGCCTATATGCTCGAAGAATTCGACGCAGGCGTGCGCGCGAATGTGAAGCGCAACCCGAATTACTGGAAGGAGAACGCGGGCTATTTCGACACGGTCCAGAACCTCTTTGTCGCCGATGCCGCCGCGCGAACCGCCGCCGTGCGAACGGGCGAAATCCACTCGATGTCAAACATGGATATCGCGACCGCGCCACTGCTGGCCCGTGACAAAAACGTCAAGGTTCTGCCGACCTATGGCAACAAGCACGTCGTCCTGCCGATGGATTGCCGCGCCGATCCCTTCACCGACAACCATGTGCGTCTGGCCCTGAAATTCGCCATCGACCGCGAGGAAATGCTGGAGAAGATCACCCGTGGCTTTGGCGAGGTCGGCAACGACTTCCCCATCGGCCCGGCCAATGTGAACCGCGCCACGACCGACGAAATCCCCCAGCGGTCCTATGATCCTGACATGGCGAAATTTCACCTCAAAAAAGCGGGCATGGACAGCCTCGCGCTCAAACTGCATCTGGCCGATTCGGCCTTCGAGGGCGCGGTGGATGCGGGCCAGCTCTATTCCGAAAGCGCCAAGAAAGCGGGCATCGACCTGCAAATCGTGCGCGAGCCGGAGGATGGCTACTGGTCGAATATCTGGATGAAAAAGCCCTTCCTCGGCGGGTATTGGGGAGGGCGGCCCACGGCGGACTGGATGTTCAGCCAAGTCTATTCCTCCGGCGCGGAATGGAACGAAAGCTACTGGGAAAACCGCACGTTCAACAAGCTGCTCGTCTGGGCGCGCTCGGAACTCAACGCGGAAAAACGCCGCGACATGTATGTCGAGATGCAGCGCATCTGCCACGACGATTGCGGCTCGGTCATCCCGATGTTCATGGCCTATACCCATGTCATCCGCAACGAGATCGGCATGCCCGAACAGATCGCGTCCAACTGGGAGCTTGACGGCCACAAGAACGCCGAACGCTGGTGGATGGCCTGATCCAGAAACCAACCCCTTTCCCGGCAAGACCGGGGAAGGGACCATAAGCAGCGTAAAGGGGCCATCGCGACCGCCGCATGGCCCCTTGTCGATTCGGCACATTGTCTCTCTTGACTAGAACAAATATAGAACATATTGATCTGTTCAAGACAATTCAGGTGACCCGGATGATTCGCAAAACCGCTGCCCTTACCCTGCTGTTCCTGCTTGGCGCGTGCTCGGAGAGCGTGTCGCCCCGTGCCGAACGCGTCTATTACCGCGGCGGCGGCTCCGCGAGTTGGGGGACGGTCTGCGCGCTGAACCCGCGCGGGTTTCTGGGGCTGGGCAAGCGCGGCTATGTCTCGGTCGCCCATGTCACGGAGAACGGCACGCCGTTGATCGGTCCCAAAGATGCGGTCACGGTATCCGACACCCTCGCGGATTGGTCGTTTCTCGGCATCGATCCGATGCAGTTGGACGCGCAGGACTACCCAGCGATGCGCGCGGGCATGGCCGTCGAGATTCACGGTTTTCCGGCCCGCGACAGGGATGGCGAGGTCGTGCCCGGCATCGCCTATCTCGACGACCCCATGCCGCCCTTCTGGTGGATCGAGCTGCATGATTCCGACGAGGGTGTCGCGGCGGAGGGGGTAATCGGGGGATTCTCCGGCTCTTGCGTGCTGGATGCCAACGGCGCTCTCGTCGCTGTGGTCCATGCCAATGGATTTTCGCATATCGGGGGAACCACGAATACCTTTGCGAAGGTGGTGCCGGTGCGCGAGGCGATCTTGCAGGCGCAGGGCCGGGCGATTGCACCCGTCGCGCAAGATACTAGCGCGACCCCGATTGCACCCCTGCCCGCCTATCCCGACCGCGCCCCGGTGCCAGCGCCAGCGCCAATTCCTGCGCCAGTGCCAGTGCCAGCGCCAGCGCCAATTCCAGACCCGGTTGCGCCCCCCGCCTATGTCGAGGTCGCGCCCCCTTATCTGGATGACGGCCCCGTGCCTGTCACAACCGCCCCGGCGAGGACACAGGACAGAGCCGCCCTCCTGCCCGATGCAACCGAGGCATCGGCACGGGTCGCGCCCCCCGTTCACCGGCCCATCATCCCCGCCCCGCGCCGGGCCTATCGCCCTCGCGGGATCGATTGTGGGCAATGCATCTGAAAAACCGTGGCACGACCGCCAAGCAGGCCGATCACTCTACCCCCAGAGCGCGGGTCGCGGCGGATGCAGCGTGCTGCCCGCAAAGATCAAGGGTGTCTCGCGATCCTTGGCCAGCAGGAGCGGCCCGTCGAGATCGACGACCTGCGCCCCCTGCGCCACCAGAACCGCCGGGGCCATGGCAAGCGATGTCCCGACCATGCACCCGACCATGACCTGAAACCCCCGCGCCAGAGCCGCATCGCGCAGGGCAAGGGCCTCGGTCAGTCCGCCCGTCTTGTCGAGCTTGATATTGATCATGTCGTATTTGCCCTGCAACGCATCGAGCGACGCCGTGTCATGGCAGGCTTCATCCGCGCAGACAGGCAGAGGCCGATCCATCCCCCGCAGCGCCTCGTCATTTCCGGCAGGCAAGGGTTGCTCGACCATCGCAACGCCCAGCGACAGAAGATCGGGGGCGAGCGCGGCATAGGTTTCGGCGCTCCAGCCCTCATTCGCATCGATGATGAGGCTGGCCTCCGGCGCACCCTCGCGCACAGCGCGCAGACGGTCCAGATCGCCCTCGCCGCCCAGCTTGATTTTCAGCAACGGCCGATAGGCATGCTCGGCAGCTTTTGCCCGCATCACATCGGGCGTCTCCAGCGACAGGGTATAGGCGCTGACGACCGGCTGCGGCTCTGGCAAGCCCAGCAATCGCCAGACAGGCTCGCCCCTGCGCTTGGCCTCCAGATCCCACAGAGCGCAATCGACGGCATTGCGCGCGGCCCCGGCGGGCATCGCCTGAGCATCGCGCGGCGTCGCCATCGGTCCCGCCGCCTCAATTTGCGCGATGACGCTCTCGACCGTCTCGCCATAGCGCGCATAGGGCACCGCTTCCCCACGCCCGATACACAACCCGTCGCGCGCCTCCACCGTCACCACATGCGCCTCGGTCCGACTCCCCCGCGAAATCGTGAAGGTGCCGTCCATGGGGAAGGTTTCGGGGGTGGCGGTGAGGGTGGTGGGCATGTCTCTCTCCGGGATCAGGCCAACCCATCCACGATCCGCCCTACGCCCGTACGGACCGGGTCGACGGTGGGCAGGCCGAAGCGGTCTTCGGTTTCCTTCAGGAATCGCTCGGCGGCGGCATCGTCGAGGGTCTTCGTATTCACCGCCACGCCGACAAAATGCGCATCGGGATTGGTCAGGCGGGCATGGGGCAGGGCCATCTCCATCACCGCGCCCATATCGGGCACCGGATATTCCGGCAAGGCGCGCATATGGCTGCGGGTCGGTTCGTGGCACAGGACCAGCGCATCGGCCTGCGCCCCGTGGATCAGCCCCAGCGTCACCCCGGCATAGGCGGGATGATAGAGCGATCCCTGCCCCTCTACCAGATCCCAATGGTCGGCATCATTCGCCGGGGCCAGCGTCTCGACCGCGCCGGAGATGAAATCCGACACGACGGCATCGATGCTGACCCCCTCGCCGGTGATGAGAATGCCGGTTTGCCCCGTGGCGCGAAAATCAGCTTTCCAGCCCCGTGCGCGCATCTCCTTTTCGATGGCCAGCGCGGTATACATCTTGCCGCAGGAGCAATCCGTGCCGACGGGCAACAGGCGCTTGCCCGAACGCTTTGCCCCGCTGCCAACCGGATAGGCCTGTGTCGGATGGCGCACATCGTGCAGTTCGCGGCCCAATCGCGCGGCGGTATCGGCAAGGCGCGGCACATCGGCCAGCTTGTTATGCAGCCCGGCGGCGAGGTCCATGCCCGCTTCCAGCGCCTGTTCCAGCACATTGATCCATTCTTCGGCGATGAACCCGCCCCGGTTCGCAACCCCCACGACCATCGTACGCGCACCCTGCGCCATCGATTCCTCGATGGTCATATCGGGAATGCCCAGATCGGCAACACAGCCCGCCAGCCGCATCTGACCCACTGCATTGTCGGGTCTCCAATCACGGATCCCCTGCGCAACCTTGGCGGCAAGCGCATCCTTGGCGTCGCCCAGAAACAAGAGATACGGTGTCTTTAGCATGATGCGCTCCCCCCCGGAGAAAATATTCGGCACAAGAGACACGGGCCTGCACCGGGCGTCCAGCATTTTGTCGCCTTGACCGCTGATCGGATTTGCCAAGCTGTGAGAGTTTTCGTAACGGTCCGTCTCGACAATGACCGCTGCCAATGCAGCCCTTCAGATGAGACGCGCGACCATGAACAATCGAACGACACGACACGGGATCGAAATAGACAGCGCCCTAGCCGCCTTTGTCGAAACCGAGGTCTTGCCGGACACAGGCATCGACGCGGATGCCTTCTGGCAGAGCATGGCCGCCCTGCTGCATGATTTTACCCCCCGAAATCGCGCCTTGATAGAAACCCGCACTGCCCTGCAATCGCAGATCGATGCGTGGCATAAGGGCCGCCGCAATCAACCCCATGACCACAACGCCTATAAAGCGTTCCTGTCCGAGATCGGCTATCTCCAGCCCGAAGGGGCGGATTTCAAGATCGATACGACGAAGATCGATCCCGAAATCGCAACCGTTCCGGGGCCGCAGCTCGTGGTCCCGATCACCAATGCCCGCTATGCCCTCAATGCCGCGAATGCGCGCTGGGGCAGCCTGTATGACGCCTTCTACGGCACCGATGCAATGGGCACGCCCGCCCCTGCCGGGGCCTATGACCGGGGCCGGGGGTCGCGGGTGGTCGCGCGGGTGCGGGTGTTTCTGGACGAAGCCTTTCCGCTCAACGGCACCAGCCATGCGGATGTGCGCCGCTATCATGTGCGCGGCGGGGTGCTGCTGGCGGATGATATGCCGCTGGCCGATCCGTCGCAATTCGTCGGGTATCGCGGCCCGGCCATGGCCCCCGATGGCATCGTCCTGCGCAATAACAGCCTACATGCCGAATTGATCTTCGACCGCGCCCACCCCATCGGCAGCCGGGATCAGGCGCAATTGGCCGATGTGCAGATCGAATCGGCGATCTCCGCGATCATGGATTGCGAGGATTCCGTCGCCTGCGTCGATGCCGAAGACAAGGTGCTCGCCTATCGCAACTGGCTGGGCCTGATGAAAGGCGATCTTGAGGAAACCTTCGAAAAAGGCGGGCAGACCATCACCCGCGCCCTGAACCCCGACCGCCGCTATACCGCCCCCGATGGCGAAGGCGACGTGACGCTCAAGAGTCAGGTGCTGATGCTGGTCCGCAATGTCGGGCATCTGATGACCAACCCGGCGATGAGCTGGGACGGCGAGGAGGTATTCGAGGGCCTGATGGATGCGATGATCACCACGGCCATCGCCCTGCACGACCTCAAGCGCGAGGGCGGCAACTCCGCCGCAGGCTCGATCTATGTCGTCAAACCCAAGATGCACGGACCGGACGAGGTGGCCTTCGCCGACGAGACCTTTACCGCCATCGAAGCCGCGCTCGGCCTGCCGCAATATACCGTCAAGCTGGGCATCATGGACGAGGAACGCCGCACCAGCGTCAATCTCAAGGAATGCATCCGCGCCGCCAAACACCGGGTTGCCTTCATCAATACCGGGTTCCTCGACCGCACGGGCGATGAAATCCACACATCGATGGAGGCAGGCCCCTTCAGCCGCAAAGACTTCATCAAACGCAAGGCGTGGATCACCGGCTACGAAAACCAGAATGTCGATATCGGTCTCGAATGCGGCCTCGCCGGACGGGCGCAGATCGGCAAAGGCATGTGGGCGATGCCCGACTTGATGGCCGCCATGCTGGAGCAAAAGATCGAGCACCCGAAAGCGGGTGCAAACTGTGCTTGGGTGCCCAGCCCCACGGCGGCGACCCTGCATGCGCTGCACTATCACAAGATCGATGTGATGGCCGTGCAGCAGCGTCTCGCAAAGGGCGGACGGCGCGCCTATGTCGACACCCTGCTCGACATTCCGCTCGCCGCCTATCGGCAATGGAGCGCGGCACAGATTATCCGCGAAGTCGAGAACAACGCCCAAGGAATCCTCGGCTATGTCGTGCGCTGGGTCGATCAGGGGGTCGGGTGCTCGAAGGTGCCCGATATCAACGATGTGGGCCTGATGGAAGACCGCGCAACCTGCCGCATCTCCTCGCAACATATCGCGAATTGGCTGCATCATGGTGTGGTCAGCGAGGCCGATGCCATGGATGCCATGAAGCGCATGGCCGAAGTCGTCGACCGCCAGAACGCAGACGACCCCGCCTACCGCCCCATGGCCCCCGGCTTTGACAGCATCGCCTTTCAGGCCGCCTGCGATCTGGTCTTTGCAGGCACCGAACAACCCTCAGGCTACACCGAACCGGTCCTCCATGCGCGACGGTTACAATTGAAAGCGGGATAAGGCGCACACCGCCCTCCCCGCCAGAACTCAAAGGGTTTTTTGGCGGGGAGGGGCATCTAGACCCGGCAAATTCAGTGAGTCGAAGCCGAGGTAAAAAGCATTATCCTTGTGATCATCATATTGTAAGTAGACACGGCAAAACAAACGATTACGATCCAGATATGAGTTACAGTTGGATTTCCATAGAGAAAGCGATCAGAAAATACCATGTTACTTCTGAACAAATTTCTGAACTTGAAAAAGCAGGAAAAATCTCTCGTGGCCCCAACGTAGAACACAAAAAATACGGTGAAAAATATCAATATTCAGAATGGCAAATTGCCAGTTATTTTTCTTTACGCGACAAAAAACCGGCAATCAAAGATTTTGCGATTAATACAGCTGCAGTAGCATTAACATTTAAATCTATAGACAAAATATTTGATGTCTTTTTTGATGATGCAAAAAAGTCACAAGCATACACCAATAAACATTTAATTGTATTACATATACCTGCGGAAATGATGCCATCAATTCAAAAATACAAATCAATATACTCAATTGACGACACTGAGACTGCCATACATCTTTTGATCGAAACTGCCAACTACACAAACAACTATAGACAAATAATTAAATACTTTCCAACAAGCAAGACAAAAAAATATCGCTCATACAAAATAAAGCTTAAGTCATTAGAGATGGTTCCAATTTTTATTTTTTCTGATAAATACAACTTGAATATAGAGGAGGCAACCTTGTGCTTCTTAAATTACGGCATAAAAATTGCCTTTAATAGAAGATAAGCAATGATTTTAAAATCACCAAAAATTATCATTTTCGGCGTCTACCCACTTTGCTCATCGCTCAAAAAACCGCGCGACAGCCCCATTCCCAAATGACGCGCCGCCCATCACGCGAAATCGTTTTGCAGGCCCTGCACAATCGGCTAGGGATGGCCCCGTTTCCAACCCTTTAGATCGGAGTAGGTGCGATGGGCTATCGCGT